>JAQCIU010000004.1:0-141580 GCA_027593235.1 Chloroflexota bacterium
AACCCCCGTTCGCTGATCTTCCCCCCTCAGCGACTCAGACGCGAGCCTCGAAAGACACCAGTCACCTAGGTCTCCCCGCGGATGCGACGGTCGCAATGGCGCTGACGTTCGGTTACCCCCGAGACGGCCGCGCCGTGGGACGCGGCGATCGTCGCATAGACGTGGGCGACTTCGTCCGCCGCGGACGCTGGGATGGCCCTTCAGGCCTGTAGGGCTGCACCTACTCTCACTCGTACTCCCACTCGAGGGGCTCAGGGTCTTCAGAGACTGATCTGCGTGCCGATGATGTACGCGATGAGGGTTTCACCGCGCACGCTCCCCGGATTGTCGCTGGCCGTGATTGGCCTGCTTGCCGCTGCCTGTTCGACCTCGAGCGGCGCGGCGACCGCGACCCCGAACGCCGACGGTAGCGCGACCGCTGTCGCGACCGGCGGGCCCGACGCTTCGCCAACCTCGACGCTGCCCGACTGGGTGCAGACGCGGCTGGATGGCGGCGATCTGGACGGCAACGGGATCGACGACGCGCTACAACGTTATGTCGCTAACACAGGCGGCGGTGGCGTGAGTCACCGCACTGCCTGTGAGCCAGAGGCGCGTTTGGACGCGGTCTGGCCGGAAGGTACTGCCCTGGAGGTTGTGCCAACCAGCGGAGATGACTGCGCCGACTGGACGCTGGTCACCGACGGAGAAGTCACAAGCTGGGTGCTGGACAAGTACCTCAGCGACGCGAAGCCGGCGCCCGTGACGGGTGGCGGTGGCGGTGGTGGCAACTCCGGTGGCGGCGCTCCGGGTTGGGTGCAGGTGATCAACTACCAGAGCTGGCTGGTCCCGGTCAGCAAGCTGCGGATCGCCGAGGTTGGCGAGACGTGGTGCGATGCACCCTCGTGGCACGACCCCGTTGGCGGTGACTACGTCGTCGAGACGATCGATGGCACGCCGTTCGTGAACCCCGATCCGCAACGCTGTGGCTTCGGGAAGGTGAGCGAAGTTGCGGTGAGCTGGGTCGCAGCGCCGTAGCAACTGACGGCCGGTCCGGCTCGGACGGCCGCCCCACCTCAATCTGACTGCACACATCGGCAACTGGCGCGGCGGCGACGACCTCGGCGGCTACGCGGCCATCGGGACGCGCGACTGGGCGGCGCCCTCGATGCGATCGAAGATGTCGTCGAGGTTCGGGCCGGTAATCGTCAGTCCGTGGTTCTTCTGGCCGATCGCCGCACGGCCCGGCTCTGGCGCGGCCGCAACGAGGTCGGCGACTGCGTTCGCCAGTTCGATGGTTCCGCAGGGGTAGTTGATCTGCGTCGAGACGACGTCCGGCATCCAGGCATGCGCGTGGACGATTGCGCCCACCTCGGGGTGGCGGTGGTAGATCATCCAGTGCTCGATCGCATCGACTGACACGCGCGCGGGTTGCGCGAGGTCCGCCGGGACGCTGAGACGCATCGATCGGGCCTCGATGTCGAACCCGGTGACGAGGAGCATGTCGCGACCGATGGTGGTCATCGCGGACTTGTCGACGCCGCTTCCGCTCATCCAAAATGTCGACGCGTCACGCCGCACGCTGAGGTTGCCGTAGCTGAGGCCACCGATACTGAAGAGCATCCGCACGTGCCGCAGTTCGCGCGGACCGAGGATCTCCTCGAGCGGGAACGGCGCCGGGAGCAGGCCCAGCTCGTCGAGGCGCTGACCGGCCCGCGCGAGACCGCGCGTGAACTCATCGCCGGTTGCGGCATCAAGCGGCAGGTCGGGCTCGAACTCGTTCGCGATGACGAGCCGTGACAGCGCGAGTGGGGCGACATGGTCGTAGACGGAGTCGAAATAGGCGTCTGGTGCATCGTCGGTGATCTCGTAGACGCCCTGCTCGAGGGTGAGGAAGACCGGGCGCGGCAGGCCGGTACCGGGCAGCAGGTAGAGACCGAGATTGGCGAGCGACCGTACGAGGTAGGGGTACGCGGCTGCGAGCAGATCCGGGGGCCGTGACGGCGCCTCCACGATGCCGACGACGAAGGTCGCCGCGTTGCCGCGCCGGAACGGACGCGGATCGTCGTGCGAGGTGACGTGGAGGACCACGCGGGTGTCGGCGGAGGGGACGCGGTGCTCCGGATGCCCGGCGGCGCGCATGCGCGATCGCAGGCCCTCGATGAACTGCCGGCCCTCGGGGGTCCCCGTTCGCCGTGCACGGCGAACGGGGCTTCGGCGGGCTGTACCGGGGTGCGAATCAGCGCATCGATCTGCGCGAGGTTGCCAGTCGCCGACATCGTTCGTTCCCGTCGCTTCCGCACTACCGGGAGGTCTCGCCGCGTCCTCGGCTCCCCGAATCACCTGCGGGATTGGGGAGCGGATCGGGGGGCGTGGCCATCCTCGTGACCGAATTTCGACGGATCCGTCAGAAAACAGATCGGGTATCCCCCGACGACGCGCCATTCAACCGCCGTAGGGCGGCGATAGAGCGAGGTTCGAGTGAGTTACGGGGTGTCGCGCGACGGGGACGCTATCCGCTGTAGGACCAGCCAGTGACCACTGAGGTCAGCGGTTCGCCGCTGCCCTCGACACGAGCATCGAGCACCCGCGCGACGACGAGGACGTGGTCGCCGACCTCGAGGAACTGCTCCGCCTCCGCCTCGATCCAGGCGAGCGCGTCATCGAGGATCGGACAGCCGCTCGCATTGAGACGGAAATCGACGTCGGCGAGCTTGTCGTGCCGAACGGCGGCGGCCCCGTCACTGCGGCCCTGGATCTTGGCACCGGAGGTGGGTTGGACGAAGCTGCGCGCCAGCGACATGCTTTCGTCGTCCAGCAGGTTGACGGTCAACGCACGATTCGCCCGGATATTGGCGAGGTTCGACGAGTCGCGCTCGAAGGCGACGCCGATCAACCGTGGGCTGAACGACATCTGCATCACCCAGTCGGCGATCATGCCGTTCGGGCGGCCGCCGCCGGATGATCCGATCACGTAGATGCCGTATGGCAGCTCGTGCATGGCGTCCTGGACCCGCTCGTCCGGGGTCTTTGGACCGCGCACGTGTCCGGGCATCTGATCGGTCATGTGCACCCCTCGGTGGATCCGGGCCGGCGTCGGGTGGCGCCGAGCGTGATTCACGCTCCCGTACAATTCCGACGATACCGTGCCCCGAATCCGCGGACCACGCGCGGCCGCTCGGCGACCGCGCGGTCGTCGGTCCTCGGGCGCAGCGAGTGGAGGCAACGTGCGGCTGAGCGTGCTGGACCAGAGCCCGATCCGCGAGGGCGGGACCGCCACCGAGGCCGTGCGGGAAACGATCGCCCTCGCGCGCGCCGTCGACGCGATGGGGTACCACCGCTACTGGCTGGCGGAACACCACGACAGCAACGGCCTGGCGTGCGCCGCGCCGGAGGTTCTGATTCCTCAGGTGGCGGCGGAGACGCGACGGATCCGGGTCGGATCGGGCGGCGTGATGCTCTCGCATTACAGCCCGCTCAAGGTCGCGGAGGTGTTCCGGATGCTGGAGACGCTCCACCCAGGTCGCATCGACCTCGGGATTGGGCGCGCGCCGGGAAGCAGCCACCACGTCGCGAACGCGCTGGCGTTCGGGCCCGGGGCGGTCCCGCTAGAGCAGTATCCGCATCAGGTCGCCGACCTCGTTGGGTACCTGGCGAACGATCTGCCGGAGGGCCACCCGTTCTTCGGGATTCAGGCGCAGCCAGCCGGTGCCGGACAGCCAGAGATGTGGATGCTGGGATCGTCGCTGGAGAGCGCCCAGATCGCGGCGGCCCTCGGGCTGCCCTATTCGTACGCGCACTTCATCAACCCGGAGGCCGGCGCGCGGGCGATTGCGCTGTACCGCGAGCGTTACGAGCCGTCGACGCGCTACCCGGAGCCGCGCGTTTCGGCGGGGGTCTCGGCGCTTTGCGCCCCGACTGAGGAAGAGGCGGTCCAGCTGTCCTGGAGCCGCTACTGCATGCGGTTCCGCCGGCTCGGCGTTCCTTCGGTGGAGACGGCGCTCGCGTTCGACTACAGCCCGGCGGAGCTCGACTACATCGTCTATTCGCGCTCGCGAGCCGCGATCGGCGATCCGGCGATGGTCAAGGCACGCCTCGAGGCGCTCGCGACCGAGCTGGACGTCGACGAGCTAGTGTTGCTGACGATCACCTACGACTTCGCGCACCGGGTGCGCTCGTACGAACTGATCGCCGAAGCATTCGGGCTCGAGGCGGAGCACGCCGTCGATCGGGTGAACTCGACCGCATAACCGCTAGCCCACGCCGGTGCGATCTCGGCGGGCCGCTCTACAATTGAGCGCGATGGATCGACAAATCAACGACCACCCGCAGCCACGCCGCGACGCGCTCGCCGGTGGGACACCTGCGCTCTACCTCGCGCTGGGTATCGGCGTGATCACCGGCGGGTCGGTCGTGCTGGTGATGGTGCTGATCGCGCTCTCTATTGGCGCGATCGGCGGACTGGGTACCGGCGTCTCGAGCTTGTTCGCGATGGTCGGAGTCTCAGTTGCCTTCTGGTTGGGTAAGTCGATCGGCGTGATCGCGGGGCTCTCCGCCGGGTTCCGCGCCTGGGTCGCCCTCTACCCCGCCTACGAACGACGCCGCGAAACCGCCGAACGGCGGGCCGCGGTCAGCGAGGCCGAACTGTTGCTACGGCGACCACCAGATCCGCACGCGCCGCTGGAGCGCCGCTAGCCGATCGGCTTCGACAATCCCTCGATCGCCTGCGCACCCGGGAGCGCGAGCAAGAGCGCCGGCGGGACCCGCAGCTTCTGGGACCGGCTGCCACCACCGATCACCACCGTCTCGAGGTCGAGCACGAGCTGGTCGATGTAGATCGGCAGATCCGCGGGCAACCCGAACGGCGTGACGCCGCCGATCATCATCCCAGTGAGCGCCGCTGTCTCCTCGGCAGACGCGAACGAGGCCTTTCGTACGTCCAGCAGCCGGCGCACGGTGCCGTTCACGTCCAGCCGTGTATGGCTCAGCACCAGGCACGCCGCGTAGCGAAACGGCTCTTTCTTCGACGCGACCACGATGCAGTTACCGCTCTCCTCGAGCGCCACGCCGTAGCGCTCGCAGAAGGCGGCGGTATCGGCGAGATCGGGGTCGCACTCGATGACCTCGTAGGGCTGTCCCAACGCATCAATCGAGGTGAGCACGTGACCGCCGGGATCGAGCGCCACCTGGTCGACCGAGGTCACGCGTGGAGCTCCGCCTGGCGAGGCAGCCCAGACAGCGTGAAGGCGGTGTCGACCAGCGCCTCGGCTTCCTCGATCTCGCTCTCGACGGTGAGGAAGCGGTCTTCGTCGCCGTAGACCAGCTTGTGCCGGACGTTCCCCAGGTACTCGACCCGCTCGATCCGGCGAAGGTCGTGCCAGGTGAATGCCTCCAGCACGCGGCCATGGTGCAACGCAACCACGCCCTGCCCGCGCAACGCGATCGAGGTGGCCGAGCCGCGCCAGGTCAGCAGGACGACCGGGACCATAATCAGCGTGACCACACCGAGGAAGAGCCCGAATCCCAACGCCTCGCCGTTGCCGATCAGCAGGCCGGCGCCCGCCGAGATGATGAAACCGAGGAACGGCAACGCGAACGACGCGTTCTGCCACCAGTGCGAATCGTTGATGAAGACGCGCAGGAGATCGGGCATCTCCGCGACAACGACGGCGTCTCGGTCGTCGAGCGCCTCGATCGCGGGGAGTGACTCGGTCGGCGGTTCGGACATGGGGCGATGATCGCCCCCTGCTCCGCTCGCGGCAACCATCCGGCGTGCGCTCCGCCGACCCGCCGCGGACTAGCCGGAGGTCTTGGCCGCAACGTCCTCGGGGTTGAACAGCTCGTAGTGCTTCTGGAGCACGGCCTCGGCGAGGCGGCCGCGGACGCCGTCACCGGCGATCGCAGGCACTTCGATCATCTCGTAGGACCAGGACAACGCGCCGACCACCCAGGTGCGGTCAGCCAGCGCCTGCAGCATGCCTTCCATCTGGCGCGCCTGCTGGTATTCGCCAGTCGGATCACCGGCGGACGGCGTCGATGGTGCCTGGAGCTGGTAGATGAAGACCGGTCGCTCCCAGGCGTCGTGGATCGGATCGAGTCGGCTCGCGAAGAGCGCGTCATAGGCGGCGCGCCACTGCGCAACACTCGCCGAGGCGCCCAGTGACGGGTGCCCAGTATCGAAGGTGGTCACACCCACGAGATCAGCCGCCCCGGGCGCATCCATGCCGGTCTCGCCGCCATGGACCAGGATCTGCCCGTGGAACCGCTCGCGGACCTCGGCGATCAGTTCGATCAGGCGCTGGTCGAAGGCGTCGAAGCTCTGCTGCGACGGGAACCAACCTGACTGGTCGAAGACGTGGAAGGTCGGCCCGGGGAGCAAGAGAATGTCGGCGTTGATGTCGTCGGCGACTTCTGCGTTCCAGAGCCAGACGCGCTCGGCCTCAATCAGCCACGCGTCCAGCCACGCCTGCGACTTGGGCCCGGCCAGCGAG
Source organism: Chloroflexota bacterium (assembly GCA_027593235.1). Classification (GTDB taxonomy): domain Bacteria; phylum Chloroflexota; class Dehalococcoidia; order UBA2979; family UBA2979; genus UBA6627. The sequence continues at coordinate 6,471 of JAQCIU010000004.1, forward strand.
GAGCCGTCCGGCGTCATCTCCATGTTGAACTGGGGCGCCAGTACAAGCGGAACCTTGTTGCGTCGTGCATCCGCCGCCTGCTGGAGCAGCGCATCGCGCGGTGTCGCCACCGAGGGGGCAAGCAGCGCGCGGTTCTCAACGAACGGCTCCGGCTGCGTGCGGCCGTAACTCCAGATGGAGGAGAGTGCCGCCAACGCGGTGCTGCGGCCCTCGAGGGCGTCCGTGGTCGACGAGGTGAGCGCCGCGAAGCCGGGGCTCCAGAAGTCGGGCAGGTAGTACCCGCCCTGGAATCGCTCGTCTCGGGAGATCACGTTCGGAAGCTCGCCGGCCCAGCCGCTCACCCAGGAGTCGACCGTCTCCTCGGCGAAGGCGACCGTGAACTCGGGTTCGAGGACGGAGATGCTCGACTCGGCACCGCCACCCTCGCGTTCGATATTGAAGGAGTAAGTGCCAGCAGGGAGCGTCGCCGTGCCCTCGTACAGCGTCGGATCGCCCGCGGCCGCGCTGAGCACCACCCCGGCTTCGAGGTCGCCCGTGCCGATGAGTGTGAGGACGCTGCCACTGTTCGTAGTGCCAGCGGCTACCGAGATCCGGAAGCGGACCTCGGCGAGCGCGTCCTTCTCCAGGAATGGGATACCTGGCCGGCCGACCCAATCCGTCACCGTGATGCCGAATGCAGTGTCCGTCGCCGGCACCTCAAGCGTCCGCCGTCCCTCGGGCGCGTCGTCCGAGGCGTCCGCACCGGCAGTGACGGCGTCACCCAACCGCAGCGCGTAATCCAGCACCTCGCCCGGCTTTCCATACAGCACGGTGCTCCACTGACCGTTCCCGTCGGGGACCATCCAGTGGCCGGGCCCCATCACGAACTGCACCGGCACGTCGGGCGGGGTGTTATCCGGCACGCGAGTGCGGAGGACGACCTCGGTCGCTCCGACCGGCCGAAAGGCGTCGATTTGGTCGGTACGCGTGCGCGCGGCGCGGCTCGCGATGAAAGAGCGGGCGGTCTGGTCGCCGTCCATCTGTTGTTCGCTGCTCAAGCCGGGACCAGCGAGGGTGTAGCGGTAGGTCACCGATTGCCCCTCGTAGAGGTTCAGCGCGAATTGGACGCGTTCCGTCTCGCGGCCGCGAACCGGACTGGCGAGTGGAATCGCGAGGCCATTCGGTTCGCCAGGGGCGGTGTAGTACTGGCCGCCGGTCTGCCAGGCGGTTCCGTAGAGTTTGACCACGGCACCTGCCGGGAAGTCCTCCGGCAGCACGGTCTGGATCTGGATGGTGATGGCGCGTGCCGGTGCGACCTCGAACGTACTGCGGGCATCGGCCCCCGTACGGACGGTCACGGGCAACGAGGCCGCCTGGTAGTCCCCGCTGCCGCGATGCACCGTCACGAGGTGTTCCCCGGCGACGACGCCGTCCAGACGGTAGCGACCATCGAAGTCGGTGGCGGTGTGCATCCCCGCGACGCCGATCTCCGCGTCCATCACCGGCAGTCCGGTGACGGCGTCGTTGACCACGCCGCTGACGGACCCAACGGAGGGATCCGAGGGCGCGTCGGTCCACGTCGCGACGGTGTCGTGTACCTCGGTGAGTTCCGGTCCCACCTGGATAATGCGCCAGATCATCTCGAGGCCCGGCGCGGCGGCCTCGCGGCGCGCGACGAGCGACTCGAAATCAGCGAGGTCGCCGCGGTCGTAGACGTAGCGCGCGAGTGCGCCTTCCTCGAGTGGGACGGTCGCGGTCCAGGTGTCGCCGCCGGCCTGCGTCAGCACGACGCTGCGCGCGATCTCCCACTGGCTGGCACCGAAGACGCGGACGACGACCGGACCGACGGTCCCGGCGGGGACCTGCACGGAGAAGGCGACATCCCGCGTGGGCAGGGAGTACGGGGAGACCAAGTCCGCCTCGGCCGTGGCGGACGGGGCGTCCGGCGTCACGGTCGCGCCCGGGGTGCCGGTCGTCGCGGGCGGCGTATCCCCGCCGCTACAGGCGGCGAGCAGCAGCGCGGAGATGATCGGCGCAAGCTGCAACATGAAACGGCGTCGAAGGGTCATCGGTCCTGCTCCCCGCTCTCTCTGAGCGTCGGCGAGCGGCTTCCGTGAGCACAGGGGGACTCCCCGATATGGTCGTGGCACGGCCGCTGTGCAGCGGCGAAGGGACGGGTGCGATGGAACTCAAGTCACCAGATCAAACGGGCCTCTTCGAGGCGCTGTACTCCAGCCGTGCGCTGCGGCGGTTCACCGACCGCGCGGTGCCGGACGACGTGCTGTTCCAGGTCGTCGATGCCGCGATTCGCGCACCGGCGGGCGGGAACATGCAAGTCTGGCATTTCCTGGTGGTGCGCGATGAGGCGAAGCGAAAGCGTATCGGTGAGCTGTACTGGCAGACGTGGACCGACTACGGCAAGCAGTACGTGGACGATCCCGCGAACATCGACGCGCTTCCGCGCCAGATGCGGCTGGTCGTCCGATCGACCGACGACCTGGCGAGGAACATTGGCCAGGTGCCGGTCCACCTCTTCGTCTGTGGCCGCGAGGGATCCCAGGGGACGATCTATCCGGCGGTCCAGAACGTGGCGCTGGCATGCCGTGGACTGGGGCTCGGCACGGTGATCACGGGGTTCCACCGCCGCTGGGACGACGAGATCCGCGAACTCCTCGGCATACCCGAGGATCAGGTGCCCTTCGCGCTGATGCCGATCGGCTATCCGTCCGACCAGATCGGCCCGGTTGGGCGCCGTCCGGTGAAGAAGGCGGCGAGCCTGGACACGTGGGGCGCCTCATGGCCGTTCGCCGAGGAGCAGCCCGACGAGGGCTGGCGTGACCGCTGGGTCAAGCCGTAGCCGCTGTCGCTGGCCGCCGGCGCGGGGCGCTAGGTACCGGTGAAGTGTGGCGGCCGCTTCTCTGCGAAGCTCAACCGCGACTCCTTCGCGTCGTTGGGCGAGAGGCCAGAGAAGCGGAGTCCGGAAGTCTCGTTGCGCAACGCCTCGGACAGATCGTCGGCCTGGAGGTTGCGCTGCACGGTGCGCTTCGCGGAGCGCATCGCGAGCGGCGGCCAAACCGCGATCTCGTTCGCCAGCTTGAGCGCCTCGTCCATGAGCTGGTCGGGATCGGTGACGAGGCGGTTGAGCAGGCCGAGTTCGTAGGCCTCCTCACCGAGGATCGCGCGGCTGGTGAAGATCAGATCGACGGCTCGCGAGTACCCGACGATCCGCGGCAGGAAGAAGCTCATCCCGGAGTCGGGCGAGAGGTTCCGCTCGATGAAGACGGTCTTGAAGCGGGACTGCGGTGTCCCGACTCGCAGATCGCAGGCGAGCGCCAACGACATCCCCGCTCCGACCGCGACGCCGTTGACGGCGGCGATCGTCGGCTTCTCCAGCCCGTAGACGGCCATGGCCTGACGCCCGACCCAGCCGTACTCGTCCAATCGCTCGTCTTGCGGCGGCACGGCGTCCGGATCGGTCGTCCGACCGCTGGTCAGGTCTGCTCCGGCGGAGAACCCACGGCCCTCGCCAGTGATGATCAGCGCGCGAATGCTGTCGTCGGAGCCGACCTCGGCGCAGACCGCCTCGATCTCGTCGTGCAAGACGGCGCCGAGCGCGTTGAGTTTCTCCGGGCGCCGCAGCGTCATGATCGCGATGCTTCCGTCACGCTCGAGCGTGAGGTCCTGGTAGGTCACGGGTTGCTCCTCGACATAGACTTCAGAAACACATAGTGCCGGAGATCACGGGCTTGCGACTACGATCGCGACCGAAGAGTACGTGGGGAGACCTCGGATGTGTCGATCAATCAAACGGCTGCGGACGTACGACGAACCGGCGAGCGAGCAGGAGTTCGACGAAGCGGCATTGCAGTTCGTCCGCAAGATCAGCGGTTTTCGGAAGCCGGCGGCGGCGAATGAGGACGCCTTCAACCGCGCCGTGGAGGAGATCAGCGTGGTCTCGCAGCGGCTGCTGGCGGAGCTTAAGGTGCCGGCCCGACCAAAGTCGGCGTAGCGCAACGCCCGGCGCGCAGCCGCCTATGCCTCGAGGCCAATGTCGCGGAGGAACGCGTCGTTGCGCGGCTCCCGCCCGAGGAAGTCACGCACGATGTCGGCGGCATCCACGGCGCCGCCCTGCTCGAGGATGATCCGCCGGTAGTCGGCGCCGGCCGCGAGGCCGTCCTCCTCGAAGCGCTCGAACATGTCGTCGCCGAAGACCTTCGACCAGAGGTAGCCGTAGTAGCCGGCGTCGTAGCCGAAGAGGTGGCCGAAGCCGGCCTGGAAGTGCGTATCCGTGGGGAACGGGAAGCCGGTGATGCCGTGCAGTTCCTCGGCGATGCGGTCGCTGTCCTTGCCTTCGCCCGGTCCGTGGTACGCGAGATCGAGGCGCGCGAAGTAGATCTGGCGGAGCCAGTGCAGACCACTGGCGAGGTTGCGGGAGGCGGTCATCCGCTCCAGCAGCTCGGCCGGGAGCGCGTCCTGCGTTTCGACGTGGCGCGCAAACCGCGCGAGGACCGCTGGATCGAAGATCCAGTGCTCCAACATTTGCGACGGCGCCTCGACAAAGTCGCGCTCCACCGAGGTGCCGGAGAAGCGCGAGTAGCGGGCGCGGGTCAGCGTCTGGTGGAGGATGTGGCCGAACTCGTGGAAGAGCGTCTTCACCTCGCTGTGACGCAGCAGGGAGGGCGACGTGGCCGTCGGCTTGGTGAAGTTGGCGACGATCGCGCTGACCGGCGACTGGTAGCTGCCGTCCTCGAGCCTCCGACCGGGCCGCAAGGTGAAGGCCGCCGCGTGGCCGTACTTGTCGGGCCGTGGGTGCAGGTCCATGTAGGCGTGCGAGATGTGCTCGCCGCTCGCGGCATCCTCGATCGCGTAGAGGCGAACATCGGGGTGCCAGGCGTGGGTGTCCTCGATGCGGGTGAAGCGGACGCCGACGAGGGCGGCGTAGACATCGAGCATGCCGGTGAGGGTCGCTTCGAGCGGGAAGTAGGAGGCGACCGCGAACTGATCGACCTCGTGCTGTTCGCGCAGAATCCGCTGCTGGTAATAGCGCCAGTCCCAGATCTCCAGGCGGGCATTCGGATCGTCGAGGTGTGCGCGCTTGGCGGCGGTCAGTTCCGCGATGTCGGCTTCCGCCTTCACCTTCACCCGCTGCTCGAGGTCCTCGAGGAACTCGAGCGCGGCGGCGGTGCGTCCGGCCATGCGGATCTCGAGGATGTAGTCCGCCCACGAGGGGTAGCCGAGGAGGCGCGCGGCCTCGCCGCGCGCGGCGAGCGCCTGATCGAGCAGCGGAAGGTTGGGTGCGGCGGCCTTGTTGTGGTTGAGGAGGAACAGCTCGCGGCGGAGCGACTCGTCGTCGGCCGCTTCCAGGAACGGGTACATCTCCGGGTAGTCGAGCGAGATGCGGTAGCGGGCGCCCTCCGCGGTGTCTTCTTCGCGCAGGCCCTCGATGTAGGAGTCTGGCAGGCCGGCAAGCTGATCGGGGGTCAGCAGCAGCGCGTCGTCGGACTCGTCGATGTTGCGACGGAAGCGGACACCGAGGTCGACGAGTTGCTGCTTCAGCTCCTCGACGCGGGCGCGGGCGGGCGGCTCGAGGTCGAAGCCGTTGCGACGGAAGTCACGGAGCGTGAACTCGAGCAGCCGCGCGGCGTCGCGATCGAGGCTGTCCGTCGCCGTCGCATCGGCGACCGTGCGGACTGCGGCGTACAGGTCCTGGCGGAAGCCGAGCGCCGTTGCGAAGGCGTCGAGTTCCTGCTGGAAGACGAGCGCGGCGTCTCGCACGTCCTTCGCGGGTGCGACCTGCGCGAGGAATGCGTAGCGACCGCTCGTCTGACCGAGCCGGTTCTGTAGTTCGTCGAGCGCCTCGAGGGTGTTCGCGAAGGTCCGATCCGCGTCCGCGATCGCGACCAGCGTGTCGACCGCCCTCGATATCTCGGCAAGCGCGGCGGATCCACGGAGTCGAATGTCCTCGGCGGTAACGGAGGCGTAGTCGAAGGGCGCGGGCAGGGGCACGTGGTGACCGGCGCTTAGACGGCGCGCAGGCTGTCGAGGAGGCGATCGACGTCGCAACCGACCTCGAGGCGTGCGGCGGCTACATCGGCGGCATCGGCGATCACCTGGGAGGCCTCGCTGACCACGCCGAGCATCAGGTGCGCCAGGGTGTCGGGGTCGCCCGCGATCAGTAGGCCCTCGTCACGTGCGGCAACCATCGCGCCCTTCAAGAGGCCCAGCGCGTACTCGGAGTCGATCTCGCGCCAGCGCTGCCAGCCGAAGACCGCCTGAGCCTCGACGAGCACGATCCGCTGCACGGTCGGCTCCATCGAGTGGTCGAGATACTCGTGGACACCACGTCGGATCCGCTCCCAGGTACCAGCGGTGGAATCCGCCCGCGCCGCAGCAACAATCCGATCACGGAGATCGTTCTGGAGGTTGGTGTAGACGGCCTCGAAGAGGTCCTGCTTGTCGACGAAGTGGTGGTAGAGCGCGCCACGGGTGACACCGGCGGCCTGGACGATCTCCTCGGTGCCGGTGGCGGCGTAACCGCGCTCGGCGAAGAGCGAATGGGCCGCCTCGATCAGTGCGGCACAGGTTCGGGCGGACTGATCTTCCTTCGACCCGCGGGCGACGACCGCTTCCTCGATGATCAACCGGTGCTCCGTTCCACGGCTGCCAGCGGATCGCCGTCCAGCGCCGTTCTGATTCTCTCACAGGCATCCGAAGGAGCCCGCCGCAACGCACACTTCCCCTTATGTATCGCTGTCGCTGCCCTCACAGGGGTGAACGGGCTCGGGCAGCCACTCCTCGGCCCAGGCCGAGATCGAATTGATCACCGGCGCAAGCGCGTGCCCTTTGTCGGTGAGCTGATACTCAATGCGGACGGGGGTTTCCGGATGGACCGTGCGGAGGATCACGTCCTCCGACTCGAGCTCCTTGAGCCGTTCCGAGAGGAGCCGATCACTGAGACCGGGCACGGTGGCGGCGATCTCGCTGAAGCGGGTCGCGCCACTGAGCATCGCGCGGAGGATCGCGCCGGACCAGCGCCGCCCGATCAGTTCCACCGCGTGGTGGAATCGCGGGCAGAACGCGTCCAATTGCTCGCGTCTCACTTCGGATGCCATCGACGCATCTTAGCGCGCGTCCGCACGCTCGGTCGCCTCGCGCGGGGCCGTACAATCAGGCCAATTCAAGGATCGCGAGGGGAGTCCGATGCAGGCGGTTCACTGTCAGGAGCTGTCCGGCGTCGATGGCTTGCGGCTCGTCGAGGTCGATCCGCCGGCCCTCGAGGCAGGCGGGGTGCTGATCGATGTGCACGCGACGGGCGTGAACTTCGCGGACACGCTGATCACCCGCGGTGAGTACCAGGAACAGCCGCCGCTGCCATTCGCACCGGGAATGGAGGTCGCCGGCACCGTCCGGGAAGCGGCGATCTACGTGAGCAACGTCGCGCCGGGCGACCGGGTGCTGGCACTCCTCGATCACGGGGGCTACGCCGAGATCGCCGCCGCGCACGAGGCCGACGTGATCCGGATCCCGGACGCGATGGACTTCGCTACCGCGGCAACCTTCCCCGTCGTGTACCTGACCTCGCACCTCGCGCTCCAACATCGCGCGCGCCTCCAGCGTGGCGAAGTGCTGCTGGTTCATGGCGCGTCGGGCGGGGTCGGCCTGACCGCCGTCGAGGTGGGCAAAGCCCTCGGCGCGACGGTGATCGCCTCGGCCAGTTCGCCCGAGAAGCTTGAGGTCGCGCGGGCACATGGGGCGGATCACCTCATCAACTACGCCGAAGAGGACATTCGCGATCGCGTGCTCGAGCTGACCGGCGGCGCGGACGTGGTCTACGACCCCGTCGGCGGCGACGCGTTCCGCGCATCGCTGCGCTGCATCAATCCCGGCGGCCGGATCCTCGTGATCGGCTTCGCCAGCGGCGACGTGCCGCAGATTCCGGCGAACCACCTGCTCGTGAAGGATGCCGCCGCGCTCGGGCTGAGCCTCGGTCAGATCCGGAAGCACCAGCCGCAGTTGATCCGCGAGTCCTTGCGCGAACTCCTCGACTGGTGGGAGCGCGGCAGGCTGAAGCCGCTTGTCTCCGAGAGCTACCCACTGGCGAAGTACGAGGAGGCGCTCGCGGCGATCACCGGCCGGCGCGTGACCGGGAAGATCGCCCTGGTGCCCTCGGGCGGTCGCGTCAGGTGAGTCGAGTCGCGGTGATCGGCGCCGGCGCGGTCGGCTGCTACTACGGCGCACGTCTCGCCGAGGCAGGGCACGATGTGCACTTCCTGCTGCGGAGCGACTACGACGCCGTCGCCGCGGGCGGTCTCCACATCGAAAGCGTCGACGGCGCGATCGACCTCGATACCCCGTCGATCGCGAGGAGCAGCGCGGAGATCGGACCCGTCGACTGGGTGCTCTGCGCGCTCAAAGCGACGGCGATGGACGCGGCTCGTGACCTCGTCGCGCCGTGCGTCGGCCCCGAGACTCGCATCCTGGCGCTGATGAACGGGCTGGGAATCGAGGAGCAGTTCGCCACATGGTTCCCCGACACGCCGGTTTTCGGCGGGCTCGCCTTCACCTGCATCAATCGCGGCGCGCCCGGGCACATCCAGCACATCGACTACGGCCCGGTGACCCTCGGTCATCTTGGGGACGATGCCGCCGAGATCGGCCGCGCCCTCGACCTCTGGTCTGCCGCGAAGGTCGAGGTGCCGACCGCACCGTCCCTGCTGGCGGCGCGCTGGCAGAAGCTGTGCTGGAACGTGCCGTTCAACGGGCTCACCGTCACCTGCGGCGGTGTGACCACCGATGTCGTCATGGGCGACCGGGAACTGCGCGCCAGCGCCGAGCGCCTGATGCGCGAACTGTGCGCGGCTGGCAACGCCGACCTCGAGGTCCATGGCGTCGCCGCCCGCCTCGATGCTGACGCCGTCGTCGAAAGCATGATGACCCGCACCGATGCGATGGCGGCCTACCGCCCGAGCACGATGATCGACTTCCTCGAGGGCCGCGAGATGGAGATCGACGCGATCTTCGAAGCGCCGCTGCGACGGGCCTCGGAACTGGGCGTGCCGACGCCGTTGCTCGCGATGATCGCGGGGCAGATGCTGGTACTCGGGCGGCCTCGGAAGTAGCCGACCGACGGGGTCGCGGCGCCGTGCCGGGCGTATAGTACGCGAATCGATAGCGACTCTCGCGAACGGAACGTCCCTTGGCCGAGCTTCAGGAACGAGGCACCGACGCTGATCCGGCGGTCGCCGCAGGGCGTATCGGGCGCTTCAAGCAGTCGCCCCTCGGGCAGACGCTGGCGATCCGGTCGTTCCAGCTCTACTGGACGTCGACGTTCTTCTATTTCCTGGCCTTCGGCACCCAGCGCTTCGTCTTCGTCTGGCTGGTGCTCGAACTCTCGGACAACAGTCTCCTCGCGGGTGTGACCAGCTTTGCGCTCGGAATCCCCGCGTTCTTCATCACTCTCCCCGCCGGGGCGTACGCCGACCGGCTGGACCGCAAGAAGATGGTTGTCTGGACCAACGTCGCGGGTGGGCTCGTATCGCTCATGATCGCAGCGTTGATCTGGACCGATGTGATCACGGTCTGGCTCGCGATCGTGATGGCACTCGCCACGGGCGTCACGACGGCGGCGACGCAACCACCACTGATGGCGATGGTTCCCACGCTGGTCCCACGAGAGCGACTGATGAACGGGATCGTGCTGCGCACGATGGGGCAGAACCTCGCGATGGTGCTGGGCGCCTCGGTCGGCGGCATCGTGATCGATGTCTGGGACATCGGCGGATCGTTCGCGATCCTGACGGTCGCGTACCTCCTCAGCACGCTGACGATGATGCGCCTCAGATCGCAGCCAGCCGCTCCGGCGGTCTCACGCGGCCCCGCCTCCGCGAACGGCGCGACCGAGCGGCCGCCGCTCATGACCTCGGTGCGGGAGGGGCTGACCTTCATCTATCGGAACCCCGGGCTGCTCGGGCTGATCGTGCTGTTGGCGACGCTTGGCTTCGTGATGCTCGGGCCGGTCTTCGTACTCGTACCGGAGATCGCCAGAGAGGATCTGGGACAGAGCGCGACCGGCGCCTCAATCCTGTTCGCGATCACCAGCGCGGGGATGCTCGTCATGTCCGTCGTGCTCGCCTCGATGAGCAACCTGCGGCACAAGGGTGCGCTGTTGCTGATCACGCTGGCGATCGGCGGCGCCGTGGTCATCGGAATCGGGGCATCGCAGTGGTACGTGGTCACGGCGGTGATGATGTTCCTCTGGGGCCTGGGCGGCGAGGTCATGGTGAACCTGAACCAGACACTCGCGCAGACACATACCCCGGACGAGATGATGGGCCGCGTGATGAGCGTGGTAACGCTGGCGATTGCGGGAATGATGCCGCTGGGCATGCTCGTGGCCGGTGGCGCATCGGTGCTGATCGGGGCCGGCGAGTGGCTGATGGTCTGTGGCACGGCGCTGATTGTGATCGGCGGCGTGCTCTGGGTCCGGCTCCCCGCACTCCGCGAGATGGAGTGACCTCGAGGGCATCGATCCCGCCCGGAGGCGGAGTCTGCCCCGGCGATCCGGTAGTCTGCGCACGAACGACGACACAACGAGGAGCAGGGCGATGGCGAAGCCGCATTTTGGTGTGATGATCCCGCAGATCAAGCGGACCTGGGAGCAGTCGGAAGCAGCGGCGACGCTCTTCGAGGAACTCGGCTACGACTCGATCTGGGTGAACGACCACCTGTACGGACCGCAGTCCCCCCAGATCCCGATGCTGGAGGCGTGGTCACTGATCGCCGCCCTGGCGGCGAAGACCGAGCGCGTCGAGATCGGCACGCTGGTCACGCCGGCCGGCATGCGCAACCCGCAGCACCTGGGTAAGACCATCGCCACCGTCGACCACATCGCCGGCGGGCGGATCATCGCCGGTCTCGGATCCGGCTGGATGCCGGCCGAGTACGAGGACTTCGGCGTCCCCTTCCCGGAGGCGCCGGCACGAGCGCGCCAGCTCAAGGAGACCGTCACGCTGCTAAAGCAGATGTGGTCCTCCGAGGAGCCCGTCACGATGCACGGCGAGTTCGTGAACGCCACCAACCTCGTCACGTCGCCACAGCCGCCGCGCCAGGTGCCGATCCTGATCGGCGGCACCGGTAAGCAGGTCACGCTCCCGCTCGCCGCGCGCGAGGCGTCGATCTGGAACAACCCCGCCGGCTCGCAGGGCCGCCTCGAAGAGAACGTCACCGCCCTCCGCGCCGCGATGGACAAGGTCGGCCGCAACCCCTCCGAGGTGCGCATCTCGCAGCAATGCCTGGTCGCGATCGCCCCCAACGAGGCCGAAGCCGGCCCGATGATTGAGCTCGCGAAGAAGATCTTCGGCGGCCACATGGGCGACCCCACCGGCCCGCTCGCGATCGTCGGCACCCCCGACCGCATCGTCGAGCAGATCGGGAAGCACATGGACCTCGGCTGCACGATGTTCATGATCGAATTCTTCGGCACCGACACCCGCGGCCCGGCGCAGATGTTCGCTGAGACGGTGCTTCCGCAGTTCGCGGACAACTAGCGTGGCCGATGAGGTCATCTGGGAGCAGAACGGCCACGTCGCGACCATCCGCCTCAACCGTCCCGAGGCGCTGAACGCGATGAACAGCGCGGTACGGGACGGCCTGATGGCCGCCCTGCACCGCGTCCGCGACGACGACTCGGTGCGCTCGGCGGTGCTGACCGGCACCGGCCGCGCGTTCTCCGCCGGCGCCGACCTGAAGGAACGCGCCCGAGGTGACAGCGACCGCAGCGGTGGCCCGGAGACGGTGCTACACGGACTGCCGCAGGCGTTCTACACCTTCGACCCAGGCAAGCCGATCATCGCCGCAATCAACGGGCTGGCGCTTGGCGGCGGCCTCGAGCTGACGCTGGCCTGCGATATCCGCATCGCCGTGAACACTGCGATGCTCGGCACTCCCGAGATCACCCGTGGATTCTTCCCCGGCGGCGGTGCGCCGCTGCGGTTGCCGCGCCTGATCCCGAGGTCGATGGCGATGGAGATGCTGCTCACCGGCGATCCGATCGACGCGGCGACGGCGCTCCAATGGGGCCTCGTGAGCCGCGTCGTCACGGCGGATGAGTTGATGCCGACCGCGCTGAAGCTCGCCGGACGGATCGCGGAACACGCCCCGCTCGCCGTGCGCGCGAACCGCGAGCTGGCGTACGCGACCGACGACATGACGATGGAGCAGGTGCTCCGCATGTCCTCGTTGTCCCGCTGGGTCGTGGGACAGACCGAGGACGCCGCGGAAGGTCCGAGGGCGTTCGTAGAAAAGCGGGCGCCCGAATACCACGGACGCTAGCGGGTCTTCGACCCTCCTCGACGCTTCGCGGTCGCTTCAGATCACCTCGGTCGCCGTTAGCGACGACCGCGACAGAACGGTGGCGATCGGAGCTAGAAGTCTTTCCACATCGTGACGCGGGGTAACGAGGGCTGCACGCCATAGGCAGTCATGCGTTCCGGGCGGGTGTACCGCCGCACCGTGTGGTACCCGAGCGACTCGAACAGACCGATCGCCGGCACGTCGTCGGCGGTCCCGCCCGCCTGCATCCCGACGAGACCGCGCTCCCGGTAGTGCGCCTCTGTGACCGCCATGAGCTGGCGCGCCAGGCCTTGGCGGCGGAACCGCCCGTCGATCAGGAGATTGTCCTCGAACCCGCGGAAGGCACCTGTGTGATCCGGTTGCACGCGCAAGAGCGCACCGCCGGCCAGTTCGCCTTCGGACTCGGCCAGCCACAGGTCCCACTCGCCCTCGTCGACCACTAGACGTGGATGAATCGACGGCTCGCCGTTCGGCTCGAAGAGCGCGAGGAACGCGGCCACATCGTCCGGGTCTTCCGTCTTGCGGAACGTGAAGGCTGTCATCACGCCCCCCTTCTCTATCCGGATTCTAGATCCGCCCCCAGGCCTTGAGGGTACGCAGCGCATCGACGGTCCAGACGCCTCGCCACTCCCAGACCGCCGCCTCGCTTGGCGGGGTGAACGTGATCGGCCAGCCGCCGTCTGGCTGCTGCGCCCGCTCGAGGGCGTCGAGGTGCGCCTCGATGTGCCGGGCGTCGAAGAATGGGCGCGTCGGCGCGTCCGGCGTCGGGGCGAACTGCAACGCAGTGACGCCGTAGTCGTCGGAAGGCTCGGGCAGGAAGTACGCCGCACCCGGCAGCCACGCCATCACCTTCGCGAGTGCGGGCGCCGCACGCTCGCGATCCGGAACGTGGGCGAGGAACGTCGTCACACCGAGGAGATCGTGCGCCTCAGTGATCGGCGGTCCGGCGATCCGCTGCCAGAGCCACGCCGTCGCGGCGTCGAGCCAGCGGTGCTCAACACCGAGTGCGTGGAGGTGCCCGGCGATCCCCGCTGTCGGGTTCGGCCAATCCGCGGTCCAGTTGTCCGCCTCCCAGTGCTTCGCACGGGGCGCGGCGTGCGCCGATGGGAGGATCGTGCGGACCTGACCGGCCGGCAGCGCGACCCCCTGGAGGAAGTCGCAGGCAGCAGCGGCCCACGGGTGATGCCGGGCGCCAACCTCGTGCAGCGCGGCGAGGCCCACCTCGCAAAACAGTGGCTGGCTATCGGAGGTACGGAGATCTGGCTCGAGCGCGTGGCCGAAGCCACCGTCCGGGTTGAGGTACGCCCCGAGTGCGGCGCTGACGCCATCCGCAGGGCCATCGGCGAAGTGGTACTCGAAGCGCCGCCGATCCAGCGTACGGGCGTTGCTAAGCACGAATACACGAGCGCGATCAACCGAAACCGGCACGGTAGTCCTCCAGTCACGGGTCAACGGTATCGGGTGCGACTGCCGGCGGGATGTCAGCAGCGGACGACGGCGGAAACGCTAGCGAGGTTTGCCGTTCGGAGCGATCCGCACGCCGGCCTCGGAGTCGTCGACGGCGATCGTCGTGCGGCCGGCGAGCCAGTCGAGGACGTCCTGGCCAGCCAACTCGCGACGCCACGAGGTGAGGAGCGGGATGTCTGGCTCTTGATCGCGGTCGCCGGTGAGCCACCAGGCAATCACCTCGTCGGTGTCGGAGCGGGTGGCGACGAAGCGGGGGGCGACTTCGACCTCGCGGCAGCGGGTCTGGACGATCCCGCTCAGCACCGCCGGCCACGCCTGCCCCACGTTCGGGAGGCGCGGGGAACGTGCTGGCGCCTCTGGCGGATCTTCCATGCCTTGCTGGATCAGATCGAGTAGCTCTTTGCCGTAACGCTGGGCGGTGCCGTTACCCATACCGCGGATCTCGCGGACGCCGCGCTCATCACGTGGTGGGCGGCGGCAGAGTTCCAGCATCGTGCGGTCGTTCATTAGCCACGAGGGCGGTCGGTTGTGCTGGAGGGACTCCAGCTCGCGCCAGCCGGCGACGGTACGCAGGGCGCCAAGCTGGCGGCGATTCAAGCCGTTCCAACCACGCACGCGGGTGTACATCTCCTCGGGCGGTGTCCGGCGGGACCAGGCCTCGGCAAGCCGGTCGCACTCGTCGTCGACCCAGCCGCGGCGGTCGCGCTGGTCGAGCTCCTCGCGGAGCATCTGCCAGATGCGCGGGAGGTAACGCACGTCATCGAGGGCGTACGAGAGTTGTTCGTCGGAGAGCGGACGGCGCGACCATTCCGTGAACTGCGCGCCCTTGTCCAGCTCCACGCCGGTCATCCGCTGCACGAGTGGGCCGTAGCCGATCTGATCGCCCATGCCGAGGAAGGCGGCGGCAATCTGCGTGTCGACCAGGTTCTGCGCGCGCGCCTGGAATTGACCACCCAGCAGGGCGAGATCCGCCTGCGCGGAGTGAATCATCGTCTCGATGTCCGGATCTTCGAGCAGGTCCACGATCGGATCGACATCGACCTTCAGCGGGTCGATCGCCGCCACGTGCGGATCGTCGATGTCGCCCCAGCCGACCTGCACCAGCGACAGTTCGGCGACGTAGCGCCCCTCGGTCATGAACTCGAGATCGAGCGCGAAGCTACCGGCTTCCTCGATCGCGTCGGCGATGTCATCGACATCGCGAGGATCGGTTACGAGGCTATCGGGCGCCTGGGTGAGCGATGGGGAAGCGGTGGCCACGGCTCGACGATATCACGCGGATCGGGCACGTTCTCGCGCCATCGCGCCGTCGGGAGGGCGATCTCTGGCCGCGAGTCAGACACCCGGGAACCGGAGACGCCGCTAGCCCCCGCCGCGCTGCGCTTTCTTCATGAAGTCGTCGTGCACGCGCGACGCGTCCGCACCGCTGAAGACCAGATCGAACTGCGTGAGCTGAAAGCTGCCACCGGGGATCGACACCCGCTGGTTGGTCCAGCTCACCGCCCATCCGTCAGCGGTCATCGCGGCGTGATCGGCTTCAACCATTTCCCCGCCCAGCTCGATCAGGTATTCGCGGATCAGCCACTCCGGGAGCCCGCGCAGTGATAGTTCGATCCGGTCGCTCACCGACCTCCCGACCCGCTTCCGCCCGCGACCGGCGGGAAGATATCGAGCGTCGCGTCGCCCTCGATCGGCGTGTCGAGGCCGCCGAGGTGCCGGATGTCGCGCCCGTTCAGCATCACCGCGACAAAGGGACGGACGGCTCCGTCCTCGGCGAGCAGCCCCGGCCGCAGATCCGGGAATCGGTCGATCAGCTCCTCGAGCGCCGCGCCGACGGTTTCGGGTTGGCGCTCAAGGGCGACGCTCTTGCTCCCGGCGAGGGCGCGCAGGGTGGCGTAGAGCTTGGCCTCGATCATGTCGGACGAGGCCTTCCGCTACTGGATGATCTGCAACTCGCGGAGCTTGGATTCCGGCACGACGCCGTCTTCCCAGCCGCGGGCTGCGTAGTACTCCGCCTTCATCTCATCCAGCTCCACCACGGAGTTCGCGGCGGGGCCGCTGCCCGGCTCCTTCAGGTAGCGCTCCGGCAGGGTGTCGTCCTTGCCGTCGAAGCCGTTGAGGTTGTTGAAGTAGCGCTCCAGGTTGTAAATGCGTTCGCCGGCCAGCATCACGCCATCGGCGGTCATCGGCTGTCCGACGATCACCTGGTACTGGGCGGCATACTCCTCCGCACCTTCCGCGAAGGCCGAGAACTTGCAGAGGTCGAGTGAGTCGCTGAACGAGTGCAGGTCCTGGAAGATCTTCAGCAGCTCGCCCTTGCCCCTCCACTCCAGCGGGTCCGTCTTCACCGGGATGCCGAGCAGCTCCGAGGCCGGCGTATACCCGCGGAGGTGACAGGCACCTCGGTTGCTCGTGGCGTAGCCGATCGCCTCGCCCTTCATAGCGCGCGGGTCGTAGGCGGCGACCGCCTGGCCCTTCACCGTCATCGCGATCTCCGGGTGGCCGATCTGCTGCGCGGCGCGCGCGGTGCCCTCGGCGAGCAGGTCGCCGAGACCTTGCCGCATCGCGATCTGCTCGACGGACTCGACCATCGCCTCGGTGTCGCCCCAGGCGAGGCCGGCACCGCTTATGAACTCACGCTGCGTGGCTTCCATGTACATCGAGATCACGTTGCCGATCTCAATCGCGTCCATGCCGTAGTCGTTGCACTGGTCGATCAGCTTCGCCAGCACACGCGGGTCGTCGTTGTCGCAGTTGGCGCCGAGCGCCCAGGCCGGTTCGTACTCCAGCGACTCCATGTGCAGCCCCGCGTACGGGCCGTCGGTGATCTCCACCTCGATCTTGCAGGCGACCGGACAAGCGTGGCAGGTCGGATCACCTACGAGGAGCGTCTCGCGGACCGTTTCGCCGCTGATCTTCTCGGCGCCCTCGAACTGGGTGGTTTGCGAGTTGCGGGTGCCAATCCCACCAAGCGCGTTGACCGGGTTCATCAGCACGTTCGTGCCGTAGAGCGACAGACCGCCGGCCTTGGGTGCCGTGACCTCACTATCGAGGATAGTCTTGAGCGCCCGCTGCTGGACCGGCTTCCACGCCTCGCGATCGGCGACCTTCGGCATGGTGGCGTCGGTCGCCTTGACGACGACCGCCTTCAGGTTCTTGCTGCCGGCAACGGCGCCGGTGCCACCTCGACCGGCGGCGCGGTCGTCTTCGTTGATGATCGAGGCGAAGCGGACGCCGTTCTCGCCGGCCTGGCCGATCGCCATCACCGAAACCGGCTGACCGTACTGGCCCTCGAAGTGGGCGACCGTCTCGTGGACACCGCGGCCCCAGACGTCCGTGGCGGGCCGCAGTTCAACGGTGCCGTTCTCGACGTAGGCGTAGACCGGCGTCTCGGAGCGACCGGTGAACAGGAGTGCGTCGAAGCCGGCCCAGCGCAGCCGCGCCGCGCTCCAGCCACCCATGTGACTGTCAGTGATGGTGCCGGTCAGTGGCGACTTCGTGACGACGGCGAGGCGGCCGCTCATCGTCGCCTCGGAGCCCGTCAGCGGACCGTTGACGAACGCCAGCATGTTGTCGGGGCCGTCGGGATCGACCATCGGGCCGTTGTCGAGGAGGTACTTCACCCCGAGGCCGCGCGCGCCGATGTACAGCAGCGCGTCCCGCTCGTTGATCTCTTCGT
Organism: Chloroflexota bacterium; assembly: GCA_027593235.1. GTDB lineage: Bacteria > Chloroflexota > Dehalococcoidia > UBA2979 > UBA2979 > UBA6627. The sequence continues at coordinate 23,947 of JAQCIU010000004.1, forward strand.
AACTGACGGTACCGGCCGTCAGATCGACGCGTGCAACGCGATTCGCGTATCCACCCAGTGCCATCGTCAACCCCCGTTCGTGCTCGAACGCCGCGCGTGGTGAGCGCTCGCGCGAATCATAAACGTGTTGAAACAGGAATGTGTGCGCAGCGTCACGCGCCGTGCGAACGACGCCTCGTCGGCCACAACAGCTCGAACCAGGTACCCGCATTCGCGGCCAGCGCCCCAAGCGTGACGAAGGGAAGCGCGCGCCTGAGCGCCGCCCGTTCTGCCGGTGTGCCCCAGTTCCGCACGTTCGCGCGGACCGCGCGTACGCGACGAGGCGCCTCGATGGTGAGGCGCGATCCGCTGCGTCGGAGCAGCCGCGCTCGCGATGGCTGACGCGCGAGGAGGATCCGTCCCCACGCGCGGCCGCGGGTGAAGTGGTGTCGCGCGAGCGCCCGGCCGGTGGTGGCGCGGCTGGCGTGCACGAAGGCCGCAGCCGGTTCGCGATAGGCGGAGTAGCCACGCGCGAAGAGCGAGAGATTGACCACGGTGTCCTCGCCGGCGCGCATGTCCTCGGGAAATCCGCCGACACGATCGAGGAGGAACCGCACGTACGAGGCGTGCGTCGGCGCCGCGGTCAGTTCGCCCGCCGGCCGCCCCGGCAGCAGCGTCGAGTGATCGAGGAAGTACGAGGCCCAACCGGCGCGGGAGTCATTCCCGTTGCGCGTGGCACCCGTGACCATCGCCCAGCCATCCTCGTGCGCGGTGATCCGCGCCTGGAGGCTGCCGGGCAGCAGTTCGACGTGCGATCCGGGGAAGGTGATGTAGTCGCCTCGGGCCACGCGCCAGCCCGCGTTCCGCGCCTCGCCCGGCAGGACCGGTCGAGGAAGTTCGATCAGACGGACGAGGGGACTGGGGCGATCCGGCTGCTCGCAGAACCGAGAGCGCACGATCTCGGCGGTCCGATCGGTCCCGCTGGTCACGACGATCACCTCGAAGGGGACGTCTACCTGCTGGGCGACGAGCGCATGGAGCGACTGCTCGATCGTCGACTCGTCGTTCTGTGCGATCACCACGGCGCTGAGGACCGGTGCGCCCTCGTCGTGTCGCCGGGCGCCGTGGACCGGGAGCAGGATGGCCGTCGCCGGGTCGCGGCGTGGCCACGGCTCGACGCTCCGCGGGGCATCGAGGATGTGCTCGTAGCCCTGCTGAAAGTCGTCGTGGGGATCGGCCTCGGCATATTTCGCCCGCCGCGCCTGGCGGCGCGCGTCGCTGAGGCTGCCGATGTGCTGGATGCGCACCGAGGTTCGGAGGACGCGCCGGCGCGGGATGTCGTGCGGGATCGGGACGAAGTGGAGCCGCTTCTCGGGCAGGCGCAGGCCCGGCCGGTAAGCGAACAGGCGGTAGACCCAGAGGCCGCGCGGGTCGTAATGGTCCCCGTCTCCCGCCATCCGGAAGACCTCGAAGCCGTAGGCACAGTCCTGGCGGGGGCCATCCTCGAGGAAGGCGCGCAGCGCGGACGCATCGTCGGCGTCGATGCGCTCGTCCGCGTCAAGGAACAGCAACCAGCGTGGGTTCAGCTCCTCGGCGGCGTCGAGCAGACGCTGGCGGTTCACGGCGTCGTCCCAACCCTCGTAGGTCTCGCGGCGCGGGTTCGCGAGGATGCTGTGGACCAGCGGATGGGCACGGAGCAGGTCACCGGTGTCGTCCGTGCTGCCATCATCGAGCGCGATCACGGCATCGCAGAGGCCCTCGACGGACGCGAACCAGCGCGGGAGATCGTCGTGTCCGTTGCGGACCGGCAGCAACGCGACCAGCAGCGGACGCGCGGCCTCGCTCAGCGTGCCTCCGGCATCGCCAGGTAGACGTCCGCCGACGGCAGCGTCAGCGGGGCCGTCGGGTCGACGCCGCTCACATCAGCGCCGCGGTCGGCCTCGCTGAAGTTGCCATCGTGCCCGAACGAGGTCATCCGGTACGGCGGCTGATCGAGCGCGAACTCGCTTGCGGGGATGAAGAAGACGATCGTGTCGCCCTCGATCACCGCGCGGACCGCGGACGGGACAACGGCGGGCTGCTGTGCGGCATTCACCTGGGTCGTGCTGATCAACCACTGGCCGGCGGTGTGGTTCCAGACGAGCTGGTACCAGCGATCCGCACCCTGGAAGAGATCGAAGTCGAAGGGCGGATTGAATCGCCAGTCGTTCGCCGGATCCCCGTCGGAGTCGAAGACGATCGAGTAGACGAAGGAATGGTCGGTGTCGGCTTGCGGCACCGCGTCGGCGAACGCCATCGCGAACATCCAGACATCACCGCCGCCGGCAGGCATTGGCTCAACGTTCGCCGGGCAGACGATGACGCGCACGCCGTCGCTGGCGCCGCATTCGTAGATGGTGTTGGCCCACGCCTCGGTGATCCCGGCGTCGGTGAGGTTCATCCGAACGCCGCCATACAGCCGCAGATCGATGCCGCTGCTGGTGAAGGTGGGCCTGTTGCCGGAGATGCTGTCGAGGAAGTCGAGGAGCTGGTCCTCGATGTAGTCGAGATCGTCCTCGCTGATATCCGTCGTGACGTACAGCTCCCAGAGGATGATGTCGATCACGGCCTCGCCGGTTTGGAGGAGTTGCCGGTCTGGCGCCGCAGGCGTTGACTCGGCTGTCGACCCGGCGGTTCCGGACGGAGCGGCGGAGGCGCTGGCCTCGGCGCCTGTTCCGCCCCCGGCGACCGTTCCAACGGTGCCACCGTCATCACCATCGGAAAAGGCTCTCAAAGCGAGCAGCACAACGAGCACGATCACCGCGAGGCCGACCACGCTGAGCGCACAACCAGAGGGGCTGCGCGGACGGAATCGCGAACGCCAGTCGCCACCCGCCGTTACCGGGCCGATCGCCGGCGAGTCGTATCGCAGCAGGTCACGGCGTTCGTCCGAAGCCGGCGTCTCGACGACGTACACCTCGTCGCCGGGGGGCCGGGCGCGGGAGGGTAGTAATCGCTCACACGGTCAGCGGGGTCGGGCGCGCTCATCGCCTTGTCGAGGCGGCGTGCCGCCTCACGTTCCCAGCGCGCCGGGTCGTTGGGTTGATCGGGCGAGTTGTTCTCGGGTGGCATCAGCGGTCCTCGACTTGGCGAGACCCTACCGGCCCAAGCTGGACCGTGTCCAGACGGTTTCTGCCTGGTTCCCCGTCATCGCTGGACAGCGTCACTACAATCGTGCTCCCGAAACCACGGGCGGCGGCGAACATGCCGCGTGTACGCGAGAGGAACCTCGAATGACAAAAGCAGCCGTCTTCAACGCGGTGAACGAGCCGCTGACCATCGAACAGATCGACATCGCGAAGCCGGTCGACCGCGAGGTCCTGGTGCGCACCGCCGCAAGCGGCGTCTGCCACAGCGACCTGCACTTCATCGAGGGCCTCTACCCGATGCCCAACCGCGCGATCCTCGGACACGAGGCCGCCGGCGTCGTCGAGGCGGTTGGCCCGAACGTCACCGAGGTGAAGCCCGGCGACCACGTGATCGCCTGCCTCTCCGTCTTCTGTGGTCAGTGCGACTACTGCCTGACCGGGCGCACCCACCTCTGCAGCAACCGCCCAGCGCGTACCGCCGAACAGGGGCCGCGCCTCTCGCAGGACGGGAAGATGCTGACGCAGTTCGCGAGCATCGGTTCCTACGCGGAGCAGATGCTGCTCCACGAAAACGGGATCGTGAAGATCGACAAGGACTTCCCGTTCGCCCAGGCCGCGCTGATCGGCTGCGGCGTGACGACCGGCGTCGGTGCCGCGCTCAAGACCGCGAAGGTCACGCCCGGTTCGACCGTGGCCGTCTTCGGCGCCGGTGGCGTCGGCCTCTCAGCGATCCAGGGCGCGCGCATCGCCGGGGCGCGAATGATCATCGCCGTCGATATGGTCGAGCACAAACTGCAGACCGCCCGTGAACTCGGCGCGACGCACAGTGTCGACGCGTCGCTCGGCGACCCGGTCGACCAGATCCGCGAGCTGACCGGCGGTCAGGGTGTGGACTTCTCCTTCGAGGCGATCGGCCTCAAGGTCGCGGCCGAGCAGGCCTGGCAGTCGATCCGCTCCGGCGGAACCGCGACGGTGATCGGGATGATTCCGATCGGTCAGAACGTCGAGATCCCGGGCAACGAATTCCTCCGCGAGAAGAAGATTCAGGGCTCCAGCATGGGCTCGAACAGCTTCAAGGTGGACATGCCGCAGTACATCGAGTTCTACCGCCAGGGCCGCCTCAAGCTCGACGAGATGGTCACGAAGACCCGTCCGTTGGAGGAGATCAACGAGGCGTTCGCCGACATGAAGAGCGGCTCCGTGGCACGCACGGTGCTGATGTTCGACTAACCCTCGAACCGCCGTTGGATCGACAGGAGCCCCGCCGACCGGCGGGGCTCCTTTGTGTCCTCGAACGTTCGAGGCCTGCAGCTACTCCGTGCGGAAGAAGCCTACGGAGATCGTCTGGTTGCCACTCGCCTCGATCGCGATCACCTCAAGCTCGTAGACGGTGTCCGGTTCGAGGAATTCAACGGGGACCGAGAGCGAGGTGATGTCCGACGGCACGTGCACGTCGTAGACCGGACGCGAGAAGCCATCGGGGTCCTCGTGCTCCTCTTTGGTGACAATCACTTCGTAGGCGGTGATCTCCACGTCGCCGCCGGCGACGGCCTCCGTTACCGGCTCCCAGCGGACGATCAGGCGGTCCGTCGAGACAGTCGGAGCAACCTCCGGCTCTTCGCCTACCTCGGGCGCGGTGATTTCGGGCTCGACTGCGATGTCGTGGGTGAAGCGGGCCGTGCCGACCCGTGGCGTGCCCTCGAAGTCGACGCCGGTAACGGTGTACTGGCCCTCGGGGAAGTTGGTGCGGCGATCGTTCAGCGAGAACTCGTCATTCGGTGGCTCCCGGGATTCAAAGAACAGGTCGGACAGCGTGAGATCACCAAGCTGGGCCTGCGGCGAGACGGTCAGGATCAACTCGCCCTGCGGGTCGCGAAGGCAGAGCGACGACTAGGCGACGCCGCCGAACAGGCCATGCACCCCGGTGTCCTCGTCAGTGGCGTTGTGCTCGATGTAGAGCCGCGCTGTCTCGAACTCTTCACCGGTCGTTGGGCAGTCGACTGCGGCGCCGTTCTCCGGTGTCGCGGTCGCATTAGTCGAACTACTGCAGGCAATCGCGACTGTCGCGACCGCGGCTATTCCGAGGCCACCCGCGATTCGGGCGACCGTCCGTGCTGGATTCTGCATTCCTCGTCCTCTCCGATCGCGCCGTTCCGGCTGGACCGGCGCGCCGAGAGTGCTGGATCCGACCTTGACGCCCGCTGAACGCGCGCGGTCTCGAGGACGAACGAAGAGCCCCGCCAATCGGCGGGGCTCCGTTCGTCTACCTCGGAATGCGGCTGCGCCGCTGGACGTTAGTCGCGGGGCGCCGCCGAGTAGTCCTGGTACGGACCGTCGCGCCACGCGAGGGCTTCCTTCAGGCCGCCCTCTCGCATCTTGTCGCTCCACTGGTAGGACTGACTCGTGAAGGTACCGGCCGCATCCAGGTCGGTGCTGGAGTGCACGGAGCTGTAGATGCCCATGTTCTCGTAGAAGCGGTTCATGTGGATCTTCAGCATCGCCAGGTGATCGGCGGGCAGGTTCGCGATCCGATCCGCGAGGGCGATCGTCTTGTCCTCGAGCTCGTCGAACTCCCAGGCGTAGTTGATCAGGCCGATCTCCTTCGCCTCCGTCCCGGAGATGTTCTCGCCGGTGTAGAACATCTCCTTCGCCTTCCGCATCCCGATAATCAGCGGAAGGATCATCGAGGTGCGGGTACCGGCGAAACGGAGGCCGGGGTGGCCGAACTTCGCGTTGGTGTCCGCGGTGACGAGGTCGGACATCATCGACAGCTCGCAGCCGCCGGCGATCGCGTAGCCGTGCACCTGGGCGATCGTGATCTTCTGGATGTTCCAGTAGTACATGTGGATGTTGGTGATGCGCTGCATGCCCGCGCGCACGCCCTGCCAGAGCCGGCGCCCCTGGTCGTCCTGGTTCTTGAAAGCACGCACGACGGCGTCGGCGCCGGTGCCCTGCGCCGGGGTGAGGTCGTAACCGGCGCTGAACGTGCGACCGGCACCCTTGAGGATGATGACGCGGGCGCTGTCGTCCGTCTCGAGGTATTCGAGGGCGTCGCGCAGCTCGAAGAGCAGCTCTTGCGAGAGGGCGTTCATCTTCTCGGGGCGGTTGAGGATAATGCGCGCGACGCGGTCATCGGTGCCGACGCGGTCGATCAGCAGGTTGTCGAAGGTAGGCTCGGCCATGGGGGTCTCCTTGCTGTGTGGTTCGCGGCGCTAATATACCGCGCGACCCCGGACCGGCGACCTCCCCCCGGCCCGTTGGCGAGCCCGGTCGTACGCTGGCTCGATGGCGATCGATGATTCGGACCGCGTCCTGGTAACCGCCGCGAAAGCAGCGTTGCGGAGTTCCGCACGTGCGCGACGTGACGCGCTCTCCGTTTCGTCGCGGGACGCGGCGACCCGCGCGATCGGCGACCGACTGGTCGCCCACGACCTCGTGGCGACGGCCCATCTGGTCCATTGTTTCATTGGGATCGGCAGCGAGGTGGGCACCGAGGAGTTGATCTGCGGTCTGCTCGCGCGTGGGCAGCGGGTCATTGCGCCGCGGGTACGGGGGCGGACCCTTGAGCACATTGAGATCTTCGACCTCGAGACGCTGGTCCCCGGTCCGCTCGGCCTCCGCGAGCCCGATCCCGCGCTGGGTGGCACCGTCGACCTTGCCGAGGTCGACGTGATGCTGGTCCCGGGGTTGGCCTTCGACGGCGCGGGGTACCGGCTTGGCTACGGCGGCGCCTTCTACGACGGGACACTCGCTGCCCTCGCCAGTCACGGGCGGGCGACGACGATCGGATTGGCGTTCGAAGCGCAGCTAGTGGACGAAGTTCCCCGCGAGGAGCACGATCGGCCCGTAGACCTGATCGTCACGGAATCGCGGACGATCATGACCGGGGCGTGATGAGTTTCGAACTACTGCTACTTAGCTGGTACGGCGGCGTTGCCGCAATCCTCGGCGGCCTGACGCTGCCGCTGGGCCCACTACGTCCGTGGACCTTCCGGCTCGGCGTGGCGGTGATCACCGCCGCTGCGGTGACGATGGGCATCGAGTACCTCTTCCTCCCCGACTGACCTCCAGGGTGCTGCCGTCTGCCTTCGATCTACGCAATCCGTATCTTCGCGCTCGCCTCGTTCGTGCTGATCGTGATCGCGGGACCCAGCGTGCTGTTCGTGATCAGCCGGGGCGTGCACCTCGGACGTCGCGCTGCGTTCATCACGGTGCTCGGCAACACCGGAGGTTCGTACAGCCAGGTGCTGCTGGTCGCGCTGGGCATTGGGACGCTCGTCGAGCAATCGACCGTCATCTACGGCGCGGGCTCCTGAGTCAGGGCAGCGGGGTGGTGATGATCGGCCTCGGGCTCCGGCTGGCGGTCTCCGGGCGCAAGGATTGACCGAGGCGTCCCACCCGAGCGGACCTATTCGGCGAGGCCGCGCACCAGGAACTCTCGTGCGAGACGCAGTCCCTCGTCAGGGGTGTCGTCGTGCCCGCCGGGGTAGACGAGCATCCGCTTGTCCTCGGAACCGAGCGCGTCGAACAGCGCGAGCCGACCGTCCCGGTCGAACAGCTCGTCGTCCCACTGCATCACCCAGAGCACGCTACTGCTGATGCCCGCTGCCGCGGCAAGCGCCGCGTCACCCGTCCCGTTCGAGGGCGCTCCGTACAGCCCGAGGACGGCGACACCGATTCGCGGCTGAGCCGCAACCAGCGGCAGCCCGTACTCCGTGCCGAGCGACAGCCCCCAGTAGCCAACGCGCTCGCCGTCCACTTCCGGCAGCGCGGTCAATGCATCGAGGGCCGCGGTCCAGTCGGTGAGCGCCATGTGGCGCCGATCCTCGTCAGGCGCCGCAGCCTCGGCTGGTGGCCGGTCGCCGTGGCCGGGTTGATCGAGGAGCGCGACCGCGAGCCGGTCACGACGCGCGAGGCGGCGAGCCACGGAGTACGGCGCGGTGTGGCGTTTGTGGAGCGTGCGCCCGTGTCCGACCAGCACCAGCGGCAGCGGGCCCTCGGCGGCCTCGGGCGTGAGCAGAACGCCGGGCGCGACGTGGTCTTCGAGGTCGAGCGCGAATCCGCGGTCGACGACGCCGTGCTCGATCGCGGGGTCCGTGGTCCAGCGCATGTCACCGATCCGATCCCCGAGTTCGCCTGAAGATCGTACCCTGACGATGCGTAAGCGAGGCGGAACACATGACCACAGCCGAACCCGACGCCCGGACGACCATCACGGTGGTCAGCGACTTCATCTGACCCTGGTGTTACGTCGGCCTGGTCGAGGTCGAAAAGCTACAGCGCGAATGGGACATCGACGTCGACTGGGCGCCGTTCTTCCTCGATCCGTCGATTCCGCCGGAAGGACGTACCCGGCAACCTCGGACGACGCCGGACACTCCGAAGTCGGCGCTCGAGGAGCGAGGCGAAAGCCTTGGCATTGAGTTCCGCCGCGGGCGGACCTACACGCCCAACTCGATGCTCTCGCTCCAGGCCGGTGCCTTCGCCAAGGAGCACGGCACCACCGAGCAGCAGCACGAGTTCCACAAGGTGATGTTCGAGACGCACTTCACCAGCCTGGGCAACCTCGGGGAACTGGAGACGCTGAAGAGCCTCGCGACCCAGGTCGGCCTCGATGCCGACGCGCTGGCTGAGGCGCTCACCGACGAGCGCTACCGGGCACAGGTGGAGCAGGAGATCGACTGGGCGCGGTCGGTGGGCGTCACGGGAATCCCGACGTTCATCCTCAACAACCAGTACGCGGTCGTCGGCGCCCAGCCTTACGAGGTGTTCGAGCAAGCGATGGAGCAGCTCGGTGCGAAGCGACGAACCGCCGAGGGGTCGTCGGAACCCGACTAGTACTGCCCGAGGACGGCGTCGAGCGACAGTGGTCCAGCGCCTCCGAGGGCAAGCGTGAGCGCGCCGGCGACCATCAGCACGTCCAGTTCGTAGCCCTGCACGTCGCCACCCTGGAATGGCGCGCCAAGCTTGAATCGTTGCACGTAGGTGGCGACCAGCATGTTCGCGGCGAGCGGGATCGCGATCCAGTGCACGCCGAGCCCGACGATCAGCAGGATCCCACCGACCAGCTCGAGGCTCGCCACGAGTCGCGCCGTCGGTTGCGGGAACGGGAATCCGAGGCTGCCGAACCAGTCGCCGGTGCCGGAGATCCCTCGACGCCACTTGCCAAGGCCGGCATCGAGGAAGATGTAGCCCAGCACGATGCGGACGGGAACGACACCCCACTCGATCGTGTTCACGTCGAACAGCTCGCGCCACGGACTGGTCAGCAGTTCCACGTTGTCCTCCTCCAGGCCGGCGAGCGTGGCCGTTGCCGAGAATGGGCATCGTAGCCGCGCTCACACGCTGCGATACTCCAGCGATGACTGAGCATGGGCACGCGCCGCACCCCGTCGATCCGGACGCCTTGCAGCGCTGGATCAACGACGACCTCGGGATCGAGGGCTTCCGGCGCCTGGTGCGGGACGACGGCGAGCAGATCCTGGTGTCGAAGTTCGACGAGGGCTTCGCGGCCGGGGTGCACGAGCTGATCGCGCTGATGCCGGAGCTGTTCGAGCTGCCCTCGGTGGTCGGGGCCTACGAGGCGGCCGCGGGGGACGGCGGCGCCCGCCTGGACGCCTGGCATCGAGGCATGCATGCGATGCTCCGCGAGGCCGGCGCCCGCGAGGGCATCTCCGATCTGCGACAGGCTGAGGTACGCACCGGCATCGACTCCGTTTACGCGGTGCTGAGCACGGCGCTGTGGAGCGACCCGCAGGTCGATCAGCTGTACACGCCGGGGCCGGGTGAACGGACGGCCTACCTCGATGCGCTCGCGTCACTCGAGGACGGCCGCGACATCTTCACCCGCGTCTACGGGCGCTTCGAGGGGCGGCTGGTGGTGAATCACTGCCCGGGCGCGTCGTTCGCGCGGGTGATGCTGGCGCAGGGCTGGACCGCCTGTACCGGCGAACCGCCGCCAGACGCGGCGAGCTAGGGCGCAGCCAGACGATCGCGGAGGTCGGCTCGCACGAGGTGACGCTGCAGCTTGCCTGACGCGGTGCGCGGCAGTGGCTCCTCGGAGAACTCGAATCGCCTCGGGAGTTTGTAACCGGCGAGCACGACTCGCAGGTGCGCCACTAGGTCATCCGCGGAGGGCGCTGCGTTCGGCCGTGGGACGACGAGTGCGGTCACCAGCGCGCCCCAGCGAGCGTCGGGGATACCGACGACAGCCGCCTCCAGCACGCCAGGATGTGTCGTGAGCGCCGCCTCCACTTCGGCGGGATACACGTTCTCGCCACCGGTCACGATCAAATCGTCGCGGCGGTCCGACACGAAGAGGTAGCCCTCGTCATCGAGGTAGCCGAGGTCTCCGGTGTGCAGCCAGCCGTCTCGCAGTACCTCGGCCGTCGCGTCGGAGCGGTTGAGGTATCCCGGCGTGACGGTCGGACCGGCGACGAGGATCTCGCCGACCTCGAGGGCGTCGGCGGCACGGCCGTCGACGGTGATCGCGAGCGTGGTGATCGGCAGCGGCTGCCCGGCCGAGCCGAGCTTGCGCAGGGCGTCGGCGTCGCTGAGCGTCGCCACTTGCGAGGCCGCCTCGGTGAGTCCGTAGGTCTGGAGGACGGGCAGCCCTCGATCGCGCGCGCGCACCAGCAGATCCTCGGGCACCGGGCCGCCACCGACGAGGACGGCGCGCACGTTCGACGGGAATGCGTCGTCGTCAATGTCGAGCATGCGGCGCAGCATCGTCGCCACAACGGAGAGGAGCGTGACGCCCTCGGAACGGAGGGCGGCGTTGACGCGCCGCTCCTCGAAGCCGGCGTGGATCACGGCGGTCGTCCCGTAGATCGCGGAACGAAGGAGGATCGACAGCCCACCGACGTGAAAAAGAGGCATGCAGGCGAGCCAGCGGTCCTCCGGCTCAACACCGAGATTCTCCGCCGAGGCGGCCGCGCTCCAGTAGAAGTTGCCGTGCGTCAGCAACGCGCCTTTCGGCGAGCCGGTCGTCCCGGAGGTGTAGATGACGCTGTGTACGCCGGCGCCATCGAGCTCCGTCGCGGCGCGGACAGCCTGGGCGGCGGTCCACGGACGCTCCTCGATCGACTCGATCCGCGCGGGGGTTCGAGCGGAGGCGGCCTCCGCCAGTGCGCGATGAGCGCCGTCGGCGAGGACCACACGCGCCTCGGCATCGGTCAGTTGGAAGCGGAGCTCATCCTCGGTCAGCCGGGCGTTCAGCGGGAGCAACGTCGCGCCGGAGCGTGGGATCGCGTGCGCGAGGACGGCAAACTCAACACTCGCGGCGGCCAGCAGCGCGACACGGTCGCCGGGCGCCACGCCGAGCGCGCGCAGCCAACCGGCTGCCCTCGATACATGGTCTTCGAGGTCGGCGTAGCTCAGGCGAGCGCCGTCGGGAGCCTCGATCGCGGTGTGGGCGGGATGCGTGGCGGCGCGGAGCGCGACCCAGTCGCGGAGCACGAGTGCGGGCGCATTCACGCGCGGACTGCGACCTCGGTCCACGGCCCGGTGGCAACCGCCTCGAGCGCGTCGACGTCCGGCGCGATCCCCAGTCCCGGTTCGGACGGTAGTGCCAGCCGGCCGGCGCGCGCGATCAGCGTGGTCGCGGTGACATCAGCTCCGAGGTGGGCGCCAGTACCGAGGCCCTGCGCCGCGTCGGTGGGCAGCGCCGCCGCGAGGTGCAACGACGCGGCAATGCCGATCGATGAATCGAAGGTGGTGGTGGCGAACGCCCCGATCGACCGCTCGGCGGCGCGTTCGGCGAGGGCGATCGAGGGCGTGATCCCGCCGAGGAACATCGGCTTCAGGACGATGAAGTCGGCAGCGCGCAGTTCCAGCACACGCTCGAAGCCCTCGGGGGTGTCGACAGACTCGTCAGCGGCGATGCGCATCGGGGCGCGCTGGCGGATCCGCGCTAGCGCCTCGATGTCGTGCGGAGCAGTTGGCTGCTCGAGCAACTCGATGCGGTACGGATAGAGCGCGTCGAACGCACGGAGCGTCTCGCGCTCTTCCCAGGCGCCGTTTGCATCGAGCCGGATCGTGGCCTCGGGACAGGCGTCTCGCAGCGCGGCAACGCGCTGGACATCCTCGGCGAGCGAGGCAAGCCCAACCTTCAGTTTGAGGACGGCGTAGCCGGCCTCCATCGCCTCGCGGCCGTAGAGGGCAACCTCGTCGGGCGGACCGCCACCGATCACCGCGTTGACGTGCACCCAGGGGGCGGGTTCCTTGGAGAACAGCCCCGCAATCGGGACGCCAGCGGCGTCCGCGCGCAGATCGAGCATCGCGACGTCGAGGGCGCAGCGCAATGCGGCAGTGCCCGGGCCATCGCCGAGCAGATCGGGGTTCGCGACCAGCGCGGCGCCGTGGGCGGCCAGCAGCTCGAGGACGTGCGCAGCCGTACCGCCGTCGTTCCCGATCATCGGTGACGCCTCGCCGGTACCGAAGCGGCCGTCGCCATCCTCGATCTGGACCAGCACGCCCTCGCGATGATCGAGCACACCGCTGGCGGCCTGGAAGCGGGCGCTCATCGGGAGTTGGAACGGACGCCAGCGAAGCGAACGCGGCTGCACTTCGGTCATCGACTCAGTCCGATCGCCAGCAAGATCGCGAAGATGAAGTGAAGACGCGCCGTCGCACGGAGCGCCGCGTTCAGCGGGGGACCCTCGACGCGGGTCAATACCGCGACGATCGGGCTTACCGCCGCCGGGATGCTGAGCCACGAGAGCAGCGTCCAACCCGAGAACGAACCAACGAGGAAGAGCGCCGCCGCCGAGACGTACGCGCCCGCCATGAACAGCACGTACTGGTAGCGGGCCAGCCGCCGGCCGAGGTAGACGGCGAGGGTGAACTTCCGTGCGGCGCGATCCGTATCGATGTCGCGGACGTTGTTGACGACGAGGATCGCGGTCACCGTCAGCCCAACCGGAACGGAGGCGGCCAGCACCGCGCGGGTGACCTCGCCGGCCTGCACGTAGTACGTGCCGGAGACGGCGACGAGACCGAAGAAGATGAAGACGAACAGCTCACCCAGGCCGCGATAGCCGAATGGCCACGGCCCACCGGTGTAAGTGACCGCCGCGAGGATTGAGGCGAGCCCGATCGCGATGATCGGCCAGCCCCCGACGTACGAGAGATAGAGACCCGCGACGCTCGCCGCGATGAACGCCACCAGCATCCCGGTCAGGACCTGGCGCTGAGTGAGCAGACCAAGCTGCGTCACCCGCGCCGGACCGATCCGATCGGCGGTGTCCGCGCCACGGCGGAAGTCGGAGAGATCGTTTGCGAAGTTCGCGCCGACCTGAAGCGCCAGCGCCCCGATCAGCGCCGCGAACGCCGGCCAGGCATCGAACACACCGTCACGCATGGCAACGGCGGTGCCGACGGCGACCGGCGCCAGGGCGGCGGTCAGCGTGGGCGGCCGCGTGGCCATCAGCCACACGCGCGGGGATCCGGGGACGAGTGCAACGGGCTGAGACGTCATCGTGTTGAAACTCTACGGCAACTCGTTGCTTGCGATCTGCCCTCAGCGGCTCGGCGCGTCGAGGCCGAACGTCCGCTCGATGAACGTCGCAGCCGCCGATTCGAAGGCTCCGGGGTCCTCCAGGTGTACCGCGTGGCCCGCGCCGGCGATGACGCAGCGCTCAGCGTTCGGCATCGCGGCGGCAAGGCCGACGCCAGTCGCGGTGAACTTTTCGTCGAGGGCGCCAGTCAGCAGCAGCGTCGGCGCCTCGATCGTGTCGAGGCGCTCGTGAATCGGCTCCTGTGCGCCCGTGCCCATCCCACGGAGGCTGTTGGCGAGCCCGATCGTGGTATTCGTCATCCGTTGCGCGCGGAGCGCCGCGACTGTCTCCGGCGAGAGTCCGTCCTGGGTATTCCACAGTGGGATCGACTCCCAGTAATCGACGAACGGCTCGAGGCCCTCGCGTTCGATCCGATCCGCGAGCGCCTCGTCCGAGGCGATGCGCGCCGCGCGCTCCGCCGGATCGGCAAAGCCGGCGGTCACGCCCTCGAGGACCAGCGCGGCTACAGCATCCGGACGGTGCGCGGCTACCTGCAGCGCGGTGCGCGCGCCCATCGAGTAGCCCAGCCACGCCGCGCGCTCGTGCCCGAGCCGCCTCAGCGCCGCGACGAGGTCATCGACGCAGCGGCGCATCTGGTAGCGGTCAACGGCGGTCGGCGAATCCGATGCGCCGTGACCAACGACGTCGATCGCAATCACCTCGAACCGTGGCGCGAGCACCGCGGTCAGCCGATCCCAGGTGGTGGTCGAGCCGGTGAAGCCGTGCACCAGCACGACGGGCGGTCCCGCGCCGGTCCGCTCGACGTTGAGCGCGAGGCCGTCGACATCGATGCGGGCCATCAGCGGGCGGCCGCCGGCGCCGCATCGAGGGCTGCGCGAACGGCCGCGCAGGCCGCGCCGAACACCTGCTGGTGGAGCGCGACGTTCCTCGAACGGTCGGTACGCAGCTCGAGGACATCGAGGCCCGGGCGTTCGATCGCGGCGGCGATCGCGGCGCAGCGGTCGCCTGCGAGATAGGTGTGGCGGCCGCCGTACAGGGCAGCGGTGTGACGGAAATCGAGGCCGTGCGGCGTGCCAAACCACGGTTCGAACCGCTCACCGACGATCCCTCGCTGGGGGAGAAACTCGAAGATCCCGCCGCCGTCATTGTTCACCAGCACCACGGTCAGGTTCAGCCCGTGACGGTGCACGGGCCAGAGCCCGTTCTGGTCATGGAAGAAGGAGAGGTCGCCGATCAACAGGACGACCGGGCCATCGACCGCAGCAGCGCCGGCAGCGCTTGAGACGACGCCGTCGATACCCGAAGCGCCGCGCGTCCCGACCAGCCGTACATCCCGCGACAACGCCGGGAAGAAACTATCGATGTCGCGCACCGGCATGCTGTTCCCGACGACAAGCGTCGCGCCGACCGGTAGCGCTGCCGCAAGGTCGCGCGGCACGGAGCCCTCGAACGGTTCGACGAGGTCATCGATCGCGGCTTCGATCGCCGTCCGGGCCGCGCGGTTGGCGCCGGTCCAGAGCGCCGTCCACTGGTCATCGGCGGGCGCCGGCGTGACCTCGAGGAGCGCGGCGCAGAGCCGATCCGGGTCGGCGCGCAGTGGCATGCCCGCGAGCGCGTCGGGATCGCGGACACCACCGACGCTCGGCTCCGCGGCATCCACCACGATCTGTTCGAGGCCTTCGACCGCCGCGAGCCAGAGGTTGAACGGCTTCGAGGTCGGCGCCGCGCCGAAGCGGATCACCACCTCGGGAGCGGCGCGCGCGGTGAACGCGGGCTCGCGCGCCAGCACGTCCGCCCGATCGATCACGCGTGACAGGTCATGGTCGCCCGCGCGCAGCCCGGACAGCGGATCGGCGACGATCGGCCAGTCGAGCTGATTCGCGAGGGCGACGAGCGGGGCCGCCGGCAGGCCTGCGGATTCCGGGCCGGCGACGATCAGACCTCGGCGGTTCGTGATCCGCTCGGCGAGCCAGGCGACAGCACCGTCCGCGGGGGCGATCCGCGCGGGTCGCGCTTCGCGAGACGCGTGGATCGAGGGGGGCGGCGAAGCCGGCTCATGATCGACCAGCGGCTCGCGGAAGGGGAAGTTCAGGTGCACCGGCCCGGCGGGAGCCTCGAGCGCGAGCAACGCCGCGCGTTGCGCCGTGGTGGCGGCGTAGCGATCGAGGGCCGCGATGCCGTCGGTGAGCGGCATGTCGACCGCCCACTTCGCGTGCGAGCCGAACATCCGCACCTGGTCGATCGTCTGTGGCGCGCCAACGTCGCGCAGCTCCGGCGGGCGGTCGGCGGTGAGGACGATCAACGGGACCCGCGACAGTCGCGCCTCGACCACCGCCGGGAGAAAGTTCGCCGCCGCGGTGCCGGAGGTACAGACGATCGCGACCGGTTCGCCGCGCTGGCGCGCGATGCCGAGGGCGAAGTAGCCGGCCGAGCGCTCGTCCAGATGCAGCCACGGCGTGATCCCGCAGCGCTCGGCGGTGAGCGCGAGCGTGAGCGGGGTGTTGCGGGAGCCCGGAGCGATCACGGCGTGGCGGACGCCGCTGACGGCAAGCGCGGCAACGAAGCTGGCGACGTAGCGATCGAGGGCTAGCGGCACCATGATCCTTCCCGCCGCCCGCTAGGCGGGGATGGCGCTCGCCTCGGCCGGGATGCGGCCGCCCAGCGCCTCGGCGAGCGGGCGCATCTTCAGCGTCACTTCTTCCAGTTCGGCCTGGGGATCGGAGTCGCCCATGATGCCATTCCCGGCGAAGAGCCAGGCACGCGGGCCACGCAGCAGGGCCGCGCGCAGCGCGACGGCAAACTCGCCGTCACCGTTGGCGTCGAGCCAACCAACCGGTCCGGCGTACCAGCCACGATCGAAGTCCTCGTGCTCCGCGATCACACGCCGCGCGACGTCACGCGGCCGACCGCAGACCGCAGGCGTGGGGTGCAGGCGCTCGACCAACTCGAGGATGTCGACGCCCTCGCGTGCATCGCCGGCGATCCGCGTCGCCAGATGCTGGATGTTGCGGAACCGCCGCACGGACGGTTCGTCGTCCACCGTAAGCCCGTCGGTCTCATCCTCGAGGCGCTCGACGATCTCGCGGACCACAACGGCGTGCTCCTCGCGGCTCTTCGCGTCGGCGAGCAGTTCACGGCCCAGCGCGCGATCCTCGGCGGGGTTCTCGCCGCGGCGCTGTGAGGCGGCGAGGCCAAGCGTGCAAGCGTGCCCGCCTTCGAGGCTAATCAGCAGCTCGGGGCTCGCGCAGATCAGCGTCGCGTCACCAGCGGAGAAGCTGACGACGTGGCAGTCGGGGTAATCGGCGCGAAGCTGTGCGAGGGTCTCACCGAGCGGCAGATCGCCATCGCGTTCGAGTTCGATCGAGGTCGCCAGCACGGCCTTCTCGTAGGCCCCTTCGCGGATACCGATCGCCATTGCGCGGACGTTATCCCGCCATGCGTTCTCATCGATTGAGCGTGCCGAACGCAGCGGATCGCGAGCGGGCAAAGCGCCGTCTGGCTCGTCGATGACGCGCTCGATCAGCCGAAGGGCCTCCGTCGCCGAGGTTCCCGGTGCCAGCACTACTCCCGACACGCCGCCCTCGAGGACGAACAGCATCCGCGGGAGTACCAGCGATCCCGCACCGAACCGCTCCCATGGCGTCCGCGGCGCCTGATCCGGCGCGAACCGAAAACCACCGAGGAGCCTTGGACGCAGCACCGAGTGGCTGTCACGTGGCGTGCCCTCGAACAGTGCGCGGACCCGCGCACGCGCCGCGGTCGGCGTCTCACCGATCGCGAGGTCGATGCGCGCGGCCTCGCCGATACCGATCAGCGCGAAGCCCTGGTCGGGGCGCTCGTAGCTCCCAACCACCGCAGTAGCGGTGGAGCCGGTGAGCAGGCAACGGGGATCGAATGTGGCAGGAAGTTCAATCGAGGCGAACTCGCTGAGTGAGCGGTCGCTGGTTCCCACCTCGAGCGCGGCGGCGGCTTCGTCGATTGCGCGTCGAAGCGACATCAGACAATCACTTTCACCGCGAGCGGAGGAGCGGCCGCTGAGCCCGGCGAACCGGACCGTTGTGACTGAGTATATCCACGGGTCCGCTTAGCAACCCGGGAGTTTAACCCCGCCGCTCCCGTAGACTTTGTGAGCCGAAAGGGTGCCATTCGATGCTTCGTCTGCTGCTTCGAACAGGCTTGCGCGGACGCTGCCCCGGCTGCGATCAGCAGTCAATGTTCACTTCGTACTACGAGATCCCGGTGCGCTGCTCGCACTGCGACCTGCAGTACCAGGTGGGCGAGGGCGCCTGGCTGGGCGCGATCGCGATCGGCTACGGGTTCGGGGTGATCGCGGCGATCATCGTCGTCTTCGTCGAATTGATCTGGGGTCCGATCCGCGCCGCTGGGCTCGACCCGATGTGGACAATCGCGATCGGGGCGCTGGTCGTCACCGCCGTCAGCTACCGACTCGCCAAGGCGATCTGGTTCACGCTGTTGTTCCGCTTCGGATTCATGCGTTGGCCGGATGGAACGCCCACCGATGGCACCCCACTTCGCGAACCAGCCGATGCGAGCATCTAGCGCACGCGAATCTGATGCTCCGTTGTCGGCGTCCCCGCGCGAGAGCTGACGATCGTCACGTGCGACAGGTGGCCCTTGTCGTTTGGTGTGAGCAATCCAAAACAGACGCCATTGACCGGCACGTTGCCGCATGACCAGATCCGCTTCTGCAGCGGATCGTCCGCGGTCCCGACGTAGATCTCGAAGCGGCGCGCCGGGCCCTCGATGTTTGTCACGCCGCCGATCGTGAAGCGGATGTTCGAGCCGGGCACGTCGAACGCCATCGCCAGGTAGTCGAAATCGACATCCCACGAGGGCCAGCGCAGGCCACCGACCAGCGGGCCGACGCCCGGAACGGTGCAGCCGGCCGCGTTACAAGCGGCCATCGAGGTCTCGCGCGTACCCGAGTTGAAGACGCGCCGCGCGTTCGCGTCGCCGATCGTGCCGAGCACGACGTCCCAGTCCATCGCCGCCGTGGGCGAAGCCTGACTGGTGCAGGACTGCGGCGCCGTGGTGAACGGAACGCTGGTACAGAACTGATACGTGGCGGCGTCGTCACGGTTGGTCCAACCCAGCGCGGAGCCGCCGGCGAGGCTACCGGTGCCGGCGTCGAATCTCGCGAAGGACGGCTGGAGTACCGGCAGGCCGGTGTTGCCGTCCAGCGTGACTGAAACAATCGCCAGCGCGCGATGGCGGTAATTGTCGCGCGCCGACACGGTGAATTGCAGCGGCGCCTTGTTGTCGGGCGCCGTGAAGGTCGCCTTCGCGCCTACCGCCTGCAATGCCACGACCGTCCCGGCGGTCTGTTTCCATTCGTAGCTAATCGGATCGTCCTCGGGATCGGTGGCGCTGGCCAGCAATGTCACGGCCTTGCCAGGGATCGCGACCTGCTTCGTCTGAATCTGCAGCGCCGGAGCACGGTTGATTCCGTACAGCCCCTGGAGGACCGTGCGCTCATCGCTACTGGCTCCAGCCGGACAGGTTGCGAGGTCATCCGGGTCGAAGGAGTTGAACATCAAATCGGTGCGCTTCGCGCTGTGACCGAAGCCCAGGACATGGCCCAGCTCGTGAGCGATCACGGACCGCGTGCATACCTCGGGCACGCCGGTGCCGACATCGACGATGACGTCGAACTCGACGAAGCGGCGGTCGGTCGGGATCCCGAAGAATGGGATATAGAACCAGCTCCCACGCGCGATCGCGGCGGCCGATCCCGTCACCACGTTGCGGGAATCGTCGAACCCCACCTCGTTGACGCCGTTGTCGTCCTCCCAGCGGAAGCCCGAGGTGCAATCGCCCTGGTAGTGGTAGCCGACGGAGGCGTCGAGCGTGTTCCACATCTCGGTCGCATCGGCGACATAGGTGCGGAACTGCTCGGCGGAGATGCTGGAGGGACGCCCGAACTGGTGGGTGCAGAGCTTCACCGGGATCGCTTCGGAGAACCAACGTCCCGGCGCGCCACCACAGTCCGAGGTGATGCTGCCATCGTCACAGTCGGTGAAGTACTGGATGCCCGCGACGGAGCTAACGTTCGCATCGATCGGCCGGGCGCCATGACCGATGCCCTCGGCGCCCGCGCCGGGCACGAGGAGCACGAGCGCGCCGGCGATCAGCGCAAGCGTCGCCACCACCACCGCCACTGGACCATGCAGCCCTAGTTTTGGGCTGCAGCGTGCTCGGGACACGGGTCTATCCGCCTGTCCGCCGGGGTTCGATGGGGAGAGCAGCAACAGTCTACCGAGCCTGCGGCTGCCCGTGACCGGTTTGGCCCTCGGCTGTCGCGGAGTACCGCCCGATCGGCCTACTCGGGTCGTTTGTAGACCATGATCGAGCGACCGTTGATCTCACCGGCGGCCAACGCACGAATGCCCTCGTTGATGTCGTCCAGCGAGCCATAGCGCTTCGTGACCATCTTGTTCAGCGGCAGCGCGCCCTGGCGGAACCACTCCACGTACTGCGGGTAGTCCTCCGCGGGGTGACTGGAACCGCCCAGCGAGCCAATCAACTGGCGCTCCCCCATCGGGAAGAGCCCGCGCGGGATCGTGATCGGGCCCTGTGGGATGCCGACGACCACCGCCGTGCCACCGCGGGCTGCGCCGAGGCGGCCGGGCTTGGTGACCTCCACGATCTGGTGCAGGGTGACCTCCGCCCCGATCGCGTCGAAGGCGTAGTCGACGCCGCCGCCGGTCAGTTCCTTGACCGCCTCGACCGGATCCACCTCCGAGGCGTTGACGACGTCGGTCGCGCCGAACTCCTTCGCGAACTCAAGCTTCTCGGCGCTCAGGTCAACCGCGATAATCCGGCTCGCGCCTGCGATCTGGGCACCGGCGAGGACGTTGATCCCAACCCCGCCGACGCCGAAAACGGCAACGGTCTCGCCCTTCTGTACCTTCGCCGAACCCAGCACGGCGCCGACGCCAGTGACCGTCGCGCAGCCGATGATCGCGGCGTCCTCAACGGAAACGTCGTTCGCCAGCGGGATCACCATCTGCTCATGCACCAGCAGGTGTTCCGCCCAGGTGTAGACGTTTGGTCCCGCGATCGAGCGGCCGCGGTAGTTGAAGCGGGTTGCCGGAACCGGCGGATCCTCGAGGGTGATCGCACGCGGAACCCAGGTCACCATGACCCGATCGCCCTCGCGGACGTGCGTGACGGCGCTGCCGGCGGCGGTGATCACGCCGGTCGCTTCGTGTCCCAGCAACAACGGCCGCGCCAGATCCGGGTTGTGGAGCTGGTGGAGCTGCGAATGACAGATGCCGGAGGCATAGAGCTCGACGAGCACCTCGTGCGGGTTTGGATCAGGTAGCTCAATCTCCTCGATGGAGAGCGGCTGCCCGTGCTCAACGTCGATCGCGGCACGCGTCCGCATGATGGAGCTCCTTCGTTGCTTGCCCTGCAGGCCGCGCGATCCGGCGGATGATCCGGCGCGACGAGCCTCTTCGCCGTCACGATACACTGGCGCCGCCACCACGTTCGTGGTGCGCGATCGTCATCCTCGAGGAGGGCGCCCATGACCGAACAGCGCAATGGATCGTCGAACGGCACCCAATCGGTCGGCTCTCACTATCCGCCGCAAGCACAGCAGCCGCCAGCGGATCCGAACCCGCCCTACCGACTGCCACTCGAGGGCGTTCGAGTCCTCGATCTCAGCGTCTTCCAGCAAGGGACCTACGCCTCGGCGATGCTCGCCGACATGGGCGCCGACGTCGTGAAGATCGAGGGCCCGCAGTCGCCCGATCCCGGCCGCGCCGGGGGCGGCGGGAACTCACCGAACGGCCTCAGCGCCTACTTCCAGCACCTCAACCGCAACAAGCGCGGCATCTGCCTCGACCTGAAGAGCGAGTCCGGTCGCGACACCTTCCTCAAGCTCGTCGAGACCGCGGACATTTTCCACAACAACATGCGACCGGGTGTCCTCGATCGCCTCGGGCTGACGTACGAGGTGCTGAAGGCGCGCAATCCTCGGATCATCGTCTCGAACGCCACCGGTTGGGGGAACGAGGGGCCCGACGCCGAGGCGAAGATGGGCAGCATGGACATCCTTGCGCAGGCCCGCGCTGGGATTATGTCCGTTACCGGCACCCCGGAGACTGGTCCCCTGCCCGTTGGCGTGCCCTTCGCCGATCACGTCGGCGCGATCATCTCCGCCTTCGGCATGATGACCGCGCTCTGGGAACGCGAGCAGAGTGGCGAGGGGCAGGTGGTCGACACCTCGTTGTTCGGCTCGCAGCTCTGCATCCAGGGCTTCAACATCACCTCGAAGATGTGGGGCGGTCAGGAGCGGCCGCTGCTGGGCGACGACGATCGCGCGCCACACTGGTCCCGTTACCTCTGCAAGGACGGTGAGTACCTGATGGTCGGCGGCGGCCAGCCCGCCAAGTGGTGGGCCGAGTTCTGCGAGGTCATCGGCGCCCCCGAGTTGATCGAGGGCGATCCACCGGCGCACGGCCGTCACCCGCTGAATCGCCAGCGGCGCGCCCGCCTGGCCGCGATCTTCCTCACCCGCACCCGCGACGAGTGGCTCGCCGACCTGCTCCCACGGTTCTTTGTCCAGCCCGTGGCCAGCTATGACGACATCGCCGTGGACGAGCAGGCGTGGGCGAATGGGTACCTGACCAACATGCCGAACCCCTCCGGGGGCTTCCTTCCGACCGTTGGCCCGCCGGTTCGGCTCAGCCGCACGCCGGCCTCGGTCCGCACCGCTGCCCCGGAATTCGGCCAACACACCGAAGAGGTGCTGCTGGAAGCCGGCTTCGACTGGGATCAGATCTCGGAACTGCGCGAGGCCGGCGCTTTTGGCGATCTAGCGAACGTCTCCGGATAACAACAACTCGTTCAGTGCCTCGGAGCGAGGCTGGAGTGGCAGTGCGATGAGCAAAGTGAACACGATTCGAGGTCCGATCGACAGCAGCGAACTGGGCCGGACGCTCTCCCACGAGCACCTGACCAACGGCTTCAGCGGCATGGAGCGGATCGCCGGGCTGCTCCCGCGCGCGGAGATGGTCGGTCGCAACCTCGATGCCCTCGACCGCGCGAAAGCGGCCGGCATCGACAGCATCATCGACTGCACGCCGTGGGATCTCGGCCGCCAGATGTGGCTGTTCGAGGCCGTCGCCGAGCGTTCGCCGGTCAACGTCGTCTGCGCCACCGGCGTCTACCGCTGGGTACCGCCGATCTACTGGGGCATGGACCCCGACGAGATCGCCGCGATCTGGATCGCCGAGATCGAGGACGGTATCGAGGGCACCGGCATCAAGCCCGGCATCATCAAGCTCGCCTGGGACATCGAGGCTCACCAGCACGACGGTCCGCGCTGGACGCCCCGCGCCAACCTCGAATTGACCGCACGCGCGGCCGCGCGCACCTCGAAACACACGGGCGTGCCGATCACCTGCCACACGCGCGCGGTCGACGAGCTGGGCACCCCGCTGCTCGACCTTTTCGAGGACGAAGGGCTCGACCTCGGAGCGGTGACGATCGGCCACTCCAACGACACGCAGGACCTCATCTACCTACGCGGCATGGCTTCACGTGGCGCGAACGTCGGCCTCGACCGCTTCTTCTCGACCAACGCCGACTACGTCGCGGAGCGGGGCGGCATCGCCCTCGCACTCGCGCAGGCCGGCCACGCCGACCACACCAGCCTCGGCCACGACGGCACGCCCGCCGGCCTGTGGGGCCGCTGGCGTGAAGAGCCGAACCCCGGCGTCTGGACGCTCGTCCCCGAGCACGAAGTCCCGTGGCTCCTCGCAAACGGCGCCTCCGAGGCGGACGTGGAGGCGATGCTCACCACCTCGATCCGTCGCACGTTCGAGGCGGCGGCGAAGATGGTGAGGGCGTAACCTGTCTCGTATGGCACAGGAACAGATCAATATCGAGGGCGCGCAGTGGCTTTCGGAGTTGCGGGCTGTGCTCGATGACCGCCTCGTGGGCGTGCGCTACGCCACTGAGGGCGACGGGTACGACTTCCTGTTGATTCACGCGCCTGAGAACCGACGAGCCGCGATCGAGCGGTTCACCGAGGCGTTCACCCGTGCGAAAGACATCCCGCCGTTCGAGATTATGTGCTTTGAGCAGGATCACGTTCCTGACTACTACGGCGACTACGTGAGCATCGGCCCATCCCCTTCGCGTGCCAGTTAGGGACCAGCACCTTCAGAAGGCAGATCGAGGCGCGGCCGTCGAAGCCGCGTTGATCGACGGCGCTCTGTCCATCGAGTGGGCGACGACGGTGCTGTTCTATCGCGCCGTGCACGTGATCGAGGCGTGGTTCGCTCTCCGTGGCGTTCACCACCAGAGCCACACCGTTCGGACCCGCGCGGTCTACCGCGAGTTGCCAGAAGTCGCGGCCGACTACGTCGATCTGCTCGAAGCGTCGCGAACCGCGCGCTACGAACCGGACGGACTACTCGACACAACGGAATACGACCGGCTTTCCGCCGCGTTCGTGCGGGTCGATGCTCGCGTTCGTTCCGAGGTCCGCTGAAGCGCCCGGCATCCACCTCGAATCGTCGCGCTATACTCCGGCTCGCCGGTCACATACCGACTGAATGCCGGATTTCGAGGGGGGTTCGATGGTCACCGGGTACGCGGAGATCGCCAAAGACATCAATGCGCTGAAGGCGCACCCGAACATCGACGACTACGAGGGCCTACGGGCGAGCTGGAACTGGGACGACGTCTGGGCCGAGCTCGACACCCCCGACGGGCTGATCAACTCCGCTCACGAATGCATCGACCGCCACGCGCTGGGCGCCCGCGCGCAGAAGCTCGCGATGATCTGGCAGTCCGCCAGCGGCGAGATCGAGAACTACACCTACGCCGATATGAAGCGCGAGACCGACAAGGTCGCGAACGGCTTCCGCGCCGCCGGCGTCGAAAAGGGTGACCGGGTCTTTTTCCTCAGCGACCGCATCCCGGAGCTGTACTTCGGGGTCTTTGGGACGCTGAAGCTTGGCGCGATCGCCGCGCCGCTGTTCTCCGCGTTCGGCCCCGAGCCGATCAAGGAGCGCGTCGACCGCGCCGAGGGCAAGGTGATCGTCACCACCCCGAAACTGCTGGCGAAGGTCAACGCGATCCGCGACCAGCTCCCCAGCCTGAAGACCGTGATCGTGATCGACACCCGCGAGGACACCGAGGTCGCCGCGACGGATGTCGCGTGGTCCTCGATCGTCCCGAACGCCTCCGAGGACTTCGAGATTGAGAAGACCGGCGTCGAGGACTGGTCGATCATGCACTTCACCAGTGGCACGACCGGCCTGCCGAAGGGCGCGGCGCACGTTCACAACACCATCGTCAGCCACTACGCCACCGGCAAGTACGTCCTGGATTTCCACGAGGACGACATCTACTGGTGCACCGCCGACCCGGGTTGGGTGACGGGCACCTCGTACGGCATGTTCGCGCCGTGGAGTAACGGCGTCACGCAGGTGATCGACGAGGGTGGCTTCAGCGCCCGCCGCTGGTACGAGACGATCACCCGTCACAAGGTGACGGTCTGGTACACCGCGCCAACGGCGATCCGCCTGCTGATGAAGGCCGGCACCGACGTGGCTCGCAGTCACGATCTCTCGACGCTTCGTTATGTGATGTCGGTTGGTGAGCCGCTCAACCCCGAGGGCGTCGTATGGGGGCAGGACGCCTTCGACCTGCCGATCCACGACAACTGGTGGCAGACCGAGACCGGCGCCATCATGATTGCCAACTACCCGATCCTGCCGATCCGCCCGGGCTCGATGGGCAAGCCGTTCCCCGGTATTCACGCGGCGATCATCGACGACGAGGGCAACGAGATCACCACGCCGATGGCCGAAGGCCAGCTCGCCGTGAAGCCCGGTTGGCCCTCGATGTTCCGCACCTACTGGAACGACAAGGAGCGCTACGACTCCCGCTTCAAGAACGGCTGGTACCTCACCGGCGACAAGGCGAAGCGCGACGAGGACGGCTACTTCTGGTTCGTCGGGCGCGATGACGACGTGATCAACACGGCCGGGCACCTCGTGAGCCCATTCGAGGTGGAGAGCGCGCTGATCGAGCACCCGGCCGTCGCCGAGGCCGGGGTGATCGGCAAGCCGGACGCGATCGCGATGGAGGTCGTGAAGGCCTTCGTCACGCTGAACGACGGCTACGAGAACTCGCGCGAGCTGATCCGCGAACTGAACAACCACTGCCGCACGCGCCTCGGGCCGGCGGTCGCACCTCGAGAGATCGAGGTCATCGACATCCTGCCGAAGACGCGCAGCGGCAAAATCATGCGCCGGCTGCTGAAGGCGCGTGAACTCGGGCTTCCCGAGGGCGACACGTCTACCCTCGAAGAGGACTAACGCCGAGCCTCGAACGAGGCATCGCGACCGCCGCACCGGCCCGAGGACCGCGATCCTCGGGCCGACCGCAGACAGAGGACGAGTGATGGCAGCAGCCGACGACGGGGCCGACGAGGGCCCTCAGATCCACCGTGGCCTGAACGGGGTCTACTTCGACCGCAGCGCGGCCAGCTTCATCGATGGCCGCGAAGGCATCCTGACCTACCGCGGCTACTCGATTCACGACCTTGCCTCGCAGTCGACCTTCGAGGAGGTCGGCTACCTGCTGCTCCACGGGGAGCTGCCGAACGCCTCGGAACTCGCCGCCTTCCAGGCGGAGCTGGGCGGCGCACGAGCGCTGCCGGGCGGGGTGATCGACGTGATCCGCACGGTCTCCCACGCGCACCCGATGGACGTGCTGCGTACCGCCGTCTCGGCCAGCGCCGCGTTCGATCCCGAGGTTGCCGACAACTCGCACGATGCCACGCTGCGCAAGGGCGTCCGCCTCACGGCGGCGGTCCCCGCGATGGTCGCGGCGCACCACCGCATCCGCAGCGGTCTCGATCCGGTCGAGGCCGACCCGACGATGGGTCATGCCGCGAGCTTCCTCTACCAGCTCAAAGGCACGCCCGGTTCAGCCGACGCGATCTCGCTGATCGACAAGGACGCCATCCTCCACGCCGAGCACGGCTCGAACGCCTCGGCGTTCACGGCACGCGTGGTCGCCGGTACCGATGCCAACCTGCACGCCGCGGTGACCTCGGCGATCGCTGCGCTCTCGGGCCCGGCGCACGGCGGCGCCGCCGAAAACGTGATGAAGATGGCGCAAGAGATCGAGGAGCCGGAGAACGCGGCGGCCTACGTGAAGGCGCTGCGCAAGAACCGTGAGCCGGTGATGGGTTTCGGGCACCGTGTCTACCGCACGGAGGACCCGCGAGCGCGCCACATGCGCGAGGGCGTCGAGCGCCTCTCCGCGGAGATGGGCCAGCCGAAGTGGTACCAGATCCTCGAGGCGACGGTTGAGGCGATGAGCCCGTACGCCCGCCTCGGCGTGAACGTGAACGTCGATTTCTACGCCGGTGTCGTCTACTACCTGCTCGGCATCCCGGAGGACATCTTCGTGCCGATCTTCGCGATGGGGCGCGTCCCGGGCTGGGCAGCGCAGGTCCTCGAGCAGTTCGAGCACAACATCCTGATCCGCCCGCTCACCGTCTACAACGGTCCCGACGCGCGCGACTACGTGCCGCTCGCCGCCCGCGGCTAAGGCGCCGCACTGACCTCGGGCGACGCGGCCCTCGGGATCGTCGGGACGCGGCTAGATCTTGCGGTAGCGGTTCACGGCAGCGGCAGCGGCCACGACGGTGATGAGCGTGCCCCAGGCGAGCGTCTTCCAGACGTCGGCGCTGTCCACGTTACCGAGGGCCAGCCCTCGGACGGCGTCGACGGCGATCGTGACCGGGTTCTCGCCAGCAAACCCTCGGACGATCGGGTTCATCGATTCGACCGGGACGAACGCTGAGCTGATGAAGGTCAGTGGGAAGAGCCAGAGGAAGCCGGCGCTCTGCATCGTTTCGACATTGCGAATCCAGACGCCGAGGGTTGCCGAGACCCACATGAACGGCACCGCGAAGAACAGCGCCAATAGCGGCACCGCGATCGCCTCAAGCAGCGTCCCGTGGAATCGGAAGCCAATCAGGAACCCAACGCCGAGCATGAGGAGGACGCCGAATCCGATCGTGACCGTGTCCGCAAGGATCCTGCCGGCGACGACGGCGATCCGTGACATCGGCAGCGACCGGTAGCGGTCGACCATTCCCTGGTTCAGGTCTTCGGCGAGGCCCATCCCCGTGTTCATCGCGCTGAAGAGCACCGTCTGCACCATCACGCCGGGGATCAGGAAGTCCGCGTAGTTGTCCGTGGCGGTTGCGATCGCGCCGCCGAAGACGTAGTTGAACAGCAGGATGAACATCACCGGTTGGATCGCCGCGAAGACGATGTAGTCGAAGCGGCGGCTCATCCGCTTCAGGTTCCGTTGCGCCATCAACAGCGAGTCGGTGATCGCCCAGCGGACGCCCGACAGCGCCGGCGCGGGCGCGGCGGCGGCAGCTCGTTCAGTGGTGGTCATGCCGCACCCCCTCCGCCAGCCGCGTTCGTTCTTGTCGAGGCCGCCTCGCCATTGGTGGGCTCCTCGGCGTGATGGCCGGTCAGCACCATGAAGACGTCGTCCAGCGTCGGCTGGCGCAGCCCGATGTCGGCAACGCCGACACCGGCTGCTTCCAGTTCGCGAACGGCCTGGACGATGAGCGATGAGCCGTGCGCGGTCCCGACGGAAACACGCAGCGCGGCCTCGTCGACCTGCGGTTCCTGGTCGGAGAGGCGGCTGAGCACGGCCGCGGCGTCCGCGAGTTGCGAGGCGACCTCGACGTGGACCGCGAGCACCGCCTGTGCGCTCTGCTGCTTCAGTTCGTCGGCGGTCCCTTCCGCTAGCACGCGACCGTGGTCGATCACGGTGATGCGATCGGCGAGCGCGTCGGCTTCCTCGAGGTACTGCGTCGTCAGAAGCACGGTCGTGCCTTCGCTGACGAGCGTCTTGATCACCTCCCAGAGCCCCACGCGACTCCGCGGATCGAGGCCAGTCGTCGGTTCGTCAAGAAACAGCACCGGAGGCTGCGAGATCAGGCTTGCGGCCAGGTCGAGCCGGCGGCGCATGCCGCCGGAGTAGGTGCGTGCCTGCCGGTCAGCGGCATCGACCAGGTCGAAGCGTTCGAGGAGCTGGATCGCGCGTCGCCGCGCCTCGGGCTTCGGGAGGTGGTAGAGGCGAGCGACCAGCTCGAGGTTCTCGCGACCGGTCAGGTAGTCGTCCACGGCGGCGCTCTGACCAGCGAGGCCGATCACATGGCGGAGCTGGTCCGCTTCGCGAACGACGTCGTAACCGGCGACGACGGCATGTCCCGAGTCTGGCGTCATCAGCGTCGTCAGGATCCGGACCAGCGTCGTCTTGCCGGCGCCGTTCGGGCCGAGCAGCCCGAGGACGGTCCCCGGCTCCACGCGCAGGTCCACGCCATCGAGGGCGACCACCTTGCCGAAGCGCTTGTGGACGCCCTCGACCAGCACCGCCGCACCGCTGTCGCGCGCCGCGGTCTGGGTTGAGGACCGGGACGCGGTCGTGTCATCGCCGTTCGAAATAATGTTGAGATCCTGTCCTGTCGCTGTTCCATCGTGAGCACCAGAACAAGTAGACGCCACCACCTGATCGAGCAGGTTGACCTAGCCGCGCGTCCGTTCGAGGTGATCGCGCAGCCGATCGAGGCGTGCGTCCCAGGTCGCACCCGCGCGCTCGAGCCAACCCGCGGCTTCCGCGAGGACATCCGCGCGCAGACGGTAGATCACCGCCCGGCCCTGCGGCTCGCTGGCGATCAGCCCTGCCTCCGTGAGCACCGCGATGTGCTTGCTCACCCCCTGGCGGGTGATCGGCAGTCGTTCGGCAAGCGCGGTCGCGGTCGCGCCGTCGCCCTCCCCATCACCGAGCAGCCGCAGCACCTCGAGGCGCGTCGGGTCGCCGAGGGCGCGAAAGACGGCGCTCGCCTCGGTGGCGTTCATGGCAGGCGGGACTTCTCGCCGGTTGCGAGGTAGTGGCGAAGCCAGGCGAGCACGGTGTCCCAGCCGGCCTGATTCTCGTGAAGGCTGCGCTCAGCGAGCGCGCCCGGCAGCGCAGCGAAGCCGGTTTCCCGCAGCTTCAGCAGCGTGCCGTGCGGATGGTCTTCGAGGCGAAATTCGATCTGCGTGGTCAGGTCTGGCGGGACCTCCCCGCCACCCTCGTGGTACTCGAACGGCCGCCACGTCGTGACAAAGCGCTCCTCCGGCTCGACCGCAACGACCGTCGCATGGCTCACGCCGTGCTCAGATCCGAAGTCGATCACCATCGCGCCGCCGGGGCGCAGATCCACCTCCGCCGCATCGCACCACCAACCGGCCAGTCCCTCTGCTGTCGTCGGTGCGGCCCACACCTCGGAGCGGGTCGCCCGAAAGATCATTTCGCGCTCGATCGAGTCCTGCACTGCCGTCGTCCGTTCCCCGTCGATCGCAACTTTCTGGTTGCGCATTTATAGCAACTCATCAGTTGCGATACAAGTGAACGGTGCGTCGCCGTACGATGAGGCGCGCCATGCATGGGACCGCCGATCCGGCCAGGGAACAACGATGGACCAGTCCGCACTGAGCTTCCGCGACGCGACCGTCCAGGACCTTCCAACGATCGTTCGGCTGATCCACCAAGACTCGATGAGCCACGACCTCGGGGACGGCGTCGACGAAGGCACTTCGCTGCGCGCGTTCGACGCGATCGAGGCGGACCCCAACAATCGTCTGATCGTCGCTGAGCGGGACGGCGACCTCATCGGCACGATGCAACTGACACTGATCCCGGTCCTGACGCTGCGCGGCGGGCGTGTCCTCCAGATCGAGAGCGTGCGGGTCGACGGACAGCGCCGGAGCGGCGGGATCGGCCGCCAGATGATCGAGTCGGCAATCGAATACGGGCGCGCGGAGGGCTGCTCGCTCGCGCAGCTCTCCTCGAACAGCGCGCGCACTCGGGCCCATGCCTTCTACCTCGGACTGGGCTTTGCGCAGTCGCACACCGGTTTCAAGCTGAGGATCTGACGTGCCACTGGTCCCCACCCTCAAAGCCGCCGCCGTCGATCGAGGTCTGATCGCCGCCGATCAGCCTGTCGACGCCGCGACCGCATTCGCGTTGGTGCGGGACATGCCGTACCGACGGGCCAGCTCGCGCGAGCCCGCGGTAACGATCGCCGAGTGGCGCGGCACCTGCTCCGGCAAGCACATCCTGCTGCACGCACTGCTCGAGGAGCTGGGACTGGCAGCCACGATGATCCTCGCGCCGCACGAGTTCACCGAGGAGAACTCGCCCTGGCTCCCTCCCGCGCTGCGGGAGCGGGTCCGCCGCGCGCCGATCCACGATGTCCACAACTTCCTCCGCGTTCGGCCCGACATCGACGCTGACTGGATGACGGTCGACGCGACATGGCCGCTCGGCGCGTTGGACCTCGGGCTCCCCGCCAATGCGGAGTTCATCGCCGGCATCGACATGCAACTGGCCGCGGACCCGATCGAGATCCATCATGTGCCGCCAGACGCCGATCCGATGACCCTGAAGCAACGCATCCTCGCGGATCTCCCGTCCGACGAACTCGCGCGCCGTGAGACGTTCCTCGCTGATCTGATCGACTGGCTGGGTCGAGCGCTACCGGACACCGGCTCTGTGTAGTCGCACGAGCGCGCACGTTCGCTAGGATGGCCGGTATGAAGCCGCTCACGCTCCGCCAAACCCTCGCCTGGTCCGTCATCCTCGCGATCGCCTGGGTGGTGATCCAGATCCTGACCTCCGACGAGCGTGATCCGATCACGCTCGCCTCCACGGGCGGCTTCTTCTTCGTTGTCGCGTTCTTCTCGATGCGGCTCAGTGCTCAGGTCAGCGCGTGGGGTCAGCGCCGCTTTGCGAAGCCGCTGCCACCACCGCCCGAACCGGTCGCGGCGACGACCGATCGGCCCGACCATGTGCAACGGCGACGACAGAAGCGGCGACGACGCACCGAACGGCGTCAGTAGCCGGCGCGATCGGGCGCAGCGACCGAGGGCCAGCGCGCTAGTCGCACGCCTCGACGATTGCCGCCGCCATCTGCTCCGTGCGGAGTTGCACGGTCAGCGGGTCCTGCAAGCCATTCGTCACATAGGCCACCGCCAGCCCGCGCCGCGGATCGGCGTAGCCGATCACGCACTGCTGCCCCGTGTGACCGAAGACGTCCGGTTCGTTGAACGGCGCGAAGGCGCCGCCTACCAGGAAGCCCAACCCGTACGAGGACGGCAGGTGACTGGTGCGATCGAAGTCCGCGGTGTGCTGGACCTGCGTGGCCGCGCGCACCAACTCCGGAGGCAACGGACAGACGCCCGCGTATGCGGTGGAGCCGCTCCAACGGCGCTCCAGCATGGCGTAGAAGCGGGCCAGCGCTTCGGCGGTACCAACCGCGTTCGCCGCGGGTAGTTCCGCGCGCAACGTCGAGGGCAGGCGGAACCGCTCGACGATCTCGCTCGTCCGCCGTTCGGTCCCGTCGGGGTCATCGAAACTGGACTCCGACATCGCGACCGGGAGCACGACGCGCGCCATCGCCTCGGCGTCGGTCACACCCAGAGTGGTCTGCATCCCCAGCGGCTCGAAGATCTCGCTGCGCATGAACTCTCGCGGCCGGCGGCCGTCCACGCGGCGGATCAATTCGCCGAGCGCGGTGCCGAAGGTCACCGGGTGGTAGCCGGTATCCGTTCCGGGCTCCCAGTCGGCGGTCATCCCCGCCGTCAACTCCGCGACCGCGTTCCAGTCGTCGATTCGCTCCCAGGAGTAATCGTGGGGAAACACGGGGAATCCACCCTGGTGGGTGAGCACGTGACGGATCGTGCAGGCCCCTTTGCCGCCCGATCCGAATTCGGGCCAGACCTCGACGAGCGGCATATCGAGCGAGATCTGCTCACGGGCGACCAACGCGAGGGCCGCGACCGCCGTGAGCGGTTTGGTCGCGGAGAAGTAGAGCAGCCGGTCATCCTCGTGTGAGGCGTTCCCGACACGAAAATCGAGCTGCACTTCGCCATCTCGATAGACGGCGAGCTGGGCGCCGGTGTGCCACCCGCGCTGGAGGTGCTCCCGCGCCAGATCCTGGATCGCGTGCCGGCCCGGCGCCGACAGCCCTCGCGTTTTCGCGGCTCGGCCCTTCGGTCCTCGTGCCATCGACTGCCTCCCCCTCGGGGTGACAAGCGGTTAGTGATCGTGCCTCAAGACAATCTTGCCGAAGTTGGCGTTCGTTTCCATGTAGCGGTGGGCATCCGCGACCTCGACCAGCGGGAAGACCCGATCGACGACCGGACTCACCGTCTCGTTCTGGAACAGCGGCAGCACCCGGGCCACGAACTGCTGCGTCAGCGCGGCCTTCTCTTCAAGCGGTCGCGCGCGCAGGACGGTGCCGTGGACGCGCAGCCGCTTGCCCATCAGCGCGCCGAGGTTCACCTCGAGCTTGGCGCCGCCCATCGTCCCGACAATCACCATCCGTCCGCGCACAGCGAGCGAGCGGAGGTTCTGTTCCCAGTACTGGGCGCCGATCACGTCCAGCACTACCTGCACGCCCGCGCCCTCGGTGCGTTCCGTGATGACATCGGCGAAATCGGCGTCGTGGTAGTTGATGCCGACGTTGAGCCCCAGCTCAGCCGCGCGTTCCAGCTTGTCGTCGCTGCCGGCCGTGCCGAACACGCGGCAACCCTGCGCGGCGGCGAGCTGAATCCCGGCCGTGCCGACCCCGGAACCGGCCGCGTGGATCAGCACGCGCTCACCCATCGCCAGCTCACACTGCACGAAGAGCGCGTCGTAAGCGGTGAGGAACACCTCCGGAATCGAGGCGGCGTCGTCCAACTCGATGTTCGGCGGCACCGGCATCAGCAACCGCTCGTGCACCGCGACTTTCGAGGCATAACCGCCACCACCGAGGAGTGCCATCACCCGATCGCCGGGCTTCCAGGCGCTGACCCGGTCGCCGACCGCTTCGACGATCCCGGCCATCTCCAGCCCCGGAATGTCGTCGCGAGTTCCTACCGGCCCGGAGTAGCGACCCATCCGTTGCAGGAGGTCGGCGCGGTTCAACGCCGTCGCATGGACGGACACCAACGCATCTTCCGGACCGAACGTGGGGTCGGCGACCTCCTGGATCGCGAAGACCTCTGGACCGCCCGGTTCGGTGATCACCGCCGCCTGCATGCTGCCTCCGTTGCGCGTGCCGCGCCAGGTCGGGCCGGCGTGTGCGGCATCCTAGCACCCCTGTCCGGGGACCTATACTCGGGCCCAGACGCGCTCCGCAGCACGAGGTCACCGATGCACGACACCACTACTGAGGCGGGCCCGACGCGCCAGCTTGCCGCGTTCATCGTGGACGCCTCCGTGCCCCCCGCGGTGCGCGACACCGCGCGTCGCTACCTGCTGGACTGGCTCGGCTCCACGCTCGCCGGTGGCGAAATGCGCTCGCCCGCGATGGTGCGCGCGGTCGTCTCCAGCCTCGGTGGAAACGCCCAGGCCACGATCCTGGCGACCGGCGAACGCACCTCGGCACCGCTCGCCGCGCTGGCAAACGCCGCCGCTTCGCACGTGCTGGAGATGGACGACCTCGATCCCGGCTCGATCTATCACCCCGCCGCCCCGACCGTGTCGGCCGCGCTCGCGGTCGCCGAGCACCTCGAGGCCGATGGCGACGCGCTCCTCGATGCAATTGCGATCGGATACGAGGTGGGCATTCGCGTCGGCGAGGCACTCGGCCCCAGCCACTACGAGCACTGGCACACCACCGGCACCGCCGGGACGTTCGGCGCGGCAGCGGCTGCCGCGCGACTGCACGGCCTCGACGCGGAGCAGACACTGCACGCCCTCGGCAGTGCGGGCACCACGACCGCCGGTCTCTGGGAGTTCCTCAGCGACGGCGCAATGTCGAAGCAACTCCACCCCGCGAAGGCAGCGCACGATGGCATCCTCGCGGTGCTGCTCGCTCGCGAGGGGTTCACGGCGGCGACGCGCATCCTCGAGGGCCGCAAGGGCCTGCTCGCCGCGATGTCGACGGCGCCGCTTCCGGATCGACTGACCGACGGACTGAGCGCGGAGATGCCGCACTGGCGCATCGATGGCGTCGCGTTCAAGGTCCACGCCGCCTGCCGTCACACCCACTCGGCCGTCGACGCTGCACTGCGGCTGCGCGCCGATCACGCGCTCGATATCGCCTCGATCGAACGCGTGCAAGTCCGGATCTACGAGCAGGCGCTTGGGCTCCTCGACGGCATGGAACCGACGACGCCGTACGCGGCGAAGTTCTCGCTCCCGTTCTGCATCGCCAGTGCGCTGCGCTTCGGCGACCTCGGGCCGGACCGTTTCAGCGACTCGACGATCCTCGAGGCCTCGACGCTCGCCCTCGCCGATCGCGTCTCGTTCGAGACCGACCCGCTGCTTGACGCCTGCTATCCCGCCTCCTGGCCGAGCGTGGTCACGGTCACGCGGACTGATGGTTCCGAGGTCAGCGCGCGCGTCGATCACCCGGCGGGCGACATCGAGGCCGGCGTGGAGAACGGCGATCTCGCGGCGAAGTTCGCCCGGATGACCACCTCACGATTCGGCGACGATGCGATCGCCCTCGCCAACCGCGTGTTGACGGCGAAGCCCGCGCTGAGCGCCGCGACCATCGCGGACGCGTCACGCGCCGGCGATCCGGTGGCCATTGGTTAGCCGGCGGTAGTGCTCGTGGCAGTCGAGCCACCTCGGACGAACGGGATGGCGTCCTACAGAACCCTGCGACGCGCGATGCTAGGATCGCTGCGGGCGAGGGAGGCCGGATGACCGATCTCAGCGAGTCACTGCGACTCACCGTGCACGAAGTCACGGCACGTCTGGATCCCTCTGAGCTCCCCTTCAAGACCACTGACGAATTGCACGCACTCGACGCTGTCTTCGGGCAGGAACGCGCCACGCGATCGATCGAGTTCGCCCTCGGCATGACCGCGCCGGGCTACAACCTCTTCGCGTCGGGCCCAGACGGCATCGGCAAATCGACCATCGTCGAGGGATTCCTGCGCCGCCGTGCCTCGCAACTGCCGACCCCAGACGACTGGGTCTACGTCCACAATTTCGAGGATCCCGATCGTCCGGTCGGTATCGCGCTCCCTGCCGGCAGTGGCCGGCGCTTCGCCGAAGACGTGCGTCGCGCGGTGACCTCGGCGAGCGAGGAGCTGCATACCGCGTTCGACTCCGATTCTTACGCCCGTCAGCGCCAGGAACTCGTGTCCGTGGTGGAGCGGGAACGGGCGACCATCCTCGAAGCGCTCCAGGTCCGGGCGACGGAGAAGGGCTTTGTGCTTCAGATGACCCCGCAGGGCATCCTGTCGGCACCGCTGGTCGAAGGCGAGACGTTGACGCCGGAGGCGTTCGCCGCGCTGCCGGAGGAGACGCGACAGGACTTCCAGCAACGCGGCGAAGCACTCGAGAAGCACGTCCAGGACGCGATGTTCGAGATGCGCGGTATCGAGCGAGGCGCTCGCGAGCGATTCGAGCAGTTGGACACGGAAGTCGCCGCGTTCGCCATCAGCCACCTCTTCGATCCGCTGATCGTCACCTACGGCAGCGACGGCGAGGTCAGCAGCTTCCTTCACGCCGTGCGAGCCGACATCGAGAAGGAACGCGATCGCTTCCGCGGGCAGCCAGCGGCGCCGCCGATCCCGGGCATGCCCGCCGCCGCGCTCTCGCCGCCGGTACGCCGCTACGAGGTCAACGCCGCCGTTTCCCACGACCCGGACTCCGGCGCGCCCGTTGTCTTCGAACAACACCCGACGTACCACAACCTCCTCGGCCGGATTGAGTACCAGGGCCAGCTCGGCACGGTCGTGACCGATCACATGCTGATCAAGCCGGGAACGCTCGCGCTCGCGAACGGCGGGTTCATCGTGCTGCGGCTGCGCGATCTGCTCAGCAACGCCCCGTCACTCGATGGCTTGAAGCGCGCGCTCAGCACACGCCAGCTCGCGATCGAAAACCTCACCGAAGCGTATGGACTGACGACCACCACTGCGCTCCGCCCCGAGCCGATCCCGCTCGAACTCAAGTGCGTCGTCGTTGGCGATCCCTACCTCTACTCGCTCCTCTACCGCCTCGATCCCGACTTCAGAGAACTCTTCCGCGTGAAAGCGGACTTCGAGACCGACTTCGAACGCACCACGGAGAACGTCCTCGGCGTGGCCGCTTATGTCCGAGGGCAATGCGATCGTGGCGGTCTCCGCTGCTTCGACGCCACGGCGATCGGCCGGCTCGTCGAGCACTCCTCGCGCATGGTCGACGACCAGCGCCGGCTCTCCGCGAACATGGCGAGTTTCCTCGATATCGTGCGCCAGGCCGACTACTGGGCTGGCGTCGCCGGCACGGACGTCGTCACGGCCGACGATGTCGACCGGGCCCTCGAGGAGGCGGTGTACCGTTCGGCGCTGGTCCGCGATCGGATCCAGGACGCGATCCAGGACGGCTCGATCCGCGTCGACACCGACGGCGAACGCATCGGACAAATCAACGCGCTGTCGGTCTACGACCTCGGCGACATCACGTTTGGGCGCCCGTCGCGGGTGACCTGTGTCGTCTCGGCCGGCCGCGGCCAGATCGTGATGGTCGAGCGCGAAAGCGATATGGCCGGTCGCATCCACAACAAGGGATTCCTGATCCTCCGCGGCTTCCTCACCGATCGCTTCGGCCAGAACGGCACGGCCACGCTCCACGCAAGCCTCACCTTCGAACAGCTCTACGGAGACATCGACGGCGACTCCGCCTCCTCCACCGAGCTGTACGTCCTCCTCTCCGCGCTGGCTCAGCTCCCGGTGAAGCAGGGGATCGCCGTGACCGGGTCTGTCGACCAGCACGGACGCGTGCAACCGATCGGCGGCGCGACCGCGAAGATCGAGGGTTTCCACGCCGTCTGCAGCGAGCGCGGATTGGACGGCACGCAGGGCGTGATCATCCCGCGCACGAACGTGCGCAACGTCGTGCTCCGTCCGGACATCGCCGCCGATGTCGCCGCCGGGCGCTTCCACGTCTGGGCGGTCGACACCATCGAGGAGGGAATCGAATTGCTCACCGGGGTGCCGGCGGGAGCCCTCGATGACAGCGGGGCGTACCCGGAAGGCAGCGTCTTCCGGATCGTTCGTGATCGTCTGGAGGCGTTCGCGGAAGAGCTGCGAGCGCGGCCAGAGGTCGGTGCAACCTCGACCACGCACCTCCACACCGCGTCGGCACCTCAGCCCTCGCCACCTGGCATCCCGCCGCAGCCGCCACCCGATCCGCCTGTGATCGTCTAGGGCGAGGACTGCCTCGGGTGACCAACACCCATCCACTGACCGCCGAACCGCCGCTGGAGCGCCGCCTTGGGGCGATCTCGGTCAGCCTCTCTGGCATCGGGATCATCCTCGGAGCCGGCATCTACGTCCTCGTTGGCGAAGCGGCGGGCGAAGCCGGCAACTCGGTGTGGCTCGCGTTCGTGCTCGGCGCGGTGGTCGCCGCCCCGACCGGCCTCGCGCTCGCCGAACTGGCCGCGATGTTCCCTGAGGCTGGCGCCGCCGCCGCATACACGCGCGAAGCGTTCGGTGTTCGCAGCGCCTTCCTTACCGGCTGGTTCGACCTCGCCGTCAGCACCGTCGGCGCCGCCGCGGTCGCGCTCGGCTTTGGCGGCTACCTCGACGACTTCATCTCGGTCGGCGCAACGCCCGCCGCGATCGCGGTCCTCATCCTCTGCGCGGTGATCGCCTACCTCGGCGTCCGTGAGACGGTCGCGGTCGCGATTGCGTTCACGCTCGCGGAGGCGGCCGGCCTGGTGATCGTGATCGCCGTCGGCCTCCCGCACTTCGGTGACGTCGATCTCTTCGCCCACGAGAGCGGCTGGCTCGGCATCGTCGGCGCGGGCTCGCTGGTCTACTTCGCGTACCAGGGCTTCGAGGAGATCGCGACACTCTCCGAGGAGACCATCGATCCACGGCGCAACATCCCGATCGCGATCGTCGTCGCGGTCATCGTCACCACGACCCTCTACATCCTGGTCGCGATCGCGGCGGTGTCGTCACTCCCGTGGGAGCAGCTCGCCCTGAGTGAAACGCCGCTCGCCGATGCCGTGTCGGCCGTCTCGAGTGAGCGCCTGGGCGACGTGGTGACGACGATCGCCCTCTTCGCCACCTTCAATACGATCCTGCTGCTCATCGCCACCGGCGCGCGCGTCAGCTACGGCATGGCGCACCGGCGCCTCCTGCCCGCCGTGTTCGCGCGCGTCTCGGCCACCCGACGCACGCCGTGGGTCGCCACCGGGATCATCACGGCGGCCGCGATCTTGCTCGCGTCGACCGGTGACATCGGGTTCGTCGCGCAGGTCACGAACTTCGCGGTCTTCGGCCTGTTCACCATCGTGAACGCAAGCGTGATCGCGCTGCGCCGGCAGCGGCCGGATGCGGACCGGCCATTCCGCTTGCCCGGCGCCGTGAAAGGCGTCCCGGTGATCGCGGTCGCCGGCCTGGTCGGAAACCTCGCTCTGGCGGCCTATATGGATCGCGACGCTCTCCTCGCGGGCGTCGTCCTCCTGGTCGTCGGCCTGGCCCTCTCCAGCTACATCGTGCGCTACGAGCGGCAGGACCCCGCGTGAGCATCAATCGAGGCGATCCCGCCGACCACCGCCCCGAGGCAGACGATCGGGGCGACGGCGGCACTCCACCACAACGAGGCGGCCCGGCGCTGCCGATCATGACGGTCGACCTCGATGGCGTCGTCTGCGCTCCGCTGCTTGGCGCGAACCTCGGCATCCACGCCACCTTCCTCGATCCGGACGCGCCGCCGCCGGCCGCCCGTGTCTGGCCGCGATGGCTCGGCGCGCCACTGGATCACGCGCGCTTCGATCTCCGTCGCCCGCTGCCCGGCGCACGGAGCGCGCTCGCGCGACTCTCGAGGTACCGCACGCTGATCCTGCTCACCGGACGGCGGTCCGATCCGTCGTACTGGCTGCGCTGGTACGGCCTCGATCGCTACTACACGGGCATCGTCATCAACCAGGACGCGCTGAAGAGCCCCCACCACAAGCTCGAGCAAATCGAACGCCTCGGCGCCATCGAGCACATCGACGACGACGGTCGCACCGCAGAACTGCTCGCGCAGCGCGCGGGCATCCCGGTCTACCTCCGCGACTGGCCGCGCAACCGCGGCCTCGCCTTCGACCCGCTGGTTCGGCGCTTCGCGGACCTCGAGGCGCTCGCCGACGCGATCGAGGCTGGCGCACCGCCGAGCGGATGAGCCACCCCAGCCAGACCGGGTCTGACGTGCACGCTAGCGTGCGGTGGTGACGACCACGCCCGAGCTCGAGGATCCTGCGTCCGCCGACGGTCGCGAAGCGCCCGCCCCACCCGAGTTCGCCGCCGCCCAGCATTTCCACGGTCGGGTGATCAGGCTCGTTTCCCTGGACCGCGCGATGACCACCATCGGCGCCAGCGCGGGTGGGCTGCTGGCCGCCGGGATTGGCGCGCAGAGCACCCAGTTCCTTTACGGCGCGCTCACGCCTGGTCGCTGGTACCGCCGTGCTCGTGCTCGCCCGCAGGCTGGGCGACTATCGGATGCCGTAACCACGCACTGCGCGTGGCAACATCGAGGCCCACCGCTCCCGGGCGCTCCGGGCGCGCTGACGGAACGGACGTAGCGATGACCAGCGATTCCTCCAACGACAACGTCAGGTTCCCCCCGGAGTTCTTCCAGCGGGCGGACCCCGCTCCGGACACGCAGTTCTACCGCGAGCCACGCTTCGTCACCCACATCGATGACGCCACCATCGAGGCGCTCACCGGCCTGTACGCAGAAGTGATCCCACCCGGGAGCGCCGTGCTCGACTTGA
This sequence comes from Chloroflexota bacterium, assembly GCA_027593235.1. GTDB lineage: Bacteria > Chloroflexota > Dehalococcoidia > UBA2979 > UBA2979 > UBA6627. Next base: position 64,395 of record JAQCIU010000004.1, read on the forward strand.
TGTCGTCGTGGGTCTCGCACCTCCCGACCAGCGTCGCCTATGAGCGCGTCTCCGGACTGGGGATGAACGAGCAGGAGTTGGCGACGAACCCCCAGCTCGACGACTACGTCGTCCACGATCTGAATCAGCGCCCGGAGCTGCCGTACCTGGACGAGAGCTTCGACTTCGTCGTCAGCGCGGTGTCGGTGCAGTACCTCGCCAGGCCGACGGAAGTGTTCGCATCGATCGCGCGTGTGCTCCGACCGGGCGGTACCTCGGTGGTCGCGTTCTCGCATCGGATGTTCCCGACCAAGGCGGTCGCCATCTGGCAAGAACTGAGCCGCGACGATCGCGCTCGACTCGTCGCGTCGTACCACGTCGTGGCCGGCGCGTTCGACGATCCGGTCTTCGTCGATCGATCGCCGGCGGACGCTGATCCGCTCTGGGTCGTCGTCGCTCGCAAGCGATCCGCGGATGGCAGTCCGATCACCTAGAAAGAATTTTCCCCAAACCATGAACCTTTCACCGACTACAGGCGTTCTAATGGATGAGGGGTGTGGGCAATTGACATTGCTCGCCCTCAACTTTGTCGTTCAACGGTCTGAGAAGGGATACTCAACTGGCCACCACAAATCGCACCGTCGCGGCTGCAAAGCCTGCCGCGAAGTCAGCAGCCAAGCCGGCTGCGAAATCGGCGGCCAAGCCCCGCGCGGCGGTTCGAACCGCTGTCAAGGCAGCAGCCAAGCCGAAGGCAGTAGCCAAGAAGCCAGCCACCAAAGCAGCGGCTAAGCCCGCCGCCAAGGCCGTCGCAAGGAAGCCTGCGGTGAAGGCCGCCGTCAAGAAGCCAGCCACCAAGGCTGCGGCCCGACCGGCCGTGAAGGCTGCGGCGAAGAAGCCAGCCGCCAAGGCTGCGGCCCGACCGGCCGTGAAGGCCGCGGCGAAGAAGCCAGCCGCCAAGGCTGCGGCCCGACCGGCCGTGAAGGCTGCGGCAAAGAAGCCAGCCGCCAAGGCTGCGGCCCGACCGGCCGTGAGGGCTGCGGCGAAGAAGCCAGCCGCCCGCGCGGCAGCGAAGCGGTAATTACCGCACCGGGTTCACACCCAACAAACAGGCCACCGGAATCCGGTGGCCTGTTTGTTTGTCCGGGCTACGGGCGGAGGGCCTCAGTCCTCGTGCAGTCGGGCCCCCAGCCGGCGTAACAGCACCCGGCACGCCTCGCGCGGTCCCGCGACGTACGGCGGAATGCTGATCTGCTGCGGCGACAACTCCAGCCGTTCGCCGTTGAGCATCAACAGCGCGCCGCCAGCCGCCTCCAGCACGGCGACGCCGCCCGCGACGTCCCAGACCGATCGAGGTCCCGTCGAGAAGTAGACGTCCGCCTGCGACGTTGCCGCGTGCACCAGCTTCACTGCCGCCGATCCACACGGGTACACGTCGAACGGGATCTGGTAGTGCAACTCTCGCCACTCGTAGTCGTGTCGAGAGACCACCACCCGCTGGACCTCGTCGCGACCTGCGATCGATTCGATCGGCACCCCGTCGACGCGCGCCTCCAACCGATCCTCGATCACCAGCCCCGACAACACCGAGGACCGCTCGTCCTCCTCGTCGTCGTTCAGCGGCAGCCCGACCGCGCCGAGCACCAGTTCGTCACCAACGAACAGGCCGACCGATACGCCGAACTCCGGTAGTCCGCGCAGAAACTCGCGCGTGCCGTCGAGCGGATCGACGACCCAGGTCGGCTCGCCGTGAATCAGCGGCGCGTCCTGGCGCGACTCCTCGGAGATCCAGTGCGCGCCCTCGATCAATCCGATGAGCTCACGGTGGAGCACATCGTCCGCGGCGTGATCGGCCTCGGTGACCGGGCCCTCACCGGGCTTGTGACCCACCCGCATGGTGTCCTGCGCGATGACGCCGAGGATCGCCTCGTTCGCCTGTGCGACCGCCTGCTCCAGGCCGTCCCGAATCGCATCGAAGTCCAGCGCGCCCCAATCGGACGGCGCGTCGCTCACCGGCTCGCGCTGCCCTCGACGCCAGTCGTCCAGGCCGTGGCGCCGTTGTCGCTCGCGATGATCGCGAGCAAGAATCGCGCGTCCAGCGCGGACCGACGGGCGGTTACGACCGCCACTCTGCCCTGAGTATCCATCGTGCTCCCCAGAGGACGCGTCGCCTTGGCAAGCGCATCGTAACCGGTCGCCGAGGGTCGAACGAACAACGGCAGAGCGCAGCTCAGCAAACAGCCGAGGGAGGGGCGTAGCCGGGTGCCCTGCCCGCGGTTACGACGGTCGGACCCACTGTGCGGCGAGCCAGCTCTCGTTGAACCCGTAGGCGTCAAATTCATATCCGCCCAGCCGTGCGCCGATCGAAGCAATGTCGATCGGGGTAACCAGCGGGAACATTCCCGGTGCCGACCCCAGCAGGACTCGCTGCGCTTGCCGCATCGCCGAGGCCCGTTCCAGCGGCTCGACCTGCGACAGAGCGGTCGTCACCGCGGCATCGAACACCGGGTTGGAGTACCCCCATTGCGAGAAGCGCCCATCGAGGCCACCGGTTGTATGCAGCCGGAGACCGTCGCCCGGGGTATCGAGTCCGCCGACCTCAAAAAGGGTCGCCTCGAAGTCGCCCGCAAAGAACGCCGTCTCCCAGACGGCGTGTTCCTCGATCCGCAGCTGCGCGTCGAAACCGACCGCTCGCAACTGACTGGTCACCATCGAGAGGTAGTCGCGAGGTCCGGCGGCGTCCGAGGTCAGAATGCGGAACGCCAGCGGCTCGTTCGTCGCCGCCTGCAGCAGCTTCGCCGCCTCGGCCGGGTCGAACTGGTAGAGCGGCTGCGTCCGCAACTCCGGAACGGCCAGGCTGTCGGCGCCATGCGCCGCACCCACCGGGCTCGCGATCACGCTGGCGTCCACTGCCGCGAGGGCGTCGCGATCGAGGCTGCGCGAGATCGCCCGACGGATCCGTTCATCCTGAAACGCCTCGACATGCATCTTCGGCAGGCCGCCCTTGTTCGGGAGAAGCGACAGCCCCAGCCCGCGCAGCTTCCGCGCTGCCCGCCGCTCCTGCTGCGTCCCCGGTCGCTCAAGCGCCCGTGTCGCGTCCGCCATCGACGTGTGATGGCGGACATCCACTTCGGACCGCTGGAACGCCTCGTCGAGCTGCGCATCATCGTCGTAGTAGAGGGCGCTGACCTGCTCGAGCCGCGGATAGCCGCTGTCATGGAAGCGCGGGTTGGCGACGAGCGCGTGGCCCGTGGGGTCCTGGCCCGCCGGTACGAACGGTCCGCTACCAACGGCGTCGGAGAACGGCGCGTAGCGCGTGTCGCCGCGGACGCTTGCCCCGGGCGCCGCGAGCGAGTCGAACAGCAGCGCGAACGGCGCGCGAAGACGCAGGCTCAGCGTTGATGAATCAGGGACCGTGACCTGGTCGACGACCTCACTGAAGAGGTAGGCCCCCGCCGCCGCCTGCTCCTCGAATCGGCGCTGGATCAACTCCGTGGTGATCGGGGCCGCCAGTCCCTCCACATCCGGGTGGAAGAACAGATCGGGGCGCAGCGTGAAGTGAATCTCCAGCGGTTCAACCAGCTCGAACGCGCTCGCCAGATCGGCATGCACCGTGGCGCTTCTGGGATCGATGGCGATGAGCCTGGAGTAGGCGAGCTGCTGCTCTAGGCGGCTGAGCGGCTGCGAGACCAACCGATTGCTGTTGACCACGCCCAGCCGGAGTCGCCCCGATGGCGCGCCGCTCGGTCCCGCCTCGCGCCCGAGTGTCGCCGTCGCCGCCGCACTGGAACCGGGGGCTGAGTCATCGCCGCATGCGAGGCCGAGCCAACTGCCGGCGGCCAGCACCCCGGCGCCCGCAGCCAATCGCAAGGCCTCACGCCGGGAGATACTGCGGGCCACGCATGCTCCCTGGTGATGCCGACTCAGCGCGCCGTCATCGTACGAGGTGCTACGGACGAGTGACCACCGTCGCCGCCGAATGCTGGGGCACGACCGCAGCACAATCGATCAGTAGCATCGAGGGCATGCGGCACTTCGACGACACACCGGACGATTCCCGTCCAGCCAATCCATGGCCACGCCTGCTCGCCCTTGGCGCCGTAATTCTCGTCGCCATCCTTGCCTCCGGAGCTTGCCTCGTCGCCTTCCTCAACACCGGCGCCGAACCGGAGTTGCGGTTGACGATCGACGAAATCGAACCGGGCATCCCACGGTTCGAGCCGATTACGAACTGGGGCGCCGACGACGAGCAATTCACTTACGGAATCTGGGTGGCCCAGATTGAGGGCGTCGGCACCCGTGCGTACCTGTCGCGCGACGTCGGCTCCGGATGCCACGTCCAGTGGCTAGCCACCGCGCGCGTCGGCGAGACGGTCGGCCTGTTCCGCGACCGCTGCAGCGGCAGTAGTTATGACATCGGCGGCGCGGTGATCGATGGGCCGGCCAGCCGCAACCTCGATCAGTTCAGCGTCACCACGCCGCCGGGCGAGGTGATCGTCGACTTCGCGGTGCTGCTCATCGGGGAATGCCACGGTGCGCCGACATCCGACGCACCGATCTGCAGCACTGAACTTGGCACGACGACCCGCACGGTGCCGACGAGCCAGCGGTTGCCGGACGACTTCGCGACGCGCTAGCGCCGCAGGCCGAGGCTGGCTACCAGATCCCCAGTGCCATCTTGACCTCTTCCGAGGCCATCTCGCGCGGGTCCCACGGCGGGCTCCAGACGAGGTTCACCTCGACGTCTTCGACGCCCTCGACGTCCGTCGCCTTGTGGTAAATCATCCCCTGCAGCAGCGGGCCGACGGGACAGGCCGGAGAGGTCAACGTCATGTCGACGGTGACCATGCCCTCGTCGTCTACCGCGACGTCGTAGATCAGACCCAGCTCCGTGATGCTCATGTGGAGCTCGGGGTCTTCGACGGTCTTCAGGACCGCCCAGATCTCGTCCGTGGTCGGTCGCTTCTTCGTCTCGACATCAGCCATCGTGGTTGGTCCTCTCGTCCGTCGTGGCCGGATCGGCCGCCGGTCGTGGTTTCAGTGCCTGTTCAAGCGTCTTCCAGGCCAGCGACGCGCACTTCACGCGCGCCGGGAACTTGGCCACGCCAGCTAGCATCTCGCTGTCGCCCAGATCGTATTCGCCCGCTTCACCGGTGAGCATCAGCTGCTGGAACGCGTCGATCGCCGCCTGCGCGCCTGCGCGATCCAGCCCGTTCACCTGCTCGGTCATCATCGAGGCGGACGCCTGCGAGATGGAGCAGCCCTGCCCCGAGAAGCGCAACGCCTCGATGTTGTCACCGTCGAGCTGCACATCGAGGTGGATCTCGTCGCCACAGAGCGGGTTCGCGCCATCGGCCGCGCAGGTCGGCGCTTCGAGTTCGCCCTTGTTCCGCGGGCTGCGGTAGTGCTCCAGGATCACCTCGCGATAGAGGTCCTCCATCAGGCTCCCGGCGTTCTCGAGGTCGCGCCTGGCCGTCATCAGTTCGCCCCAAACAGCAGCGTGATCATCAGCGGGTCCCAAACATGCGGGCGGTGTCCTCGACGGCGCTCACGAGCGCGTCGACTTCCTCGCGGGTGTTGTAGATGTAGAACGAGGCGCGCGCCGTCGCGGGCACCCGCAGCGCCGCCATCACCGGCTGTGCGCAGTGGTGACCGGCGCGGATCGCGACGCCGTGGTCGTCCAGCACCTGGCCGATATCGTGCGGGTGCACGTCCTCGAGGGCGAACGACAGGACGCCGCCGCGGTCCTCGGCGTTGGGCGGGCCAAAGAGCGTCACGCCCGGCACGTCACCCAGGCGTGCGAGCGCGTACCTCGTGAGGTCCAGCTCGTGCGCGCGAACCTGGTCCATCCCGAGTGCGTCGAGGTACGTGAGCGCGGCGCCAAAGCCGACGACGCCGGCGATGTTCGGCGTCCCCGCCTCGAGCTTCGCGGGCACCTCGGCCCAGGTGGACATCTCCTTGGTGACGGTGAGAATCATGTCGCCGCCACCCATGAACGGGTTCATCGCATCGAGGACCTCGAAGCGCCCCCAGAGCACGCCGACGCCGGTCGGGCCGAGCATCTTGTGCGCCGAGAAGGCGAGGAAGTCGATACCAAGCGCCTGCACGTCAATCGCCAGGTGCGGCACGAGTTGCGCGCCATCGACGAGCACCGTCGCGCCCTGCGCCTTCGCGAGCGGCACCAACTCCTCGAGCGGCACGATGCTTCCGAGGGCGTTCGACATCGCGGTGATTGCGAGCAGCTTCGTCTTCGGGCCGATCAGCGCGCGCGCGGCCTCGAGGTCGAGCGTACCGTCGGGCAGCATCGGGATGAACTTCAGCACGATGCCGCGCTCGTCGCGCAGCATCTGCCACGGCACGATGTTGGAGTGGTGCTCCAGCTCGCTGACCACCACCTCGTCGCCCGCCTGCAGGAACTTCCGTCCCCACCCGTGCGCGACGAGGTTGATCGATGCCGTCGTCCCGGACGTGAAAACGATCTCGCGTGAGTCCGCAGCGTTGATGAACGCCCGGGTCTGTTCGCGCACGTTCTCGTAGAGGCCGGTCGCTTCCTGCGACAGCGTGTGCACCCCGCGGTGGATGTTCGCGCTGTGGTCGCGGTAGAAGCGCGTCAACTCAGCGATCACCTGCACCGGGTGCTGCGAACTGGCGGCGTTATCGAGGTAGACGAGCTTCGCGCCGGAGGCGACGTCACGCTGCAGGATCGGGAAGTCGCGGCGGATCTTCGCGATGTCGTAGGCGCGCGGTGTCGCCTGCTCTTCCGAGATCACCGGCTGTGCCATCAGTTGGCCTCGCCCTGCGCTTGCTCGCCACACTCGACGAGGACGCTACCGCCCTCGGTCGTGACGGGGTAGGCCGCAACGTCCCGGACCGCGGGCAACGACAGCACCTTGCCAGTTTTCGCATCGAAGGCGGCGCCGTGCCGCGGGCAGATCACCCGCCCACGTTGCAGGCGGCCCTCGCCAAGCGGTCCACCATCGTGCGTGCAGACGTTGTCGATCGCGTACAACTCGCCGTCGATGTTGCTCAGCGCGAGCGAACGCCCCGCGCATTCCACCACTCGCACTTCGCCCTCGGGAATGTCATCGATCGCACCAACACGCTCACCGGTCACAGACGATCCCTCGCTACAGTTCCGCGTCCGCGAGCTTCGTCACGACGATCGATTCAAGCTCCTCGGCGAGCCCGGCCACGGGAATGTCCTGGATGACGGACTGGAAGAAGCCGGCGACCAGAAGCTGGAACGCCGCACGCCGAGGTAAGCCGCGGCTCTGGAGGTAGAACAGCGCTTCCTCGTCGACCGGGCCGACGGTCGCACCGTGGCCGCAGCGGATCACGTCCGAGGTCAAAATCTCGAGCACCGGGTCAGAGTCCGCCTTCGAGTGACGCGAGAGCAGCAGATTGCGATTCACTTGTTCCGCGTGCGAGCCCTTCGCCGAAACCTCGACGCGGGTGACGCCGTAGTAGATGGACTTTGAGGCACCCGCGAGCGCTGCCTTGATCTCGACATCCGAGGTCGACTTCGGACCGATGTGGTCTTGCAGCGTGACGAAGTCGAAGTGCTGGTCCCCATCGCCGAGGGCGACGCCTCGGATCGTGGAGTTGGCGCCTTCGCCCTCGATCAGCGCTTCGATCGTCTGCTTGATGATCCGCCCGCCAATCGCGAGCGATGCGACCTGGACGTCGGCGCTGCGGCCCACGCGGCTGCGTGCAGTCGTGAACTCGCGCGTCTCCGAGCCCCAGCGATCGTCGATCAGCACGCGCACACGCGAGTCGGAATCAGCGACGATCTCGATCACGCTGGAGACGAGCAACGGAGCGTCGCTCGAACGAAAGCGCAGCACGACCGTCGCCTCGCTGTCGACGCCAGCGTCGATCAGCACGCGCGGATAGACCGCGCTGCCCGCCGCAACGGCGGTCGCGTCGATGGTCGCCACAACGGGGCTCTCGAGGCGTGCACCGCGTGGCAGGCGCACGTAGACGCCGTCCGTCCAGTGCGCAGCGTTGGCCGCCAGGAAGCGACCCTCGGTCGTCGTGACGACGGATCCGAGGCGTTCGCGGACCTGGTCGCCCTCGGAACCGGCGATCGCCTCGCGGAGGCTGCCGGCGAAGGCGCCCGGCGGAGCGGTCGCCTCGATGGTCAGCACCGGCTCGGCCGGGGCGTGCGACTCGATCACGAGGTCGCTGACGTCCGTGTACTTCCACGGGCGGAGCTGTGGCGTCGGCATCGGAGTTGATTCGAAGGCGCGAGCGCCCTCGGTGCGACGCGCGAGGAGCCAGTCCGGCTCGTTGCGCGCGGATGCGGCTGTGATGATGGCGGCCTCGGTGTACGCCGAGGTCGTTGTGGTGACGTCGGCCACTAGCCCACCGAACCTTCCATCTGCAGTTCGATCAGGCGGTTCAGCTCGATCGCGTACTCCATCGGGAGTTCCTTCACGATCGGCTCAACGAAACCGTTCACGACCATCTTCGCCGCGTCCTCTTCCGGGATGCCGCGCGACATCAGGTAGAAGAGCTGCTCTTCACCGAGCTTCGAGACCGAGGCCTCGTGCCCGATGTTCACACGCTCCTCGTCGACCTCCATGGTCGGGTAGGTGTCCGAGCGGGAGTGCTCGTCGAGCAGCAGCGCGTCACAGCGGACGGTCGAGCTGGAGTTCTCAGCGCCCTCGTAGACCTTGAGCAGGCCGCGGTAGGAGCTACGGCCGGAGCCGCGCGACACCGACTTCGAGATGATCGCCGAGGTGGTGTTCGGCGCGACGTGAACGACCTTGCCGCCCGCGTCCTGGTGCTGCCCATCGCCGGCAAACGCCAGCGAGAGAATCTCGCCGTGCGCCCGCTCGCCCATCAGGTAGACCGACGGGTACTTCATCGTGAGCTTGGAGCCCAGGTTGCCGTCGACCCACTCCATCACCGCGTCCTCGTAGGCGTAGGCGCGCTTGGTGACGAGGTTGTAGACGTTGTTCGACCAGTTCTGAATGGTCGAGTAGCGGACGCGAGCGCCCTTCTTCACAACAATCTCGACGACGGCCGAGTGCAGCGACGCCGACGAATAGATCGGCGCGGTGCAGCCCTCGACGTAGTGCACGTAGCTGCCCTCGTCGGCAATGATCAACGTGCGCTCGAACTGGCCCATGTTCTCCGTGTTGATGCGGAAGTAGGCCTGCAGCGGGACGTCGACCTTGACCCCCGGCGGCACGTAGATGAACGAGCCTCCGGACCAGACGGCCGAGTTCAACGCCGCGAAACGGTTGTCTCCGGACGGGATGATCGTCCCGAAGTACTCCTGGACGATCTCCGGGTACTCCGCGAGTCCCTGGTCCATGCCAAGGAACAGAACGCCCTGCTTCTCCAGGTCCTCGCGGATGTTGTGGTAGACGACCTCGGAGTCGTACTGGGCGCCCGCACCGGCGAGGAACTGCCGCTCCGCCTCCGGGATGCCCAGCTTGTCGAAGGTGTCCTTGATGTACTCGGGGACGTCGTCCCAGCTCGTGGCGTCCTGGTCGGTCGCCTTCACGTAGTAGTGAATGTTGTCGAAGTCGATTTCCTCGAGCTCACCGCTCTCGGCCCACTTCGGGTTCGGGATTTCGAGGAACTGGCGGTACGCGTCGAGGCGGTACTCGAGCATCCACTCGGGCTCGCCCTTCATCCCCGACATACCGCGGATGACGTCCTCGTTCAGGCCCTTCTCGGCCATGAACAGCGGCTTCTCATCGTCGTGGAAGCCCCACTGGTATTCGCCGACCGCGCCGCGTGCGATGTCCTTGGACGTGGCTTCCTTGGACGCGATTTCCTTGGCGATGTCTTTGGACAGGGTCATGCCGTGACCGCCTCTTCCGCGACGCCGAGTTCCTGAAGAATCGGGTCGTAACCGTTCGTTTCGATTTCCTTGGCGAGCGTGTAGTCGCCTGACTTCACGATCCGGCCGCCCACGAGGATGTGCACGAAGTCCGGCGTGATGTAGTTCAAGATCCGCTCGTAGTGGGTGATGATCAGGATGCCGATGTCCGGCGTCCGCAGCGCGTTCACACCCTCGGCGACCGTCCGCAGCGCGTCTACATCGAGGCCCGAGTCGGTCTCATCGAGGATCGCGAGGCTCGGCTTCAGCATCCCGAGCTGGAGGATTTCGGCGCGCTTCTTCTCTCCGCCGGAGAACCCATCGTTCACGTAACGGCGGGCGAAGCTCTCATCCATCTTCAGCGTCGCCAGCGTCTCGCGCAGTTCCACCAGGAACTCCCGCGCCGGTACCTCGGCGCCGCGCCGCGCCTTCAGCGCCTCGCGCAGGAAGTTCACCATCGTGACGCCGGGGATTGCCGTCGGGTACTGGAAGGACAGGAACATCCCCAGCCGGGCGCGCTCGTCCGCGGGCATCCCCGTGACGTCCTGGCCCTTGAAGAGAATGTCACCGCTGTCGACGGTATACGCCGGGCTCCCGGCGATCGTGTTCGCCAGCGTGCTCTTGCCGGAACCGTTCGGACCCATCAGTGCGTGAATCTCGCCGGCGCGGATCGTCAGGTCCGCACCGCGGACAATCTTCAGCTCCGGCTTGTTGACGATGCTTACATGAAGGTCGCGGACCTCCAGGATCGGGTCGCTCATCGTTGCCTCTTCATCCCATCTCACCGGCGGTCGTGCCCGACCGCCGTCAATTGATCTCGTTCAAACTCACCCTCGAAGCGAAACGCCCGAGGCAGGCCGTGCCAACGGCCGTCGTACTACGTACTCGCAGGCGTCGCCGCCACTGGCCATCGTCGAGGCCTGCACGACCGGCAGCCCGAGCAGGGCTTCGATCGCACCTCGGTCGGCGTCGCACATCGCGTGATTGCCCTCGGCGCACGAGCGTACCGGGCAGGTGGTGTTGCGCAGCACGACCAGGTCGTCCCGCTGCTCGACCAGCTCGAGGATCCCCTCCTCGTGCAGCACCGCGGTCACCTGCTGCACGCGCTCGTCGAACAGCTCGGCGGTCACGCGCGGCGCGTGTTCACGCGCCACGGACTCGCCCACGCGGTCGAAGATGAGGTTCATCAGCTCGGCGCCATCGAGGCCGGACACCTCGTCGCTGCCCATGCCGGACAGCGCCGGGTAGATGCGCTCCAACAACCGTGAATAGCGAGCGCCCGAGGTCTCCTCCTCGCCCGCTTCGCTCAGCGAGTAGCGGGTGACGGGGCGTCCACGTTGCTGACGGACCAGCTCGGTCTCCAGCAGACCCTCGGCGACCATGATGTCCATGTGGCGGCGGATCGATCCGGTGGAAACGCCCACCTCGGTCGCCAGATCGGCGGCCGTCGAGGATCCACGTTCCTGCAGCAAGCGGATCACCGCGTCGCGTGTCTGCTCCATGGCGCACCTCCCGCCTCGGTCCCCGCGCCTCGGGCAGAGCTGCCCCGTCGCATCGAACCTGAAGCCAAGCTATCGCCGGATCGAGGTGTAGTCAACGTTTCTATCGTTTTATTGCACTTAATGAGAATAAAGCCTCGAACCGGCACCGCTCCGGCGCTCGATTGACAACATCTGTGCTGGCATCCATCGTCGATCGAGTGAGGGGAGCGTGAGATGTCGCAGCTCCGAACGGTCGGTCTGATCGCGCTGTTCGCCTTCGTCTCCGCGCTCGTCGTCGTCACCCCGGCCCACGCCGAATCCCCATGGTTCGTCCTGATCGAACTCGACAAGGAATCTGGACCCACCATCGTCGACAATCGCCCTGCGGCGGTGATCGGCACCCAGGTGTCGCTCGATGTCGTGGCCGGGCTTCCGGCCGGAGGCCAGACCTTCGAGGATCTGCGAGGCCGTCTCTACTACAACCTGAAGCTGCTGTTCGGCGATCCGGGGACCTGGGAACCCTACCCCTCAACGCCGGAGTCATTGATCCGCCTCGAATGGGACGCGCGGCCGCTCGTCGTACTCGCGCGCTTCTATCCCGCGATCGGCACGACCAGCGGGGCGCTCTTCGTCGTGTGGGACATGAACGCACCAACGAATTCCTACCGGATCCACCAACCCACTGAGTCTGACCTCATCGGCCTGAGCACAGCGGGCGTGCCGATCGTCGTATCCGAGGCCGGCGGACAGACCGCGCGCCTCGTGCTGATCGCCGCCCTCGGCGTCCCGCTCATCCTCGTGCTGATGCAGGGTGGGCGGCACCTCGTACGGCGCCACTGACGACGAGGCGTGCCATTCGACCGTTGTCCGGCGCCGACCGCCCCCGTAGCATGCGGCGCGACGGTCACAAGACCCGACCGACAGCCACCCCAGCGCAACAACTCTCAGGGAGTCACACCATGGCGGACGACGTACAGGGCCTGACGGTCGGCAGCACGGCCAGTTTCGAGAAGACAGTCACCGCCGAGGACGTCGCCAGCTTTGCGCAGATCACGGGCGACACGAACCCGTTGCACACCGACGCCGCCTACGCGGCGCGCACGCGCTTCCAGCAGCCAATCGCGCACGGCATGCTCGGTGCCGGCGTCATCTCCGCCGCGATCGGCGCGAAGCTCGCCCCCGGCAAGGCGGTCATCTACCTCGGCCAGAATCTGCAATTCCGCGCACCGGTCATGCCCGGCGACACGATCACCGCGAAGGTCGAAGTGATCGAGGTCGACGCGGAACGCGGTCGCCTCAAGCTCAGCACCACCGTCTCCAACCAGGACGGCACCGACATCATTCGCGGCGAGGCCAACATCATGGTCGAAGCCTTGGCCGACGCGTAGCAGCACGGGCACTCGCAGACGCATCGACGGGCAGAGTTCCCCGCTCGAATCGGTACCAACCGGAGCCGCAAAATCTAACCGCGTTTGGATGCGTGGACGCAGCAGTTCGATTACAAACGGGCAACATCGCGTGACCCCACAACGCTCGCGCGGATTCCACACTCAGCACTGATCAGGGGGACGCAACGATGGGCGCACTGGACGGACAGGTAGCAGTCGTGACCGGGGCCAGCCGCGGCATCGGCCGTGCCTGCGCGATTGAGCTGGCAAAGCAGGGCGCCAACATCGTCGTGAACTACACGTCGAACGCCGAGGCTGCCGAGTCCTGCAAGGCCGCGATCGAGGCGGAGGGCGTCAAGGCGCTCGTCATTCAGGCCGACGTCTCGAACCCCGAGGACGCACAACGCCTGATCGCCACCGCCGAGGAGCAGTTCGGCAAGGTCGACATCCTCGTGAACAACGCGGGCATCAACCGCGACAAGACCGTCCAGCGGATGTCCGTTGAGGACTGGCAGTCGGTGATCGAGACCGACCTGTCGTCGATGTTCTACTGCACCAACGCCGTCGTCACCGGCATGCGAGAGCGCAACTACGGCCGCATCATCAACATGTCCTCGATCATTGGTCAGATGGGCAACCTTGGACAGTCGAACTACGCGGCCGCGAAGGCCGGGATGATTGCGTTCTCCAAGTCCGCGGCCAAGGAACTGGCCCGCTTCAACATCACCGTGAATGCGGTCTGCCCCGGCTTCGTGGCCACCGACATGGTTGAAGCGCTCGACGACAAAATCAAAGAGGCGCTCATCGCCCAGATCCCGCTGGGCCGCTTCGGCACCGTCGAGGAAGTCGCCAGCACCGTGCGCTTCCTCTGCACCGAGGGCAGTTTCTACACCGGCGCGCAGCTGAGCCTCAACGGCGGACAGTACATGTAGCTCCCTGTTCGCCATCCGGCGGACGAACCAGACAGTCGCCCTGGCGGGCATCCGATCGCGAAGCCGCTCCCACCGAGCGGCTTCGCTGCATTCCGAGGACCGCCGACCCGCCGTACGATTGGCGCGATGAGCAACTCCAACCTCGTGTGGTCCAGCGACGGCGGGCGGGCAAAGCCGCGCGCCGAGCCACCACGCCCCTCGCGACCTCCGAAGCGCGGGCCCAGCTCCCGAGGTGACACCGACTCGCTGCCCACCGATCCCGGCGACGGCTTCGTGCGGCTGCACCGCGGCAAGTCCGCGAAAGGCGGCAAGCCGGGCACCCTCGTCGTCGGCCTGCCCGGCACGGATGCCGATCTCGACGCCGTCCTCAAGCGCTGCAAGCAACGCATCGGGGCCGGCGGAACGCGGCAGCAGCGGGTGCTCGTGATCCAGGGCGATCACCGCGACAAGCTGAAGACGCTCCTCGAGGCCGACGGTCACAAGGTGAAGCTCGCGGGCGGCTGACGTTCGATCTACCCTCGGTCGCCCGCGCGGCCACCGAGGATTGCGGCATGCCCCCCACTGCGAACGATCGCCCCCTGATCGGCGAGCGGATCGTCGTGATCGGCAACACCTCCAGCGGCAAAAGCACGCTGGCGGCGCGGCTCGCCGAAATCGTCGGCGGAACGCACGTCGAGCTCGACGCACTGTACTGGCGGATCCCCTGCTGGCAACCGCCGGAGGCCGCCGACTTTCAGGCCGCCGTTCGCGACTCGATCGCCGGGACCCCACGCTGGGCCTCGAGCGGCAACTACCTCGGCAGCGGCGCCCAGGAGATCCTCTGGCCGCTGGCCGACACCCTGATCTGGCTCGACATGCCGCTGCCGATGGTGCTGAGGCGCGTGGTGAAACGAAGCTGGCGCCGTTGGCGGGACGACGAGTTGCTGTGGGGCACTCAGCGAGAGAACTTCTGGGACCACCTCAAGCTCTGGACCGACGAGTCACTGATCCACTTCGCGATCCGCTACCACCGCCCAAAGCGGCGGCAGTACGCCGCCGAATTCACCGACCCGCGCTGGGCCCACCTGCGGAAGTACCGGCTGCGGTCCCCCAGCGCCGTCGCCGCATTCCTCGACCGCATCGAAGCGAACCCAACGCTCGCTTAGGAGCGTTCGAACACCTGCTTGCCGGTCTCGTGACGGCGGATGTACTCCCAGTCGAGCGTCGCGCCGAAGCCGGGGCCCGTCGGGACGCTGACGTTGCCGTGCTCGTCGATCGAATCGAGCTGCTCGTCGAAGTCCAGGTAGGCCGGTGGACGGGACAGTTTCAACCGCGGGTGCACCAACCCGAGTTCGTAGTAGTTGCTGTTGCGGATCGCGGCCATGAGGTTGCGCCGTTCTGGCCCGCCGACGTGGATCTCCGCGTCAAGCCCGAAACCCTCGGCCGCATGCGCGATCTTCATCCCGCCGGTGATCCCGCCGTCGTAGTCGGGGTCGATGCGGACGAAGTCGGTGCCGTCCGCGACGATGAAATCGACGTGCATCTCAAGACCGCGGATGTGCTCGGTCTGCAGCAGCGGGGTCCTGATCAGCTCGCGCAGTTTGCGGTGGCCGAACGCGGAGACGCCGCCGTCACGGTACGGGTCCTCGAGCCACATGAAGCCGTACTCGTCACAGGCGCGACCGACCTTCACTGCGTCTGCGAACGTCAGCAGCGTGCTGGCGGGATCGAGCATGAGATCCATCTTGCCGCCGACGCGCTCGGCAACCGCCTTGAGTAGGTCGAGGCGCTTTCGCATCGGCGCCTCGCGCCACCAGTGGATCTTGTAAGCGGGGTAACCCATCTCAAGGCACTGCTCCGCGAAATCGGCGTACGCCTCGGGCGTGCTCAGGCCGTCGGGCTCGTCGTCGCCCACCATCGTGCTGGCGTAGCAGGGCAGCTCGGTCCGGTACTCGCCGAGGAGCTGGTAGACCGGTGCATCGAAGAACTTGCCGGCGATATCCCAGAGCGCCATGTCGACCTGCGACATACCCATCCGCGCCTGCTGCTTCAGCGACAACTTCGCGTCGTTGTAGAACCGCTCCCGCGCGAGCGCGCTGCGACCGAGGAGCGCGTAGGCGACGTTCGCCACGCCCGCCAGTTCCGAGGCGTTGCCGCCGACGTACTCGCCGGTGATACCGAGGTCGGTTTCGATGCTCAGCACGCGCGAGCGGCGGGTCAGCTTGCCGCCCTTCTTGTAGGTCGGCATCCGCGTTTCGCGATGCGGCTCGATGTCCTGCAATTCGTACGAGAACTCGGTGATCTCGATCTTCGTGACGATCGGTGCCTGGTCCACGGTTCACCCTCCCCAAGATTTCGCTCCGTCGGGCAGCATAACGAGCGGGCGGCAGAGCGCCTCCTGGTCGTACCCTCGCGGGTCGAAGGGAGGCTTCGGTATGGCGGAACGACTGCGCTTCTCGGCGGCGGCCGCGTACCGCCACCTGCGCGAGGCCGATCCGGTCGTTGGACGGCTGATCGACCAGCACGGCCCCTTCACGCCCCGCCCGACCACCGATCCCTACGCCTCGCTGGTGCGGACCATCCTCTTCCAGCAGCTCGCCGGCGCCGCGGCCTCCGCGATCCAGAAGCGCCTCTACGCCAGGTTCGGCGACGAGACCCGCACGCCCACCCCGGCGGAGCTGCTCGCGACCAACGACGAGGACTTCCGAAGCGTCGGCGTGTCCCGCCAGAAAGCCGGATACCTGCGCGACCTCGCGCAGCACGTCGCCGGCGGCGAGCTGGACTTCGACCACATCGATGATTGGCCCGACGCCGAGGTCTCCGCCCACCTGGTCGCCGTCAAAGGCATCGGCGAGTGGTCGGCGCACATGTTCCTGATGTTCCAGCTCGGCCGCCCTGATGTGCTCCCGGTCGGCGACCTCGGTGTGCGCATCGGAATGCGTGTCGCGTACGACTTGACCGCCACGCCGACGGCGAAGGAGGCCCTCGTCATTGGCGAGCCGTGGCATCCGTACGCCTCGGTCGCGTCGTGGTACATGTGGCGCGCGGCCGAGACCGTGACGCCCGACTAGCATCGCGATCCACTCGCTCGGAAGAGCCTGCCGCGGCACGTGCATATAATCCGGCCCGAGCCTCGCGCCACCTCGTGAGGCACCAGCGGAAGGTGTGACCATGCGGATCGTGGTCTTCGGTCAGGCGGCATTCGGGCTCGACGTCTTCAACGCACTGCGCGAGGCGGGTGAGGACATCGTCGGCGTCTCGACCCCTCGGCAGAAGTCGCGGCCGGATCCGCTGTTCACGGCTGCAGGCGAAGCCGGCATCCCGGTGATCGAGACCCCCGACCTCCGCAAGGACGAACCGTTCCAGCAGTACCTCGACTTGAAACCCGAACTGCTCGTCTTCGCCTTCGTTACAGACATCGTGCGCAAGCGGGTTCTCGATGCCGCAACGCACGGCGCGATTCAGTACCACCCCTCGCTGCTCCCGCTGCACCGCGGCCGTGCGGCGATGAACTGGCCGATCATCAGCGGTTCGACGAAGACCGGCCTCACCATCTTCTGGGTCGACGAGGGCATCGACACGGGCCCCGTCCTCTCCCAGCAGGAGTTCGCGATCGAGCCGGCCGACACTATGGGTTCGCTCTACTTCAACAAACTCTACCCGGCCGGCGTGCTGGCACTCGCCGATGGCGTGCGCCAGGTCCGAGAGGGCACCGCCCCGCGTATCGAACAGGACCACTCGCAGGCCAGCTACGAGCCGCCGTGCGGCCCCGAGCACTCGAAGATCGACTTCATGAAGCCAGGCCCCGTCGTCTTCAACCTGATCCGCGGCTGCGACCCATCGCCCGGCGCCTCCGTGCAGGACGGCGCGCGTCTGATCCGCCTCTACGACGCCGGCTACCGCCCCGGCGCACCTGACGAGGCGCCCGGCACCGTAATCGCCGCCGCCGACGGCAGCGTCGAAATCGCCGCGATCGGTGGCTTCATCACCGTCGGCCGCGCCCAGCTCGAAGGCGAACGCAAGACCGCCGCCGCGGATCTGCTCGCGGTTGGCACCGTCCTCGACCGACCTGCGTGAGACCCCGCGACGCTAAGGCCGCCCGGCACGGCGGCCCGGTCGTCCGCGCCGGCGTCGCCGTTGACCGCGGCTGACGGTGACGATCATCGGTCGCGCCTTCCGTCCGCTCCGAGAGCACGAACAGCTCCTGATGATCACCATCTCCACGGTCCTGGTGATGGCCGGACAGGGAGTCGTCTCTCCGATCCTTCCGGCGTTCGCGAAGAGCTTCGGCGTGTCCACCTTCGTCATCGGGCTGACGCTTACCTCGTTCGCGCTCGCGCGCATGGTGTTGAACGTCCCGCTGGGACTGCTCTCCGATCGACGAGGGCGACGGGTGCTGCTGGTCGGTGGGCCGATCGTGACGGCGGTCGGGATGTTCGGCTCGGGATTCGCGCCCGACATCTGGCAGCTACTGGCGTGGCGGTTCGTCGCTGGCGCCGGGTCCGCGATGTACATGACCGGAGCGCAGATTTACCTCGTGGACGTCTCCACGGCCCAGACGCGCGCGATGTTCCTGGGTACCAACCAGATGGCGATCAGCCTCGGTGTCGCGCTCGGCCCCGGGATCGGCGGCATCGTCGCGGAGTTCATGGGGCTCCGCGCCCCGTTCCACGTCGTAGGCGCGAGTGCGCTCCTCGCGGGCGCCTACGCCTACTGGCGGCTGCCCGAGACCCGCCACCTCGCGTACCGCGAACCCGCCCTCGCCGATGGTGCCGTTGCGGCAACGCCGAGCGGTGGACCACCGTGGCTACGGATGATGCGGTCGCGCCGCTTCCTCGCCGTCGCGCTCGTCTCCATGATGATCTTCTTCACCCGCGGCGCCTCCCGACAGACCTTGATTCCGCTGATCGCGATCGACGAACTTGGTTTCTCCACCGGCGCGCTCGGCGGGTTCCTGATGGCGACCTCGTTGATGCTGATGGTGCTGCTGCCGTTGGCCGCGTTCATTGCGGACCGCTTCGGTCGGACGGCGGCGATCCTGCCGGGTGGGATCGTGGTTGGGCTCGCGCTCCTCGGTGTCGCCGCCTCGCACAGCGTGCCGCCGTTCGTCGTCTCCGGGCTCGCGCTCTCGGTCGGGTTCGCGATCGCCGGTCCAGCACCCGCCGCCTATGCCGCCGAGATCGCACCGCCGGAGATGCGAGGGCTGGCAATGGGCCTGTACCGCACCGCGGGCGACTTCGGACTGCTGATCGGCGCCCCACTGCTGGGGTTGATCGCCGATGCACGAGGCTTCGGCTGGGCGCTCGTGACGAACGCGGTGCTAATGGTTGCGGCTGTCGGGTTCTTCGCCTTCGCCGCCGGCGCGGGACGGGCGGCGCCGTCGACCGAGGCCGAGGTCGCTCGCGGCACCAGCGGCTAGGCCGGCGGCTCGGTCCTGCCCTCGGCTTCCTCGGCATGAGGTCCGAGTACGCCCCAACCGAGTTCCTCGATCAGGTGCTGCTCGTCGGCCGCTGGCACACGCAGGAAGAGGGCAGACGCCTCGACGAGCAGCGCGCCCCCGGCGTCCTCGATCGACGATTCGACCTCGATGCGGCGCCCGCGGGTGCGCGCCACGGCGGCGCGGACGATCAACCGCCCGTCCGGCGCGGCGGGCCGGCGATAGCGGGTCTCCATCTTCGCGGTCACCCCCAGCGCGCGGTGCGACGCGAACATCGCCCACGCCATCGCCTCGTCGAGCAGTGCGACCAGCACGCCGCCATGCATCACGCCGGGGAAGCCCTGGTGTTCGCGTCGGGGCGTGTAGTCGCAGATCACGCCGCCGGCCTCGCGACGGAACTCCATTCGCAGCCCCAGCGGATTGTCGCGACCGCATGCGAAGCAGTACTGCTGATAGAGCCGTTCATCGAGGAGCTCGTCCGAGGACTGGTCGCGAGCGCCGGTCATGGTCGGCCTCCCGCTACGCGAGCGGTGCGCGCGCCGTCCCGGTCAGCAGCACGGTCCCGTGCTCGTCTTCGCAGCTCACCTCGTAGCGCGCGACGCCGTCCGTCACCTTCTGAAGCTCCGCGCGGGCGGTCACCGTGATCGGCGGCAGCGCGGGCGCACGCCAGCGCACCTTCAGGTGGCCGCCAGCCGCCCAGCGCTCACCAAAGGTGTTCGTCATCGCCTCGGACACCAGCGACAGCACCAGCATCCCGTGCGCGATCGGCTGACCGAACTGGGTAGCTGCCGCCTCCGGAGTCTCCAGGTGGATCGGGTTGGGGTCGCGCCCGCCCGCCGCGTAGCGGTTCACACGCGGCTGATCGATCAGGCGGGTGACCGGCAGCACCTCGGGGCCGGAATGCAGGTCGCTCATTCGGCGAGCAGATCTGGGTCGACGCCCTCAGGAACCAGCATCACCGTCGTGCGGCCGCGACCAACGACCGCGTCGCGTGCGCGCAACTCGATCGCGAACACGACCATGCGCGCACCGCGCCGCTCGGAGTTCGAGACGACGACGATGCTTACCTCGACGCTCTCGCCGATCGGAACCGGCGCGACGAAGTCGTACTCCTGGCCGGTGTGCACCAGGCCACCCGGCACCTTGAACCGATCCATCAGCCCACCAAGCGCGAAAGCGCCGAGCGCGAGCGGGGGCACGTAGCGACCCCACAATTCGTTTTGCTCGCCGGTGGCGCTCAGATAGAGCGTGACATCGTCGGCATTCACCAGGAGATAGAAGGAAGGCAGCGCGTAACCGCGCTCAAGGGTCGCAAACTCGCCCTTTGTCTGCGATGGGGCCTCGGGCACCGCGCCGTTAACCCTCGACCGTCTCGACGGTCATGTGCGATCGCCCCCATGCGGCCAGTGGCTTCATCGCCACCGCCAGTTCCCGCCCGCGCGCGGTGAGTTCGTACTCCACCCAGGGCGGGTTGGTCTCCACGATCTCGCGGTGGACCACGCCCACCTGTTCGAGTTCTTTGAGACGGTCACGTAGCGTCCGCGAGTTGCATCCGCCCACCCGCTCCGCCAGTTCGTTGAAGCGCCGCTTGCCGCCGGTCAGTTCGTAGACGATGTGCGGAACCCACTTCTGACCGACGAGCGCCAGCGTCGTGCGCACCGGGCAGAACTCACCTTCGCGGGTCTGGGTCAGCTTTGCTTCCACCGTGGCATCTCCATCAGCGACGCTAGCGCACGCCGATGTGGAGCGTCCATCGGCCCGCGGGCGCGGCAAGCTAGCCGAGGTGCGCCAGCACCTCGGAGTGATCGCGGGTCTCGGGCAGCGAGTCGCTCTTGGTGGTGTAAACGACCTCCCCGGCGGCGTCGATCACCACGGTCAGCCGGTTCGCCACGCCAACATCTTCGTTCCACGTACCGTAGAGACGGGCAACGTCGCCCTTCATGTCGGCAAGCAGTGCGTGGTCCAGGTTCTGCGCGTCCTTGAAGGCCTTGTGCACGAAATGGCTGTCGCGGCTGATCCCGAGCACCGTCGCGCCCTGCTGACCCCAGTCCTGGTGCTCGTCGCGGATCTCGCAGTGCTCGGCGGTGCACGGCGGCGAGAAGTCGAAGGGGTAGAACATCAACACCACAGGCTTGCCGCGGAGCGCGGAGAGGGTGACCGGTTCGCGGTCCTGGTTCGGCAGGGTGAAGTCTGGTGCGCTCTGGCCAACCTCGATCGTCATCACACAATCCCTTCATGTTCGGTCGAACCAGCCACGAAACTCGCCTCAGTGGCAGGACGCCCGGAATGTTCGTCGTGCCTCGATCATAGCAACGGCCGATCGAGGTAGGTCGAGATGGCCCGAGGCGCCCGCAGCGGTGACGTCGACGCCTACCGCCCGTCGTCGCCCTCGAGGCCGAGCGCCGGAACCACCATGAACGTCCCGCTCGCCGCGCCGACGAGTTCGTCGCGCTCGTCGAACAGCTCCGCCGTGCAATGCGACAGGGTGCGCCCGCGACGGACCAGCCGTCCGACTGATCGCAACGTCCGGCCGTGCGCCGCACGCAGCCAGCGCAGATCGAGCTGGGCGGTCACCGCGCGCTCTCGCTCCACCTCGATCATCGTGCGAATCGCACCACCCATCGAGGAGTCCGCCACCACCGCCCACATCCCGCCGTGGAGAACGCCGTCGCCGTTCAGCAACTCGTCGCGGACGGTGAGCGACACCTCGATCCAACCGGCGCCACCGCCGGTGATGTCCAGCCCGAGGTAGTTGTAGGACGGGCTGATCATCGAGCGCGCACGCTCGAGGGCGAGCGCATCGGAGACCTCGGTCATGCGTCACGCCCGTCCGCTGCCGCGTGCGGGATCGCTGCGGTCGGCGCAACGCGACGGCGAGCCGTCGCCGCCAGCGTCACCGCGAACGCCGCGCACGCGACCAGCACGATCGCGGGGCTCGTCGCGACATTCGCATGGAACGACAGGTGGAGCCCGACCACCGAGGATGTCGCGCCGAGGGCGACCGCCAACACCATGATCTGCTCGATCCGCCTCGCAACCAGCGAGGCGGTCGCCGCGGGCACGATCAGCATGGCGTTCACCAGCACGATGCCGATCGCCTTCAGGGCAACGACGACCGCGACCGCGATCAGCACCAGCAACGCGTACTGGAAGAACCGCACCGGAACGCCGACGGTGGCGGCCATGGAGGGGTCGTAGGCAACCATGCTCAGCTCGCGGCGGAAGGCGGCGACGAAAGCGAGCGTCGCTGCGCCGAGGAGGAGTGCGCCGAGGAGGTCAGACTGCGAGACGCCGAGGATGTTGCCGAAGACGAATGAGAAGAGGTCGGGGGTGTAGGAGGTGCGGCGCGAGATGACGAGGATGCCGAGCGAGAACATCGCGACAAAGAGGATCCCGATCGCGGTGTCGTAGGAGACGCGACCGCGCCGCTGCGTCCAGCCGATCCCGAGGGCGGTCGCGACGGCCGCGATAAGCGCGCCAAGGCTGACGTTGGCGCCGTTGACGAAGGCGATCGCGACGCCGGCGAGCGTGCTGTGCGCGAGTGCGTCACCGGAGAAGGCTAGGCCCTTGTGCACGACGAAGGTTCCGACGACGCCGCCGACGACGCTGACGACGAGCAGCACCAGCAGCGCGCGGCGCATGAACTCGAACTGGTAGGGATCGAGGATCCAGTCGATCATCTCGCGCCCGCCCGCTTACTCACCGGCGATGTGCTCGTCGTAGGCCGCAACTTGCGCGGGTGGGTGGGGGCTGGCGAACTGTGGGGCGAAGGACGCGACCTGAAGCAGGTGGCGGTCGAAGGTGCGTGACAGCACGTCCTCGGTGAGGACGGCGGCGGGGGAGCCGGAGGCGATGACCCGCCGGTTGAGGCAGACCACGTCGTCCGAACAACTCGCGACGCAGGAGAGGTCGTGGGTCGCCAGCAAGACACTGCGCCCGTCCTGCACGAGCGCGTCGAGGATTTCGAGGAGATCGTGCTGCACGGCGGCGTCGAGTCCGGCGAAGGGCTCGTCGAGGAGCAGCAGGCGGGAGCCGCGGGCGATCGAACGCGCCATCAGGACACGGCGGCGCTGGCCGCCGGAGAGTTCGCCCACCTGGCGTGAGGCGAAGCGACTCAGACCGACACGCTCAATCGCCTCGGCGGCGGCCTCGCGATTGGCTCGCGACCAACCTCCGAAGGGACGCAGGCGCTGATAGCAGCCCATCAGCACGACGTCAGTGACGGAGACCGGGAAATTCCAATCAACGTCCTCGAGCTGTGGCATGTAGGCGATCAGCGCGCGCGCCTCGCGTACCGGTTTCCCGAAGGCGAGTACCTGGCCGCGGATCGGTTCGACCAGCCCGAGGATCGATTTGAAGAGCGTCGACTTGCCGGCGCCGTTGGGACCGACCAGCCCCACGATCTCGCCGAGCGGAACGCGCAGATCGACGGCCTCGATCGCCGGCGGCTGGCCGGGGTAGCCGGCCCAGAGATCGCGAACCTCGAGGGCCAACTCGCCGTGTTCGTGCCCCGGCGGGAGCGGCTCGCGTGCCAGCTCATGATCGCCGAGCACCGTCGGGGCGGATTCCGCCGCGGAGGGCGACGGTGGTGCAGAGGTCATCTTCCAGCCCTTTCCGCGGCGCCCGCGCCGGTGCCATCGGCACGAACGGCGCCGAGTGTAGTCCTAGCGCCCGAGGCCTTCGACCAGCGCAGCCGCGTTCGCTCGCATCAGCTCCGGGTAGCTGGCGACGCCGTCCGCGAAGTTGGAATAGAGCAGCAGCACTTCGACCCCCGTCTCATCCGCGACCGAGGTGAGGACTGCCGCGTTGAACTGCGGCTCGCGGTAGATCGCCGGGACGCCGCGCTCGCGAATCAGCTCGATGAGGGCGACCACCGCGCCCGCGTTCGGATCCTGCTGCGCACCGGCCGGCAGCAGCGTCGCGATCACCTCGAGGTCGTAAGCGGCCGCGAAGTACTGGTACGCGTCGTGCAGCACGACGAGCTGCCGATCGCCCTGGGGGATCGTCGCGATCGCGGCGCGGATCTCACCGTCCAGGGCGCGCAGCTCCTCGATGTACGCGGCGGCGCGTGATTCGTAGCCGGCGCTCGATGCGGGATCGAGCGCGACGAGTTGGTCCCGAATCACTTCGACGTAGGAGATCGCGTTGTCCACCGCGAGCCAGAAGTGCGGATCGCCATCGGCGAAGACGAGGTCATCGGGATCGCGGGCTTCGGCTTCGTGGTCGGCGTCATCGTCATCATGCCCACCAGCGAGCGGGGTCAGCCCGGCGGCAACCGGGACGACGGGGGTCCCATCGGCAACGTTGGCGAGAATGATGTCGAGCAGGCCTTCCTCAAGGTGGTAACCGTTGACGAAGACGATGTCGGCTTCCGCGATTGCCGCGGCCGTTGCGGGCGCCGGTTCGTAGCTGTGGACATCGACACCCGCCGGGATCAGCGTCGACACCTGCGCGTCATCCCCGGCAACGGTGGCCGCAAACTCGGCGATCAGCGCCGTGGAAGCGGCGATCCGGATCGACCCATCGTCAGCGGGGGTGGTTCCCTCGCCGCCACAGGCGCTCGCGGTGACCAGAGCGACCAGGAACAAGAGAGCCGTTGCGTGGCGGGACTGCACGGGCGTGCCTTTCTGATACTGCATCTCGATCCGTATCGATACTGTGTATCAAGTAGAGATCCCGTGCGTCAAGACGATGGACGCCCATCCCGAGTTCTAGGCGTCGCAGTCGGAGCAGCGCCCGTAGAGCTCGAGGCGATGCGTGTCGATGTCGAATCCGGTGCTGGTGGCGACGCGTTCGAGTTCACCCTCGAGGCCGTCGCTGGCGAACTCCGTGACGCGCCCACATTCGGTACAGATGACGTGATGGTGGTGATCGGCCTGGTCATCGTCCGCGAGCTGGTAGACGGCGGTTCCGTCGTCCAGCACGACCTGGCAGATGACGCCGAGTTCCCGCATCAGCTTCATCGTTCGAAAGACGGTGGCGCGACCGACCGTGGGCGACGCGACCTGGACTTCTTCGGCGGTGAAGTGGTTGCCCAGCACGCGCATGGTGTCGAGCACCGCGCGTCGCGGATTGGTGAGTCGATAACCGCTACGCGAGAGGGTGCGCTCGATCGGATCGGCTGTGGTCATGCCGTCATGGTCCCGAGGGGCGTCCCGGTCTGTCAATCAGCGACTGATCGGGCATAGTTGTCGCGTGGGCAACGCGCAGCGCTGGCGAATCGGTCTCTGGCTATCAATGCTCGTCGGCGTGCTGTACATCGCGTACGGCGCACGCGGCGCATTGCTGCCGTTTGCCGTGGGCGGGCTGCTGGCCTACGCGCTTGCGCCGATCGTCGATCGCATCGCCGCGGTGATCCCCGCGCGTTCACACCGCGGGGACGTCTACCGGCGCGGCCTTGCGGTGGTGCTGCTCTATGTGGCGATCGGATCCGCGGCCTTCGTCGCGGGCTCCGCCGCGATTCCGATCGCCGCCGACCAGGTGACGGAGTTCGTGGACACGCTGCCGGAGACGGTGGATGCCGCCCGCGAGCAGGTCAACGTGTGGCTGGAGGTCTACCGGGAGCGGGCGCCGGCGGATATCCAGGAGCGGGTCGACTCGCTCGTCGAGGACGCCACCAACGGCGCCGTGGATGCCGCGACGGCGATGGGACAGCGCACGATCGGGGTGCTGACGGGCACGCTCACCGTAGTAGTGGGCTTCGCGATCATGCCGTTCTGGATGTTCTACGCGCTGCGTGATCGCCACTTCGTACGGAAGAACTTCCTACAGGCGATCCCGGAGGCGTTCCGGGACGACGGGATCAACCTGCTGCACATCGGTGACCGGCTGCTCGGGCGCTACATCCGTGCGCAGCTACTGCTGGGCGTGGTCGTCGGTACGGCGGTGGGTGTATCGCTCACGCTGCTGGATGTTCCGCTGTCGCTCGCGCTCGCGGTGATCGCGGGGGTGACGGAGCTGATCCCGATCGTCGGCCCGTGGATCGGCGCGCTACCGGGACTGCTGTTGGTCGCCGCGACGGAGCCAGACAAGATCGTGTGGGTGGCCCTGGTGTACTTCATGGTGCAGCAGGTGGAGAACCTGTTGCTGGTCCCGCGGATCCAGGGCGAGGCGCTGGAGATGCACCCGGCGATGATCCTGCTGGTGCTGTCGCTGGGCGGCGCGGCGTTCGGGTTCATCGGGCTGATCGTCGCGGTGCCACTGAGTGCGTTGCTGCGCGAGGTGTTCTGGTACGTGGATCGCCGATTGCGGGGCGAACTGCCGGAGGAGGCGCTGGCCGCCAGCCACGTCGGCCGGCTCGCGGACGTCGAGGCCCAATTGTCGCACCGCGACCAGCTCCGGCCAGAGCCGCTGAGCAGCATGCTGGCCGTCATGCAGCCGGCGCTGGCGACGGTCGACTCGGCTGACGGTGGCGATGCGGCTGGCGACGACGATCCCACTGACGAGGACGAGTAGCCGCCGACGGCTGCCGGCCTAGTTCGTGCCCCCGACGCTCAGCACGACGGGCCCGTCCGGGACGGTGCTGGTCGAAACCTGGTTGGTCGCGAAGACCACCACGGTCTGCGGCCATGCCCCGGGCGGGATCGAGATCAGGGTGATCGTTTCGCCGCCGGCCGGGACGATCGACTCCGAGGCGATCGAATTTCCCCAACGGTCCATCAGGGTGATCCGGTAGACGTCACCGAAGCCAATCGGCGGCAGATTACGAAGCACGACCACCGCCGCATCAGCGGAGGCGCTCCAGGTGTAGGAGCCGGTTGCGCCATGGGCGGCGCCGGTTGCGATCAACTCGGCCGATTCGGCTTCCGGGTCGAGCAAGATCGAGGTTGCGGAGCGCGTCTCGTTGAGCTGTGTCGCCAGGGAGCTGATATCACGCCGGCTGTCGGGGACGGCGGCGATCTGATCGAGGCGCTTGGCGTCCGCCTCGACGACGGCGGTCAGCAGCGCGGCCTGGTCGCGCAGTTCCAACATGTCTTGCTGGAGGTTGACGGCCCAGATGCTGACGATGGCGAGCGTGGCGGCCATCCCGGCCAGGGGGACAAACCGAGCGACGGGGAAGTGTAGGCGGCGGCTGCGGGTCGCCGGCATCCGACGGGCCGCCGCGAGCACGCGCTCACGGAGGGCAGCGGGTGGCCGGTGCAACGGCGCAGCGAACGCCAGCAACTCCGCGATCTCGCGGAATCCCTCGACCTCGCGGGCCGCTGCCGGATCGGACTGGATCAGCCGTTCGGCATCCTCGGCATCGGGCGCGCTCAGCGTCCCGAGTGCATAGGACGCGAGCAGTGCCTCACGCTCCTCCGGAATCATCGCTTCCCCCTGGTCGCTGCTCGACATCGTCGGTCAGCGCCTCCCGCAGCTTGCGCATCCCCAAGCGGATGCGCGTCTTGATTGTTCCCAGCGGATCCCCGGTGCGTTCAGCGATCTCGGTCTGGGTGAGCCCGCCGAAATAGGCGAGTTCGATGACGAGTCGCTGCGCCTCTGGCAGATCGAGCATCGCCGCGTAGATACGGCGCCGATCGTCCGCGAGAACCGCCTCGTGAGCTGGATCGTCACCTCGTCCTTCGGCCGGCAGGCGAAGCACGGGATCCTCATCTTGATCCTCGGCACGTCGCCGGCGGCTCATCCGCCGTTGCTCGTCCAGCGCGCGGTTGCGCGAGACGGAGCTGATCCAGCTAATAAACCGGCCGCGAGACGGATCGAACGAGGCTGGCTGTCGCCAGATGCGCAGGAACACCTCTTGCGTCACGTCTTCGGCGAGTGCGTGGTCGTGCAGCACGCGGAGTGCCACCGAAAACACGAGCGCCGAATAACGGTCGTAGAGCTGTTCGAGCGCTCCTACCTCGTCCGTGGCGAGCGCGGCCACAAGGACCGCGTCTTCTTCCGCCCGCTGCAGGCGATCTTCGGCTGTCTTACTCGGTACGTGCGCCAGCGGTCGCCGGATCTTGGCGAGGTCGGGGAGGGCTGGAGTCTCAGTGGGGAAGACGATTGGGTTTGCACCCGTCCTGGGCTCATTCACCAGGCGCCTCCAATGAGGCGGGAAGCGGTTGCAAAGTGTGTACCTGCCACAAGGGAGGACATCGTGCAGTGATTCACAGCACGTTCCGGCCACAAGCCGGGCACAAGGATGTGGGGAGCGTGACGGTCACACCGCCTGCCCGGTGCTGAAGAGCAGGCCACGGGCAAGCACTTCGCCGGCGAGCAGCGCGCCGAGGGCGATGTAGAGCAGACCGGTGGCCGACATCATTCCGCGGATGGTCGCGGTTCGCCAGGCGAGCCAGGCGAGGACGGCGGGGAAGATCAGGCCGACGAGGACCCGCAGCCAGAACGCCGGGTTTCCACCAAGGCCGACCCCGATCGCGCTCTCCGAGAGCGGTACCTCGCGAGGCGAGATGGCGACCGCGAGGATCACGAACACCGCCTGAACGAAGACCGCGGCGAAGACGAAGAGCGACATCTGCTCCATCGGTTCCTTCGGCAAGCGACCGGAGGTGAGGTACCAGTGACCCCACATCATCGCCATCAATGCTCCGCCGAGCAGGAGCGCCGCAGCAAGCATGCTGCCGACGACCCCCCAGGCCGACCACGCGGGAGGAGCAACGAGCGCACCGATCGCGACGAGCGCGGCCGTTCCGACGACGGCGCCGACCGCGCCGAGCCGCACGCCGAGTTGCTGTCGCTCCTGTAGCGCGGCGAACGTGTGCAGCGCGCTGACGACGACGAAGCCCGCGAGGGCGGCACGAGCCGGATTGAACCAGGCGTCACTGAGCGCGTAGCCGCCGATATCGTCCTGGCGTCCGATGGTCGCGAACGTCCAACCGGCGAGGATCGCCAGCGGCGCGACCGTGAGCGCGCCGGCTTTCACGTAGCCACGCGTGACCTGACCGCGGGCGTCGACGACAGTGAGCACGGCAAGGCCGCCCACCGCCAGTTCGGCGAGGAGGATGAGGACGGTGTACGGCAACGAAGAGGCGTTCACGTCACCGGATCGTGGGCCTCGATGATCGAACGATCAACGTGGCTGCTGATCGGAGACGATCCGGCCGAGGCGTTTCCAGTCCTCGATCTGTCGATCCCAGCTCCGGCGGCCCTGTGTTCGCGGGCTCGGATGGACCAACGGGACGAGCGTGCGCCCGGCCCACGGCCGAGGTTCACCCGCCTCCTCCGAGACGCGGGTCACGCCGTGTGGGGCGGCGCGTGCCAGCGCTGCGAGCGCGATCCCGCCGAGCGCGGCGACCACCGGCGCGGCGACGAGGTCCAGCGTGGCGGCGAGGAACGGACCGCATTCGGCCAGCTCGCTGGTGCGCGGGCGGCGGTTGCGTGCCGCGTCCGCTTCGCCGGCCAGCGGGTTACAGAGGACCGCGTTCGTGATGAAGACCTCGGCGCGAGTGAGGCCGGCGGCGGCGAGCAAGACGCCGAGGCGCGCTCCGGATCGGTCGCCCTCGAAGGGCACGCCCGTCCGCGCGGCGCCGAGGCGACCGGGCGCTTCACCCACGATCAGCAGGCGAGCCTGGAGCGGACCGTTGGCTGGTCCGAGGACGTGCGAGTAGGCCATCCCCTGACAGGCGTGACAGGCACCGACCGCAGCCTGGAGGCTTCGGAAGGCGGCGGGCGCTGGCGGTAGTGGTCCGATGCTGCGGTTCGTTGACAGGTCCCTTCCACAAGCCGACCATCGCGAACATGCCCCAGTACGTCTCCGCCCGCTACAGCGAGCAACCTCGGTACCTACGCAAGACGCTGCGTGAGGTCGCGCACCGCATCGAGGAACTGGCGGTCGAGCTGACGGAGGATGAGGCGCGCGAGCACATCCCGGAGGACGACTGGTCGGTCGTGGAACTGGCGGGCTTCCTCCGCGACAGCGAGCGCGAAGATCTGCGGGCTATCAACTCGATGGTGATGCGCGACGGCGCCCGGATCGATGAGCGCCGCGCGCAGTACGGTCCGGCCGAGAACAACTACCAGGCGAAACACCTGGACGAGCTGATCTGGTACTTCGCGACGATCCGCGAGGAAACGCTCTGGACGCTCAATGACATCGATGGGCTCTGGCACCGCACGGGCACGCACCCCTATCGAGGCACGGTGACGCTGACCGAGTGGGTGCGCGAAATGAACGAACGCGATCTTGACGTGATGTGGCGAATCGGTCGGATCGTGGAGCGGCTGCGGGCGCATCGGCGCTAGCCCGCGCCGGTCATGGGCCCCAGTTCGCGACGCGCCCGGACCTCGTTAGCTGGCGGAGACCGCCCGTTCGATCGCCGGCAGGAGTTCGTCCGGCCGGGTGACCAGCGGTCCGTACTCGCCACCGACGAAGCAGAGCGCGCCGCCAATGTCGGCCGGCACGCCCAGCTGGCCGACCAACACATCATCGAACCGCGGGTTGAGGCGCTGCACGGTGTGGGCGGAGAGCGCCAGCCGAAGCGCCTGGGCATGCAGCGGGTCCGCGATAGCGTCGCGTTCGCCCGGGGGAGCGAAGG
The DNA here is from genome assembly GCA_027593235.1 of Chloroflexota bacterium. GTDB lineage: Bacteria > Chloroflexota > Dehalococcoidia > UBA2979 > UBA2979 > UBA6627. The sequence goes on from JAQCIU010000004.1 coordinate 94,897, forward strand.
CAATGATCTTCACCTCCGGTTCGAGCGAGAGGAGGCGGTCGACGACGCGCGCCACCGCGCACGCGGATTCGAGGTCGGCGCTGCCGAAGGCAGCGACGGCCCCGCGAAGGATCGAGTAGGCGGTGTCCATGTAGCGATCGTCGTGCGTGAGGTGGGTGAGGCGGATCAGTAACTCCGCCGCTTCCGCGTTGTCGAACAGCGAGACGCGCGGCTCCTCTAACTGTCCGTAACCGCGCTGACCGAGATCGATGTCGGCGAGCGGGCCATCGGAAATCTGGAACTGGCGGCTCAGCAGGCGCGCGACGGTCTGCGCGTGATGCAGGTAGTCGACCGACCCGGTCGCCTCGTAGGTATCGAGCAGCGCCTGGCCGGTGAGCACCTGATCGGCGAGCAGGCCGAGGGTGCGCGGGACGCCGTCCCAGACGTGGTAGAACCCGGCCTCACCGGCGCGCATCCGGCGGATCAGGAAGTCGACGCCGGTCTGGCCGCGGCTGCGCCAGTCCGAGCGGTCGAAGACGACACCGCAGGCGAGCAGGCCGCGCGCGAGCAAGGCATTCGCGGAGGCGAGCACCTGATCGCTCTCGGCGCTGTAGGCGAAGCCGCCGCTGGAGTTGCGTAGCTCAGCCTCGACGAACTCGATGGTGCGGGTAACCGCCTCCAACGCCCACTCGTGCGCGTCACTGTCCTCGGAGGCGATGCGAGCGAGCACGGAGAGCCAGCGGCCTTGATCGGCCGCCGGGCGTTCCGCGCAGTCCGCGCCGGGATCAACGCAACGGCGGAAGCCGCCCGCTTCGCGATCGAACCCGCCGCCATCGACGCGTCGCTGGATCGCCACGCGGGCGCGTCGCTCGGATTCGAGGTCGGCGCGGCGGCGATGTGCGTAGAGCCAGAGGCGGATCCGTTCCGGGCCCGCCAGATCCTCGGCAGTGGCGGCACGATCGAGGGCGATGTCGAGCACGCTGGGCGTGAGGTCGCCCCGACGGATCGGGCGCGTCGCCAATCGCAGTACGCGCTCCGCCTCGAGTTCGGCGAGCACCGCGTCGCGCTCGTCACGCCAGCGGGCCAGCCAGGTTTCGATGACCTCGACAAGTTCGCCGGACGAGGTGTCGCGGAACTGGGCGAGGAGTTCACCGCCGGGGCTGAGCAAGGCGAGCGTCGCGCCGCTGGGGTCGCCGTAGCGCAGGGCGAGGTCGGGGCGCAGATCTGGCTCGACGCGGATCGGCGTGACCGCGCGCGGGATCAGCCGCGCGAGTCGCGGATCGGCAAGCGAGCCTCGCGCGAGCACATCCAGATCGCGGTGCGACGGGGGCGCGACGAGCAATAGCCGGAGCTGATCGGCCGTCGCGCGATCCTCGAAGAGGTCATCGTCCCACTCAAGCCACGCGATATCCGTAACGCGGTTGAGCGGTGACGTACCGAAGGGTGTTGATTCCATATCGCGACCTCCCTGCGATCGTATCGAGGTCGCGAGCTAAACGGGGCAGGGGTCTCCCCCAACCCGAGAAGTGTCACGATCGGCGACTAGCGGGCCTCACGATCGCGGGCGGCGAGCAGCAGCATCCCGCCCGCGGCGATCAGTAGCAGCGGCCACGCGGCGCGAGCCGCCCCAAAGCCGACGAAGCGCATCAGCGCGAATTGGTTGGCGAGGAAGAGCAAGCCGAGCCCGACGAGCATGATTCCGAAGATCAGGGCGGGGTCCACGTGACCACCTGACGCTGACGTGCGCCCCTCGCCGGGCGCCGCTTCCGGCATCAGCAGCCAGAGGACGACGTAGACCAGCAGCCAGGTGATCCCGGCGCCGAGGATCAAGAGGACGACGAAGGCAAACCGGACGATCGTCGGATCGATATCGACGTAGTCGGCAATGCCACCGGCGACGCCGGCAATCATGCGGTCGTCGCCGCGCCGGAGCCGGCGCCTGCTGCTGTCCTCGGCCATTGTGCTGCCCTCGGCGCTAGGTACGTTCGGCGAGGAGTCGCTCGATCTGTTGGTAATCCTCGTCGGAGATTTTGTGGAGGTTCCCGCGAAACGCCATGCCGAGCTTCTTCGGGCCGAGCTTGCGGGTCTTGTCGAGGAGGTCGGTGATCTCGCGGACGTCGACGTAGTTGCCGGCATCGGGGATGACGACCGGTTTCGTGTCGATGCGGAACGGATAGTCCTCGCCGGGCTTCCCCTCGGAGCGGAGGCCGATGTCGGAGATGTCCTCGAACATCTCGCCCGTCACCTCGACGATGCCGCCGAAGAGGACTTCCTTGGTCAGGTAGTAGACGATCCGGTCGCCGGGCTTCATCTCGCCGGACTGCTTGCGACGGGACGCCTTGAAAGCACACACATCGAACTTGCGTTTGCGGAGGACCTCGAAATTATCGGGGGAGCCCACGGTGATCCATGCCTGCATCGCTGGTCCTTCCTGCTGACACGTTCGGGTCAGTGACCGCCACCAGAATAGGCAAGTGAGGCGAGCCGGTGGGGATGGGTACGAAGAAGCCCCGCACTCGCGGGGCTTCTGGTTAGTCAATCAACGGAACCTGCGAGTCCCGACAGCGGCCCTCTCGGGGCGCATTCTCCGTCGGCCCTCTAGCAGGGCCGGGGCGTGCCCTCGTGCCCGCTTGCCTGGAAGGACGAGCCGCAGGCGCACGAGGAGACGGCGTTGGGGTTGTAGATGGTGAAGCCGGACTTCATCAGGTCCTCGACGAAGTCAATTTCGGCGCCAGCGATCATCGGCACCGAGTCGGCGTCAACGACGATGCGCGCGCCACTCTCCGCGACGATGACGGTGTCGCCCTCGTCAGCTGTTTCGGCGATCGCCATGCCGTACTGGAAGCCGGAGCAGCCGCCGCCGACGACGAAGACGCGGAGCAGGCCCTCGGCGTGGCCCTTGTCCGCCAGGAGCGAACTCGCCTTTGCGGAGGCGCGATCCGTGATCGTGACCAGCGGACCGGTGAAGGTCGGCTGTGCAGAAACTTCGTTTCCGGCGGCAGCGAGGGTCGCGCCCATACCGGGCAGCAGTCCACCTGACATCGTTACCTCCGAGATTGTGGCGCCACGTAGCCGCGGCGCTGCTTACGAATGATATTCGGCTGCCGGAGCCACGTCCACGAACGGTCGCTCCTCGGCGGGGGCGTGCACGCGGAAGGCACACAGGAATTCGTGGGGCACCTCGCCGGGTGGCAACGTCGTGACCGGCACGCCGAGCAGCCGTTCGAGGAGTTCGCGGTCGTGGTCGACGCCGTCAGCGCCGGGGGATCCGTGGCCGATTCGGGCACAGAGGCCGCGGCCCAGCAGGCGGAGTTCGCCGTTGGTTCGATCCACTTCGAAGTCGAGGCCCTCGTCCTCGAGCAGGGTGAGCGCCGAGGCGATGCGGTCCTCGATCGTGACGCCGCTGACGCGGGGGCCGTACTCGAGCAGCAGGCGTTCGCACATCTTGCCGACGACCAACTCGGCGAGCTGGCCGCCGTTGCGGCCGGTGGTTTCGGCGGGGGTGAGCGCGACGATCTCCTCGAGGAGCCGGTGGGTGATGCGGACGTAGTGGTGCGGGAACAGCTCCCCGCCTCGCTCGGTGAGCGAGAAGATGTGGCGCGGGCGGCCGGTGCCACCGCGGACCTGGCTCACGGAGACGTAGTTGTCGCGAAGCAGTACATCGAGGTGACGACGCACCGTTGCGCCGGCGAGCTCGAGTTCGCCAGCGAGGTCGTCGACCGATGCGCCCTCGGAGCGCCTCAGGATGTTGAGGATCTGCTCGCGGGTGCCTTCGATGCGTCCGTTGCCGTTTCGTGTCATCACGACCGAGCGTAGGACAGCTTTTTCACCTTTGCCAGTTCTAAAGATGGCAAAGGGCGCACGAATCGACGCTGACCGGTGCCGGACCCTTGAGCTGGGGAGCGATGAGCGCGCGCGGGATCGCGCAGCCCGACGCGGTGGCGCGGGGTGAGGCGAGGTGGTGCGAGGTGGTGCCGGGTGGCCGTGTCGCCGCGCCTCGTGCGCTACGATCGCGCGGATGACCACCCAGCGCTCCGCGGGCACTCGCGTCTATCTGGATCACGCGGCGACCACGCCGCCGGATCCGCGCGTCATCGAGGCGATGCTGCCCTACCTGACGGAGCACTGGGCGAACCCGTCTTCGATTTATGTCGAGGCCCAGCAGACGCGCCGTGCGATCGACGACGCGCGCCGGACGGTGGCGGCGGCGGTGGGCGCCGACGCATCCGAGATCATTTTCACCGCGGGTGGGTCGGAATCCGATTCGCTCGCGCTGCGTGGCGTGCTCGCGGCAAGCAGGCGTCGAGGACGGCACCTCATCATCTCCGCCGTCGAGCATCACGCCGTCCTCGATACCGCCGAGCAACTGGCGCGCGACGGCGAGGCGGAGCTGACGGTCCTCGACGTCGACCGCGAGGGCCGCGTCGACCCGGCCCCAGCAGCCGCGGCGGTGCGCGACGACACCGTGCTGGTGTCGGTGATGCACGCGAACAACGAGATCGGCACCGTCAACGACATCGCGGCGATCGCGCGAGCAGTACACGAACGCAACCCCCGCACCGCTGTGCATACGGACGCGGTGCAGTCGGTCGCGCACCTCGGTGCGAACGTGGACCGCCTGGGGGTCGACCTGATGACCTTTACCGGGCACAAGCTCTACGGGCCGCGCGGCGCTGGCGCGCTCTACGTCCGATCCGGGACCCCGCTCGCTCCGCAGATCCTCGGCGGCAGACAGGAGGAGCGGCGGCGGGCGGGTACCGAGGACACACCGGCGATCGTCGGCTTCGCGCGGGCGATCGCAATCGCGAACGAGCAACGCGAGGCCGACCTCAGCCACGAGCGCGCACTCCAGGCGCGGTTGATCGCGGAGCTGCCGAAGCGGATCCCGCTGACCGGCATCACTGGTCCCGCCAACCTCGATGACCGTCTGCCGGGCAACGTCTCCGCGCTGATTGGCTTCGTCGAGGGCGAATCGATCCTGCTGGCGCTCGATCTCGCCGGCTTTGCCGCCTCCTCGGGATCGGCGTGCACCACGGGGTCGGTCGAGCCGAGCCACGTACTCGTCGCGGCCGGTGTGCCGAACGAGCTGGCGCGCGGGTCGCTGCGGTTCAGCCTGGGGCGCGGCAATACCGAGGAAGACGTGGAGCGGCTGCTGGACGCCCTGCCGCCGATCGTCGAGCGCTTACGCGCCCTCTCACCGATGCCAACCACCGAGGCGCCGGCGGATTGGTTACCGTGGCTGAGCGCGTAGTTGCGCGCATCAGCGGCTCAGGCGCGCGCGACGCGTTTGCTCCTCAGATCAACCGCTCGCTAGGATTCGAGCGATCGTCGCTCATTGGTCGGGGGAACGCGTGACCACGCACCAGCCAGACATAGCGATCCCGCACCCGCTGCTGGGTGGTCGGGATGAGGTCGGCGTCGACCTCGAGGAGGAGGTTCGGAAGAACGTCCTCGTCACCTCGGTCGACGGCATCCTGAACTGGGCGCGTTCGTCCTCGCTGTGGCCGGCGATGTTCGGCCTCGCGTGCTGCGCGATCGAGATGATCGCGAGCGCGACCTCGCGCTACGACATCGCGCGCTTCGGCTCCGAGGTCTTCCGCGCTTCGCCGCGGCAGGCAGACCTGATGATCGTCGCCGGCACGGTGACCTGGAAGATGGCGCCGGTCCTCCGCCGCATCTACCTCCAGATGTCGGAGCCGCGCTGGGTTATCTCGATGGGCGGCTGCGCGATCATGGGCGGCCCCTTCGCCTTCGGGTACTCGGTGCTGCCGGGCGTAAACCTCGTGGTACCGGTCGACGTCTACGTCCCCGGCTGCCCGCCGCGACCGGAGTCGCTGCTGCAGGGCCTGATGATGCTGCAGGACGAAATCCGAGACTTCGGCGTGACCAAGCAGCGGCGGCGCCCGGAGCCGGACGGCGACTTCTCCTCCTACCTGCCGGAAGGCGATCCGATTCGCCGCGAGCTCGAATCGCTGTGGCCGCCGTACCCGGGCCTCGATGACCCGAACCGCACATCGGGCGGCGTTCCGCTGCACGCGTTCCGCTCCTAGCTCGAACGCCACCCTTGAGGGGCGTCCGTCGCTCCCCCCGGTATCGCCGTGTTCGCTGCGCTGACCGATCGGTCGGGCCGAGGACTAGCACGCGGGTGGTAGCATTTGCCGCGTCCGGCGCCCGAGTGGCGTGGACAGCTATCCAGCCGACACCGACGAGGAGCATCGCTTGAAGATCAAGAACCGCGTCGCCTCGCTGCTGCGCCCTAACCAGGTCGCGCACGCGCACTGCGACATTCCCTGTGGCATCTACCACCCGCACATCGCCCAGCAAGGCGCCGAGAGCGTCGAGCGCATGTGCGTCCTGATCGGTGAGCTCGGCTCGCCGAGCGACAGCGCCGGCCACGCCTCCCTCTCGCGCTACGTCGCCGAGAAGGAGAAGGCCGCTGAGCTCGTGAAGCACGAGGTTCGCATCCTCTGGGGCGACTACTTCAAGCCGCCGCACCTGGAGATGTTCCCCGACCTGCACACGAAGGCCTGGACCATCATGAAGCTCGCCGGCACCGCCCGCGGCAGCGTCAAGATCGACGACGCGAAGGCACTGCGTGCCGCCGTCGACGAGTTCGCCGACATGTTCTGGAAGACGAAGGCATAGTCCCTCACCTTCCGTACCGTTCGAATCGACCGAGACGGCTGCGCGCGGCTCTCAAACCGTTCGTAGCCGCCTTGTTGATCCTGCCCGCCGCGATCGCGCTGGTACGACTGCTCCGCAGCCGCTATTACCGTGTCGAGGTCGCCGGCGACAGCATGCGACCGACGCTGTACCCCGGTGACTTCCTGATCCTCCGTCGCGGCGCGCCAGCGTCCGGGGACGCCGCCGCGGGCGCGATCGTCGCGCTTCACGATGCGACCGGTCGATTGATCCTGAAGCGGGTGATCGGCCTACCCGGCGAATCGCTGCGCGTCGGGACGGCGGTGCTGATCAATCGCCGGCCGCTCCGCGAGCCCTATGCCCAGGGCGAGACGCCGCAAGCCCAGTTCCGAGGCGCCAACCAACTCGCGCCGGATGAGTACTTCCTGATCGGCGACAACCGCGAAGCGAGCACGGACAGCCGCGACTTCGGCGCGGTGACCCGCGCGCGCCTCGAGGGTGCCGCCGTCTTCCGCTACTGGCCGCCCGGCCGCCTGGGGCGCCTCGCGTCGCCTGGGCGTGTGCTTGGCGCCGTGCCTCCCGATCCGGAACTGCCGCTGGGGATGATCCCGCCGCGCCCGACCGCCTGATCCACTTCGCCCCAACGGGCGTAGGGCTGATTCGACGTCAGTGCGCCGACAGCCGCGACGGTCAGTAGCACCGGGACTTCCCTATCCGGCTGTAAGCCCTGAATCGCCGAGGATTCTTACGAGTCACTGGAACCGCATGGACGCGGAGGACCGACCAATGGGGTCGACACTCAACCCCGACGAGGCTGGCGAACCGAACGAGTCGGACGCCGATCTCGTCATCCCTTCGTTGGACGAGCTCATCGAGCAGATCGCCGAACTGCATCCGCTCCCCGCGGTTGCGACCTCGATCTTGCGGCTGACGGAGCACGATCGCTTCTCCGCGCACGAACTTGCCAGCGCGATCACGGCCGATCAGGCGCTGACGGCGAAGCTGCTGCGCCTGGCGAACTCCGCGTACTACGGCTTCCCCCGCACGATCGGGACCGTCCGCGACGCGGTGGTCTTGCTGGGGTTCCGCACGGTCCGCTCAACGACGCTGGCTTCCTGCGTGATCGGCACGCTGTCCGGCACGAACCACCTCAACTACGAGGAGTTCTGGCACTTCTCCGTGAGCACCGGGATGCTGGGCGAGATGCTTGCCCGCACCGAGGGTGCGCACCAGGACACCGCGTTCACCGCCGGGGTACTGCACAACATTGGCCTGCTGGCGATGGACCAGCAGCGCCCGGAACTCCTCGGTGCGGCGCTCGCGTACGGGAGCAAGACCGGCATGAGCCGGCACGAGGCGCAGCGCGCCGTCCTCGGCTACACCGACGCCGATCTCGGCGGGGGTCTCGCCGAGGCGTGGTCGTTCCCGCCGGAACTGGTCGACGCGATTCGCGATCACGCGATGTCGCTCGACACCCTTCCCGACCCGAGGAGCCTCACGGCGTTCGTACTGCGCGCGCGATTGCTGGTCCGCTCCCACGGGGTCGCAGACGGCATCGATCATCCGGAACGGATGGAGCTGCCCCAGGAATGGACCGCGCCACCACTGTCCGTGACACTCAAGCGCTCCGGCGGCATGGAGGGCGTTTTGGACAAGGTCGAGGCGTTCCTCGAATCGACCGTCCGCTAGGCCCGATCCGGTTCGTCTCAGGATCCGCCCGACGCAGCGATCACCTCGGCAGTGCCGACGGTGAGTTCGAAGCAACCCCAGTTGTGTGGGGCGGCTGTCGCCACGATCGTCCAGATGCCCGGCAGGGGCAGGACGGGCGCAGTCACGAAGGTGAAGGGCTCGGATGCCGCCGAGCGGGGCCCCGGCGCCACGAACTGGTAGGTGTGAACTGGCTCTGACGGTGAGCCGAGGGCGAGGCTTGTCGACCGATCGGTGCTCAACGTGTCGCGGATGGTGAGGGCGCCGAGTCGGTCCTGGTATTGCGGGAGCCAGATCACTTTCGAAGCCCGTCTGGCCGGCGAGTAGCCCTCGTTCACGTCGTTGCCAAAGCCGTTGGCGTAGGCGAGGCCGAACTCCCCCGACCGCACGCGTGGCCCCACATCAGCGGTCAGTAACGGGACACAGCTCCGCGAGTCGGTGCCAGACACCACCCCGTCGAATGTTGTGTAGCCGCGGAGTTCCGAGTCTTCTCCGACGTCGTCCCCGGCGGGCGGATCCGGGAACCATTGCGAACTCCCACTCGCCGGTGCTGGCCAGCGCACCGGGTCGCTCCCGCTCTCCAGCGTGAAGCATCCCCACAGCGGGCCCGCTGTCACCACGGCCATCCAGCGCGTGTCGCGCGGCGATTCGAAGACGAGGTCGTACACCCACGTTCCGCCGCCAGTCTGCGTCGGTTGCTGCATCGCCTCGACGAGATGCGTTGCCTCCCAGTTCGCGCTGTCGACAGCGCGAATGCGCAGCATCTGCGGATCTGCGGTGTCGCGGAGCAGATCGGGGGCGATCGGGAACAGAACCAACCGCCGCTGTCCCGCGGCCGGCGGTGCGCCGGGGCCGGCAGGCGAGCCCGCGTGAAGCACCCAGTCCCCGGACTGGGCTCGTCCCTCCGCTGGCACCGACGGGCAGACCTCGGCGTCGGCGAGATCGAGGTCGAAGGCCGGCGGAGGCGCCCCCTCGAATTGCCATCCGTCCGCGTGCACGGGCCGCTCCTTGATCGCCTCGTCGAGCGAGGACGGCGGCGTGCGGTTTACGCGCGTTGGGTGATCCCAGGCGACCGGCTGGTACAGGGAGGCAGCCGCCTCGGGAGCTGCGAGCGCCAACGGAGTGGAGGTGGCGGTGACCTCGGCGGTACGAGTGGATGGCGGAGTCGAGGACGGCGATGCCGCCGCCGCTCCGTCGGCGGCGGTCGGAGATGGCGGATCGTCCTCGGAGATGACGACGAAGACCAATGCCACGAGCGCAACGGCCGCGAGTCCAACGATGCCGACGACGCGCCAGTGCTCGCGCACAACAGGCCTCGATTCTGCCTCGATGCTAGCAGCGCCGAGGGAGCGTGGGCCGAGCGGCGGCGTTCAGTTCCAGACACTGATCGGCTGCGAGGTGCCCGCATCCAGGACGAAGCAACCCCAGTTCACGGGAAGGATCATCGCCAGCACCGTCCAGCGACCGGCGACCGGCAAGAGGAAGCTGGTCCGGTAGATGTCCGACGGACGATCCACGCCTGGCACTAGGCCCCCGTACCAGGCACGACTGAACTCGACGGCATCCGCCGCCTCGAACGTATGCAGCGGGCCGGCCTCGTCTCCGTCGACGAACGCGCGTACGGTCAGCGACGTCGATTCAGGGTGCAGGCCCATCCAATCCACCGCACCGTAGCTGCGAGCGTTGACGGGCCAGTCTGCCCAGGTCTCCAGCAGCCCCGCGGCGGCGATCTCCCCCGAGCGGACCGATGGAGGTCCGACATCGACGCAGACGCGGTCGTCGGAACCGGTGACCGCGGGGTGCCCTCGGGGGGCGGGGGCTACCCGTCCTGCCGGCGGAGCGACGTAGGGCAGCACGGGCTGGACATCCGCGCGGGTCGCAGGCCAGCCGTCCGCATCGCGTTCGGTGCTGACGAAGAAGCAGCCCCAGAGGGGGCCGGCCGTGACGATGGCGAGCCAGCGACCGGCCCGTGGCGAATCGAACCGGGTCTTCACCACGCCGGCGCCATCGACGGGCTGGGATGTCCAGAGTTCGAAGACGTGGGTGGCCGTCCAGTGTTCGGTCTGGACCGCGCGGATGCGCAGCGGCACTGCGGAGTCCGACCTCGGCGTGTCAGTCACGAGCTCCGCCAGAGCGACGCCGGGCAGCGTCAGCAGTACCGAGGGGTCGATCGGGATCAGCTCCAGTTCGTAACGCCCGGCATCGGCAAACGAGCCGCGGAACGCAGGGACCAGACGCAGGACCCAATCACCGGACTGACCCGCGGCGCCATCCGCACGAACGTCGATGCATTCCGTGGTGCCGAGCTTCGAGCGGTCGAACGCAGCAGGTGGAGCGCCTTCGAACTGGTACCCATCCTGGTAGATCGCACGCTCCGCGAGCGCCTGATCCAGCGAACGAGGTGGCACCCGATTGACCCGCAGCAGGTCGTTCCAGGCGAGCGGCCGGTAGAGCTGATCGAGCAGCTCCTCGTTGGTGAGATCGCCGAGCGAAATCGGCACCTGTTGCGTCCGAGGCGGCTGAGCCGTCGGTTCACCCTGGACGGCGGCGGGGGACGGAGCGACCTCGGGAGTCGCGGCGAGCAGGGAGGTGTCGGCGCGGCCGGAGCTGAGCAGCAATACGCCCCCGACCGCGACCGCCGCTGTGGCAAGCGCCGCGCCCGCGACGGCGGTCAGCATCCAGCCGCGGCGCCGCGTGCGCGCTCGCTCACCCGCGACCCACTCGGCGATCTGCTCGCGGCGTTGGAGATCCAGGCGGGTCAGCAGCTCGGAGACGTGATATTTCGCGCCATCAAGCGAGATGCCGAGGCGCTCCCCGATCTCAACGTTGGTCAGGCCGCCGGCGACGAGGCGAGCGACCTCGAGCTGGCGCTCCGTCAGCGGCCGAGGGCCCTCGGGCAATCGCGGTTCCACGGGACCTCCCGGTTCGGTGGTGTGCTGGCGGTCAGTTTCGGGGGCGCAGCGACCGGTTGTCACTACCCGGAAGCGGTCGGTATGTCACTTCGACTGTCGTCGAGATGACAGGCGCCGGAGGGGCGGGTCTTGCGTCTCGGGCGTGCATTCGGTAGAACGGTTAGCAGTCCGACACCGAGAGTGCTAATTCGCGCAGGTGGCCGCCGGGGCACACTGGCAGAGCGAGGTAATAGGGGAACGATGGCGAAGCAACTGCTCTTTGACGAAGAGGCGCGCCAGGCGCTGCGAAACGGCATCGACGCCCTCGCCGACGCCGTAAAGATGACGCTTGGCCCGCGCGGTCGAAACGTCGTCCTGGACAAGAAGTTCGGCGCGCCGACGATCACGAACGACGGCGTCACGATCGCCAAGGACATTGAGCTGAGCAACCACTTCGAGAACATTGGTGCACAGCTCGCCAAGGAGATCGCCTCCAAGACGAACGACATCGCCGGTGACGGTACGACCACCGCGACCGTTCTCGGTCAGGCGATCGTCCACGAGGGCATGAAGAACGTCGCCGCAGGCGCCGACCCGATGGCGTTGAAGCGCGGCATTGAAGCTGCGCAGCGCGTGATCAGCGAGCATCTCACGAAGAACTCCACGCGCGTCACGACGCGCGAGCAGATGGCGCAAGTGGCCTCGATTTCCGCCGCATCCACCGAAATCGGCGAGCTGATTGGCTCCGTGATGGAGGCCGTCGGCAAGGACGGCGTCATCACGATCGAGGAGTCCAAGGGCATCGAGACCGAGGTCGAGTACGTCGAGGGTATGGCGTTCGACCGCGGCTACATCTCCCCTTACTTCGTCACCAACCCCGAGCGGATGGAAGCGGTCCTGGAGGACTGCCACATCTTCGTCACCGACCAGAAGCTGTCTTCGGTCAACGACATCCTGCCGTGGCTGGAGAAGCAGCTCCAGGTTTCGAAGAACCTGCTGATCATCGCTGAGGACGTCGACGGCGAGGCGCTAGCCACGCTGGCGGTGAACAAGCTCCGCGGCACGGTCAACGTGATCGCCGTGAAGGCTCCGGGCTTCGGTGACCGTCGCAAGGAGAACCTCGGCGACATCGCCGCGATCACCGGTGCGCAGCTGATCAGCAAGGAGCTCAACCGCGGGCTCGACACCGCGCTCCCGACCGACCTCGGTCAGGCGCGCCGCGTCGTCGTCACGAAGGACGAGACGACGATCATCGAGGGCAAGGGCACGAAGAAGTCGATCGACGAGCGCACGAAGATGATTCGCGCGCAGCTCGAGAACGCCACTTCGGACTGGGACCGCGAGAAGCTGCAGGAGCGCCTGGGCAAGATCGCCGGTTCGGTCGCCGTCATCAAGGTCGGCGCCGCCACCGAGGTGGAACTGACCGAGAAGAAGCACCGCGTGGAGGACGCCCTGTCCGCCACCCGTGCCGCCGTCGAAGAGGGCATGGTCCCCGGTGGTGGAGTCGCGTTCCTGAACGCCCTTCCCGCCCTGGACAAGCTCCAGCTCGAAGGCGATGAGGCCACCGGTGTGCGCATCATGCGTCGCGCGCTGGAGGAGCCGCTCCGCCGGATCGTCGCGAACGCGGGCCAGGACGGCTCCGTGATCGTCGAGAAGGTACGCGGGCTGAAGAAGGGTGAGGGCTACGACGCCGCTCACGACAGCTACGGCAACATGGTCAAGCTTGGCATCATCGACCCGGCCAAGGTCACCAAGGCAGCGCTTGAAAACGCCGTCTCGATCGCCGGGATGGTGCTGACGACCAACTGCCTGGTCGCGGACAAGCCTGAAGGCGCTGGCGCCGGCGCTGGCGCCGGGATGGACATGTACTAGACCGGCCCCTCAGTCGGACACCAAACGGGGCCGGCATCCGCCGGCCCCGTTTTCTTTTCCCGGCACCCCCGTTTTCTGTTCCGCGCACGGGGCCGCGTTACGCTGGATTGGCTGCAAAGGAACGCCCCGTGCACTACGGCGACAACGGCCTTGCTGTCGACTTCGATCAGCTCGCACTCGCGGTGGACGACGGCGACGTGATCGTGGTCGGGTTCGAGATGACCGCGAAGCGGCTGGTGATCGACCTGCGGCCGGACGATCACTCCCCGCCGCTGCTGGAGCTCGTGGAGCCCGTGGGCGGCGCGCATGAACGCAATGCCTGGCTGAGCGAGCGTCGACCCGGCGTGCCACTCCCAGAAAAGTTCGTCTATTTCATCTGGCCGCACAGCATCGAGATGCTTGGCCAGTCGCCGCTGTTCGAGCGCTCGCAAGCGCGGATCGCGCGCGAGCAGGGCATCGACGTCGCCGAGGAGATCAGCGACCTCGTCGAGGACCTTGAGCGGCGCGAACGCGACGACCTCCGACGCGCGCTGGTCGGTGGTGACGGCTACGAAACGGTCTGGAGTCGCGACGGCGCGTGAGTGCGGACGCGTGGCCTCGGTCACGCTCTCTGTCCTCGAATCGTGCGACCCTTGGCCCTCGCCGCCTCCCACCCGAGGCGCATCGGATGGAGGAAGCTATGACCCGCCTCGTCGTCTACGGACGCTCCTCGTTCTGCCCGGACATGATGCGCTGGGACCACTGGCTCAAGCGTTACACCGTGGCGCACATCTCCTTCGACATCGATAGCGACCCCGAGGCGCTGGCGAAGGTGGTGGGGTGGACCGGCCATCAGTCCGTGCCGACGTTGGTGATCGCACCCGATGACGGCTTCGATCCGATCGAGGACCCGGCACCGCTGCCAGCCGGGCGCGGTCCGCGCGCGATCGATCGCGGCACGATGCTGACCGAGCCGAACCCCGGCCAGGTCGAGGCGTTCCTCGACCGTCACGGGATCCCCTACAGCGCCGCCGCCGCGGGCGACGGCGGTGACACCACCGGTGGTGGCCTGTTGAGCAAGCTCTTCCGCTAGCGGCCGCTCCCGAGGGCGAAGGCGGGCCAGCGGTCCGTCCACGGCAGCGCGGCCTCGATCTGCGCGGCCAGCGCGAGCAACTCCTCGTCAGCTCCGGGACGCCCGACGAGCTGCACGCCGATCGGCAGCCCGTCCTCGGACATCGCGACCGGGAGCGACAGCACCGGCTGGCCGGTGAAGCTGAACGGGAAGATGAACGGCCCGGCGTGCTGCGGTCCATCCGGCAGGCCCAGCGGCCATGCTGGCTGCCGCGTCGTCGGGGTCACGAGTACGTCGTGCGCATCCCACCACGCGAGGAGCGGCGCGACCTCGGTTGCGATCGCCGCCGCGCTCGCGCGCTGCTCCTCGGCGGATGGCAGCACCTCGACGCGCGGGTTAGTCCTGCGCGAGGTCGCCCACCGCGAGCGGGCGCCCAATCGTGCGCTCGAGCCAGCGCAGTTGGACCTCGCGCGCCGCGCCGATCGTCGGCATCAGCGCTGGCACGATGCGCTGCATGAAGCCGGGCAGCGCCGCCGGGGGTTCCGCGCCGACCTCGTGACCGAGAGCGCCGAGCGCGCGCCCAACCGCCGCCACCGCCGTAGCACAGGCGGGCGCTACCTCGGCGCGATGGTCGGCGTCGTGGTCGAGCAGGGCGACGCGGAGCGCCGCGAGCGGTGCGGACGTGCGGGCGTCGTTGGCCACGAGCGCGAACAGCCCCGCCAGATCGCGAACCGAGCGTGAGAGGGCGAAGCCGGACCAGACGTCGCTCTGCTGCTCCGCCGGGATTGCCGTCGGTACGCGGCCGGGCGTCGGTCGCAAGGTCGCGACGCCGCATACGGCTGCGGGGACGCGCAGCGAGCCGGTGGCATCGCTGCCGAGGGCGATCGGGACGAAGCCGGCGGCGACGGCCGCTGCCGATCCTCCGCTCGATCCGCCCGCCGTCCGCCCTAGGTCCCACGGGTTCCTCGTTGCCCCGAACGCCGCCGGCTCGGTCGTCAGGCCGGAGGACAGCTCGGGGAGGTTCGTCTTGCCGATCGGCACGAAGCCGGCCACGAGGATTCGCCGCACGAACTCTGTGGTGCGGGGCGAGCGGTAGTCGAGGTCGCGCAGCACCGGCGTGCCGATCGTGTAGCGCGTTCCCGCCAACTCCTCGCCGCCGTCCTTCAAGAGGATCGGCACACCTCGGAAGGGGCGATCGTCCGCGGGGAGCGCGGCCACGAACTCGCGCGCGACCTCGGACAGTGGGGTGACGACGGCGTTGATCGCGGGGTTCAACGCCTCCACGCGCGTCAACGCCGCCTCGACGAGCGCAGAGGGCGTAGTGACGCCCTCGCGGACGAGCGCGGCCTGCGCGGTCGCATCCAGGCGCCACCAGTCGTTGGGGAGTGACATCACCGAGGTTATACGCGTTCGGCAGACGGCTGTCAGGTCACCGTCCACCACGGCTCGTCCGCGTCGTCGCGATCGCCGTGGCCAATCCACCACGCGAGGATGGCAGCGACGACCATGGCCAGCCCGGCGACGATGAACACTTCGCGGAAGGTGGAGACCTCGGCCTCGCGCACCAGTGCGTCGAACTCTGGAGATCCGATGTCGATCGTCCCGGCGCGGGCGTAGAACCGTCCGAGGCCGGACGAGGTCAGCAACGCCGCGCCCGCCAGCATCCCGGTCACGCGGCTGAGTGTGAGCCACGAGGCGGCGGTCGCTCGGTCGTCCTCGCCCACCTGCTGCAGGACGGCGGCGCTCAGCGGGGCGATCACGAGGCCGAAGCCGAACCCGCCGACGAGCAGCGGGAGTGTTCGCAGCGTTTGCGAGACAGTCTCGTTCCAAGCCTGCAATCCCGCGAAGGCGACCGCAGCCAGCAGCATCCCAGCCGTCGCCACGGTGCGGAGGCCCATCCGGCCCCCGAGCCAACCACCGGCGAGCGCGCCGATCGGAACCGCGACGGTCAGACGCATGAGCGTGAGGCCGCCGTCCAATGCTCCTTCGCCGAGTACGAGGTTGACGAACAGCGGCACGCCAATCAGCACCGCGATCAGCCCACCGCCGAGCAGCACGCTCGTCAGGTTCGCGGCCAGTACCGCCGGCGACCGCAGCATCTCGGGCCGAACCAGCGGCGCGGCAGTCCGCCGCTCGTGCCACCAGAACACGAGGCCGAGGGCGACCGAGACGCCGAGGAACGCCAGCGTCACGGCGAAGGGACGCGCGTCGTTCGGGTCGTCGACCAGCGCGAAGGTCAGCACCGCTAGCGAAGCACCGAGCAGCGCTGCTCCCAGCCAGTCGATGCCGCTCTGCTGCCGCTTGGTGCCCGCGAGGTACCAGGCCGCGACGAGGATTGGCAGCGCCATCGGGACGTTGATCCAGAACACCCAGCGCCAGCCGAACCACTCCGTGATCGCGCCACCCCAGAGCGGGCCCAGTAGCGCACCCGCCTCGGAAGCCGCGGCGATCGCTCCGAGGCCGAGCAGCCTTCGATCGCGCGGCAGTTCGTCCACGACGATCGCCATGGCGACCGGCACCACCGCGCCACCGCCAACCGCCTGGATCGCTCGCGAGACGACAATCGCCTCGAACCCGGGACCGAGCGCGACGAGCACGCTGCCGAACATGAACAGCGCCAGCGCACCTGCGTACACGCGGGCGTGACCGTACACGTCGGCGATCCGGCCAACGATCGGCAGCGCGACGATGTAGCCGAGGAGGTAGCCGTTGACGATCCATGAGGCGCGATAGAGGTCATCGACGGTCAACCCGATGTCTTCGATCATCGCCGGGAGCATGGTGACGATCGACGTCTGATCGTCGGCGGCGACGAAGACGCCCGCGGCAACGGTGATCAGCAGCCAGCGCTGCCGACGGCGGACCGCTCGATCGGGCGCGTTCATCGCTGCGCCGTCCATCTCGCGGCTAGCGCGGGGCCTGGATGTCGAACGACTCGCCGAAGTTCGTCAGCGTGAGGCGGCGGACGAGGTTGTCCGGCTCACCGGTGACGATCGCGCCGACCGCTTCCACCCGATAGACCAGCGGGTCGTCGATGCCGATCCAGGCCTTGAGTGCGATCGTTTCACCCTCGCTGGCGTTGCCGAACAGCGTCATCAGATCCGACTTCACCTTCGCCTCGACGCGGTAGCTGTCGACGCCGTCGATCGTCTCCGCGCCGGCGACCGTCGCGCCGTCGAGCGAGCGCATCAGTCCGGTGACGCCCTCGGCGGGATCGAAGAAGGTGGCAACGTCGATCGTCTCGCGCTCCCAGCGCCCGGTCAGCGGGTTGGTAATCCAGCCCTCGTCGGGCAGCACGATGATCTCGATCGCGGCGTTCAGCGGCCCTGCCTTGACGTCGACCTGCAGGTGCATGCGGTCGGGGCCCTCGACGTCCCCGCTCGCGCGCACCATCTGGAGGCCACGCACGATCGAGGCCGTGCCGTTCTCGTGCTCCAACTCGAATCGGAACGAGTCGACAGCGTCCATCCGATCGGCGGCGGCCGTCAGTAGCGCCTCGACATCGACGCTGCTGGTATCGACGTCGGGACCGCTGTCACCGCAAGCGGCGAGGGCGAGTGACACGAGCGCGACGATGCCGACGAAACGACGGCGACAGTTCACCGCACCACCACGCCCGGTTCGCCCGCTTCCACCGATCCGATGCGCCAGCACCCGCCGGTCTCACCCTCGATGGCCGCGCGGAGCGCTTCCGCCGCGTCCTCGGGAACCGCGATCAACAGGCCACCCGAGGTCTGCGGATCGAAGAGCAGTTGGCCGAGCGTTTCATCGAGGTCCGCCGGCAGCTTCACCCGCGCTCCGAGTTGCTCACGGTTGCGGCTGCCGCCGCCGGTGACCGCACCGGCCTCGGCGAACCTGTAGGCGTCGGTCAGCAGCGGCACCGCACTGGCCTCGATCGTGAAACGCGTACGACTCTGGAGCGCCATCTCCGAGGCATGACCAAGCAGCGCGAATCCGGTCACATCGGTCATCCCATTCACACCGGCCGCGCGGGCGAGGTGCGAGGCGTGGCGGTTCAGGGTGAGCATCGAACGGACGGCGTGATCGAACCCGGCGGCCGTGTCCTCGAAGTCCCGCTGCGCCGCCGTCAGCAGGACGCCGGTGCCGATCGGCTTCGTCAGCAACAGCGCGTCGCCGGGCTGCGCGCCGCCCTTGGTGATGATCGCAGCAGGGTGGATCATCCCGGTGACGGAGAGCCCGTACTTCGGCTCGGCGTCGAAGACGGTGTGACCGCCCGCGATCACGCCGCCCGCCTCACGGACCTTCTCCGCACCGCCGCGGAAGATCTCGGCGAGGATCGCCGGATCGAGATCCTCGGGGAAACCGGCAATATTCAGGGCGAGGCGTACCTCACCGCCCATCGCGTAGACGTCTGACATTGCGTTCGCGGCGCCGATTGCCCCGTAGGTGTACGGGTCGTCGACCACCGGTGGGAAGAAATCCAGCGTCTGAATCAGGGCGAGATCATCCGAGACCCGGTAGACCGCCGCATCGTCAGCCGCGTTGAGGCCGACGAGGAGGTCCGGGTAGTCGCCCGAATCAAAGGTGTCCTGCAAGGGACGCAGTACCTGCGCCAGGGTCCCGAGACCCATCTTGCCCGCTCAACCAGCGCAGGAAGCGAGATCGGTCAGACGAATGATGTCGTCGCGAGTCATCGAGCCCCCTTTCGCTGTGTTCACCGGAGTGCGGGCCATCGTCGCATCGTCCGCGCGGCACAGCAATGACCGACGACGCCGCCTGATTCGCCCGCGGGGTGGCGAGCCGCGATCGTCAGCGCCAGCGACTCGCTACCATTCGCGGATGGCGAAGCCACCGACCAAGCCAACATCCAGCACGGCCGCACGACGCCGCGTCCGCAAGGCTGAGTACTGGACGCCGTCCGAGCTGATCGGGATCCTCGGCGAGCGCTACGGTCGGGCACCGCAACAGGCGTCGCACGCGCCGGTCTTCGAACTGGTGCTCACGCTGTTGTCACAGCACACCTCGGACCACAATTCCGGCCACGCGATGCATCGCTTGATCGAGGCCTACCCGACGTGGGAGGCGATCCTCGCAGCCCCGATCGCTGGCGTTGAGGACGCGATCCGGCCGGGCGGGCTCGCTCCGACGAAGTCCAAACGGCTGCAGGCGTTGCTGGCCGAGGTCAAAGAACGTGTTCCGGACTGGGAGCTTGATTTCCTCGCGGACCTGCCCCTGGAGGAAGCGAAGCGGTGGCTGACGTCGCTCCCCGGCGTCGGACCGAAGACGGCGGCGTGCGTGCTGCTCTTCTCCCTCGAACGGCCCGCGCTCCCGGTCGACACCCACGTTGAACGTGTCGCCAAGCGGCTGGGGCTGGTCCCGGCGAAGATGCCGGCCGTGAAAGCCCACGACGCCCTCGAGGCACTGCTCACGCCCGACGAGGTCTACGCCTTTCACGTTGACCTGATCCAGCACGGCCGGCGCACCTGCCACGCGCGTGGTCCGAAGTGCGTGGAGTGCCCGCTGCTGGAACGCTGTCCTCGCGTCGGGCTCCCGCCGCTCTAAGCCTCGTCGGGCCCGCCCGCGGAAAGCCGCAACTCCAGATCGACCGAGTCGAGCCAGCGGCCAAACTTGTACCCGACCTCGTGGTGGTGGGCGCAGCGCACGAAGCCGAGTCGCTCGTGCAACGCGATGCTCGCCTCGTTGCTCGACTCGATCACCGCAAGCAACGTCCGTATGTCCCGCCCGCGCGCTTGATCGACCAGTGCCTGGAGGAGACGACGTCCGAGACCACGCCCCTGAAACAGCGGATCGAGGTAGACTGTGTCCTCACGGGTGAACCGGTAGCCGAACTTCGGCCGATACAGAGACAGATACGCGAAGCCCACAACCTGACCGTCGACCTCCGCCACGAGCACCGGCTCCGCCGGGTCGTGGTCCTGAAACCACCGTTCGCGCGCTTCGAGCGTCCACGGCTCGTAGTCCCACGTCGCCACCCCCGTCCGGATCTCCTCGTTGTAGATCGCGTTGATCGCGGGCAAATCGTCCGAGGTTGCGGGGCGGATGATCGGATCAACGGCTGGCATTGGCGGCTCCCGATGTGACAATTCGCCCAGTCTCACGGCGGTATGGTCATCGCCGGGCGGTGACTATACTCGCCGCTTCCATCGTCCCGTTCGGCGTCCACGAGGAGAGTCATGAACGACGCGCCCGAGCCCAGCCTGGACTGGCTCGATGACGGTAGTGTGACCACTCCGGCCGGCTTCTCGGCTGGCGGCGTCTACACGGGTGTCAAGACCTACGGTCCCGAACCCCGCTTCGACCTCGGGGTGCTGCTCTCCGACCGTCCCTGCACCGTCGCCGGCGTGCTGACGAAGAACGCCGTGACCGGCCCCGCCGTGGCGCGTGCGCGCCGTCTGCTGACCGCCGCCGGCGCGGGACGCGCGATCTTCGCGAACTCCGGTTGCTCCAACACGGTCACCGGTCAGCAGGGCATCCGCGACACCGAGCGCCTGGCGCAGCTCACCGCCGAGCGCTTTGGGATCGACGCCTCGGAGGTGTTCATAGGGTCCACCGGGGTGATCGGCCGCCTGCTGCCGATGCCGCCGATCGAGGCTGGTATCGCCTCGTTGGAGCTGGCGCCCGAGGGCGGTCACCGCTTCGCGCGGGCGATCCTCACCACCGACACCCGACCGAAGGAGACGGCCGTCCGCTTCGAGGTCGATGGCGTCAGCTATCACGTGGGCGGCTGCGCCAAGGGCTCCGGGATGATCCACCCGGACATGGCGACGATGTTCGGTTTCATCACGACCGACGCACCCGTAGACCGGGCGTGGCTACAGGCCGCGGTCAGCCTGATCGCGGATCGCACGTTCAACATGCTCGATATCGACATGGACACCTCGACCAGCGACACGGTGCTGGTGCTCGCGAACGGCGCCGCCGGCGGCGAGACGGTCGGACGCGGCCATCCGGCCGCCGGTGCGCTGGCGCAGGCCCTCGAGGGTGTTGCTCGCTACCTGACCCGCGAACTCGCGCGCGACGGCGAAGGCGCGAGCACGTTGATCGAAGCGGTCGTCGGCGGCGCCGCGACGATGGAGGACGCACGGCTGGCCGCGCGGACGATCGTCTCGTCGCCGCTGGTGAAGACGATGGTCACCGGGCGCGACCCGAACTGGGGCCGCGTGATGATGGCGATCGGCCGCTCGGGCGCGCGCGTCGAGCAGGAGAAGGTCTCCGTCTGGGTGGGGCCGCATTGCGTCCTCGACAGTGGGACCCCCACCGCCGTCGACCTCAAGGCCGTGTCGCAGGCGATGAACGTCGCGGAGGTGCAGCTCCGCGTCGACCTCGCGCTCGGCGACGAAACGGCAACCGCGTGGGGCTGCGATCTGACTGCCGAATACGTCAGCATCAACGCGGACTACACCACATGACCGTCCAGGCGGCTGGCATCACTGTCGTCAAGATCGGCGGCTCCACCCTCGGCGCGGAGGACACCACGCTCGAGGATGTCGTCGCCCTCGCGCGTGAGGGACACCGCCCACTCGTGGTGCACGGTGGCGGCGCAATGATCAGCAGCTGGCTGGAGCGGATGGCGATCGAGGCGGTCTTCGTCGATGGTCTGCGCGCGACGAACGCCGACGCGTTGGACGTAGTGGTCGGCGTGCTCCGCGGCGTCGTGAACGCGCGACTGGTCGCGCAGATCGTGGAGTTGGGCGGTCGCGCGATCGGCGTCAGCGGTATCGACGGTGGATCGATCCACGCCGAGCGGTACGACGAGCGCCTGGGATTCGTCGGGCGCGTGACCGGCGTGGACGCCAGCTTCTTCACCGACCTGATCGACGCTGGGGTGATCCCGGTCGTGGCGCCGATTGGCCTCGAGCGGCCCTCGCAACCGCTGAACATCAACGCCGACACCGTCGCCGGAGAGCTCGCGCGCGCAGTGCACGCTGAGCGCCTGCTGTTCATGACCGATGTCGATGGCTTGCTGGATGGAAACGGTGAGTTGATTGCCACCCTGGACGCCCAGCGCGCAGCTACGTTGCGTCAGGAAGGCGTCCTCACGGGTGGTATGATCCCGAAGGTAGACGCATGCCTCCGCGCGGCGGAGACCGGCACGGAGGCCTTTATCGCCAACGGCACACTCCCAGGCACTGTCCGACGCTTGTTTACCGATCAGCCGCTCGGCACCCGTGTGGGCGAGCGCTAAGCCGATGGGTTTCTTCGACGACCGCGAACGTGGCGACCTTGGGCCACCCCCGGAACCGTTCCGAATTGGTGGTAACATGCCGGAGTTCCGATCCACCGTTCCGCTGCGCTGGATCGGCGTGGCGGCGGCAGTCCTCGTCGGTTTCATCGTCCTCAGCGTCCTGAAGTCGATCTACGTCGATGTCCTGTGGTTCGACTCGGTCGGCTACCAGAGCGTCTTCCGCCGGGTGCTGGTCGCACGTATCTCGCTGTTCTTCGTGGGCGCCGCGATCACGGTCGCTGTAATCGGCGCCAACATCTTCCTCGCGCGCCGGCTCGCACCGCGCGGCCCCGAGGAGTCCTTCATCGAGGAAGTCGACGTGGTCGCGCTGCGGCGGATCGTCGCGGTGGTGCTGATCGCCGGAACGATTTTCCTCGGGGTGATCTTCGGCTCGGTGGCCGGCGGCTCATGGGAGACCGTGCTCTCGTGGCTGAACGGCGTCGAGTTCGGCCGAGAAGACCCGCAGTTCGGGCGTGACATCTCCTTCTACATGTTCAGTCTGCCCGCGTATCAGCTCATCCAGGGCTGGTTCCTCGGCCTGTTGATCGTCTCCACCCTCGCGGCCGGCGCGGTCTACGCACTCTCGCTCTCCCTGCAGGGGTTCGAACTCAACGTGACGCGCGGAATGCGGATCCACCTCTCCGTGCTGCTCGGCATCATCCTGCTGCTGATTGCGTTGAGCACCTACCTCAGCATCTTCGACCTCGTGCTGTCGCCGGGCGGCATCGTGGACGGCGCGACCTACACCGACATCAACGCCCGGCTGCCGGTCCGCTACATCCTGATTGCCATCGCGCTGTTCGCCGGGCTGGCGACGATTGCCAACGCCTTCCTGTCGCAGGACAGCTACCGCCTGCCGTTGTTCGCCTTCGGGCTGTGGGCCGTCACTGGACTGCTGGGCGGCGTCCTCTACCCGAACTTCGTTCAGTCGTTCCAGGTCGAGCCGAACGAACGTGAGCGCGAAGAGCAGTACATCGCGCGCAACATCGACGCGACGCGGTTCGCCTACGGCCTCGCCGAGATCGTCGAGACGCAGTTCCCGGCGGAGCAGTCGGTCACGCGTGAGGCGCTCGCCGCGAACCCGCAGACCATCGACAACATCCGCATCCTGGACCCGCGTCCGCTGCGTGACACCTTCAACCAGGTGCAGGCGATCCGCCAGTTCTACCTGTTCAACGACGTCGACGTGGATCGCTACGTCCTCGATGGCCAGGTACGACAGGTGATGCTGTCGCCGCGTGAGCTGGACATCAGCCGCGCGCAGGAACGGAACTGGACGCGCGAGCGGCTCCAGTTGACGCACGGATTCGGCGCCGTCGTGGCGCCGGTCAATGAGGTCCTCGAGGAGGGCCTGCCGGACTTCATCACACGCGACATCCCGCCCGTGAGCGAGCAGCTCGAGCTGTCGATCGAGGGATCCCGGATCTACTTCGGCGAGATCACGAACGAGTACGTGATCCTCAACTCGAACGAGCCGGAGTTCGACTACCCGCTGGGTGAAGGCAACGCGGAGACGTTCTACGAGCCGAAGCGCGGCATCGAACTCTCCTCGTTCGCGCGTCGGTTCGCGCTCGCCTGGGAACTCGGCGACACCAACCTCATGATCTCGGGGCAGATCAACAGCGACTCGCGCCTGCTGATCCACCGGAGCATCCAGAACCGGATCGACAAGGTCGCGCCGTTCCTCGTGCTCGACCAGGATCCGTACATGGTGATCCTCGACGGGCGGATCATCTGGATCCAGTCGGCCTACACGGTGTCCGACCGGTTCCCCTACTCGCAGCAATCACGTGGCTCGGTGAACTACATCCGGGATAGCGTGAAGATCGTCGTGGACGCCGTCACTGGCGACATGACGTTCTACCTCCAAGACTCGGATGATCCGGTTGCCGCCACCTGGGCGAAGATTTTCCCGGACCTGTTCGCGCCTGACGCGGAGATGCCGCAGGCGATCCGCGACCACCTCCGCTACCCGTTGGACATGTTCTCGCTTCAGGCAGAGCTGTACCTGCGCTACCACATCACCAATCCGGACGTGTTCTTCATCGGCGAGGACGTCTGGAACATCCCGACGGAACGGTTCCGCCAGCAAGAGCAGCCGGTTGAGCCGTACTACGTCTTGATGACGCTCCCGAGCGCCGAGCCTGATGTCGAAGAGCAGCTCGAGTTCGTGCTGATCATGCCGTTCACGCCGCGCAACCGGCAGAACACCGTCGCCTGGCTGGCCGGGCGATCGGATGGCGACGAGTACGGATCGCTCCGCGCCTACCGCTTCCCCACCGACGACCTCGTCTTCGGCCCGGCACAGATCGAGGCGCGCATCGACCAGAACCCGGGCATCTCGCAGCAGATCACGCTGTGGGACCAGGCCGGCTCCGAGGTGATCCGCGGCAACCTGCTGATGATCCCGATCGGTCAGTCGTTCCTCTTCGTCGAACCGATCTACCTCCAGGCCGAGAACTCGCGGCTGCCGGAGCTGGTCCGCGTCGTCGTCGCCAACGGCAACGCGATCGCGATGGAGCCGACCTTCGAGCGCGCGCTGGAAGTCGTCCTTGGACGCGCCGCGTCGAGCCTCCCCGGGGCCGGTGACCTTGGCGGCGGCGTGATCACGACCGATGCCACGCCAACCGCGGTACCGGGCAGCGGAACGCCCAGCGGCAGCCTGAGCGAGTTGCTGCGGGACGCCCGCGACGCCGCGGACGCCGCAGAGGCCGACCTCAACCGGCTGCGGGCACTCCTCGACGCGATCGAGCGCGAGCAGGCATCCGGCAACTAGGCAGCCCCTCGGCAGCCCGATAGCCCTCGTTCGCCCGACCGCCCTCGGCGGTCGGAGCTCGCGCTGGTGTCTCACCATCGCGTGAGTCCACGATCGACGCATCGAGGCAGGCTTCGGTCACTCGATCCGCAGTAACAATGGCCGTCCGGACGCGATCACCGCGTGGTGGAGTGCTGAAAACGGCAAGCCTTGACGCTCGGTCACGCGACCGCGCCCTCGCCGCGCGGTAGGCTGTCTGTTCCTCAATGCACACGTGCCCAACACAAGGAGACAGACCGTGGGCGACATTCCCTCCCGAGAAGCGGCGATTCATATGCAGACCGGCCGCCGTCTGCCGATCACGCTGGTTCGCGGTGAGGGCACGCGTGTCTGGGACGACGAGGGCAACGAATACCTCGACTTCATCGCCGGCATCGCCTCGGACACCCTGGGCCACGCCGATGAGGGTCTGGCCGAGGTGATCTCGAAGCAGGCGCGGACGCTGATCCACGTCTCGAACATCTTCTACACGGTCCCGCAGATCGAGCTGGGCGAATGGCTCATCGAGCACTCCGTCCTCGATCGCGTCTTCTTCGCGAACTCCGGCGCCGAGGCCAATGAGGCGGCGATCAAGCTCGCGCGGAAGTGGGGCATCCAGAACCGCGACGGCGCCTACGAGATCATCTCGACGCACAACAGCTTCCACGGCCGGACGCTGACGACCGTGGCCGCGACCGGAACCCCCGCGTACCGCGAGCCGTTCGGCCCGCCAACGCCCGGCTTCGTCTTCGTCGACTACAACAGCATGGCGGCCCTGCGCGAAGCGACCACACCGCGCACGGCGGCAATCATGCTCGAGCCGATCCAGGGCGAGGGCGGCGTCAATGTGCCGGACGCCGACTATCTGAAGCAGGTCCGCGCCTGGTGCGACGAGCAGGGAATCCTGTTAATCCTCGACGAGATCCAGACCGGCATCGGACGAACCGGCACGGTCTGGGCGTACGAGCAGGCGGGCGTGGAGCCGGACATCATGACGTCCGCGAAAGGCATCGCCGGCGGGGTCCCGCTCGGAGCCGTCCTCGCGAAGGAGCACGCCTGCGTCTTCGTACCGGGCGACCACGGATCCACCTTCGGCGGCAACCCGCTCGCCACGGCAGCGGGCGCCTACGTGGTGCGCCAACTCCACGCGCGAGGCGTCCTGGAGAACGCGAAGGCGCGCGGCCAGCAGCTCAGCCAGCGACTCGCGGGCCTCGAGGATCGCCACCCGCTGGTGATCGGCGAGGCGGGCGGCGGGCTCCTCCGCCGGCTCGAACTGGCCGAAGACGTCGCGGGCGAGGTGGCGACCAAGGCGCGCGAGCGCGGACTGCTGCTGAACCCCGTTCGCCCGAATCGCGTGCGGTTCATGCCGCCACTGACCGTCACGGCTGCCGAGATCGATCAGGCCGTTGATATCGTGGAAGCGGTATTGACCGAGCTCGAGGCCAAATAGGCGGGGTTCGCACCCGCACCCAATCTCCGCCTGCTCTCACTCCCGATGGGGGTCTCATGACCGAGAAGATCGTGCTCGCCTACTCCGGCGGGCTGGACACGTCCGTTGCCTGCAAGTGGCTCCAGGAGACCTACGGCTACGAGGTGCACTGCCTCACGGTCGACCTTGGCAACCTGCCCGACATCGAGGGCGCGCGTTTGCGCGGCGAGCAGGCCGGCGCCGCGAGCGTCGAGCTGGTCGACGCGAAGGAGGACTTCCTCAACTACTTCGTGTTCCCGGCGCTGCAGGCGAACGCGCTCTACCAGGGCGAGTACCCGCTCGCGACCGCCCTCGGACGGCCGTTGATCGCGAAGCTGCTGGTCGACAAGGCGCGCGCGATCGGCGCAACGGCGGTGGCGCACGGCTGCACCGGCAAGGGGAACGACCAGGTCCGCCTCGATATCGCGATCGGCACGCTGGCGGCCGACCTCAAGATCATTGGCACCGCGCGCGAGAACGAGATGAGCCGCGACGCGGCGCTCGCCTACGCCGCCAAGCACGGCATCACCGTCCGCCAGACCACCGAGGCGCCCTACTCCACCGACGAGAACCTCTGGGGTCGCTCGGTGGAGTGCGGTGAGCTCGAGGACCCGTGGGCCGAGCCGCCCGCCGACGTCTGGTTCTGGACGCGCAACATCGATGACACGCCGGCTGAGCCCGCCGTGATCGAGATCGCTTTCGAGCAGGGCATCCCCGTCTCGCTCGACGGAGAGCGCCTCGACCCCGTCTCGCTCGTCCAGCGTCTCTCCAACCTCGGCGCCGAGCACGGCGTCGGGCGCATCGACATGGTCGAGGACCGCGTCGTCGGCATTAAGTCGCGCGAGGTCTACGAGGCACCGGCGGCGGTGATCCTGATCGCCGCGCACAAGCAGCTTGAGCAGCTCACGCTCTCGAAGGCCCAGCACCGGATGAAGGCGCGCGTCGCCGACGAGTACGCCGACCTGGTGTACGGCGGCCACTGGTTCAGCGCGCACCACCGCGACCTCGCGGCGTACGTGCAGTCCTCGCAGCAGGACGTGACTGGCGAGGTGCGCATCCAGCTCCACCGTGGCAACGTCCGCACGCTCGGCAAGCAGGCCGCACGCAGCCTCTACAGCAAGGAACTCGCCACCTACGGCGACGACGACCTGTTCGACCAGAAGGCCGCGCAGGGCTTCATCAAGCTGCACGGCCTCGCGGTACAGGTGCAGGCGCACCGCCAGCTTCTGCAGGACAAGCGCGACCCGCTGCACCTCGCCGCTCCGCCCCGCGATAGCAGCGACCGCTAGCCACGTGGGCGGGCCGATGCGGCGCATCGTGCTCGCCGACAACCTCGAGGTCTTGCGGTCGCTTCCGGACGCGTCGATCGATCTGATCTACCTCGATCCGCCCTTCAACACCGGGCGCACACAGCGCCGCACCACGGTGCGCGCGGAACGCGTCGAGGATGGCGGGGCGCCCGGCGATCGCACCGGCTTCGGTGGTCACCGTTACCGCACCACCGAACTTGGTTCACAAGCCTTCAACGACGCTTTCGACGACTTCCTCGGATTCCTCGAACCGCGGCTCGTCGAGTGTCACCGCGTGCTGGCGGCGAACGGGTCGCTCTTCCTGCACCTCGATCCTCGCGAGTCGCACTACGCGAAGGTGCTGCTGGACGGGCTCTTCGGCCGGGACAGCTTCATGAACGAGATCGTCTGGGCGTACGACTACGGCGGGCGGTCGAAACGACGCTGGCCCGCGAAGCATGACGTGATCCTCTGGTACGCGAAGGACCCTGCGAACTACACGTTCAACTACGACGCGATCGACCGCATCCCGTACATGGCTCCGAAGCTGGTGACCGAGGAGAAGGCCGCGCGCGGCAAGGTACCGACGGACGTGTGGTGGCAGACGATCGTCCCCACCTCCGGCGCGGAGCGCACCGGCTATCCCACGCAGAAGCCGCTGGCGGTCCTCAATCGCATCGTTCGAGTGCACTCCAATCCCGGCGGTCTGGTCGCGGACTTTTTCGCCGGATCCGGCACCACGGGCGAGGCCGCCGCCCGCAACGATCGAGGGTTCCTGCTGGTCGACGAGCATGCCGAGGCGATCGAGGTGATGCGGACGCGCCTCGCGGCCTGGGAACCTGACATCGAGCGCCCTTTCCGACCCTGAAGACGACGCAACGGGCTAAACCACCCGATCATCAAGCATGTCGATCGACAATGACTGGTACGACGACCTGGGTGATCGATGGTGGGATCGGCGTGGGCCGGTTGCGGCGCTGCACGATTTCAACGTCGCGCGAACCGGCTACGCCGTCGGCGTGATCCGCGGGCGCCTGGCAGACCTCGAGCGGCCGCGCGTGCTCGATGTCGGCGCTGGTGGCGGTCTCTTCAGCACCAGCCTCGCCGCCGCCGGGTTCGAGGTCGTGGGCATCGATGCCTCGCGGCCCTCGCTGTGCGCGGCACGGCGGCACGCCGCCGGAACTCCCGAGGGCTGCGCGCCCTCGTACGTCGCGGGCAACGCGATGTTGCTGCCGTTCCGCGATGCGACCTTCGACGTCGCGGTCTGCTCCGAGGTGCTGGAGCACGTCGCCTCCCCGGAACAATTGATCGAAGAGGTCGCGCGGGTGCTCCGTCCCGGCGGCATCTTCTGTTTCGATACGCCGAATCGCACCTGGCTGGCGCGGATCGGCCTGATCGCGATCGCCGAAAACATCGGCTGGGCGCCACGCGGGACCCATGATCTCGATCGGTTCCTCACCCCGGAAGAGATCCGCGAGTACGCCACCACGGCCGGGCTCCGCATCCGGGATCTGCGTGGATTTACGCTTCGGAAGCAGGCGCTAGGCGCGATGGTCGGCTATCTCCGTCGTCGCGACATCGGAGGCTTCCGGCTCACGGATGACCTCCGGTTCGTCATGACCGGCTACGCGGAGAAACCGCGCCCCCCGGAACTCGCCGTCGTCGGCGCAGCGCCGATAGCCGCCGCCGAGGACGCGCGCTAGCCTCCCTGCGCGGGAGGGCGAGATGACGAACGAACCGGGTCAGGCGAATGAACCGCCGATCAAGCTCTGGGGCGGACGCTTCAGCGGCGACACAAACGCGCTGGTCGACGCCTTCAACGCTTCGATTGATTTCGACCGCCGCCTCTACCGCGAGGACATCGCCGGCTCGATCGCCCACGCCCGAATGCTCGCCAGCCGCGAGATCATCTCGATCGACGACCGCGATGCGATCGTTGCCGGGCTGGAGGAAATCCGCGACGAGATCGACGCGGACGAGTTCGAGTTCCGGATCGATCGCGAGGACATCCACCTCAACATCGAGGCGGCGCTGATCGAGCGGATCGGCGATGCCGGCCGTCGTCTGCACACCGGTCGTTCGAGGAATGACCAGGTCGCCACGGATACACGCCTGTTCGCGCGTGCCGCCTGCGATCAGATCCTGATCGAGCTGCGCCAGATCCGGGAGTCGCTGCTTGACCTCGCCGATCGCGAGGCGGAGACGGTGATTCCGGGCTACACGCACCTGCAACGGGCGCAGCCGATCCTACTCGCCCATCACCTGCTGGCCTACGAGGCGATGTTCACCCGCGACAGCGAGCGCTTCGCACAGGCGCGGGTGCGCGTGAACGTCTCGCCGCTGGGCGCGGGCGCCCTCGCAGGTGTGACCTACCCGATCGACCGTGAGATGACCGCGCGCGAACTTGGCTTTGACGCGATCACCTCGAACAGCCTTGATGCCGTCTCAGATCGCGACTTCGTGGTCGATGTGCACTCCGCCGCGTCGCTGGCAATGGTCCATCTCTCGCGGCTCTCCGAAGAGCTGATCCTCTGGGTCTCGGCCGAGTTCCGCTTCGCGAAGCTGGACGACGCCTTCGCGACCGGGTCGAGCATCATGCCGCAGAAGAAGAACGCGGACGTCGCCGAACTGACGCGCGGCAAGAGCGCGCGCGTGATCGGCAACCTGATGCAGTCGCTCGCCCTGCTGAAGAGCCAGCCACTGGCCTACAACAAGGACAACCAGGAGGACAAAGAGCCGCTCTTCGACACCGTCGATACGATGCTGATCTGCCTGCGGGTGATGAGCGCGATGCTGCCGACGATGACCTTCAACGCGCGCGACACGGCCGAGGCGGCCGTTGCCGACTTCGCGCTCGCGACCGACTACGCCGACTACCTAGCGAAGCATGGCGTCCCGTTCCGCGACGCTCACGAGGCGATCGGCGCCCTGGTCGCACGCTGCGAACGCGAAGGCCGCACGTTCGATGAACTCAGCCTGGAGGAGCTCCAGCAGGTGCACCCGGCGTTCGAGGCTGACGCGCTCGACATCAACCTCACGAGCGCCCTGGCAGCGCGCGATGTTCCCGGTGGCACCGCGCCCGTGGCAGTCGCCAGTGCGCGCGCAGCCGCGCGCACCCGGCTCGAGGCCGAGCAGGCTGGTGCGCCGGGAGCCTGGGTGTGAGCCGCACGATCCGAATCGCCCCCTCGATCCTGACAGCCGACTTCGGCCACCTCGCGGATCAGGTCCGCGCGGCCGAGGCGGCGGGCGTCGATCTGATGCACCTCGATGTCATGGACGGGCACTTCGTCCCGCCACTCAGTTTCGGCACGGAGGTCGTCGCCGCCGTACGTGCCGCGACCGCGCTCCCGATCGAGGTGCACCTGATGGTCGAACGCCCCGGCGAGCACTTCGAGGGATTCGCGCAGGCCGGTGCCGCCACGCAGATCTTCCACTACGAGGCGGCGGGTTCGCTCGAGGCCTCGCACGCCCTCATCGAGCAGCTCCGGACGCTCGGCTGCACGCCAGCGCTAGCAGTGAACCCCGAGACTGCCCTCGAGGAGTTCGAGGCGCTGATCCCGGAGCTGGCCCAGGTGACGGTGATGACGATTCGTCCCGGCTGGGGCGGTCAGAGCCTGCGCGAGGATCTGCTGACCAAGGTCACGGCGGTCCGCGCCGCGGCGGACGCTGCGGGCCTCGAACGCTTCGTCGTCGAGATCGACGGAGGGGTGAAGGCGCACAACATCGCGCAGTGCGTGCACGCCGGGGCGGATCTGCTGGTTGCCGGATCCGCCGTGTTCAACGACCGGCAAACGCCAGCGGAAGCGGCCGCCGAGCTGCGGGCGGCCCTCGCCTAGCGCCGGTGGGCTAGATCCAGGCATCCTCGGCGGTCAGTTCGCTCCGCGTCTCGTCGCCGGTATTCACGGTCCCCGCTGGTTCCAGCATCACGAACTCGCACTCCTCGGCGGCGAGCGGGGCATGCTCAACCCCGCGCGGAACCACGAAGAACTCGCCGGCCGCGATCGCTGCGTCATCGCGGTCGCGCATCCGGATCGTGAGCGAACCGTGGATCACGAGGAAGAACTCGTCGGTTTCCTCGTGGACGTGCCAGGGGAAGTCGCCCTGCCCCTTCGCTATCTTCAGATGCAGGTCATTGACCTGACCGACGATCCGCGGCGACCAGTGCTCCCTGATGAGCGCGAGCTTCCGGTCCAGATTCACGACCCTGTCCGGCGCGGCCATCTTGCCTCCTGGGGTACGAAAAACGCCCGGTGCTACCGGGCGTTTTGGGTTCGGTCTGCGAGCGTACCGCCTAGTACGGAACGCCCTTTTCCTGCATGTGCTTCATCTCGGTGCGCAGGTACCGCGCGTCCACTCTGACGCGCTGCCACTTGCCGTCCACGAACATGCGCTTCACCTGGACGTTCGGCTTGAACTGCCGGCTCGTCTTCGGGGCTTTGCGCGCCCAGGCACCGGAGTGCTTGTGGCGGATCTGCCGTCCAAAGGCGGTCTGCTTCTTCCCGAGGCGCGGGAGTCCGGACATCGTCTGCTCCAGGTTGTTGTGGGCTCCGCGCGTTGCGGGCGTCCGAAAAGCCTAGCAATGACCGGCCTCCGAGTCCATGCGGGAACCTCGAGGGGCCGGCACCGGTAGTATCAGCCCCATGGCCCTCGAAACACCACTCGCGACCGTGATGCTCGCTTCAGACCCGCAGTTCGGGATGTATCGCGCGCAGCTCGACACCGCGATCCGGCGTAGGGACCGCCTCGCCGAGAGTGGGCAAAGCGACCCGATCTTCGATGACCTGCCCGATATCACCTTCGAACGCGAAACGCTGCTGGCGCGCGAAACGATCGAGGCCGCGAACCGGCTCAAGCCCGACGCGCTCATTGTCTGCGGCGACATGGTGAACGACTGCGACAGCGACGAACAGCGGGACCTCGCGCTCGGGATGGCCGATGCGCTCGACCCCGCGATCGAGTTGGTCTGGGTCACCGGAAATCACGATGTCGCGCAAAACGCCTACGACCCGACGGAGGACGCACTCCGCCGCTATCGAGCGACGTTCGGCGACGATCGCTACGCACGGTCGATCGAGGGCGTTCGCCTGATCGTCCTGAACAGCACGGCGATTCACAGCGACGCGCTGCCGGACGAGCGCGCGTCCAACCTCGCGTTCCTCGAAACCGAGCTGGTCGCCGCTCGCGCGAGCGGCGAGTATCCGGTCGTGTGCTCCCACCACCCGTGGTTCCTGCGGACACCCGACGAGGTCGCTCGAAATCCCGCGACCGGCATGGCGATCCCGCCCGCGCCCAGGCGGATGCTGCTCGACATCGCCGAGGCCGGCGGGCTGCGAACGCTGCTGACCGGCCACATGCATCAGCACATGACGCGGCAGACAGGCGTCCTGGAGCAGATCACCACGAGTTCGATCGGGTTGCCGCTCGGCGCCAGCCCGTCCGGGTACCAGGTGGTGCGCGTCTACGCAGACCGAGTGGAGCACGAGGCGCATGACCTGCCATCTGGTCCGGCGCTGCAGCCGGAGGCGGCGCGGATCTGGGCGGCACGGGCGTTTCAGGCCCCGGTCGACCTGTTCGCCTAGCTCGCCGCTCCCCGCTTGCCCGGTAAGATGGGCGTATCTCCCCACCTGAAGGATGCGCATGACGGACGCTCGCCGGAACGGCCGCGATGAGCGCTGACCTGAGCCAGCTTGGCACCGTGTTGTCGCGCGAATTCGAGGCCGGAGCCGACGACGCCCTGGTCGAAGGCGGCCTCGATGAGTTGCTGCGCCGCCAGGCGCGCGACGAGCAGCCGGGGTCGCCGCTGCTGCGCATGGTGGCGGCGCTCCCTGCCTCGGGCTACCGCTCGCTCGACGAGGATGACCGACGAGTCTGGCTTCGCCGCGCGCTGGCGACGATCCGGCGCGAGGAAGCGCTAACCCAGGAGCCGCCCCGCGGCAGCGGTCGCTCCGGCAACGGTCGCTCGGGGGCGAACGGACGTGCTCCGCGCGCCGCGGGCAGCGCTGACGAGGCCCGCCCAGCCGCTCCGCGCGCCCGACCGCCCTCAAAGCCGCGCCCGAAGGCCGCAGCGCCCAGCACCCCAACCCGCAAAGCAACGCCATCGAAGCGGGCCGCCGACGTTCCGGTCTCCCAGACGCCGGCCGGTACTCGCCAGCTCGGCCTCGAACTGTCGATCGAGAACGCCGGGACGCGGCTCGGCAAGGCGAACCTGACTCGCCTCGAGAAGCTGGGCATCCACACCGTGGCCGACGCGCTGCGCCACTTCCCGACGCGGCACCAGGACTTCTCGAAGACTGTGCCGATCACCCAGCTCCAGATCGACCAAGAGCAGACGATCCGCGGTGTCGTCGACCGCGCGCGCGAGGTCCGGATGGGCCGCGGCGGCCGGATGCGCTCCACCGAGGCCTCGATCAGCGATGAGTCGGGCGCTTCGATCCGCGTGACCTGGTTCAACCAGCCGTTCATCGCGAAGTCGCTGCCCGCTGGCACGCCGATCGCCATCGCCGGACGCGTGACCGTCTTCCGAGGGCACACCACCTTCCAGAACCCGGAGTTCGAGCGCGTCGAGCTGAACGCGGACGGCACCCACACCGGCCGTCTCGTTCCGGTCTACCCGCTGACCGCCGGTCTGCCGCAGCGCACGCTCCGCGGCATGATCGCCAACCTGCTCGAACGCTACGGCGACCGCCTCGAAGATCCGCTGCCCGCGCGCATCCGCGAGCGCCACGAACTCCTCGGGTATGCC
This sequence comes from Chloroflexota bacterium, assembly GCA_027593235.1. Taxonomy (GTDB): domain Bacteria; phylum Chloroflexota; class Dehalococcoidia; order UBA2979; family UBA2979; genus UBA6627. The sequence goes on from JAQCIU010000004.1 coordinate 129,538, forward strand.
GAAGCGGTGCGGCAGATCCACTACCCGGACAGCGAGGAGCAGCTGGCCGCGGCGCGCCGCCGGCTCGCCTTCGACGAACTGCTCGCGATCCAGGTGGGCGTGCAGACGCGCAAACGGGAATGGCAGATCAGCGGCGACGCGCCGTTCGTCGAGGATCACGCGCTGGCCGACACCTTCCTCGGTACGTTGCCCTTCACGCTCACCGGTGCGCAGGAACGCGTGCTCCGCGAGGTGCGCGACGACATGGCCCGCACCGTCCCGATGTCGCGCCTGCTCGAGGGTGACGTCGGGTCGGGGAAGACGGTCGTCGCGCTGTCGGCGATGCTCGATCTGGTCTCCGCCGGCTACCAGACGGTGATGATGGCCCCCACCGAGGTGCTGGCGGAGCAGCACTTTCGCACGCTCTGCAAGCTGCTCTCGGGCGAGGCGGAGCCGCCGCTGAGTGGCCTCGTGCAGCTTCCCGGGCGCACGGTGAAGATCGTGCTGCTCACCGGCTCAACGAAGGCAAAGCAACGTCGCGACGCGCTTGAGGCGATCAAGCACGGCGGCGCGCAGATCATCGTGGGTACGCACGCGCTGATCCAGGAAGGGGTGGTCTACAGCCGCCTCGGCCTCGCGGTCGTGGACGAGCAGCACCGCTTCGGCGTGCTGCAACGGGGCGAGCTACGCCGTCGCGGTGCGACCGCCGCGGGCGAGGCGCACACGCCACACCTCCTCGTGATGTCGGCGACGCCGATCCCGCGCTCGCTCGCGCTGACGGTGTTCGGCGACCTCGATCTGTCGGTGATCGACGAGATGCCTCCGGGGCGGACACCGATCGAGACGAAGTGGCTCACGCCGATCGAGCGGGCGACGGCGTTCGCGCACGTGCGCCGCGAGATCGACGCAGGCCGCCAGGCGTTTGTGATCTGCCCGCTGGTCGAGGACTCGGCCACCATCGAGTCGCGCGCGGCGACCGAGGAGTACGAGCGGCTGCGCCACGAGGAGTACCCGGATCTCGCCGACCGGATTGCGCTCCTGCACGGTCGCATGTCCTCGAAGGAGAAAGACTCCGTGATGCGCGCCTTTGCCGCCCATGAGACGGACATCCTCGTCGCCACGGCCGTCGTCGAGGTTGGCATCGACATCCCCAACGCGACGGCGATGGTGATCGAGGGTGCGGACCGCTTCGGCCTCGCGCAGCTCCACCAGTTCCGCGGGCGTGTCGGGCGAGGCGAACACCCCTCGGCCTGCTTCCTGCTCTCGGACGACCCATCGGAGGACGCGCAGGAGCGCCTCTCGGTAATAGAGAACACCTCGGATGGCTTCGCGCTGGCGCAGGCCGACCTCGAGCTACGCGGGCCCGGCGACCTCTACGGGACGGCACAGAGCGGCATGCCGACGTTGCGCGTCGCCTCGTTGCTGGACGCGCCGCTGATCGACGCGACACGCCGCGAGGCGGAGGAGTTGATCGCGCTCGACCCGGAGCTCAAGTCGCCGGAACACCAGGCGCTCCGCTACTCGATCGCCGAGCGCACCGCGGAGCTCGTCGCCGAGCAGCACTGATCGGACGTACCGCTTTCATGCCCAGTGCACGCCGTATCGCCCGCATCCGCGCAGTTCTGGAACGTCGCCAAAACGACCTCTCGGTGGTGATCGAGAACGTCTGGGATCCACACAACGCCTCGGCGATCGTGCGCAGCGCGGACGGCTTCGCCGCCGGGACGGTGCACCTGCTCTACACGATCGAGGAGGCGCCCGACCTGTCGAGCGGCGTCTCCGCCTACACCGACAAGTGGACGAACCTCGAGCGCCACGACAGCACGACTGAGCTGGTCGCGGCGCTGCGCGAGCGCGGCCAGCGCATCTTTGCGACGCACGTCGACGAGGGCGCCCGCGACTACCTCGATGTCGACTGGACGCAGCCGGTCGCGCTTGCCCTCGGCAACGAGCAGCGTGGGACCTCGGAAGAGCTGCTCGCGCTGGCGGACGAACGCATCTACGTCCCAATGCTCGGCTTCGCGCAGTCCTTCAACGTCTCCGTTGCCGCAGCCGTCATCCTCGCCGAGGCCGCCCGCCAGCGCCGAGTGGCCGGGCTCCTCGAGGCGACGTGGAGCGAAGCGAAGCAGCGGCTGTTCGAGTACTGGATCGCGCGCGACGAGGCCCGCGAACAGCGGCGACCGCCGCCGGAAGCACCGTGAGCGCACCGCGGCTGTGACGCGACGCGTTACGCTCGGTTGAGGAGGCGACGATGCGCCGATCACGTCACGAACGGTCCGAGGATGACGAGCAGCCCGTCGCCAAGCGTCGTTCCCGCTTCGCCCGACTGGGGCGCTGGTTCCTGATCCTCAATGCGCTGTTCTCGTTGGCCGTCGCGCTCTACATGAAGGTCACGCACCGTTCCGTAGGTGACGAGGAAAGCGACGAGGTCGACCTCGTCACCATCTTCGACGGGCTCGATCTGGCGAGCCGCGCGACCGCGTTCCGCGGCGGGTCGTGGATCGCGATGTTCGGCGGCGGCGAGTTGGACCTCCGAGGCGTCACGCTCGACCCGAGCGGGGCAACGCTACGCGTGCGCGCGATCATGGGCGGCGGCGACATCCAGGTCCCGGACGACTGGAACATCGAGCTGACCTCGAAAGCGATCATGGGTGGGGCGGCGACGCACCGTCCGCGCGCCTCGACGGACCCCTACGCGCCGACGCTCCGCATCGAGGCGCGGTCGCTGATGGGTGGTTTCGGCGTGACGAGTGGGGATTAGCCCTCGCACCTCGCCTCGCCCGCCCTCTGGCGCCGCGATACACTCGCCCCGAAACCGACGCCTTGAGCTAGAACGGCGCAGCCGGCGACCGGCGGGCCGCGCGACGTTCCGAGGTACACACGAGGTCCGCACGTGATTCGCGACGAGATTCGAACACTCGTGGAGCAGGCACTGGTTGCCGCCCAGGCCGCCGGCGACATCCCCCAGTTCGCCGGGCCCGAGGTGACGGTCGAGCACCCGCAGCGCCCTGAGCACGGCGACTTCTCTGCCAACCTGCCGCTCCGCATCCAGGGCCTCGCGAAGATGAAGGCGATCGAGGTGGCCGAGGCGCTGCGCAAGCACGTCCCCGCCCACGAGGCGGTCTCCAACGTCACCGTTGCGCCACCCGGGTTCCTCAACCTGTACCTGGACGCCGGCTGGGTGACCCGCCAGATCGCGCCGATCATCGCCGCCGGCGCTGACTACGCAGCGTCCACCCGCTTCGCCGGGCAGCGTGCCCAGCTTGAATACGTCTCCGCGAACCCGACCGGCCCGATCCACGTCGGCAACGGCCGGGGCGCCGCCATCGGCTCGACGCTCGCGAACGTGATGCGCGCCGCCGGCTACGAGGTGGAGCAGGAGTATTACGTCAACGACGCCGGGACGCAGGTCGCGATCTTTGGCCGCACGCTCTACGCCCGCTACCAGCAGCTCTTCGGTCGCAAGGTCTCGATCCCGGAGAACGGGTATCCCGGCGACTACATGATCGAGCTGGCCGAGGCTGTCCGCGACCAGCACGGAGACGCGTTCCTCCGTCCCGAGGGCGAAGAGGGCGACCCACAGCTCGGGCAGATCGGCATCGACCTGCAGGTCGCGAGCATCCGCGAGGATCTCGCCGGCATGGGGGTGGTGTACGACCGCTGGTTCTCCGAGCGCTCGCTCATGACCGAGGGCGGTCCGTACGACGGCGTGCTCAAGCTGCTGCGTGACCAGGGCTACGTGGCCGAACGCGACGGCGCCGTCTGGTTCACCTCCACTGAGGTCGGCGAGTCGAAGGACAACGTGCTGATCCGGTCCGACGGGCAGCCGACCTACTACGCCACCGACATCGCGTACCACTACGACAAGTTCGTGACGCGCGGCTTCGACCGCGTGATCGACATCTGGGGCGCCGACCACCAGGGCCACGTCTCGCGCGTGAAGGCCGGCGTCGGCGCGGTGGGCGGCAATCCCGAGGCGCTCGACATCCTGCTCTACCAGCTCGTCACCCTGAAGCGTGACGGGCAGATCGTGATGCTCTCGAAGCGAGCCGGTGAGATCGTCACGCTGCGCGACGTGATCGACGAGGTTGGCGCGGACGCCACCCGCTTCTTCTTCCTCAGCCCGTCCGCGAACCAGACGATGGACTTCGACCTCGATCTGGCGAAGAAGCAGTCCGACGAGAACCCGGTCTACTACGTGCAGTACGCGCACGCGCGCATCGCCGGAATCATCGACAAGGCGCGCGAGGAGGGTCTCTCCTCCGCGGGTGCCGACGCTTCGCTGCTCGTCCACGACGCGGAGCAGACGCTGGTTCGCAAACTGCTGCTGCTTCCCGAGGTGCTCGAGACCGTGGTCGACGACCTCGCTCCGCACCCGCTCGCGCACTACGCGCAGGAGCTGGCGCAGTCGTTCCACACCTTCTACACGCAGTGTCGTGTGATCGGCGACGACCCGGAGCTGACGCGCGCCCGCTTGCTGCTGCTCGAGGCGGCACGGGTCGCCCTCGCGCGCACGCTGACACTGTTGGGCATCTCCACACCGGATCAGATGTAGGCGAGCTTCCCCCGATGACTGACCTGAAACCCCGCATCATGACCGGGATGCGACCGACCGGGTCGCTCCACCTCGGCCACTTCGGCGGCGCGCTCGAAAACTGGATCAAGCTCCAGCACGAGTACGACGCCTTCTTCCTGATCGCCGACTACCAGGTCTCCGACTACGCCGACCGGATCGACGACGTCCGTAGCTGGGTGATGGAGGTCGCGATCGACTGGCTTTCGGTCGGGCTTGATCCGGAGATCTCCAACTTCGGGATCGAAAGCCTGGTACCCGAGCACGCCGAACTCACCACGTGGTTGAGCTGGTGGGTGCCGCTTGGCCGTCTTCAGCGAAACCCGACACTGAAGTCCGAGATGGACGACATCGGCGAGTCGGTGCCGGTCGCCTTCTTCACCTACCCGGTGATGCAAACGGCGAACATCCTAATGCCGCGCTCGCACCTGGTGCCCGTCGGCGAGGACCAGCTTCCGCACATCGAGATGACCCGCGAGGTCGCGCGTCGCTTCAACCGCCTGTTCGGCGAGGGCGAAGAGATCTTCCCGGTGCCGAAGGGGCTCGTCGGCCGCGTCCCGCGCCTCGTCGGGACCGACGGACCAGACACGAAGATGAGCAAGTCGAAGAACAACGCGATCTGGCTCAAGGACGACGCCGAGACGGTGATCGCGAAGGTCCGCTCGATGTACACCGACCCGACGCGCCTCCGTGCGACCGATCCGGGACACGTCGAGGGCAATCCGGTCTTCATGTACCACGACGCGTTCAACCCGGACGAGGATGAGGTCAACGACCTCAAGGAGCGCTACCTCCTCGGTACCGTCGGCGACGTCGAGGTGAAGACCAAGCTCGCCGCGGCGCTCAACACGATGATGGAACCGTGGCGCGAGCGCCGCGCCCACTTCGAGGCGCACCCGGAGCTGGTACGCGAGGCGCTGGCCGCCGGCACCGATCGCTATCGCGCCTCGGCGCAGGCGACGATGGAGCGGGTGCGGCACGCGCTGAAGCTCAACTACCTCGGGTAGCTGCTCCGCTCCGCGCGCGGCCGGTACGATCGAAGCCGTCGAGGCGCGACCGCGAGGGAATCACCGTGACCCCAGCTAGCTGGTTCGATGATGTGGCGGAGGTCTACGACCGCGTCCGCCCCCTCTACCCCGACCGCCTCTACTCCGACCTGTTCAATTACATCGGCGGCGACGCGGAAGAGCCCGCCACGCTGGCGACGGTTGAGATCGGCCCCGGGACCGGGCAGGCGACCGGCGCGTTGCTGAAGCGTGGCGCCACCGTGGCCGCCGTGGAGCCGGGCCCGCACCTCGCGGTCTTCCTCCGCCAGAAGTTCGCTGATGAGGCGCGCCTCGTGGTGATCAACGAACGGTTCGAGGACGCGCCACTGCCCGCGGAGATGGCCGACCTGATCTTCGCCGCCACCTCGTTTCACTGGGTGGACGCGGACCTTCGCTACCCCAAGGTGCTCTCGCTGCTCCGACCGGGTGGCGTGCTGGCGATCGTGCACCCGCACCAAATCCCATCCGAGGTCGATCGGGGCTACTTCGCCGCGTCGCAGCCGATCTACGACCGCTACTTCCCCGGCGTGGAGTGGAACGACCTCCTCGACCCCGAGGTCACCCCGCCCGAGGTAGCCGAGATCATCGACACGCAAGCGTTCGAGCAGGTCGAGCTGTTCCGCTATCGCTTCGATCAGCGGTACACCACCAGCGAGTACATCGACCTCGTGCGCTCCTACTCCGGCACGAACCAGCTGAAGCCGGACGCGCGCGAGGAATTCCTCGCGGACCTCACCACGTTCATCGACGCGGAGTTCGAGGGGTACGTGATCCGGCCGCTGGTGCTGACCCTGGTACTCGGCAGGAAGATCGCCAGCTAGCGGAAACCGGCGGCCCGTATCATGCGCGCGCAACGGAGGCGCGCATGAGCAACACCGGCCTGGTCTACCACCCACACTTCCTGCTGCACGATCCGGGGATGATGGTCGTCGGCTCTCCGCCCGAGCCGTACCCGTACCTGGAGCCCGAGGCGCACGTGGAGCACCCGCGGCGCGTCGGACGGATCAAAGAGCTACTCGATCACACCGGTCTGACCGAACGGCTCCACGCGATCCAGTTCGCGCCGGCGTCACTGGACGACGTAGCACTGTTCCACAGCCGCGAGCACATCCAGAACGTGCTCACGCTCAGCGCGCGCGACGGTCACGGCGACGCCGGCGAAGGCGCGCCGCTCTCGCGCGGGTCCTTCGAGGTGGCACTGCTCGCGGTCGGCGGTGCGTGCGCGGCGGTCGACGCTGTCCTCGATGGTGAGGTCGACAACAGCTACGCCCTAATCCGCCCGCCCGGCCACCACGCGGTCGCCGCGCGCGGGATGGGCTTCTGCCTCTTCGGCAACGTCGCGATCGCCGTGAAGCGCGCGCTCGCGCGAGGCGCCGCCGAGCGGATCATGGTGCTCGACTGGGACGTCCACCACGGCAACGGCACGCAGGAAGCGTTCTACGACGACGACCGCGTGCTGATGGTCTCCCTCCACCAGGAAGGCCTGTACCCGGAGAACTCCGGCCTGGTCGGCGACACCGGTCGCGAGGCCGGTGCCGGGCGCACGGTGAACGTTCCACTGCCCGCGGGTACCGGCGATGCCGGATACATGGCCACGCTGGAGCGGGTGGTCTGGCCGATCGCGCGGCAGTTCCGGCCCGACCTGATCGTCGTCTCGAACGGCCTGGATGCCAGTCGCTCCGATCCGCTTGGGCGGATGGTGCTCACCGCCGGCGGGTACCGCCGAATGACCCGCGCGACGATGAGCTTGGCCGACGAATTGTGCGGCGGCCGGCTGGCCGTGATTCACGAGGGCGGCTACAGCCAGAGCTACGCACCGGTCTGCGGCCTCGCGATCATCGAGGAGTTGTTGGGCCTCGATAGTGGCGTCGCCGACCGCCTCGGGAGCCAGGCACGCGCCGATCGGCTGCGGCCGGCGTTCGAGGTGGGCCTCGATGTCGAGCGCGCCCTCGCGGAGGTCGTGGCGACGCAGAGCGCCTACTGGCAGCTCACGAAGGCGACCTAAGCCGGTCCACGGCCGACGGCAGCAGCACCCCGCAGCACAGGACCGAAGGGAACGAGTCGGGACGGCTGAGGGCAACAAGAAGGCCGCCCGGTGGCGGCCTTCCAACGTGATCCGAAGATCGACCGACTAGCGGCCTTCGATGTCGGTGAACGGGCGGTGCTGCTCGCCAACGTAGACCTGGCCCGGCCGGAAGATCCGATTCCCGGACTCCCACTGCTCTTGCATGTTCACGGTCCACCCAGCCGTTCGCGAGGCCGCGAAGAGCGGGGTGAAGAAGTCGACCGGGATCCCGATCGCCTCGAACACGCAACCGGAGAAGAGGTCGACGTTCGGGAACAAGCCGCGATCGCCGAGGCGTTCCGTGGCTACCTTCTCGACCGTCAGCGCGATCTGGTAGTGATCTGCCGCCGGCGTCCCGTCCTTGATCACCTCATCGGCAAGCCGCTGGATCACCTTCGAGCGCGGGTCCTTCACGTGGTACACGCGGTGACCGAAGCCGGGAATCTTGAACTTGTCATCCAAGAGCCGGGAGATCCGCTCATCGGCCTTGGCCGGATCGCCAATCTGCTGGAAGAGACGTAGCGAGCCCTCGTTGGCTCCGCCGTGCGCGGGGCCGGAGAGAGCGCCAATCGCCGCAGAGACGACGGCCTCTGGCTCGGCCTTGGTCGAAGCGACCACGCGCGAGGTGAACGTTGAGGCGTTGCCGGCGGAGTGATCCGCCTGGAGGATCAGCAGCGCGTCCATGACCCGCACCTGCAGTTCGGTCGGATCTTCGCCAGTGACCATGCGTACGAGCATCCGCGCGTGCGACTCGCCCGGCCGAGGACCGTCGTACGGACGGCCATCGACCGCCTGCGCGATCACGCCGACCAGGTGACCGACCTTCGCGATCAGCGATTGACCGCGCTCAACGACCGTATCAACCTTGCGTTCGAAGTCATTGTCCATCGGGCCGAGTGTTGCCACCGCGGCCTGGAGCGCGAACATCGGGTGCGTGCCTTTGGCGGCCAGCCGCGCGATCGCGATCTGATCGTCAGTCAGCGCCCGTTCGCGCTCAAACAACACCCGCATCTCATCGATGCGGGTTTGCGTCGGAAGCTCTCCGTCGTACAGGAGGGCGACGATCTCCTCGAAGGTCCCGGTGGGGCCCGTGAGATCCTCAATCGAATAGCCACGATAGCTCAGCCGCCCGGCCTCGCCCTCCACCAACGAGACCGCGGATTCCGCGATCAGCACTCCTTCAAGGCCTGGACTAAAGCTCGGCGTCTCCAGGGTCATCGACTCCCCCACTCTGTGCGCCCGCGCCGGACGCGGTGCTCTCGGTGTTTACTGCAGTCGGCGTGCGGTCGCGGTGGTCCGCGCTCACATCACGCACTACGAATTATAGTCGACCGCTTCATAGGTCTCAGTGACTTACGTCATGAACTGTCAGATGTTAACGAGGTGGACACATTGCCACCGTTTCGGGCGTATCGATGAGGAACTGGCTGATATCGGGCGCTGATCAGGACTCCAGTGGTGAGATGCCGACAGACATCGTGATAAACCCGTGAAGCAGGTCATGAACCTCGTCAGCGACCTCCAGGAGGCCGTGACCCGCCCCCTCAAGAATCTCCAGCCGTTTCGGTTCTTCCGCCCGTTCGAAGATGTCTTTCGACGCCGCCTGGTCAAGGATCTCATCGTTCGACCCGTGAATCAGCAGCAGCGGCTTCTTGAGCTCGTCGACGGTTTGGGTACCGAATCGCTGGGAGGACATGGCGACGACGCTGGTGATCAGCGGCGCCAGTTCACCCGCCTTGATCGCGACGGCGCCGCCGAAGGAATGACCGACGACGACCGCCTCGGTTGCGCCGATTCCCTTGAGGAACGAGGCGCCCGCGAGGGCGTCCGCAACGCACTCCTCGAACTCGCCGGGTTCGCGGTATTCGATACGCAGCGAGGTCACGCCGGCTTCCACCAGCTCGACGCCGATTCGTTCGTAGATCGCGTTCGCGGGACCGCGGACGCCGCCGGCGGCACCGCCGAGGAAGATCGCGCAGCCGGTGCGTCCCTCGCAGGGTCGCAGGTGCATTTTGATCTCGCCGCGCGTGGTATTCAGCACCACGGTCATCTCGCCGACGACCTCGCCGGGCTCGGTACGCATGCCGCGAATCGAGAGTGTGAGATCGGACGGATCGCCCTCGCCGGTCGTTGAGGCGCCGTTGCCGTTGCCACCATTGTCGCCATTGCCGCTTGTCATCGGCGCAGCCTACCAGACCGCTCGGGAGCCAACGGGTCGCTCAAACGGGCAGCGAGGGCGCGCGCTGATGCCAGTCGGTTTCGCGCTGGTAGGCGTGCGTCGCGCGCAGCAACGTTCCCTCATCGAACGGCCGTCCGATGAGCTGGAGTCCAATGGGGAGCCCCGCATCGAAGCCGCAGGGGGTGCTGAGCGCGGGGTTACCCGCGATGTTCACGGGCAGCGTGTAGAGGTCGTTCAGGTACATCGCGTAGGGGTCGTCCACCTTCTCGCCGATGCCGAAGGCAACGCTTGGCGCCGTGGGCGTCAGCAGCACGTCGTGGTCGCTCAACGCCGCCTCGAACTCCCGACGGATCAACGTGCGGACCTTCTGCGCCTTCAGGTAATACGCGTCGTAGTAGCCGGCGGAAAGGGCATAGGTGCCGATCATGATCCGCCGCTTCACCTCGTCGCCGAATCCGCGACTGCGCGTCTCCGACATCTCCTCGTCGACGGTCTCGCCGTCGGTGTAGCTGAAGCCGTACTTCACGCCGTCGTAGCGCGCGAGGTTCGCCGAGGCCTCCGAGGGGGCGATCACGTAATAGACGGGCAGCGCGGCCGGTGTGGTCGGCAGCTCGACGGAGCGGTCGATGATGGCGCCGCCTGCCGCGAAGACGTCGATCGCGGCCTCGATGGCGGCGCGCACCCCATCATCGAGGCCGTCGGCGAAGAACTGGGCGGGGACGCCAACGCGGAGGCCCTCGAAGCCGCGCGCGAAGTCGGCGGTGTAGTCAGGCACGGGCTCCGGTGCGGTCGTTGAATCGAGTGGGTCGCGACCCGCCATTGTGCGGAGGAGGGTCGCCACGTCCTCGGCATCCCGGCCGAAGGGCCCGACCTGCTCCAAGGAGGATGCGAAGGCGACCACGCCGTAGCGGCTGACCCGCCCGTAGGTGGGCTTGAGACCGACGACGCCGCAGAGCGCGGCCGGCTGGCGGATCGATCCACCGGTATCGGTGCCCAATGAGAGTGGCACGCCTCGCGCGGCCACAGTCGCGGCGGAGCCGCCCGAGGATCCGCCGGGCACCTTGCTGGTATCCCAGGGATTGCGGACCGGTCCGAACGCGGAGTGCTCGTTGGAGGAGCCCATCGCGAACTCGTCCAGGTTGGTCTTGCCGATCACCACCGCGCCGGCCTGCTGCAGTCGATCGACGACGGTGCAATCAAACATCGGGCGGTACTCGCCGAGCATCCGCGATCCGGCCGAAGTAACGATCCCCTTCGTCGAGAGCAGATCCTTGACGGCGACCGGAACACCAGTCAGCGGCTCGGCGTTCCCCGCGGCGATTCGCTGATCGGCGGCGTCCGCCTGCGCGAGTGCGAGATCGTCGGTCAGCGAGATATAGGCGTTCAGCGTCTCCTGCTGCCCGCGCACGCGCGCCAGCGTCGCCTCCGCAAGCTGCTTCGAGGTGTACTCGCCGGCGCGCAACGCGGCGGCGTGTTCGTGAGCGGTCCGTCCGAGGTCGATCGCGCCGTCCGCCATCGCTAGTCCAGTACCGCGCGGACGCGGAAGTAGCCGTCTTCGCGACGGGGGGCGCCCTCGAGCGCTTCTTCGCGCGGCAACGTGCCGCCTGGCACATCCGCGCGCTGCACGTTGGTCAGCGCGAAGCTCTGCGCCGTGGGCGGCACGCCTTCGGTGTCGATTTCGCTGAGGACCTCGAAGTGATCGAGGATGGAGGAGAGCTGATCCCGCATCCGCTCCAGCTCGTCGTCGGAGAGCGCGATCCGGGCGAGCCGCGCGATGTGGCGCACTTCGTCAGTCGACAGTGCCATCACGGCCTCCGGACACGGGAACCTGGGAGCGCGCGTGCTCGTTCTGACGGCATGGCGAACCGAGCAACACGGTGGCCTACTATAGGTGTGCCTCTCCCACCACACCACCGCTGCTGACCGCGACCGGACGGTCGATCTGGCGCTCATACGCGTCGTGATTACCCGATTCGACTCGGTGCGGCGACGGACCGTACGATCGAGGTGTGCTCCGCGCTGGCGGGCAACGGGCACACCCCAGCCGCCGCCACCGGCGACGGCCGAAGGAGAGCGAGTTCGTGACGAACGCTCCCAGCGCCCACGGCGCTTCCTCGGATCAAGGCGCCCATGGCGCTTCCTCGGATCAGGACGCCATCGGCGCTGAACCGAACGACGGCGCCGCTGGTGCTGCCGCGGAT
>JAQCIU010000023.1:0-50791 GCA_027593235.1 Chloroflexota bacterium
CATGGCTCGCTCGGTGGCCGCCCACCCATCAGCCGTGTCTCACATGTCCGTGGTCAGTACAGCTAGGCGGAAATGTACTCCGTCGGCCGTGGCTTGTGTGACCGCTTCGTGTTCGCCAGCCACACAGAACGCTACGACCAGACGCGTTGCTACTTCTGAAAGATCTCCATCAGCACGAAGTTCGAGGCGGTCGGGTGGACCCAGGCGTTGGTGGTGTTGGGCGCGCGATTCACGCGGCCACCATTGGCTTCGATCTGCGCGCAGAAGGCGTCAACGTCGTCGCAGTCGTAGGCCATCAGGTACATGCCTTCGCCGTGTGGGTTAAACGGGTTCACACGCTCGCTCATCAGCTTGGCGATCGGGCTGCCCTCGTCTGCGCGCGGCTGGAGCAGGTGGAGCTGGGTCTGGCCGTTGTAGCCCATGGGAACGAAGTCGAACTTGCCGATGCCGTTGTAGGCCTTCTCGCCGGTCGGCTCCATGCCGAAGCGGGCCTTGTGGTTGGCGACGGCCTCATCGAGGTCGTGCACGGCAACGGTGTAGTGCTTGAACGTCAACATCGGGTTGCGCCTTCTTCCTGGTACGGCGGACCCGGTGTCCGCACGGCTCGCGCATCTTGCCCGCTCCGGCCGTGGAGTGCGAGGTACGATCGGCCCCCGCGACACCACGCGGTTCCGGAGCGTCCCGTGAACGTCAGTTCCTGCTCGCGGCCACTGCTTGTCTCACTGGTGGCGTTCGCCCTCGGCGCCTGCTCGGGCGAGGGTGCCGATCCGAGCCCCACGGCGACCATCGAGGCGACGAGCACCGGCGCCTCCAGCGCGGCGGCGACGGCCGCGCCATCCGCGACAGCGCCGGTCGCACCGGCGACCGCGGGCACGACCGACGCCACGCCGCCGCCGGGCATCGCGCTGATCCTCGAGTCGTACGCGGTCGTCGCCGGGTCGCGACCGCACGACGTCGCGCCCGCCGCGGACGGGGGTGTCTGGTACACGGGGCAGGGCAACGGGACGCTTGGTCACCTCGATCCGCGGAGCGGCGAGGTGCGCGAGATCGCGCTCGGACCGGGGTCGGCGCCGCACGGGGTGATCGTCGATGCCGCGGGCGCGGCCTGGGTGACGGACGGTGGGCAGAACGCGATCGTTCGAGTCGACCCCGGCAGCGACGAGGTGCGGGTTTTCCCGCTGCCCGCGGACCGCCCGAACGTGAACTTGAACACCGCCGCTTTCGACGGGCGCGGGCGGCTCTGGTTTACGGGTCAGAACGGCATCCACGGCGTGTTCGATCCGGCGAGCGAGGAGATGCGGGTCTTCGACTCGCCACGCGGGCGTGGGCCGTACGGCATCGCGGGTGCGCCGAACGGCGACGTCTACTTCGCGTCGCTGGCTGGCAGCTACCTGGGCGCGATCGACCTCGAGAGCGGCGCGGTCACCGACCTGGATCCGCCGACGGCGGGGGCGGTGGTGCGGCGCGTGTGGTTCGAATCGGCGGGCGACGCGTGGATCGCGGAGTGGAACGCGGGACAGGTCGGGCGCTACGAGCCGGACAGCGGGCGGTGGACGGAGTGGGCGCTGCCCGGGGACGCGCCACGCGCCTACGCGGTCTACGTCGACGAGGGCGATCGCGTGTGGCTCACCGACTTCGGCAACAACTCGATCGTGCTATTCGAACCAGCCAGCGAGGTCTTCACCACGGTCGCGCTCCCGGCGACACCCTCGAACGTCCGACAGCTCCTCGGGCGACCCGGGGAGCTGTGGGGAGCGGCGTCGGCGGACGACAGCCTGGTGGTGATCCGCTACTAGCGGGCGATCGCCGACACGGCCGCCACGAGGTCGACGGCACCGCCCTCGAGGAGTACGCGCGGGTGATGGCCCGCGGCCTGGAGCAGGCTCGCGGCGGTGGCGGCGCGGCTACCAGCGGCGCAGCTCACGAGCATCGCGTCGTCCTCGACATTCGGCAGCCAGTCGGCGATCCGATCGATGGGACGGTGCTGGGAGCCGGGCAGGGGGAGCGTGCGCAGGTCGCTGTCGAAGCGGACGTCGTAGCCCGGGAGATGCGCCGCCGCGCGGATCGTCGCGGCCTCGGCGACGGAGACCACGTCCAGTTGGGCGGCGGGGCGATCGGCGGCCAAGCGAGCGAAGGGGAGGGAGCCGGTAACTTCCTCGTAGCCGATGCGGAGCAGATCGACGGTGACGCGATCCGCCTGAGCGGCGTCGTTGGTAACGAGGACCAGCGGCTGGTTGAAGGGCATCACCCAGCCGACGTAGGCGAGCATCGATTCGCCTTCCTCGATGGAGGTGGAGGCGGGCACGTGGGCGGTGGCGAAGTCGAAGCGGCTGCGCACGTCGAGCAGGCGTGATCCGCTCATCACCGCGCCGAGCGCGGCGTCCGGGGACAGCGGGGACGGCGACGGCAGATCGCCGTAGACGCGCGGGCCCTCGCGGTTGATCGGCGCCATGTGCCGGTAGTAGCCGGGGATCGGCGCGGGGTTCGCGAGGTGGAGGGTGCGGAAGGCCTCGAAGTTGGGGCTGGCGAGGACGATGTTGCGGACGCGCTCCTCGCGGAGCGGTGCGCGACGTTCGCCGCCGCACTGCTGCGACGAGCAGAACGAGCCCGCGCCGTGGGTGGGGAGCAACTCGGCGTCCTCCGGCATGAGGGCGGTGATCCGCTGGGCGCTATTCCACTGCTGTCGCGTCAGTTCCTCGGTGTGGTCGGGGCCGAGGAGATCGGACCGACCGGCGCCACCGATGATGATCGAGCCGCCGGTGAAGGCGCCGAGAACGGTGCCGGCCTCGTCGATGGCGAGGTAGGCGGTGTGGTGGTGGGTGTGGCCGGGCGCGCGGACGGCGCGGATGTGACCGGCGCCGACGGGCAGTTGCTCGCCGTCCGCGATCGGGCGGTGGGCGAACTCAAGGCCGGCGTCCTCGGGCGCAACGATCTCGGCACCGCGGGCGACCAGCTCCGGGCCACCGGAGATGTAGTCGTTGTGGACGTGTGTCTCGAAGACGCGGGTGATCGTGACTCCTCGTTGCTCGGCGGCGGCGAGGTAGGGCCGCACGTCACGCTGCGGATCGATGGCGACGGCCTCGGAGCCGCTCACGACGAGGTAGGAGGCATCGCCGAGAGCTTCTGCCACGAACTGCACGATTTCCATTGCGCACCCTCCTCGGGGTTGTGTGCTGTCCTCGAACGGTCAGGCGACGAGCGCCGCTTCACGGATGGTCAGGTAGGTCGCGACAACGACCAGCAGGACGGCGAACGACTGCTGCAGGCGCTGTTCCCCGGCGGCGCGGGCGAGCCGGGAGCCGAACACGACGCCGAAGATGGCGCCGGCTGCGAGCACGGCGGCGAGCGGGAGATCGATGTCGTCGCGCACCCAGTAGCCACCGATCGCGGCGGCCGAGTTCGCGGAGATGACGAGTAGCGAGGTGCCAATCGCCTGCGGCATCGGCAGGCCGAGCGCGAGCACGAGCACCGGGACGATGACGAAGCCGCCGCCGACACCGAAGACGCCGGTGAGCACGCCGGCGAGGGCGCCGGCGACGATCACGAGGGGAGCGGGTTTGCGGCCCTCGGAGGGTCGGATCGGCTGCCACATGCGGAGCGCGACGGCGATCATCAGCAGGGTGACCGCGCCGAGGATGGCGGCTTCCGGCAGGCGGGCGTTGAGCGGCGAGGTGAGTGCGGAGGCGATCATGCCCGGGCCACCGAAGAGCAGGGCCTCGCGGTAGCGCACCCCGCCGCGGCGGGCGTGCAGGACGGTGCCGAGGAGCGCGCTGGCGAGGACGACGGCGAGCGCGGTGCCGGTGGCGCCGTGCGCGTCGAGGCCGAACCCGAGCACGAGCAGCAGAATCAGCAGGACGGAGCCGCCGCCGCCGACGGCACCGAGCGCGAGACCGGCGGCGGCCCCTGCGATGAGCGTCGGGATGAGTGCGAGTTCCATCGGCCCTAAACCTGACTAATCTGGTCGACTATTGCGTCTTTTATCTCTATATGCCGAAGCAACGATGTTGTGAGGACGCCATCGTACTGCACGGTCAGCGGGTTAGCGCGTGACGCCGATCCCCAACTCGAGGGGGAGGCGTTGGGAGGACCAGGCGGCGGTGCCACCGGTGACAGAGCGGGCGTCGTACCCGATCCCCGCGAGGTAGCGCGCCGCGGTCACGCTGCGGTTGCCGCTGGCACAGATCACGAGCACGGGCCGGTCGTTCGGTAACTCGACGTGCCGGGTGGGGACGGAGTTCAGGGGCATGTGCGCGGCGCCCGCGGCGTGTCCCTGCTCCCACTCCCAGGGCTCGCGGACATCGACGACGATGCCATTGCCCTCGTGGGCCAGCGCGTAGGCGGCGGTGGCGGTGACTTCGCGCGGGGTCGGGTTGGATTGGTTGCTCACGGTAGGATCCTCAACTATCTATTTATGCCGATGTAGGGATGTTTTGCCCATGCAGGCCTGTCGCGACGCCATGGTCAGGCGCGGCTGAGTGCTGCCGCCTCGAGCTGTACTTGTTCCTCGATGCGGTCGCAGACGAGGGCGCAGAGGCGTTCGATGCTGTCATCGATGACGGCGTAGTAGGCACTGGTGCCCTCGCGGCGGCGGCTGACGATGCCGGCATCGAGCAGGAGGCGGAGGTGCTTGCTCACGTTGGCCTGGCTCATGCCAACGCCCTCGACGACCTCGCCAACGCTCAATTCGTTTCGCGCGACGAGCAGCCGGACGATTGCGAGGCGGCTCGCATCGCCGAGGACGCGGAAGCGCTGGGCGACGCGATCGAGGAGTGCATCGGGGACGAGGGTGTGGTGTGCCTTCATGACTATCTTTATATAACTACATATCGATATTCGTCAAGTAGACCACCCGGGCCGCGTTGAAGAGGGCGGTCCGAACGCCTGATCACTGATTCGGTATTCGTCTCCGTTATCATCACGCCGCATACAGGTTGCATGGCACGGGGGTAATCATGGCCGGACCGCTCGAGGGGATTCGCGTCCTCGAATTCACGCAGATCATCGCAGGCCCGTTTGCATGCCAGAACCTGGCGGACATGGGCGCCGAGGTGATCAAGGTGGAGCCCCCAGAGGGTGAACCGTGGCGACTCTTTTCGCAGTTCATGCCGGGTGAGTCGAAGACCTACCAATCGCTGAACCGCGGGAAGCGATCGCTGGTCCTTTCGCTACAGACGCCAGAGGCGCAGGCGATCGTGCACCGGATGGTCCCGAACATCGACGTGGTGGTGATCAACTACCGGCCGGACGTGCCGGCGAAGCTGGGCATCGACTACGAGACGCTGCGTGCGCTGAAGCCGGACCTGATCTACGTGGACAACACCGCGTTCGGCCGCAAGGGGCCGCGGGCGCAGAGCCCCGGGTACGACATCATCGCGCAGGCGATTTCCGGGTTGATGGTCGGGGAGGGCAAGGCGGATCCCGTGACCGGGACGCCGAAGATCATCAGTTCGACCGCGATTGCCGACTACGGCACGGGGCTGGCGATCGCGTGGGGCGTCTGTGCGGCGCTCTACCACCGGGAAAAGACCGGCGAAGGCCAGATGATCGAGAGCACGCTGCTCCAGACGGCGCTCGCGTTCCAGGGCGGTGTGGTGTTCGAGTTGCCGGCAGCGGATGAGCTGCGCAACCAGCGCATGGCGCGGGTGCACCACCTCCAGGAGTCCGGCGCGAAGTATTCGGACCTGCTCGTCGCGCACAACCCGCTTGCGATCCTTGGCGCGGGCAACATCTACTACCGGGCGTACAGCACGCAGGATGGGGCGATCGCGATTGGCGCGCTCTCTCCCACGCTCTGGGCGAAGGTCCGCACGGCGCTGGATACGGACTTCATGGGGATCGCGGATCCCGGGTACGACCCGACGAACGCCGAGTGGGCGGCGACCGCGGCAGTGCGACTGGCCGAGGTGGAGGAACACGTCCGCTCCCGCCCGACAGCGGAGTGGGAGGACATCTTCACGGCCAACGGCGTCCCAAACGGCCCACTGAACTTCCCGGAGGACATGGCGAACGACCCGCAGGTGCTGGCGAACGGCGGCATCGTCGAGCTTGAGCACGACCTAAGCGGACCGCAGCGGCAGGTCGGCCCGGTGCTGCAGATGAGCGCCACGCCGCTCCGTGCGCAGGGCGCGGCGCCACCGCTGGGCCGCGACACCGACGCCGTTTTGACCGAGGTGGGCTACACCGCCGAGGAGATCGTGGCGTTCCGGACGGGTGGCGCGATCGCCTGACCGCGAGGGAGAACCGACGACACGCGACGACGATCGGAGACGCAGATGGTGGCAGCGGACTGGCTCGCACTGACCGAGGAAGCGGCGCTAGAGCCGGAGTTGCCGATCATCGATCCGCACCACCACCTGTGGGAGCGGCCGAACAACACGTACCTGCTCGACGACCTGGTCGAGGACGTGAGCAGGCACAACGTCCGGCAGACGGTGTTCATCGAATGCACCTCGATGTATCGGACGGACGGGCCGGCGGAGCTGCGCGTCGTTGGTGAGACCGAGTTTGTCGAGGGCGTCGCGAACGCGAGCGCGGCGCGCGCGGATCGGGTGCGGGCTTGCACCGGGATCGTGGGGACGGCAAATCTGCAACTGGGGAGCGCGGTCGCCTCGGTGCTCGATGCACACCTCGAGGCGAGCCCGACGCGGTTCCGGGGCATCCGGCACCGCGCGGCGTGGGACGCCGATCCGGATCTACACGCGCGGGCGACGTCGCCGGAGCATGTGCTGCTGGATCCGAAGTTCCGCGAGGGCTACGCGCTCCTCGAGCGATACAACCTCACCTTCGAGGCGTGGCTGTATCACCCGCAGATCGCGGAGATCACGGACCTGGCGCGCGCATTCCCGAACACGACGATCATCCTCAACCACCTGGGCGGGCCGCTGGGCGTTGGGCCGTACGTGGGGCAGCACGACGCGATCTTCGAGGCGTGGCGTCCGGCGATCACGGAATTGGCGAGTTTGCCGAACGTGGTGGCGAAGGTCGGCGGGATTCAGATGGTGATCAACGGCTTCGGCTGGGAGGATCACCCGCGGCCACCCAGCTCGGACGAGCTGCTTGAGGTGAACCGGCGCTGGTACGACCACACGATCGAGGCGTTCGGCCCGGACCGCTGCATGTTCGAAAGCAACTTCCCGGTCGACAAGGCGTCGTGCAGTTACACGGTGCTATGGAATCAGTTCAAGAAGCTGACCGCCGGGTACTCCGCGACCGAACGAGCCGCGATGTTCCATGACACGGCGGCGCGCGTGTACCGCCTGGAGACGGTGTAGCGGTCGCTAGACCTGCAACCCAAGATCGAAGGTCGCGCTGAAGCCCTCGGCGGCCGGGCGTGCGGCGAGGACTAACTGGTCGCCGCCGCTGCGGTAGATGCCGTCGTCGGCATTGCGGGTGCGGCGGCCCGCCTTCGCGTACGGAGCGGCGACGAGCACTTCGTCCGAGAGCGCGTCATCGAAGAAGAACTGTGACGTGAACTCGAAGATGCTGCCATCGGCGGCCTGGGCGCGGACCTTGAAGTGGATGTGTACGGCGCGTCCCGGATACCAGCCGGGGTAGATGGTGGTAAAGCGGGTCTGACCCGCAGCATCCGAACGCTGGAGGCCGCGCAGGAACGTCTTGCCGGTCGTGTCGAAGCCGACGGCACGGTCGGTCACGTCCGAGTACTGGCCGCTGGCGTCGCATTGCCAGATATCGACCACGGCACCGGTCAGGGCTGCGCAGCCATCCCCGGTGACGTGCGAGACGTTGACCACGAGATCGAGCGGGACGCCCGCGACCGATTCGCGGACGTCCGAACGGTCGAGTTGCTCGTCGACGAAGTACGGGCCCTCGGTCATTTCGGGTACGGCGATGCAGGACGGGAGGGGGACGCTGACACCGGCGGTCGCCGCCGCGGTGGCCGTCGCGGTGGCAGCGCCGGCTGTTGGGGTGGCGGCGAAGAGCGGGGCGGTCGCGGACGCCGTTGCCGTGCTGGGCGCGCCCTCGGGATCGTCGCCGGCGCAGCCGACGAGCAGGGCGAGGCCAACGCCACCGAAGAGGGTCAGCACCTCGCGGCGCGGCAGTATGCGACCAACTGGCGCGTCGTCGTTGTCCACGGGGTCACGCTCCTGAATCGGTGGTGGGTGGCATCGATGATGCCGGATCCGATATCAGGAGCGCGTCAAGAGTGGGGCGCTAGCCGGTCTTGATTCCCAGGGACTCGTAGACGGCACCGGCGAGCAGTTGCGCGCGCGGATCAATCGTGCCGAAGTCGCCCGCCCACATCTGGTTCATCGCGTAGCCGAAGCCGATCTGGTGCTCGGTGTCGGCGAAGCCGTTGGAACCGCCAGCGCCGCCGTGCCCGAAGGCCTCGGGGCCGCGACGGTCTCCGGTATCAGGGACCGGGTGCATGTAGCCGAGCGAGCGGCGGGTGCGCATGGTGAGCACCTCGTCCGGAGAATCGACATGCACCTCGCGAGCGATGTCGACGCGCTCCGGGCTCATGAGGCGCACGCCATCCAGTTCGCCACCCTGTGCGAGCGCGCTGTAGACGCGGGCGACGGCACGGGCGTTGCCGTGGCCGTTACCGCCGGGCAGCTCGGCGCCGCGCCAGCCTCGGCTGTTGGGGTCCATGACGAGTTCGGAGTCGTGCAGCAGGGAGCGCTCCATGAGCGGGTTGGTCGGTGCGTCGGGGCCGGGCGGGCGGACGAAGATCTCGTTCGGCGCGGGCTGGATGATCGAGGCGATACGCGGATCCTCGGAGGCCGGGGTGCCGATGAAGAAGTCAGCACCGAGCGGTGCTGCGATCTCGTCGCGGAAGAAGGCGCCGAGGCTGGCGGCGCCGGAGATGCGGCGGACGACCTCACCGACGAGCCAGCCGAAGGTAATCATGTGGTAGCCGTTCTTCGTCCCCGGCTCCCACTGCGGCGTGGTCTCCTCGAGCGCGTGGATCATCGTGTCCCAGTGCTCGTGGTCGCCGGGCTTGAGGGGTGGATCGACGGCGACGAGGCCGGCCTGGTGCGAGAGCAGCCAGCGCACCGGGATCGATTCCTTGCCGAGCTTCCCGAATTCCGGCCAGTACTGCGCGACCGGTGCGTCGTAATCGAGCAAGTCGCGATCAGCGAGGATGTGCGCGCAGGTGGCGGTCATGCCCTTGGTCATGGACCAAACGTTGACGATGGTGTCGCGCTCCCACGCCGCGTCGCCGTCGGGGTGCATGCGACCGGCCCAGAGATCCACGACGGGGCGACCGTCCAGGTAGACGGCAACGGCGGCTCCGACTTCGCGGTGATCACGGAAGTTGTTCGCGAAGGCCTCGCGCACGCGTTCGAAGCGAGGGTCGACCTCGCCCTGGATCTGGACAGTTGTGGTTGTGGTCATTGCGTTTGCCCCTCGCGCTGGCGGGGCGGTGAGGCGGACGGCAGTCAACCTCTCCCCGTCGCGCGGAGTGTACGCCGCCGCGCGGGCGCGAGCGTGGCGCCTGCGTAGAGTGGGCGGTGCAAACGCTCTGGGTGATTGCGGGGGCAGAACATGCAGATCGGAATCAGCGGGACCCGGCTCACGCGACATGCCTCGGTCGACCGGATCGCGGAGCACGCGGCGGAGGCGGCCGCGGACGGGTTCGCAAGCTACTGGATGGCGGAGCACCCCTCGGGCGGCTTCGACGCGCTGACGGTGCTGACGCTGGTCGGCACGCGGGTGCCGGGGATCGAACTGGGAAGCGCGATCATTCCGATCTTTCCGCGGCACCCGATGGTGCTGGCCGGTCAAGCGCTGACCGCACGGAGTGTGTTGGGCGACCGATTCACGCTGGGCATCGGGCTGTCGCACGCCTCGATGATGGCGGAGCTCGGGATCGGCTTTGAGCGGCCGATCGGGCGGCTACGCGACTATCTCTCGGTGTTGCTGCCGCTGCTGGCGGATGGTCACGTGAACTATGCCGGCGCGGAGTACCAGACGGAGGCGACGGTGTTCGGCGCGCCGGAGGTGCCGGTGCCGGTGGTCGTGGCAGCGCTGGGGGCGCAGGCGTTACGGGTCGCCGGGGCGCGCACGCAGGGCACGATCCTGTCGTGGGTTGGGCCTCGAACGATTCGCGAGCACATCGCGCCGCGGCTCCGGGAGGCGGCAAGCGCGGCCGGACGGCCCGCGCCGCGGATCGTTGCCGGGCTACCGGTGTGCGTGACGGACGACGCGGAGACGATCCGGGCGGCGATCAGCCAGACCTCGGCGATGTACGGCGACCTGCCCTCGTACCGCGCGATGTTCGACCGTGAGGGCGTGACCGAGCCGGGCGAGGTCGCGCTGGTGGGAACAGAGGCCGAGGTCAGCGCGATGATCGCTGGAATGGCGGAGGCAGGGGTGACTGACTTCATCGCCTCAGAATTCACGCCAACGGCGCCGGATCGCGAGCGAACACGGGCACTGTTGCGGTCGCTGCTGTAGCGATCGAGGGCTCGTGAACATCCGCGGTATCGGGAACGCGGCGCCGGGCAGTTTCGTCTGACCAATGGTCATGGTGCGCCGGCTCGCGATCCCTCACTCTGGATGGGACGCGACGCCGAGTCGCGCCGAACGGAGTGATCGTGTCGTTCCGTGAGGAACTCGAACGCAAGTCGGTTGAGTGGGTGCAGGGCGGCGTGATCAGCGCCGGTCAGCGCGAGCGGATCCTGGCCGGCGAACCGCCGGCGCCGGGAGCCGCGCCCCGCCTCGTGGGGATCTTCTCGCTGCTCGGAGCGACGCTGGTCGTGCTCGGGGTGATCCTCGTGGTCTCGCAGAACTGGAGCGAGATCCCACGGATGACGAAGCTGGCCGCTGGAATCGCGCTGATGACAGGCGCGTACGCCGGCGGCTACTGGCTGCGGTTCGGCCCGCTCTCGATGACGCGAACCGGCGAGGGCGTGCTGCTCATCGGCACCGGCACGCTGCTGGCGAACCTGGCGCTGATCAGCCAGCAGTACAACATCGACTTCAACCCATCGCCGCTGCTGCTGCCAGTACTGCTGGCCGCAGTTGCATCCGCCTACCTGCTGCGATCACGGGCGTTCATCTTCGCCGCCGCGGCCGTGGCGATTTTTTGGCTGATCTTCGAGATTCAGCGCGACGGTTCCGAGTTCCAGACGCAAGATGCCGCAGCGTTGCTGGTGATCGCGGGTGGCGGGGTCTGGTTGATGGTGGCGGCGGAGGCAAACCGGCGCTTCGGATGGGACGAGTTCGCGGCGCCGTTGCGATTCGCGGGCGGGTTCACGATCTTCAGCGCCGTGTATGCGCTGGGGTTCTACCGGCACTACGAGGTGGACGAGCGGATCGCGGCGTTCCCGGCGATTGCACTGCTGGTCGTGCCACTCGTCCTCGCGGTCGCGGCGCTGGTCGCGGTCGCGCTCAAGCGCGAGAGCGCCCTCGGCTGGCCACGCGTTCCCGCGGAGGTCTGGCCGCCCGTGGTTGCAGCGATCGTGGTGCTGGTGGCGCTGGTCGCGTGGTCGTTCGCGGTGGGCGCGAACCCGCGGCCGAACGCGGAACGGACGTTCATCATCTACACGACGGGCTTCTGGGTGATCGCGCTGGCGCTGGCCGCGGATCTGGCGTGGCTGGGCCTCGCGCTGCGGCGTGAGTGGTGGATCAACGCGGCGCTGGTCTATGTCGGGCTGTTCGCGATCACCAGGTACTTCGATCTGTTCAACGACTTTGCGCAGACGGGGGCGGTGTTCGCCGGCGCCGGCCTGTTCCTGCTGGTGCTCGCGTTCGCCCTCGAGCGTGGGCGGCGCGCGCTGCGTCACGAGATGACGGGGAGCGCCGGATGAGCGCCCTCGGGGGTCGCGGGCGGCTGTTGTTGTTTGCGCTGCTGGTGCTCGCGCAGGTGGCGTTCGTGGTGGGGATCGTGGTGCGCGAGGAGGGGCGACTCGACGGCCTCGAGATCGTGCTGGAGTCGCGGCCGGTCGATCCGCGTGATCCATTGCGGGGCGACTACGTGATCCTCAGCTACGTCGCGGACGACGTGTCGACCATCCCGGCCTTCAACGCGAGCGTGGGCGACGTGGTCTACGTGGAATTCGTGCAGGCGGGGCGTTACTGGGTGCCGTCCGCGGTGAACCGCAACCTGCTGCCCCGCGACCAATGGGGCGACGGCTACGCGTTCCTGCTCGCGCGCGTCGAATCGACCAATCCGTTGCGGGTCAGCTACCCGGATCTGGGCGTCTACTTCATCCCACAGGGCGCCGGCGAGCCGCCCACCCCACCGGACGTGATTCTGTCGATTTCCAATGACGGGGTCGCGCGGATCAAGCGGCTTGAGGTCGACGGCGCCGCGTGGCCGGCCAACCCGGTGTCGCAGGACCAAGACGTACCACCCGAGCCGAGGCCGGCGGGCGCGACAACGGAACCGAGCAGGGCCAACTAGCCGCAATTAACGGTCGGGACTGAACAGGCTGCGCGCACCGCGCACCTCCGCGCCGAGCGCGGTGACCCGTCCTCGCAACTCCGCGTCGGAGGTGACCACGAGGATGGTCGCCGGCGCCTCGTGGGCGGCGACCAGTTCCACGATGCGATCGTCGGCGGCGTTGCGCCCGCTACGTTCCGCAAACGCCACCTCGATCCGGTGGGCGGCGAGGCCCGCGATCGGGTAGCCATCGAAGACGACGAGGATGGCGTCGGTTCGTTCGAGGGATTCGAGCTCGACGACGAGGTCGCGCATCGCCTGATCGCGATCGCGCCACCAGCGCGTGTGGGGGCGCGAGCCGATCACGTTCATGCCGTCGACGATGGTGAGGGTCACCGACTCACCATACCGAGGGCGGAGGCAGCCTCAGGCCGCGGCAGCGAGTGACGCACACAAAACGAGACGGGCCTCACGGCCCGCCTCGGGATCTTCGAACAGCCGGGGGCGAGGCGCGTCAGCGCACGGCATCCAGGTCGGTTGCGCCGCCGGTAGTGCCGAAGGCACGGACGATCCGTTGCAGGACGGTCCAGACGCCGTCGGCGTCCACATCGTCGTTGGTCTGGAGCTGGAGCAGTCGGAGGCCGGACACGACGGAGAGCAACAATTCGCCAAAGGCACGGGCATCGATCGTTAATTCCAACTCGCCGGCGCGCTGGGCGGAACGCACGAGTTCCACGAGGGAGTCGCGCAACTGACCGGCGTGTCGCTCGACCACGGGGCCTAACTCCGAGTTGCGTGCCCCGACAAGCGCGGACTCCAGGATCAGCATGGTCGACTGCAACGCGAGTGGTTCGGCAAACGATGCAAACGTCTCGTCGCCGATCTCGAAGAGCACGCCCAATGGCGAGACGTTCTCGTGGTTCGCGGCGGCGAAATTGATGCTATTGATCTCTTCCGAGTCCTCGCAGACGGAGACGATCAACGCCTCTTTGCTGGGAAAGTAGCGGTAGATGTTCCCGGCGCTCACGCCAGCGGCGCGAGCGACATCCTGCATGGAGGCGCCGTCGCAGCCGTGATCCGCGAACACGACGCGAGCAGCCTCGAGGATCTCGGCGCGCCGAGCCTCGAGGAACTGCTCACGCAGCGTGGACGATGCCTTCGTACCGCCCGAGGCGGTGGTGGCAGTTGCGTCGGCCGACATGGCCGGGCCTAGCGGTGACGCCGGACCCGGTTGTCACTCAACGGTCTCATCACGCCGTACTGCGCATCCAGCATGCGAACGAAGTCATCGTTCGCTTCGCGGAACGATGGTCCGCCGTCGCGGTTCTGATCCAACAGTCGTCGGTAGTAGCTCATCATCGGTCTGTCTCCTGAAGAGGATTGGCTAACGGGGAATGAATGGTCGTTCTCGAAAACGATCGTTCACCCATTGAGAATATACGTTCATTCTCGGTTGTCAATCCCTTCACCAACAGTTTTCGGTCCAAGGGTGTTCCGGATCTCCGGATTAACCCGAACACGTCCGACGATGAATGAGGACGGCGGGCACGTGTGCCCCCTTCGGTAGCTGCACCGGACGAGACCAGAGGACGTATGGACGAGACCGTCACGCTTCAGACCCTGCTCATCGCGGTGGCGCCGTTCGCGGTGCTGCTGCTCATCACCCTCTTCGCTACTGTGCTGGGAGGCGGGTTCGAGGCGGCCGGCCGCCGTTTGCGGGGACACCCATCGCGGATGGTCGAGCTGGAACGACGTGTTGCGACGCTGGAAACGGCGCTGAAGCGTGCACGCGCATCCGAGCTGCCGCTGGAGATCGAGGCGGAGCGACTGGCCGAGGAGATCCACCAGATGGGGTCTCGACAGCGTGACCCGCGCGCGGGCGCGCGGACGCCGGCGCCCTCGGTGAAGCAGAAGCCCGGTGCGGCCTTGACCGCGCCGTCGGCAGCGACGGGTGGTGGCGCGAAGGCTGTGGTGAGCGGCGCTGATGAGGTGAACCAGGCGAACCAGGCGGCATCGGCCGATTCGACCACCCCATCCGCGGCGGAGAACGGCGCACCAGCGGCCGCGACGGCGGAGACGGCGGCCCTCGAGAGCCTCGACCTCACGCTGGAGTTCCCGCCGGATCCGAACGAGAGCGAAGACGACCGACTGGCACGTGAGCAGCTCGAGACGGAAGAGCGCGAGCGGATCGTGGCGTTGGCCGCCGAGGAGGCGCGCATTCGCCACGAGCGCGAGGAGGCGGAGGAGCGCACGCGCGCGCGCGTGGAGGCGGAAGCGACGCGACGCCGCGCGGAGCAGGAGGAGCGCGACCGCGCGGAGCGCGAGCGCCGCGAGGAAGCAGAACGGATTGAGCGCGAGCGCCTGGAGGTGGAGGCGACGCGCCGTCGCGACGAGGAGCAGCGCCGGAAGGCGGAGGAGTTCCGCCGCCGTGTCGCCGACGCGACGCCCAAGATCGTGATGAGCGCCGGTGGATCGAACCGCGAAGCGGTGACGATCAACATCGCGGTGACCAACAACCTGACGCCGAAGCACGCGGAACTCGCCTTGCTCAGCCCGACCTGGGAGCGGGTGGCCTCACCAGCCGCCTTCACATCACAACGCAAGGACGGGCTCTACGAGGAGCGGTGGCCGAAGCAGATCCGCAGTGGCCCGGCCCCGGCATGGGGCAGTTACGAGGACACGAGCGGCCGCGTCTTCGAGTGCCCTGAAGACGCACCGACGGATACGCACGTCTGGATCGTGATCTCCTACGACCGCACGGCCGGTGGCGCTGCCTCGACGTGGCAGCGGTTCGAGGTGGGCGGCGCGGGCGCGCTCTGGTACGTCCGCCAGCCGATCGGCGATCCGGTGATCGTGGAGGCGGAGCGGAGCGAGAGCGAAGCAGCGGCGTAACGCCGCTGCGGCGCGCGCCGCGGGCTCACGCTGCGGCACGTAGCGCCGGGAGCGGGGCTCGGCAACCGCGGGCGCTAGCCGGCGGAGGCGCGGATCCCGCGCTCGAGCGCGACGATCATCCAGTCAAAGCTGTCAGCGACACCCTGCGGCATCCCGAAGTGGCCGGCGCCTTCGAGCGCGATGAACCCGGAAACGGCGCTGCGCAACGCGCGCACCGCGTGGACGGCGGCGTCTTCCCGCACACCGAGGGCTGCGACCACCGCGAGTAGCTGCGCGAGCACGACTTCCGCCGCAGCCCGAATTTCCGGGTCGACGTCCGACGTGTGCGCCGAGGGCTGCACCGTCGCGTAGAGACCGGGGTGCGCCCGGGCGAACCGGCGATGCGCGGTCGCGAGCGCGCGGATCCGCTGATCGGGGGGGAGGCCCTCGATCGCGGCGGCCTGCTCGGCGGCGATGAGCCGGAAGGCGCGCAAGCGGAGGCCCGCGTGCACGTCCTGCAGGCTCGCGACGTGGTTGTAGAGCGACGGGGGCTGAACGCCGACAGCCGCGGCGATCGCACGCAGGGTGAGCTGGCCCGCGCCGGCGGCGTCCACCAGCAGGGCGGCGGCATCAAGGACCGCATCGCGGTCCAGCCCGGCACGCGGGGTCATGCCGACCCTGATCCGGCCGCGACCGGCGCTCCGTCTCCCGTTGACGCGGGACCGGGCTGGGCGACGCGCTGGAGATGGGTGGATTTCCTCGCCAGCGAGTACTTCAGGCCGTAGCCGGCAAACCGATCGACGCCGATGTGCGCGCACCAGATCAGCGCGAGGCCGAGCGCCAGCGCTTCGCCGGTGGCGAGCGCCCCGACGCCGAGCCCGACGGGACCGACGTAGCTGTGCGCGAGGTTGTACGCCCTCGTGGCCGCGTGCTCGCCGAGGGCGATCGCGACGAACGCGAGATCCGGCGCGAGGAAGAGGGCGGCAAGCCAGATCCAGCTCAGCTCCGTTTCGGAGAAGAAGAGCCAGATCGCGGCGAGGCCGATCGCCAGGCCCTCGAGGTGGAGCAGTCGTTGCACGAGTCTCATCGATTCCCCTCAGCGCCGTCGCGACTTGTCGTCACACCTCCAAACTAACGACATTAGTTTACATTCGCAACACGATACCCGCAGCGGCCTTTCGAGGTGAGTCACCGCACCGATGATCGTCAGGTAGATGTGAGTTAGTCCGACGGAGGACACCCGGTGCCAACCAAGACCGCTTCCGTCGTGACGGCCATCCTCGCACTGGCGTCGGCACTGCTGACGGCCTGCGGCGGCTCTTCCGCCGACGCCACCGCTACACCCGATGCCAGTTCCTCGGTGGCGTACGCCACGGCGCTTGCGGCGCTGACGACGGACGACCTTGGCGCGCTGGTGTTGCAGCAGCGTGACTACAGCCTGTTGGCACTGGGGATGGATATCTCGACCGAGTCAGGGCCGACGGACAACGCGAAGGCGGCGCATGACTTCGAGACGCTGATCGTGAGCGAGAGCCAACTCGATCGGCTGGGTCGCCTCGGCGGCTACAAGCTCGCCTTTGAGTCGCCCCGTTATGACGAAGGGATCGTCGGTCAGCTGGCGAGCTGGATCGACCTCTTCGACGACGGTGGTGACCCGGACGGCTACATCGATCTGGCGATCGAGGACGTTCGCGCGACGGATGGTGTGGGCGGCGTGGCGATCGAGGAACTGATCGAGATCGACGTTCCCGGGATCGAGGGTGCGCGGGCGTGGCGGGGGGTGATCCGCTATCCCGGCGTGGCATCGCCATTCGGCTGGACGGTCGGGGTGATCCAGCGGGGGCGGCTGACCGCGGGTGTCGAGGTCGCGGAGCTAGGTACGACGGATCGGTCGCCCGAGCTGATCGCCCTGCTCGAGCAATACGACAAGCGGCTACAGGGCGCGCTGGACGGGACAATCGAGGTCTCGGTGGAGCACGTGCTCCCGGCGACAGACGAGGATCGCAAGGTCCCGGCACCGCTTGGCGGACCAGACTTCGCGGCGATGGCGCTGACAGCCGACGACCTGGGTCCTGGCTGGCGGATCGACGACGACGGCTACTACGCGGATCCGAGCCGGCTCGCCGTCTTCACCCGCACGTTCAAGTACACCGAGCAAGGGACCGCCGACATCGGCGGTGTGGTGGTGACAAGCGCCGAATCGCAGCTTGAACTGTGGGACTCGCCGGAGGCCGCCGCGAGCTTCATCGCCGACCGACGGCTGTTGTTCGAGGGGGAGGCCGGCGCGCTCCGGTTCGCCGGGCTGGTCGCGGAAGACGACGGTCCGGAAATCGAGAACACGACGACGGAGTTGTTCGATCTCGCGCTGGGCGATCAGGCGCTGGTGCTGGTGATCTCCGGCGATTGGCCGGTGGTCGGGCAGCAGGGCGTCGTCCTGATCTGGGTGCGGAGTGGCGCGAGTATCTCCACGATCACGATCGAGGTCGGGGCCGAAGCGCCCTCGATCGAAGCACTCGAGGGGCTGGCGACGATTGCCGCGGGGCACCTCGAAGCGACGGCGAGCTAGGTGCGCGGATTCGCGCCGCCTGGGCGGCCGGCGGTCTGGTCGCTGCTTGCCATCGGTGTGTTGGTGGTCGGTTGTAGTGGCGGAACCTCGTCCGCCACAACGCCGGCCGCGACCGCCGCTGCGAACGAGGACGTTAGCGTCACAGAGACGGTGGCCGGGCTGGTCGCCGCCGCAGGCGAACTGGAAGCCGCCGACCTCGCGGGTTTCGTGCTGCGCCCGGCCGACGTGACCGAGGTGGCGGAGAACTTCCGCGTCTGGCGCGACGCGCCGATCGACTACGACGCGTACGAGGACACCGATCCGATCCTGCTCTCCAGTTCCGTCGAATCGCGCGGGGCTGACCTCGGTCATGTCGCGCACCTTGTGGGCCGCGACGGGCTGACGATCGTTCACGCGATCACGGCCGCGGAGCGCTATCCGGACGCCGCGACGGCGACCGACGGCTTCGCCGCGACGACGGAGTCGATGGGCGAGGGCTGTATCGCGCTCAACCGTGAGGACACCCCGCTCCCGGGCATCGGTGACGAGGCCGTGCTGGTGACCGCGATCCGGACCTGCACCTTTGGCGACCCGGCGAGCTTCGGCGCGATCGTCGCGCGATACGGTTCAGCGGTGGTGACGGCGGTGATCGAGCGCGGGGATCGCACGCCGGTCGCCGACACCGTGGCGGCGCTGGCTGATCAGCAAAGCCACGCGATCGCGGAAACGCTGTCCGGAACGCCGCGCTCGGCGCTCGTGGAGACCTCGACGTTCGGGCTCTGCATCCCGGATCCGGATGACCCGGCGGGCAGCGAGCTGGACAAAAACTGGCGCGAGCGGAGCACGGATCTGATCCGCACGTTCACGCAGCCCGGATCGACCGCCGATCGCGATCGGGCAGCGATCCACCAGGCGGTCCTCGACACCCTCGCGCAGGCGAACGCAGTCCTCGGTACGACGTACGGGGGGCCGATTGACGTCTATTTCTACGAGACGATCGAGCAACTCCAGCGAGCGTCACCGTCGACCGATGACCACGTGCTCGGGTTCGCGTTCGGGCAGGAGGTGCACCAGCTCTGCGGCGGCACACTGGATGGCACGCAGTGGATCAACATGGCGATGAGCGCGCACGAGTACACGCACATCATCACGCTGAACCTCTGGGGCCGGACGAGCAGCCAGGTGCTGATCGAGGGGCTCGCGCATTACGCGACGGTCGGGGAGCGCGACAGCATGGTCGCGAACTTCCGGATCGAGCCGCTGCAGCCGCTCGCGGCGACCGAGGACGACGACGCGCGCTTCGGACGTGCCTGGGGGACGCTGCTGAGCAGCTACCTGATCGAAGAGTTCGACGGGATCGATCAGTTTCGCGACCTCTGGTTTGCGGCGCGGACGGCGGATCTTGCCACCTCGGTAGAGGCGATCTACGGGCTGACGCTGGACGAGCTGGACGCGGCGATCCGGACGCGTTACGACCTGAAGCCGGCGCCGTAGCGACACGGTATTCGGCGCGCGCGGGGAGCGGCCGACGCCCGCGAAGGCGTCGTGCCCGTCGTTGAGCTACTCGGTGGCCGGTGCCGCCGCGAAGAACACGAGGATGCGGAGTTGCTCCTCGATGTCGACGAAGCGGTGGGGTTCGTGGGCGGCGACGTAGACGACCGAACCGGCTTGCACCGGGCGGGTCTCGTCGCCCACGACGATGGAGCCACGGCCCTCGAGCACGTGATAGACCTCGTCCTCTTCGTGCGGGCGTTGGGTGTCCTCGCTGCCGGCCGGCAGCACGTAGAGCCCAGCGTTGAGTGCCGGGACGCGGAGGAACTCGAGGTAGCGGGATCCCCCGGCCGCCTGCCGTTCAACGATCTCGGCAATTTCGAAGGCATCCATCAGCGTCCCCTCGCTTTCTCGCCTCCCCGGGCCGCGGCTAGCGCAGCTCGATGGTTCCGTTCGGAGTTTCGATGGTCGCGATCAGCGCGGCCTGCGCTCCCACGCTTACCTCGAGGGTGACGCCGAGGGCCTCGAGGCTGGGGAGGACGGCGCTGGGATCGGGGTGCTCGGCGCGGAGGGAGAGCAGGCGGCAGCCGGCGGGTGTGCTCAGCGCAGGGTGCTCCGTCTTGCCCCAGTCGATGAGGAACGGCACGAGCCCGACGGAGCCGTCGGTGCCGAGACCGCCACCGGCGCCGGAGGTGAGCTGCCACTCCAGCAGCATGCCGTCCGGTCGTGCGCGACTCATCGCCTGGACCTCGCCCGGGTCGTAGCCGCGCGAACGGGCGCTGGCAACGCTTTTCGCGATCTCGGGCGCCTTGACCGCCCAGGTCCGCAGCATCGGCGTGGCCGGGAAGCGCGAGGCGGGCTGCTGGACCTCCTGCTCCGTGTCCGGGCCGAGCAGTTCGAGGTAAACGTCGCCGCCGAGGCCAAGCAGCGTGTTGCGCGTGCCGCGTCCAACGTGGACGCCACCGCCGGCGGGACGGACGCCCAGACGCGCCTCGAGGTCGGCGGTGGCCGCCTCCAGATCCGCCGTGACATACACGAGGTGATCGACGGTCAGCGCGGCCATCAGGGCTCCTTCGTTGCGCGCGTGCGGCGCGGCTGCGACGCTCCTGCGCGAGAGGTGATCGCGCGCCGGGTGCGGGCGGGCGATGAGGGTACACAGAAACCGGTCAGTCCTGTCTGGAAGGGCACGCGATGCAGGTAGTCCTTGCGGTTGCAGCGGGCGGCGCGCTCGGCGCGGTGTCGCGCTACGCGCTGTCCTCGGGCGTGACGAACGCCCTCAACCTCCACGGCGGCGGAACGTTTGTCGCGAACGTGCTCGGCGCGTTCCTGCTCGGAGCGGTGATTGGGCTGACGGAGGAGCGCTGGGTGCTGTCCGAGACGGCGCGCACCGGGATCACGGTCGGGGTGCTGGGCGGCTTCACGACGTTCTCCACGTACATGTACGACGTGGTCCATCACGCCGAGGGCGATCGCTGGGTGACAAGCGCGCTGATGCTCGCACTGACGATCGTCTTCGGGCTTGTCGCGATGGTCGGCGGGCTTGCCGCCGGCCGGGCTGGCTAGCCGAGAAGCTCCGGCCGAGTCGCCGAGCGGGCCTGTCTCCGAGTCTGCGGCTACCCGCGCGCCGCGAGTTCGACGGCGACGATGAGCGCGGTCTGTAGCGCGACGAGCTGGGTGACGGCGAGCAGCCAGCGTCGCTGGTCGCGGAGCGCCTGGTCGTTGCGCCCTCGGTCGCTGCGCGCGGCCTCGAGGGCGAGCGCGCGGAGGTGGCGGCGGCGGTAGCGGTCGGGCGCGGCAGCGTGCGGCGGATCCTCGGGGGATGGGAGTGGCCGACGAG
This sequence comes from Chloroflexota bacterium, assembly GCA_027593235.1. Lineage (GTDB taxonomy): Bacteria > Chloroflexota > Dehalococcoidia > UBA2979 > UBA2979 > UBA6627. The sequence continues at coordinate 21,094 of JAQCIU010000023.1, forward strand.
CGCCGAGCGCAGCGGCGAGCCACGCCGTGAGGGTGACCGCGAGGGCGATCCAGCTGAGCAGGCCGACGTTGGAGGAAGCCAGTTCGAGGTGACCGAGGATCGCGCTTGCGGCGATCAGCGCGGCCGACAGCGTGAACAAGTGCAGTGCGCTACGGTCATACCGCGCCGCCGTGGTCGACTGGCCAGCCACCGCAGCGCGCGCCTCCTGGTGGAGGTACGCGACCGCCCGCGCGGTCAGTCGCACCGGTGGTTCGGCCTGTTTACCCTGCGTTCGCTTCGACACCGGTGTCCCGCCTGGTCAAATAACGTGTCTCTAGCGACACGATAGCTCCGAAGGACTTCAGATGCAGCACGTCAATCTCGTCCGCACCGGACTACGGGTTTCGCGGATCTGCCTCGGCACGATGACCTTCGGCTTGCAGTGCGACGAGCCGACCTCGTTCTCGATCCTCGACCGGGCGGCCGAAGGCGGGGTGACCTTCCTCGACAGCGCGGACGCCTACCCGCTCGGCGGGACCTGGGAGACCACCGGCCGCACCGAGGAGATCCTCGGCAAGTGGCTGGCCGGCAAGCGGCAGAACTACATCGTCGCGACGAAGGCCTTCGCCCCCGTCGGCCCGAACGCGTGGGATCGCGGCAACTCGCGCAAGCACCTGCTGGACGCGGTCGATGGCATCGCTGCGACGCCTCGATACCGACTACATCGACCTCTACCAGCTCCACGGCCCCGACCCGCACACGCCGATCGACGAGACGCTGCGCGCCCTCGAGGATCTGGTGACCTCGGGCAAGGTCCGTTATGTCGGGTGTTCGAACTTCCTCGCCTACCAGGTCGCGCGGGCGATCGGCCGTTCCGAGGTGCTGGGCGTCGCGCGCTTCGACAGCATCCAGCCGCGCTACAACCTGCTCTTCCGGGAGATCGAGCGTGAGCTGCTCCCGCTGGCCCTCGAGGAAGGCGTCGGCGTGATTCCCTACAACCCGATCGCCGGCGGCCTGCTCTCCGGCAAGCACGTGGAGGACGCCGGGCCCGAGGAGGGATCGCGGTTCACGCTGGGCACCGCCGCCGAGCGGTACCAGGATCGCTACTGGCATAGCCGGATGTTCGAGACGGTGGAACAGCTTCGGCCGCTGGCCTCGGAAGCGGGGATGTCGCTGCCGCAGATGGCCGTCGCGTGGGTCCTCGCGAACCCGGCGATCACGTCGCCGATCGTCGGCGCGAGCCGTCCGGAGCAGCTCGCGGACACCCTCGCGGCCACCGAGACGCCGCTGGACGCGGACCTCAAGGCGCGCCTCGATGACCTGACGCTGGAGTACCGACGCGAGGACTCGGGGCGTTAGAGTTCCGGCACCTAGGCGATCGTCGTCATGATTCCATCTGCCTGGCGAAGGGGGAATCCGGTGTCTGAGATCTCTGAGCGGGATTTTGAGAAAGCCTGGTGGAGCGAAGATAAGACCGAGGTAATGGTGCAGTTCGTGCGGAATCAGCAGGAGACGCTCAATCTCGCGATTCAACACATCATGCAGGCCGACGACACCGGGCCTCGGCACGCGACACTTCTGCCGTTAACCCTGTCAGCGCTCCGATGCTGCAGTTCCCTCGAACAGATCGGCGATAAGTTCGAGCACTTACGCGATGTTTATATCATCAGCCGGAGCCTGCTCGAAATTGTTGTAAACACGCTGTTCATCTTGAACAGCCCGGACGAGATTGCCGAGAGCGCTCATCAACACGCCGCTCAGAAATCGCTCCGCGACCTCAGGCGGAAGAGCGAAATCGCCGGTTGGATTATTGAGCTCAACCCCGATGCCGATGAGCTTCCTGCCTCCGGGAATCTCCAAGAAGCATTGGATCGCTACACGGGAGCGAAGGGCCAAGAGATACGAACCTGGACCTCCGAATCGCTACCGGCGCGGATAGCGGTAGCGGCATTGAACTCCGAACCTCGAGCCGGAGTCTTGCTACACGGAGCGTTCTTTCTCATCTATCGGCACGCGTCAGAGCTGCTCCACGGCACGCTGTTCGGTTCCCTCTTTGAGATGGGGCTGACAGTCCCGGATTCGGACGAGGATCCCCCGCTCACCCGCTACGGCACCTATGTGAACGATCATCTCGCAACAGTGCTGTGGATGGACGGCGAACTCGTCCATCTCCTAGCGAAGCGGCTATCCGATCACCTCGGCGTCCCGGAACTGCTAACACTCTCAGCAGGCCATCGAAGCACTGCTCGCGCAGCCATGGTCCCCGGAACCACGAGAAGCACGAAGTCCCCCTCCCATCCGCCCGTCGTGATCAAGCGGGCGGATTGAGCAGCAGCTCCAGGTGGATGTCGGTTGGGCCAATCGCGTGGAGCGCGGGGTCCGGCGCGGCGGCGAGCTGCAGTCCGCGGCGCAGGTAGAAGTCCACGGTCTTGCGGGAGTTCGAGGCGGAGACGTACAGCCGCTTCGCGCCGCGGGCGCGGGCGAGTTCCGCTGAGCGATCGAGGAGCGGGCCGCCGAGGCCGCGGCCGCGTAGTGCGCGCGTGACGTGGATGAACGTCAGGTCGAGCATGTCGAGGCCAGCGCCGATCCAGCGGCCATCGAGGACGGAGATGGCGACCATGCGGTCGCCGCTATCCGTTGGCGTCAGCACGGTCCAGCCGCAGCCCTCGTGGTCGAACGAGGCGTAGAGGCGGGGGAGGCGTGCGTCGTAGTAGGTCTGCGTCCAGCGCGTCCGCTCGATGTGCTCATCGACGATCTCGAGGGTGCCGTCACGCAGCACGTAGTGCTGCTCGGTCACCTCGGAGCGATCGATCTCGGGCAGTCGGGCGATGTCCGCGCGCAGCAGCGGGCGCCAGATCAGCTCTGGCGCCCGCGTGGAGTCCGAGGCCGGCGACGTGTCGTCGCTAGACGTCGTGCAACTCCTTGATTAGCCACTGCAGACGCTCCTCAGAGGGTGCGGGCGCCTTCGTTTCCTTGCTCGCGTCGCCCCCGTACATACCGACGCGCTCGCGACCACTGGGCATCGGGAGGCTCATGCGATCGGCGTACTCGAAGTGCTCACGCGCGAACTGCGGGAGGTTGTCGTAGGTGCTGGCGTTCGCCATTTCGAGCGCGACCTCGAAGTTGACGGCGTCGTACATCTTGTCCCACTGGCCCTTCTGGGAGAGCTCGTGGAGCTGCATGCCGAGCGACTCCAGGCCGTGGGCGCGGAAGACGCCGTGGTAGGAGCGGGTCGAGCCGTAGAAGGAGATGGGGCGACGCAGGGCCTCGATGGCCTGTTCGACCTCGGTCTCGGTCTCGCCGAAGGCGTTGAAGCCGCCGACGGAGATCGAGACGTCGTCGAGCGGGCGGCCGGCGCGGTCGGCGCCCTTCTTCACCGCGGGCAGCAGGGTCTCGCGGAGGTACTTCTCGGTCATGAAGCCGTGCGGACGGAGGCCATCGGCGCAGAAGCCGGCGGCTTCGGCCATGCGAGGGCCAACGCTGGCGAGCGAGATCTTGGGGTGCGGGTAGTCGATCGGGCCCGGGTTGAAGGCCGGCGTCATCAGCGTGTAGTTGTAGTCCTCGGTGGCGTAGGTCGGTCGCTCACCGTCCTGCCAGGAGCGCCAGACCGCGCGCATCATGCCGATGTAGCTTTCGATGCGCTTTGCGGGCGGGGTCCAGGTGCCGCCGAAGCGGCGCAGGTTGTGGCCCTTCACCTGCGTGCCGAGCCCGATGTTGATCCGGCCCTTGCTGAACTCTTGGAGGTCCCAGGCGGTCTGCGCCATGACGAAGGGGGAGCGGGGGAAGGCGATGGTGACGCCGGTGGCCAGCTCCATACGTTCGGTGTGTTCAGCGGCGAGCGTGAGCGCGAGCACGGAGTTGTGCTTCAGCTCGCCAGTGGTGATGCCGTCGAAGCCGGCGGCCTCGGCGCGCTGCACCTGCTCCTTGATGTTGCCCAGCCACGTCTCGCCGTAGCCCGTCGTTATCTTCATCGCGTGTGTCCTCTCTGTGGCCGCCCGGCCAAGCGGGTCGACGCGTGCGAATGATGGCGGATGGTTGCCTTCGCGACCAGCGCCGTTGGTCTCCGTCTTGTGCGATTACCGTCCCGGGAGCCGCGCGGCCAGGTACTCCGCGACGTGCATCACGGTCACGTCCATGTCCGCGGCGTCCGCGCCACCACCGAGGTGGAGCAGGCAGCCGGGGTTGTCGGTGAGCAGCACGCGCGCGCCCGAGGCGCGCACGTTGTCGAGCTTGCGTTCGAGGACGCCGCGGCTGAGGTCGGGCGCGAGCAGCGAGGTGGAGCCCCCGAAGCCACAGCAGACCTCGGCCTCGTCGAGCGGCACGACGTTGGCGCCGGTGAGGCCGCGGACGAGGGTCTCCAGCGTATCGCCACGCCCGAGGACGTTCGCGCCCTGGCAGAAGCGGTCGATGGCGACGGGGCGCGTGTCGCCGCGCGCGAGCACACCGTCGGGGAGGCGGGCGGGGCCGACGAGGTAGCCGGTCAGATCGTAGACGCGACCGGAGAGACGTCGCGCGCGCTCTTGCCAGACCGGCTCGTCCTCGAAGAGGCGCTCGTAGTCGTGGAGCATCGCGATCGCGCAGCTCGGCGCGGGGGTCACGACGTCGTCGGCGCCGGCGAGGACCTCGAGGGTCTGGCGCGCCATGCGGCGGGCGTTCGCGTCGTCGCCGCTGTCGATCGCGGGCAGACCGCAGCAGTGCTGGGCCTCGGGTATGTCGACCTCGCAGCCGGCGGCGCGGAGGAGATCCGCGGTCGCCAGTACCACCTCGGGCGCAACGCGATCACTGACGCACTGCATGAAGAGCGTGACGCGGCGGCCGGTCGCCTCGGTACGGGCGATCGCGGCACGGGAGGCGTGGAGCGCACCGTGGGCGCGGGCGGGACGCAGAGGCAGCGCTGGGGCCGAACGCCACGTAGTGAACCGCGCGGTGAAGGGTGCCTTCGTGAAGCGCCCGCGCCGGAACGGCAGCGCCGCGATCGCGGCCAGCCGCACGCCGAGGCCAAACAACCGCCGCGAGGCGAACGCGCGCATCGCGAGTCGTCGCTTCCGAGGTATCCCGACCTCCTCGGCGACCCGCCGTCGCACCTGCAGGATCTGTTGCGGGAGCGGGATCTCGACCGGGCAGACCGTCTCGCAGGCGCCGCAAGAGAGGCAGAGCGACTGCGGCCCGGCGGCGGCCTCGATGCCGTGGTGGAAGGCGGTGTTCACGAGGCCGATCGGGCCGGTGTAGACGTGTCCGAACGCGTGGCCGCCGACTACCTGGTAGGCGGGGCAAACGTTGGCGCAGGCGCCGCATTTCACGCAGCGCAGCGCGGCGGACGACCAGTCCTCGGCAGCCATCGCGCGGCGCCCGTTGTCGACGAGCACGATATGCATCTCATGGCCGGGGGTGGGGCCGGTGAAGAAGGAGGTGTAAGTGGTGATCGACTGTGCGGTCGCCGAGCGCGCGAGCAGGCGGACCTGCTTCATCGCGTCGGCCATCGTCGGCACGAGCTTCTCGATACCGGCGACGACGACGTGCACCGGGGGAAGGCTCGCGCTCAGCTCGCCATTGCCCTCGTTGGTGACGAGGAGCGTCGAGCCGGTCGAGGCGATCAGCGCGTTCGCGCCGGTGATGCCGACGCCGGCGGAGAGGAAGTGCTCGCGGAGGGCGGTGCGCGCGCTGCGGACCATGGCGGGAATGTCGTCGTCGTCGAACGGCACGCCGAGTTCGCGCTCGAGGATGCGCGCCACTTCCTGACGGCGGCGATGGATCGCCGGCATGACCACGTGGCTCGGACGGTCGTCGTCGAGCTGGAGGAGCCACTCACCGAGATCCGTCTCGATCGCCTTGATGCCGGCGCGTTCGAGGTGCTCGTTGAGGAACAACTCCTCGGTCACCATCGACTTGCCTTTGACGACGGTGCGCACGCCTCGATCGCGGCAGAGCTGCGCGATGTACTCGTTCGCCTGCTCGGCGGTCGTGGCCTCGAAGACGATTGCGCCGGCGGCCTCGGCGGCCGCGCGGAACCTCGCGATGGTGGCGGGGAGATCGGCGATCACGCCGTCCTTCATCGCGGCGAGGCCGCTGCTGAGCGCCTCCGCCTTCAGCCCGGAGATCGATTCGAGGTCGAGGATCTGCGCGTCGCGGGTGTCACGCCACGAGCGCTGGAACGAGAGCAGGCTCTCGCTGAGCGCGTCGTTCGCGAGGGCCGCCTCGTAGCGTTCGGAGAACGGTTTGGGGACGCTCATGCGCGGGTCATCCGAGCACCACCAGGTGCAGATCGGACGGGCCCTGCACGCCGATGGTGAGCGAGCGTTCGATGTCGGCAGTGCGCGACGGGCCGGTGACGAGGGTCGCGAGGGAGACGGCGCCTTCGTTGGCTTCGAGCCAGGCGGCGGCGTCACCGAGGGACGGGACGACGCGGTCGCGGCTCACGACCTGGATGCCGATCCTCGAGAACATCGACACGGCGCGGTCGGCGCGCGCGTCGTGCGCGAGGAGCACGGAGCCACTCTCCGCGACGGCGAGGACGCCCTCGGCGATCCCGACGGCGGCGTCGGCGACGGACTCGAACGGAGACGCAGGATCCGGCAGCAGCAGGCGGGCGCCGAGCGCAGCGGCCAGCTCGGGGTGGGCGGCGGCAAGCGTGGGGGTCACGGCGACGGCCTCGTCACCGGCGAGCGCGAGCGCGAGTGCCGCAACATCGGCCCAGGTTGGGAGTTCGTGCACCACGGACTGCGCGGCGAGCGCGCGGGTGCGGAGTTCATCGAGCAGGACTGTGCCGGTCGTCATGCGAACAGACTACTGTCCCACCGGCGCGAAGGGACTTAGCGCGCAAACGGCATTCCCATCAGGCCCTTCGCGAAGCGAATTTCGCCGAGGTGCAGCCAGGCGTGGCCGACGGCGAAGTTGGCAAGCGAGCGGCCGACGGTCATGCGAGGCCGCTCCGGGTCCAGCGGCTGATCGAGGCGCTCTGGCGAGAGCGCGGTGACGAGGGCCGGCGTCGCGTCCCACACGGCCTCCGCGTAGGCCATCACGTCCTCTTTGGCGGGCCGAAAGGCGAGCATGCGCTCTTCCGTAAACCCGGTGCCGAGGTCCTCGGCGTCGAGCGCGAGGCGGTCGGCCCAGTGGCCCGAGACCCAGACGGGCTCGCGATCGTGGAGCGCGTGGATTCGCAGGTCCTCGAAGCGGATGGCATGCCAGAGCAGGAACGCGACGGTGTTCGCGCCGGGCGCCGGCTGGTGGACGAACTGGTCCTGAGTGAGCGGTTCGATGTCCGCGCGGATCCCGCCGTGCAGGTCCCGCAGCATGACGTTGATGTACTCGGCTGCGTCCATGGGGCCTCCCGGCGGTTCCGCAAGCTCGGCTGTCCGGCGATTAGCTACCGGTGAAGTTCGGCTTCCGCTTCTCGCCGAAGGCACGCGCGCCTTCCTTCGAGTCCTCGGTCTGGCCGACCACCCAGCGGAGCGCGGCGTCGAAGCGGGTCGCCTGCGCCATGCTCATATCCGCCTGGGCGTAGGTGATCTCCTTGAGACCACGGACCGCGACGGGGGCGTAGCCGGCGATCGTCGCGGCCATCTCGTTCGCGGTGTCGAGGAGCTGATCGGCCGGCACGACGCGGCTCACGATGCCGTACTGGAGCGCCTTGGCCGCGTCGATGCGCTGTCCAAGGAACAGCAGCTCGTTCGCGAAGGCGCGGGGGATCGAGCGGGGCAGGCGCATCGGCGCCCCGGCCAGCGGGTAGAAGCCGAGCGTGATTTCGGGGAGCCCGAACTGTGCGGCCTCCGAGGCGATCAAGAGATCGCAATGCATCGCGATCTCGAAGCCGCCACCGAGGCAGTAGCCGTTGACGGCGCCGATCACCGGCTTGGCGATCGCGTCGGCCCAGACGCGCGGGGTCGGGGTGGAGAGGAAGTCGCCGGGGGCGTTGCCTCGGGAGCCGGGGCTGCCACCGCGGAGATCGGCGCCGGCGCAAAAGGCACGGCCGTTGCCGGTGAGGATGGCGACGCGGATGTCGTCATCCTCGTTGACCCGACGAAGCGCCTCGGCGAGGCCCGCGCCCAACTCGGGGTTGATCGCGTTCATCGCATCGGGGCGGTTGAGGGTGATCGTGGCGACCCGGTCGGCCACCGAGATCAAGACTTCGTCTGCCATGGTTCGCGTCTCCTGGGTTCAGCTCGCGACCGCGCGGTCGGCGGCCGCCTCCGCGTGCTTGTTGATGCCGGACGAGAACATGCCGACGAGGCGGCGATCAGCGACCCAGCGTTCGTGCAGTGCCGGGTCAACCTCCTCGATCAGCACCTCGAACTCCTCGGCGGCGGCCTGCGTGTGGGCGTCCAGGCCGGCGAGTGCGTACGGAACGAGGTCGTGGGTGAGCGGACGATCGGCAAGCGCGGCGATGCCGTGGATCGAGGCGAGCGTGCGCCCGATGAGCGAGGCGGGGCCGGCGAGGGCGATGGTGTGGCTGAGCATGAAGGCGTTCAGCGCGGTGAGCACGTGCATCGGCTCGGCGGCGCCGAACCCACGGCCGGCGGCCGGCACGGGCAATTCCTGGGTGACGGCGGCGGCCTCGAAGGTGGCGCGGCCCTGGGTCATGTCGCCGAGGAACTTCCCGCGATCGTAGGTGACGACGGTGGCGCCCTCGGCGCGGCGGTCGACGGCGACGACGCGGTGATCCGGGCCGGCGCCGACGGTGACGATGAGCCGCGCAACGTGGTCGCTCCCGGCGATCCAGGTCTTGGTACCGGAGAGCGTGAGCGGGCGATCGCCCTCGCTGAGACGCGCGCCGGGCAGCTTGCCGTCGCGATCCTCGGATGAGGCGAGGCAGCCCCAGCCGCCGGTGGCCGGCAGCTCCGGGAAGGCGCGACGGAGTGCGGCCTGGTAGCCGGAGAGGAACACCCACGACAGGCGATCGGCCAGCGCACCGCCAATGACCGCGGTAACGATCGGCGCGTCGGCGCCGAGGGCGCGCGACGTCCAGAGGGCGTGCCAGGCGTCCTCGGTGGCGGCGACCTCGGGGCGGAGCTGGCGACCGAGGATCCGGTCGACGACCTCGGAGAGTGCGGCGGACACCGGGCTAGCCTGCCGTCACGGTGGCGGGCGTCTCGGCGTTGACCGCGTTGAACAGGTCCATGAACCGGCCGAGCGTGTCGAGGCGTTGCTGCATCGTCTCGCCGGCGGGCGACACGCGCAGGGTGGTGATGCCGTTGTCGCGATAGACGCGGATGCGGTCCTTCACCATCTCGTCAGTGCCGAGCAGGTTGGACTTCGTGACGAACTCGTCCTGGATCAGCGCCGCGGCCTCCTCGCGTTTGCGGTCGAGCCAGAGCTTGAGCACCTGCTCGGTCAGCTCGCCATAGCCCTGGCGGGAGTAGGCGTCGCGGTAAAAGTTGTGCTCAGGCGAGCCCATCGCACCCATCTCGAAGGCGAAGCCGGGCTTGCGCGGCGCGACCAGTGCGGGGAGGTCATCGCCAAACTCGACGACGCCGCCGGCCATCCGTTCGATGTCCTCGAAGTTGCGACCGGCCGCCGCGGCGCCGGCGCGGATCTCGTCGAGGAAGACGGCGGCGTGATCGGGCATGAACGAAGAGGCGACCCAGCCATCGGCCAGCTCGCCGGTCATACGCAAGCTGCGCGGGCCGAGCGTTGCGAGGTAGATCGGGACATTGCGGGTCGGAGCGCCAACGCGGAGCGCGCGTCCTTCGCCGCCGGGAATCGGGAGCTGGTAGACCTTGCCCTCGTAGGCAACGCGCTCGCCGCTCATCGCGAGGCGAAGGATCTCGACGGTCTCGCGGAGGCGGGTGTACGGCGGGCTGAAGGGGACGCCATGCCAGCCCTCGATCACCTGGGGGCCGCTGGTGCCGAGGCCGAGGACGAAACGGTCGCCGGTCATCGAGGCCATCGCGAGCGCGGTCATCGCGAGCGTGGCGGGCGAACGCGCGCCGACCTGGGCGATCGCGCAGCCGAGGGTGAGGCGCGCGGTCTTGCCGGCGAAGTAGGCCACCGGCGTAAACGCATCGAAGCCCCAGGTCTCGCCGCCCCAGGCGCTGTCGACGCCGAGTCGCTCGACCTCGGTGATCCACGTCTCCGCGGCCTGCCAATCCTCGTGCTGGACGCCGAGGCCGACGGCGGTCTTCATGCCGATGCTCCGGGGTAGCCGGCCGCCGCCTTCACCGCCTCGATCTGTCCTTTGTGGTCCAGGTCGTGCGTGCGCTGGAAGAGGTACCAGGCGCGGGCGTGGAGTTCGCCGAACATCGAGTGCGGCGCGGTCGGCTCGAGCGCCGGCTTCGGCGGTAACTCCTGCGTAGCGGCCGCCCAGTCGATGCCATCCTCGCGGAGCTGATCGCGGAGCTGATCCATCGTCGCTTCGGTGGTCTTGCGCGGCGGATCGATGTTGGAAGAGTCGGCGGTGTCGCCGGCGGACAGGGCCTGGACGACGCGGCGCGTGTTGCGGGAGCCGTTGATGACGTGGAGGGCGACCTCCTTGATGCTCCAATCCTCGGCCGAGGGCGACCACGCCGCTTCCGCGTCCGATATGCCAGCGAGCGAGTCGAGCAGCTCGAGACGAGCCTGCACGGCGCGCGGCCACAGTTCGCTGAACGAGTAGCGCTCGCCCTGTTTCAGGTAGTAGCCCCGCATGCGATCGAACTCGGCCTGCTGTTCGGGGCTGGTCACGACAACGTCCTCGCTTGCGGTCAGTCTCCTGGTGAACCGGACTCTAGTCCGCGTGAGTTGTTCAGTGCAACTGACTCGGCTAGGCTGCGTCGATGCGAGGCGTAAAGCTCTCTGACCTGCACTGCTCGGTGGCGCGCACGCTCGATATCGTCGGCGAGCGCTGGACCCTGCTCGTGCTGCGCGATGCGTTCAACGGCAAGCGCCGCTTCGAGGAGTTCGCCGCGAGTCTGCCGATCGCGCGGAACGTGCTGACCGATCGGTTGAATACGCTGGTCGATCACGGCGTGCTGTCCCGGGTTCCGTACCAGGAGCGCCCCGAGCGTTTCGAGTACCGGCTGACGGAGTCCGGACGCGAGCTGTACCCGGTGCTGATCGGGCTGCTGCAGTGGGGTGACCGACACCTCGCGGGGCGCGAGGGGCCACCGCTGATCGTCACGCACCGGAATTGCAGCGGACACCCGGAAGCGGTGGTGGTTTGCACCGACTGCGGCGAGCCGCTGGACCCGCGGGCGAGCACCGCCCGCTACGGGTCGGCCCCCGGCTAGGTCAGTTCAGCGGCCGCGCGGCGGCCTGATTCGATCGCCCCGTGGACCGTGGCCGGGTGTGCGGCGTTGGTCGCCTCACCGGCGAAACGGAGCGCGCCCGCCGGTGCCGCCAGTGCGGCGCGCAGTCCGAGGCCGCCGGGTGGCACCGAGGAGTAGCCCATCGCCGTGAACTCCTCGGCGCCCCACGCGAGGTAGCGGCCGTCCAGGACGTGTCCGTCGAGCGACCGACCGAGGATGTCGCCGAGCTGGCGCGTCGCCTCGTCCATCGCCTCCTCGCGCGTCGCGCCCTCGAGGGCTGCCGCGTCGGCGCCGCCGAAGAAGGCGGTGAGCAGCGGTTGCTCGTTCGGCTGGCCCTGGCCGGGACGCCACCAGAGCTGGGTATCGAGCGGCGTCCAGAGGAAGGTCAGCTCCGGCGGCCAGTAGACGGCGTCGAACTTCAGGATGACCTTGCTGATGTGGCCGACGTTGAGTCGCGCGATGGCGTCGCGCTTCGCCTCGGGCAACGGCGGATCGAATTCAACGGCGTCGCGCTGCAGGACGCCGAGCGGCAGGGTGACGATCACACGATCGAACCGCTGCTCGCCCGTCGCGGTGGTCAGCGTCGCGCCGTCCTCGTCCCAGCGCACGCGCGAGACGGCGGTGCCGAGCCGAACCTCGAGGCCGTGCGCCGCGCGTGCCATCAGCGCGGAGTAGCCCTCGGGCAGGCGCCAGTGGCGGAGCGTGCCGCTGTCCGTGTAGTTCGCCTCGCGAGAGCGGTGTGCGCCGAGCTGTTCGAGGTCGGCAGAGGTGCCCTGCGCCGCGACGTTGGCGGCGAGCGCACGATCCTCCTCGGTCAGCGCATGGCCGAAGCGGTCCGACCAAGTCGTCAACACCTCGGACATCGGCGCGTCCGGCCGGTCCGCCGCATTCCACGCGCGCGTCAGCTCCGCGAGGCCCGGCGACAGCTCGCTGCCGAGCGCCTCGGCGACGCGCGCGGCGGGCACCAGATCACCTCGGAAATGGTTCCACGCCTCGTAACGGTGGGCGTCGCCGTTGGTGGGCGCGTCGAATTCGCGCACCCAGTCCCAGGTGGCGACCAGCTCGCCGTGGATGAACTCGGCACCCAACTCGACTGGGTGCGCGGCCAGCGTGGCGTCGGTGAGGGTGCGACCGCCGATCCGGTCGCGCGCCTCGAAGGTCACGACCTCATGGCCGGCGGTCGAGGCGGCGCGACCGGCGGCGATGCCGGCGGCGCCCGCGCCAATGACTGCGACTCGCATACAAGAACTCCGCCCTTACGGGCGGAGTGTAGCGATGCTCGATCCGGCTACGGGAGCGAGCGGAGTCGGCTCGGTGAGGATCAGGCCGGGACGGCGCCCCAGGCGTTGGTCTGCGGTTGGCTCGGCTGAACCGCGAGGTAGATCACGTAGATCCAACCCAGGAACGGGATCAATCCGATTAAGAGGTACCAGCCGGGCTTGCCGATGTCGTGCATGCGGCGAACCGCGTAGGCGAGGCCCGGGAGGAAGAGCGCCAGCGCGGCGATAAAGTTGAGAATCGACCCGACCCCGATGATTGAACCGACGATCGAGGTCACGATGGAAACCACGACCGCGAACAGGACCCAGAGCCAGTACTGGCGTCGCGCCGCTCTGCCTTCGAAGTTGACGTAGTTATTGAACCCGACGCGAACCGCGTCCTCAATGCTCGCCCTGTCCACTTCGCGCTCCCTGCCATTTGGAAATCCATGCGAGACCGCCGCATCATAGCGGCATCCCTCGCTTGTGCCCGCCTCGATACTCACGCGCGGCGCAGTACCGCTGGAGTTGCGACCGCCGAGGTGTCGCCCTACCCCTCGACAAACTCCGCGCTCGCACTCACGAGGTGCCCGCCACCTTTCGCCGGCGCGACGATGAGCCGCTGGGTGTAGCGCCCGGCCTCGAGGTCGCGCGATGCCACGTGCTCCCGCGGCGTTGGAGCGCCCGAGGGCGTGCCATCGACCAGTGCCTCCTCGATCGCGCGGCCGTCCATGTGCGGCGGCGCGTCGATCCCGAGGATGCGTAGCACCGTCGGCGCGAGATCCGGGTGCCCGCTGACCGAGGTCAACGAGACGCCTCGGTGGAACGCGGGCCCGCGGGCGGCGGTGAAGGTGCGCAGCTCGCGAGGGCTCATTGAGCCGTGCTGGCCCTGACCGACCTTTCCGCCGGTCGCGTAGGCATAGCCCGGCTGGCCGTGCTCGTTCTTGCGGTCGTCCCAGGAGAACGAGACGGCGAGATCGGGGCCTCGCGCGCCGTAGAGGCCGACGAGCGAGGTGGGGTGCGTGCCCTCAACGGCGCCGTATCGATCAGCGACGAGGATGGGGCCCGCCCAGTGTTGCGCCATCAAGTAGGTGGCGAGCCGGTCGACCACCACGGCGTCGTGATCGGGGACGTAGAGGAGCACCGCGCCGCCGTTGTCGGCGACGACCACGCCGCCGGGCGCGCCGGGGCCGGCAAATCCGGCGGCAGCGAGCAACTCGGACATCGGCACCAACGCGTCGACGGTCGAATGGCCGTGATCGCAGGTCACGATCACGTTCGTCTCGGCGGCGCGACCGCTCTCCTCGAGGAAGTCGAGGAGCCGGCCAAAGCCGGCGTCGGCGGCGCGCACGGCGGCGTGGACGCGCGGCGAGTTGAGCGGTGAGCCGTGCTGCGAGCCGTCGGGCTCGGAGCACCAGAAGAGGGCGACCGCCGGATCGCGTTCGGCGATCACGTACTCGGTGCCAATGTCGATCATCCGCTCGATCCGCGCCGCGTTCGGCAAGGCGGAGGCGGGCCACGCTCCGAAGCGTGCGTGGAGCGTTTCAGACAGGCCGAGCGGGAGCGCGTACTCCGGGTGGATCGTCGCGCCGAATGACGCGTCGTCGCCGTTCGGGAGGTGGACGAACGACTGGCCGGTCGAGCCGATGCCGATGGCGACGTACTCCAGGCTGTGTTCCGCCAGCACCTCGGCGAGGGTGGGGACGAGGAGGACGTGGCCGGCGCGTTCGCGGAGCTCCAGAAACTCCGGTCGCATGGCGTTCATCGTGTTGGTCGGATGGAACTCCGGGATCAGCGATCGGTTGCCCGGTAGGCCATGCGTTCCCGGGAAGCATCCGGTCACGATCGAGGACGCGTTGACCCTCGTCACCGTCGGAAACACGGGTTGGTGCCGCTCCAGTCGCACGCCCTCGGCGGTGAAGGCGCTCAGCCGAGGCATCAGTTCCGGTGTCACCAGTTCCGCCTGCAAGCCATCAAAGACGAAGAAGATCACCTGCGTCACATGCCGCTCCTCGCCCATTGAGAACCCCGTGCCGGTCGATCGGCATCGTAGCGGTCGGGTGTTCCTGAGAGGTTTGCATCACGGGTTTCTGTGCGGCGGGGTTTCGCCGACACCCGCAAACGTCGATAGTGGGAGAGTAGAGCAGCTCCCACTCGCCACGACGGGACGTTCGATGAGCCGGGTACGCCTGCCCCTCGCGCTCTGGACGTCCGTCGTGGCCTTGCTCTTCGCAGCCTGCTCCGGCGGCGACGAAGCCACACCGTTCCCCACCGCGACAATCCCGCCAAGTGGCGGCGCCACCTCGGTGGCGAGCGCGACCGCCGAAGGCTCGCCGGCGACGACCGCGACGGCGACTGGCACCTTGGAGGCGACCGGTACCGCCGAGGCGTCGCAAACGCCAACGGTGGTGGCGACGGCAACGGCGGCGCCCAGCACACCTCAACCGGTGGCATTCACGAAGGCGCTCGGTGGCCGGGTCTTCGACCGGCCCGTCGAGTTCGTCGCCTACCCCGGCGGCCGCTTCCTGGTCGCCGATCAGGGTGGGCAGATCTTCCTGTTGAACGCCGACGGGTCGGCTGAGTCGGTCCTCGTGGACCTGCGAAACCGCGTCAGTCGCGAAGGCAACGAAGAGGGGCTGCTCTCGGTCGCCCTCGATCCTGGCTTTGGCTCAAATGGCTATCTCTGGACGTACTACTCGGCGGCGGGGCCGCGCCGCAGCGTGCTCTCGCGATTCACGGTCGCTTCCGGGGTCGCCGATCCTGGCAGTCAACTGGTGGTGCTGGAGATTGCGGAACCCTTCTCCAACCACAACGGCGGCTCGGTCCGCTTCGGTCCGGACGGGATGCTGTACCTGGGGATTGGGGACGGCGGCGGGGCCGGCGACTCGCTCGGATCGGGTCAGGATCGCTCGACGCTGCTGGGTTCGATCATCCGGATCGATGTACGGAAGGCCTCGTCGGCGACGCCGTACGCGGTCCCGGCCGACAACCCGTTCGTCGGCGAGGCGGGGCTGCGACCAGAGATCTGGAGCTACGGCGTGCGCAATCCCTGGCGAATGGCCTGGGACCGCGGGACGCTCTGGGTGGGTGACGTGGGGCAGAACGCGATCGAGGAGATCAGCATCGCGAGCCGGGGCGCAAACCTCGGCTGGAACCGACTCGAGGGCACCCAGTGCTACCAGTCCGGATGCTCCGCCGATGGGACCACGCTCCCGGTCGCTACCTACAGCCACGCTGGCGGGCGCTGCTCCGTGACCGGCGGGGTGGTGTATCGAGGGACGGTGGTTCCAGAGATCGCCGGTAGCTACCTCTACAGCGACTTCTGCAGCGGCGAACTGTGGGCACTGCCCGCGGACGGGTCGAGTGCGCCGGTGATCGTCGCGAGCGGGCTGGGCAACGTCGCCTCGATCGGCGTCTACGCGGCAGGCGAGGTGTACGTGCTGCGGTTCGGCCAGTCGATCGTGAGGCTGGTCAGCCCGTAGCTTACGAGGCCAGCACCCCGCCATGGAGGGACAGCGATGGCCCCGGCAATCCTCGGCAGCCTGTTTGTCCTCTACGTCGCGCTGACCGCGTGGCAGGCGCGGCGCGCCGTGCGCACCACCGACCCGCAGGTGCGGCTGGCCGAGGCGCGCAAGCTGCTCGGCGTGGTGACGCTGGGGGTGCCACTCGCGGTCGCGGTGATCCTCGTTCTCTGGTGACCGAGAGGTGACCCGCGAGGTGCGTCCGGCGATCCTCCGCACGGAGCGGCTGCTGCTCCGCCCGCACCTCGAAAGCGACGCCGACGACATCTACGCGTACGCGCGGCTCGAAGAATGGTCGCGCTACCACCTGCCGATCATCCCGTACCCGTATTCGCGCGACGATGCCGACACGTTCATCGCGGCGATGCTCGCCGCCGATTGGGCGACCGACGCGAACTGGGCGGTCGTCCTCGATGAGCGCGTGATCGGCGGAGTGAGTCTCCGCCTCGAAGCATCGGAGCAGCAGGCCGAACTCGGCTACAGCCTCGCTCCGGCCCACTGGAACCGCGGTTTCACCACCGAGGCCGCGCGCGCCGTCCTCGACTACGCCTTCTTCGTGCTCGCCCTCGATGAGGTCGTGGCGCGCGCCGACGCCCGCAATATCGGCTCGTGGCGGGTGATGGAGAAGCTCGGGATGGCGCGGACGGCGGTCATCGAGGGCGGTCGGATCGACCGTAGCCGCGCGGCTGTCGACGAGGTGCATTACGCCATCAGCCGGAGCGCGTGGCTCGGTTGATCGAGGGATCGCCGTGTTGACGCCCCCGCGCACCGCTGCCGATACTCAAGCCACGATGGTGAACACGACGAACGCACACCTGCTCCTCGTCCTTACGTAGGCGGCGTCGCCTTCGCGACGTCGCCTGCTCACGCGCCCCGTTGGGCGCGTTTCGCTATTCACCCCCGGACGACGAGAGCGAACGAACGATGACCACCGACACGCCATCCGAAGCGACCACCGACTTCGGCGACCGGTACGACCCGAGCACGATCGAGCCGAAGTGGCGCGCGCGTTGGGAGGCGGACGGGCTGTACCGAACGCCCGATCACGTCGAGGGCAAGGAGAACCGCTACCAGCTCACGATGCTGCCGTACCCGTCGGGGGACCTGCACGTGGGGCACTGGTTCGCGATGACGCCCTCGGACGCGCTTGCTCGTTACTACCGGATGCGCGGCTACAACGTGATGTTCCCGATGGGCTTCGACGCCTTCGGGCTGCCGGCGGAGAACGCGGCGTTCAAGGGCAACGCGCATCCTCGTGACTGGACCGATGCGAACGTGGCGCACATGCGCGACCAGCTCAAAGCGATGGGCGCGATGTTCGACTGGTCGCGCGAGATGAACTCGTCGAGGCCCGACTACTACCGTTGGACCCAGTGGTTCTTCCTGCAGCTCTACACCCGCGGGCTGGCCGAGCGGAAGAAGGCCCTGGTCAACTGGTGCCCGAAGGACAACACCGTCCTGGCGAACGAGCAGGTCGTCGGTGGTCGCTGCGAACGCTGCGACTCGCTGGTCGAGCAGCGTGAGCTGGAGCAGTGGTTCCTCAAGATCACCGACTACGCCGATGAGCTGCTGGACAACGAAGCCCTCGACTGGCCCGAGCACGTGAAGCTGATGCAACGCAACTGGATCGGACGCTCCGAGGGCGCCCAGTTCTCGATGCGCATACAGGGCCACGACGACCTCGAACTCAGCGTGTTCACCACGCGGCCCGACACCTCCTTCGGCATGACCTTCGCGGTGCTCGCTCCGGAGCATCCGCTGGTCGAGCAGATCACCACCGCCGAGCAGCGCGCGGCCGTCGAGGAGTTCGTCGACCGCATCAAGCGCTCGACCGAGATCGAGCGGCTGTCGACCGAGGGCGACGCCGGCAAGCGCGGCGTCTTCACCGGCGCCTACGCCATCAACCCGTTCAACGAGCAGCCGGTCCCGATCTACCTCGCGGACTACGTGCTGATGTCCTACGGCACCGGCGCCATCATGGCCGTGCCCGGTCAGGACCAGCGCGACTGGGACTTCGCGAAGGCCTACGACCTGCCGATCCTCCGCACCGTGCAGCCGCCTGCTGACTTTGAGGGCGACGCCTACACCGGTGATGGCCCGGCCATCAACAGCGACTGGCTGGACGGCCTGCTGAAGGAGCAGTCGATCGGGCGCGCGATCACCTGGCTCGAGGAGCGGGGCATCGGCGAGCGTCGGGTCAACTACCGCATGCGCGACTGGCTGATCTCCCGCCAGCGCTACTGGGGCGCGCCAATCCCGATGGTCTACTGCGACACCTGCGGGATTCAGCCGGTCCCCGAGGATCAGCTTCCCGTCGTGCTGCCCTACGACGTCGAGTTCCGCCCGACTGGCGAGTCGCCGCTCTCGCTGTCCGAGGACTTCGTCGGCACGACCTGTCCGGTCTGCGACGAGCCGGCCCGTCGCGAGACCGACACGATGGACACGTTCATGTGCTCGTCGTGGTACTTCATGCGCTACGCGGACCCGGGTGACGATGGCGCCGCCATCTCGTTCGACGCCGCGCAGGCGTGGCTGCCGATCGACCAGTACACCGGCGGTTCCGAGCACGCGGTGATGCACCTGCTCTACGCGCGGTTCTTCTACAAGGTCGCGCGCGACATGGGCATCGTGCCTGGCGACGAGCCGTTCACGCGCTATTACAGCCAGGGGCAGATCCTGGGGCCGGACGGCCGGCGGATGTCGAAGTCGCGGGGGAACGTGGTTCCGCCGGACGACCAGGTCGCGAAATGGGGGGCGGACACGTTCCGCGCCTACCTGATGTTCCTGGGACCGTGGGACCAGGGCGGCCCGTACGACGTCGACGGCATCGTCGGCGTCTCCCGTTGGTTGAACCGGCTGTGGAACGTCGCCACCGTGGAGCCGTCCTTCGTCGACGCTCCGGGGAGCGACGAGGCACGTGCGATCCGCCGTGCCACCCACCAGACGATCGCCCGCGTCACGACAGACATCGAGGCGAAGGCGTTCAACACCATCGTCGCCGCGCTGATGGAGCTGACCAACACGCTCCACCGCGCCCGCGAGGCCGCCAAGGACGAAGGGCAGAGTGTCGATCGCGCCGCCTGGGACGAGGCGCTCGACTCCCTGTTGCTGCTGATGGCGCCGCTCTGCCCCCACGTCTCCGAGGAGCTGTGGGAGCGCCGAGGTCACGAGTACTCGATCCACCTGCAGTCGTGGCCAGAGTCGGACACCGCCCTCATGGTCGAGGACACCGTTGAGATCCCGGTGCAGGTCAACGGCAAGGTCCGCGATCGCGTCAGTGTCGCGCCGGATGCCGACGAGGCGACGGTACGCGCCGCCGCAGAGGCGCTCCCCCGCTGGTCCGAGCACCTGGGCGGCAAAGAGCCGTTCCGGGTGATCTACGTGCCGGGCCGGCTGTTGAACGTCGTCGTGAAGTAGTCGCGAAATAGGGGCCGGGCGTCCGGCATCGGTTCAGCCGCGAAGTCGGAGGGCCGGCTAGCGGTCGCCGTTCCCGCGGCTCGCGCGTCCCTCCGCGTGCCGCTCGGTGGCGAGTTCCTCGCCCTGCAGCGGATCGTCGTCGAGCGCCGGGTTCGCGAAGTCGTCGATGACCTCGGAATCGTCGACTTCCAACTCGGCGTCGATCGCGGCATCGAGGGCAGCGGCCTCCGCGGTCGCGCGTGCCCGACCGAGCAGGTCTTCCAGCTCACCATCGGCGGATGGCGCCGCCGCGGACTGGCCAAAGCCACTGCGTTGATCGCGAGGCGCAGCGTTCCAATCGGTCGCGGGCTCCGCGAGCGAACGCTCCGCCTGCACGCGCGCCGGTGGCTCGCGATCAATGCTGGCCGCCGGGAGTTCGATCGCCTCGGCGGGTCGTCGCGGCGCCAGCGGTTCGGCGATCACCGGGGCCGCCGGGACCTCCGCGCGCGGGGCGATCGGCTCGGCGACTGCGTCCACGTCATCATCTGGTAGTGAGTTGAACGCGCCGTCCGAATCGAAGTTGCCGGGGTCGACGGGGCCGGGATCGAATTCGCCAGGTACTGGCAGCGGCGGCAGTTCGCGCTCCGGCTCGAGCTGGCTGATCCCCGATTGGACGGACCCGACGAACGCCTGCAACTGGCGGTCGAGGCGCATCAGCAGTTCGCGAGCGTATTCGTCGGCGGCCTGCATCTGCTGACGCGCGAGGTAGCGCGACTCCTCGATGCGGCGCTGGATGTCTTCGTTGGCCTGGCGGACGCGATCTTCAAGGCGGAGTTCGGTCTCGGTGGAGATCTCACGGGCGCGGGTACGCGCGGCCTCGGTCAGTTCGTGTTCGCTGACGCGGCGGACGCCTTCTTCTTCGGCGCGGGCGATGATCAGGCGCGATTCCTCTTCGGTTTCGCGGCGGATCCGATCGCGGTCCTGGACCATCTCCTGGGCGTCGCGAACCTCCTGCGGGACGGAGACGCGCATCTGGTCAACGAGGTCGAGCAGTCGCCGGCGATCGATGATCACGCGGTTGCCGATCGGCATCTTCTGGGCCTCGGCCACGAGTTCCTCGAGGCGGTCAACCAGGTGGAGTAAATCCATAGTCATCCTCTGCGCTGGTGCGCATCCCTGCGCCCTCGCGTAGCGTCTCCGCGCGCTCCTCGCGTCGAGTGTTCGACCGTCACTCCACCCGCGTCGCGACTAGCCGCGCGCCGCAAACTTCGCGACGATCGCGTCTGCCACACCGGGTGGCACGAGATCGCTCACGTCACGTCCAAAGCCGGCCAGCTCGCGGACCCGACTGGCGCTGAGGAACATGTGCTCCGCCGCCGTCATCAGGTACACGGATTCCACGTCCGGCGCCATTTTTCGATTCATCAAGGCCTGGTCGAACTCGTTGGTGAAGTCGGTGATCGCGCGCATTCCGCGCACCAGCACGGTGGCTCCGCGGGCCTGCGCCTCTTCGACGGTCAACCCGGAGAACGTTGTCACCTCGACGTTGTCGAGATGGGCGACGGCGTTGGCGAAGAGGCCGCGGCGCTCGTCCGTGCTGAAGAGCGCGGAGCGCGATTCGGCGACCGCGATAATGACGCGGTCGAAGATCTGTGAGGCACGTGTCACGATGTCAACGTGGCCGATGGTCACGGGGTCAAAACGGCCGGGGTACATCGCGATCGTCATTCCACAACCTCTCCTGGTGCCGTAGCCGGGCGGTAGATCGCCACGGCGCTGTCGCCGTGCCGTCGGTCCCGCCAGAGCTGCCTGCCGGCCAATTGGTCCGGTGGCGTTCGTCGCGCCTCGTGCTCGACGGCGATCGTTGCTTCCGCCGTCAATGCGTCCGTCAGACTCGCCTCGATCGCGGCCCACGGCGCGGCGTCATCATACGGGGGATCGGCCAATACAAGCGCGTAGCGCGCGTCCGCGGGCGGATGCCAGCGCCCCACCGTCCCTCGCGAGACAGTTCCGCCCGCAAGGCCGACGCGCTCGAGATTGTCGGCGATCACGCCGCAAGTTCGACCGTCCGACTCGACGAAGGTGCACTGAGCGACTCCGCGGGACAGGGCCTCGATACCGAGTGCGCCGCTGCCCGCGTAGAGGTCCAAGGCGGGCGACTGCAGCATGCCGCCGGCGTCGAGCATGGAGAACAGCGCCTCGCGCAGCCGTGCCGAGGTCGGGCGTGTCGCGCCACGAGGCTGAAACAGCTCGCGGCCTCGTGCCTTGCCGGCGATCACCCGTAGCGCCAACTCCGGATCGCTACTCGTTGCCGCCCGGACCGGGCGGTCCCTGGGTCCCGGAGGGCACCGGTGTTGACGCGACGGTCGGCTGCGCCGTCGGCTGGGCGGTCGGCGCCGCGGTCGGTTCGCCACCCGCCGCCGTCGTTGCTTCAGCGGTCGGTTCATCAGTCGGAGTCTCGGTTGCCTCGGCGGTTGGTTCCGGGGTCGCCTCTTCGGTTGGCTCGGGCGTCGGGTCCGCCTGTTCGCCATCCTCGGTGACACGGAGCGCCAGCTCGCGGCCGACGAACGCCTCGCCGTCTGAGACGACCAGCCGCACCTGGTAGGTACCGGGTGTAGCGGGAGCGCGCCAGGTGGCGACGCCGCTTGCCAGTTCGTCCGCCCAGCAGTTGCCGGCTTCTCCCTCGATCACTCCGTCCAGCGCTTGCCAGCACGAGGTGAGGTAGGGGCCGTAGGGCTGCAGCAACGCAATCGCGCCGCTTTCGAGGTAGCCATCCAGCGCTTCCCAGATCGCGGGCAAAGTCTCGTCCGCCTGTGCGTCCGCGATCACGACGCCACCCATGTCGTAGCGGCGCGCGAGGTCGATGCGGAACAGCATCGAGTAGGTGTTCTCGACCCACACGGTGCGCGGTCCGCCCCGTTCGGCGAATGAGAACGACACCGAGCGTGACGGCGAGTCCCAGCGCAACCCGGAGTTGCCGAGTTCCTGGGAGGTGTTCACCGCGGTGAGCGAGACCAGATCACCGACGGCGATGCCGCCGTCAGCGCCGGCTTCGAGCAGCGCGGCGCGGCCGAGCGCGTCGTAGCGGCCGATGCTGCTCACGCCCTCGGAGTCCCGGAGGTGCGACCGACGTCCCATCACCAGCGAAACGTGATCGAGGTCGACACCCGCCGCCTGCTGCGCGTCCAGCACCAGCGCGAGTTGTTCGTAGTAGACGGACGGATCGGCGGGCGGGGTCAGCCACAGCGCGGCCGCGGCGGCGGAAAGCGCCGCCCAGTCGTAGGCACCGGTATCGGCCGTGGTGGGCGTCGGGATCCCGACCACGAGGCCGAGCCCAGCGGCGCTCAGCTCCGCCGAGAGCTGGGTGACCAGTCGGGTCAGCGCGGCACGTCGCGTCGGGTCCACTGACAGGTATTCCAGATAGAGGCCGTCGGCATCGGCATCGGTGACCGCAGCCACCAGCTCACCAACGTGCGCGACGAGTGCTGGCTCCGTCGCCAACAATTGATCGAGCGACGGCTGCGCCTCGAGCTGTACGGAGACGCCGAGGTAGACGGTCGCGCCGCTGGCACCGGCGGTCGCAACGGCACCCGGCTGCACAGCCAGCGCTGCCGCTCCATCGTCTCCGATCGCGAGGGTGCCGCCCATGACCGCGACGACCGCGTTGGCGGCCAGGGCGGCGGGATCGGGGGTCTGTCCGGCTTCAACAATCAATCCGAGCGTGCGTTCGAAGGCGGTGCGACGTAGCACCGCCACGTTCTGGGGGATCGCGCCGACCTCGGCTTCCGCTTCGTTTCCACCGGCGACCAGCGTCGCAGCGGTCAGCCGGAACCACTCGCCATCGCGGTTGGTGTAGAAGGCGAGGTTGCGATCATCCTCGGTGGTCTCGGTGAGCTTGATGCTCAACGTCCAGAGCGCCTGTTCGACGCTGGTCTCTTCGGCCTTCAGGTCGTAGAGCAAGCTGAGCGCGGTCAAACCGGCCGGCAGCGACGGCATTTCGCCGCGCGCCTGAACGGAGAGGCCGCTGTTGTCGCTCCCCCCGCGATCGAGGATCGAGATTGGCGGGAGCACGAGCACGGCGATCGCGATCGCCAGCAGCACGATCACGCCCAGGACACGCAGCACGCCGGAGTCGTCGTACTCGGCGAAGGGTGGCGGCGGGCCACCTCGTTCGTCGTCGTCGAAGATCACGGGTGCGAAGGGACGTTCGACCTGCTCGCGGCCGGTGAACGCGCCGCCGGGGGGCGTCGGACCGCCGCGCCGTGAACTGGGCTCGAGGGGCGGTTCGCCCGCTCGCGAGATGGGCTCGCCGCGTCCCGAACTGCTCGGCGGCGGGATCCGCGATCGCTCCCAGGGAGGCTCGAAGAGGGCATCGGCCTCGGGGGCGTGTTCCGCGGGTGGCGGATCGAGCGGCAGGCCGGGCTGCCGCGCTTCGTCGTCGAAGTCAGGGGGTTCGGGCGGCAGCGTCACGAGGTCACCCCGGCAATCAGTTGCGGCACCACGGGAATCACGAGTTGTTCCGCTCCGCGCACCACGAAGAGTTCCAGTTCCACCCCCGCCACCGCGGATGCCAGCAGGTTCGCGAACGGAACGTCCACGTTCACTGCGATGCCATCCACGCCCACCACCACATCGCCCGGCAAGACACCTGCCAATGCGGCGGGGCTACCGGGGTCAACACTCACGATGAGGGCCCCGTCCGCCACAGGCAATGCCCGCAGCTCTTCGACTTCTTCGCCGAGGGTCTCAAAGAGCTCTGGCGACAGCATGACGTGTTGGATATTGACCCGCTCGATCCCAAGCCGTGCGCGCGGATTCACGCCGGTCGCCAGCACGGCCTCGACGATCGCGCGGAGTGAGTTGGAGGAGTGCGCCATCGCGACGCCCTCGACGGGGCGACCGCCGCTCTCCCGCACGACCGTGGTGAGCATCCCCACGACCTGCCCGGTCGCGTCCACAAGCGCCCCGCCCGAATCCCCGTTGTTCACCGCTGCGTCGGTCTGGAGCATGTCCAGCAGCAACACACCTTCGCGAGGAAAGCTGGACTGCCGTGCTGAAAACACACCCAGCTTCACCTGGTTCTCGAACGTCACGACGCCTCCGGAAATGGCCGCCAGCGGCTGACCGAGCACGAGGCGGTCCGAGTCGCCGAGGGAAGCAGCGCGGAGCCCGGTCGGGTCGACGCGCAGCATCGCGAGGTCGGTGAAGGGTGAGTCGTCCGCGACCACGACCGCCGGGCGTCGCTCACCAGTCCCAAGCACCACGGTGATCGTCTCGGCGCCGTCGATCACGTGGAAGTTGGTGATCACCATCCCCTGGGATGAAACCACGATCCCGGAGCCATAGTTGGTCCGCTCGAGCACCCCGCCGCCGTCCTGCGGCACGGAGGGGAGATCGACCACCACGGTCACGACCGCAGGGAGTACCCGCTCGATCGCCTCGCGGAGTCGCGTCGCCTCGTCAGGGGTAGGGGACGCGGGGGCCGCAGCGACCACCGTCGGCACGGGAGCGGGGGTGTCATCGCCGCCCGAAGACGCGATCAGCCCGCCGGCGACGCCGCCGATCGCGCCGGCGAGCAGCGCAATACCCACGGTGATGCCCAGCGAGATGCCCAGCTTCGGCCCTGAGGAAACAGCGATGGTGAGGACGCTCCTGCGGTGGCGCGGGGGGAGCCGAACCGATGCCCGATGCTAACACCGGCGCTCGAGCAGATCGGCACGGCAGCCCGGTAGGCCGCCTGAGCCAGACGGCGCAACGGCATCCGCGCCGCTGATCACCCCGTGCGAATCGATGGATGGGAGCAGCGGACAGGTAGCGGTCAGGGAATACGAACGTGTGTGCTGCCTCACTTGCCGGATCGGCCCAACATTCGCTACGATTTGGCGTCCGCCGAAGCGGCGCGCATAGCAGGGTCATCGCCAGCAGCGGACTCTCGCGCCAGTCAACCAGCGTCCCACCATCCCGGCCCAGCCGGGTTCGCGAAACGCACTGCCCGGCCCCCGCCGGGCACTTGGGATCGGAATCAAGTCAGATGTACGAACGAGCCGTCCTCCTCACCAAAGAGGGTCTCGCCCGCCTTGAAGCCGAGTTGCACGAACTCCGAACCGTGCGCCGGCCACAGGTCGCGCGTGAGATCCGTGAAGCGCAGGAACTCGGTCCCGATCAGCTCGACGGGCAATACGAGGACGCCAAGAACCAGCAGGCATTCCTCGAAGGCCGCATCGGTGAGATCGAGCGGATGCTCGAGCGCGCCGAAATCATCGACGAGCAGGCGGCGCACAAGTCCAAAGAGATTCGCGTCGGCTCCACGGTGAGCGTGAAAATGGCGAAGAACGGCAAGAGCCAGAAGTACCAGCTCGTTGGCCCGGCGGAAGCCAACCCGGCGGCAGGACGCATCAGCTACGCCTCGCCAGTCGGTCACGCCCTCGTGGGCAAGAAGCGCGGGGACAAGGTGACAGTGATGACGCCGGGCGGCGAGATTGAGATGAGCATCACCTCGGTGTCGTAGCGGGCTGGTTACCTCGGTCAAGCTGCGCCGCGAAGCGAACTCGACCCGACACAGCAGCCAGCGTGAGTGGGTGCTCAGGCCGCCTTGCGTACTGGGGTATGCGTGACCTCGTCTGGCCAGGCCACTCGATCCGGGTCGGCTGCTTCCGACGCGGTTGCGGGAGCGGCACGTTCACCGATCTTCACGGCGACCCAGGCCAGTGCCACGCCCGCGATCGCGTCGATCACGAAATGCTCGCCGAGATAGACCACCGCGAACGTCATCAGCGAAGCGAACAGGCCATACGCGAGCGCCATCCATGGCAGGTTCGAGGCACGCGCGCGTAGCGCGATCATCGCTGGAAGGGCCACGTGGAGGCTGGGGAACGCCGCGACCTGGTTGGTATCCACATCGGCGAAATCGCCCGTCATCTCCGTGATGATCCGCATCACGCCGGGATGCATCCACGGCGGTTCAGTCGGGAGGAGCAGGAACGGCACGATCGCCACGTAGAACAGGGCCAACCAGGCACCGGCAAACCACCGGAAGTGTTCCCACTTACGGACCGCGAAGCACACCATCCCGAGTACAGCTACAGGGAACCAGAACACATAGATCGTGAGCCAGAATCCGTCGAAGAATGCGATACGAACGGATTGGTACAGCAGGTCATGCAAAATGCTCAGTCGGCAGAGCGCCACCGAAAATCGTCGACTCGGCGCGCGCCACCAGCGCCTGACGCGGGAGACCGGCGTCATCCGCCGCGCCCCGCAGATAGAGGTACGGCACGAGTCCAAAGACGAGGCTTCCGACCGAGACAACCGGCGCCATCCGGAGTCTGCGGTAGGCGGCAAGCAGACCGCTCCGGTTGCCTGCTGACTTCCCGATGCTTCCCGCCGACGCTCGTCGACGAGCCCACGCTGCGTCGAACAGCCGGATACCGAACCGACGCAACGGAACGAGAGACCGCACGTCAGTCGCCTGCCAATGCCGCGTCGGGGACGTGTCGAAGCCAGACCTCGAACGCTCCGAATGAACGATCGAGCTGGTAGTTGCGCGTCACCGGCTCGCTGATGCTTGAACCCGAGCGGAACGAATCGAGTTGCGCCCGGTGAACGACGACTACCGCCGGAACCGTAGCCTCCAGATCGGAGATCGCCCGATCGACCGCGCCCGGGTTCTCCTGGAGTTGCTGCGCGTACAGGTACGGAAAGCTGCTCCGTCGCTCGCTTCGGAATAGCACGCTCACGTGGGAAATAGCGACGTATACACGGTCATCCGGCCCGGTAATGGACGCGACGTAGGCACCGACTTCATCGCTCCGCGAGTAGTCATCACCGCTGAAAACCGCCGCAGCACCGTCGGCCGGGTCCATCAGCGCCGTCGGCAAGACGAGGATCGCCGCCGCTACGACCACCGTGAGCACACCAATGGGCGCCCACCAGCGAATCACAGGCGGTCGCGTAGCGATCCCGACCACCCCCACACCAGCGAGGACAGCGAGCGGTGGCACGAGCTGTTCGAAGTAGTGGAGAAACCAGTTGCCGCCCATTGCCATACCGAGGACCGACGAGACCAGCCACGCGGCGACAAAGGCCCGTCCGCGAGTGTTCGCGGCCAGCACTTCGCGTGCGGGATACGCGAGCACGCCGAGGATGAGCCAAACCGGTGAGGTGGCGAACCATCCGGCGAGCAATGCGGGCAGCGCGGGGTTCTGTCCCCCTGACGAGACGCGAAACCAGACCACGGCGAACCAGTAGTCGTCGAACCCCACGGACGCGATCCCATGCACAAGGGAGGCAAGCAGCGGCACTGCCGCCCCGAGCACGACCAAGCCGTAAGCGCGCCATGACTCCCGTTCGTGGATGAGCCAGAAGAATGCCAAGGCACACGCGGCCGCGCCGGACGGCTTGAGCAGGATCGCGATCCCGGCGAACAACCCGGCGAGTAACCAGCGGCGACCCCAAACGCAATAGGCGCTCGCGGTTGTCGCCGTGACCATGAACACCTCGGCGTTCGCTGTGAAGCCCTCGATCACCGGTGCGGTTCCGACGACCGCACACAACAGGCCAGCGACCACCGCCACGCGCCGATCGAAGATGCGGGCGCTCAGGAGCACCACCACGGCGACCGTCCCTGCCGCCCATAGCGCGCCGTTGAGTCGGATCGCCTCAACCGAGTCGCCGAAGACGGTCGTCCCCAGCCGGTAGACGAGGAAGATGCCCTGTGGTCGATCGAACCACAGGTCATCGGAGTACATCGTGAGTCCGCTGAACCACCAGCGTGCCCCGTAGGCGTAGCCAGCCTCATCGACGGTCACCGGCCATGACAGGAACGGCAGACGCACGAGTATCGCGAGGACCGCCGCAATACCCGCGACCAGTGGCACTGACAGGAGCGCGTCGGAGGCGGCGGTGGCGACATCGGTGCGCCCTCCGCCGCCGTTTTGGGGGATGGTCCGGGCGCCTCGCATGGAGCGATCATCGTCAGATCCGCTGGGCGGCAGTCGTGGGGACTCGGAGATTCCGCTAGTAACCCGGCGGGTACTCCCCCATTACTCGCATCAGGCGGCCGGGGGGGCTGCGTCAGATCTGAGAGCTTCGAATGGCTGCGATCGAGAGGGTCGACCGGCCCCCCGCGACGACTACGCCGCAGACAGCTCGCCGATCAGCGACTGCCAGCGCTCGGTGAACAACCGCCGCTGGTCGGACAGCGACGGTCGGGGCTGACCCCGCCGGCGCATCATGAGGTAGTCGTTCAGCTCGTCGAAGGCGGTGCAGGCTGTTGACGTATGTATACGCGGTCAGGTGCCGCCCCGTATCGCGTCGTGTCATGAAGATGGGTCGCATCGGGTGGCAATTCATGCTTCCCATGCCCTGCTCGGATCAATCGCCGAGGCAAGCACCATCTAGCCAAAAGAACATACGTTCGCTAGAATCGCGCCATGCCTGAGCAACGGAAACCACGGCAGAGTGCACGCAGCGGTGACCTCGTGATGCAGCGGAGTCTGGCGCTTCGCTCCTTCCTCGGAGCGAGAGCCAAACGCCGAGCTGCACAGAAGTCGGCTAGTCAGGCTCGGACCCAAGCTGGAAAGGCTGCACTGAGTCCAAGCGATCGCGGCAGCGACGTTCTGCGACCTACCCGATAGCGGTGACCACCTAGCTCAAGCCGATCGCTTCGGCAACGCTCGCCCAGGCTTGGTCTCGCTGCCCCTCGAGCCGTCGCAGGTAGGTGGTAGTGACCGCGAGCGATGAATGATCGAGAAACGCGCTCACAGCCTCGATCGACTCGCCCACATCGCGACGTAGCTTCGCAGCTGTGTGACGGAGGACGTGCAGCCCCGATGCCGGCAGTCCGGCTGCGGCGAGATGCCGTCGGAATCGGCCGTAGAACGCTGAATCCGTGATCTGCCAAAGGCCCTCCTCCGCGCAGAGTTGCTCGATGGTGGTCCCCCGATCCGCAAGCATCACTACGATCGCTTCGAACGCGGGACCCGGCAACTCTCGTCGCCCCCGCTTCCCGCCCTTACCTCGGTACGTGTAGAACGGCGTGCCCTCGTCGAGGCTGATGTCGCCGGCTGCGAGCTGAAGCTGTGGGGTGCCATTATTCGGTCTGACCACCCCGGACGGGTTAATGGCACCCCACAAGCCGTTATCTCCGTCTGAGTAGGCAATAAGCGACATAACGGTGGATTGTTTCGGTTCGCCCTGCAGTTTCCCTGCAGCCAGCCTGCAACTGAGACCGGCTGCGAGGTGGGTGTGACCAGCGTGCTTCCCAAGCAGAGGGTCGTGGGTTCGAATCCCATCTCCCGCTCCAATACAGATACCTATATGTGGC
>JAQCIU010000005.1:0-134128 GCA_027593235.1 Chloroflexota bacterium
CCCACCCTCCGAGACCCAGCGCGCCCAGCGCGCAACCAACGCGCTACAGTGCACCCGCCCCCCACGGCCAAAAGGCGCGAAGCGAACAAAGGAGCCGAAGGCTCATGCCCGACCCCAACAACCCCAATACAAACCGCCGCCGCAGCCGCTGGATCTTCGCCTACGAAGACGAAGAACCCACCTACGACCAACGCGTCACCGAAGCCGCTCGCCTCTCCGCCGAACTAGGCACCACCCTCACCGCCCCCAAAATCCCCACCCCCGAAGACCTCGACCTCCGCGCCCCCCGCGTCAAAGTCCCCGACTCCATCGCCGACTTCTGCCGCACCGACAACTACGAACGTGCGATGCACACCTACAGCTCCTACGGCCTCAACCGAAACGCCGCCCTCCGAGGCGAATACCCCAACGTCGTCGACGTCGTCGCCCACCCCCGCACCGACGAAGAGCTGGAGCGCGTCCTCACCTGGGCCAGCGACAACCGCATCGTCGCCATCCCCTACGGCGCCGGCTCATCCGTCGCCGACGGCACCAACCCGCCCGACGGCGCCACCGCCGTCGTCACCATCGACATGGACGAGTTCGACCAGGTCCTCGAAATCGACGCCACCTCGAGGGCTGCGCGCATCCAGGCCGGCGTCTACGGCCCCCACCTCGAAAGCCAGTTGCGCCTCGCCGGCTTCACGCTGCGCCACTTCCCGCAAAGCTTCGCGCTCAGCACCCTCGGCGGCTGGATCGCCACCCGCTCCGGCGGCCACTACGCCACCAACCACACCCACATCGACGACTTCGTCGAGTCGACGCGCATGCTCACGCCAAGCGGCTGGTGGGAGTCTCGCCGCCTCCCTGGCAGCGGCGCCGGCACCAGCCCCGACCGCATCGTGATCGGTAGCGAAGGCATCCTCGGCGTCATCACCGAGGCGTGGATGCGCATCCAGGCGCGCCCCACCTTCCGCGCCACCGCCGGCGTCACCTTCGACACCTGGGAAGCCGGCTACGAGGCCGTGCGCAACATCGTCCAGGCCAAGCTCTGGCCCGCCAACCTGCGCATCCTCGACCCGCTCCTCGCACAGGGCGGCGCCGGCCTTGACGGCAACACCACGCTGCTGATCATCGGCTTCGAATCCGCCGAACTCTCCCAGCGCCAGCCGATGGCCGCAGCGGTCCAGATCGCCCGCGACGCCGGCGGCCACATCCCCGACGACGAAATCCTGATCGACGACGGCAGCGGTGAACCCACCGGCCGAGGTGGCGCCGTCGGCGCCTGGCGCGACGCCTTCATCCCCAAGGGCGGCGGACTCGCCGCCGGCCTCGGCATGGTCGGCGGCACCGTCGAATCCTCAATCACCTGGGACCGCTGGCCCGCCTTCGACCACGCCGTCCGCGAAGCCTTCCGCAAAGTCCTCGACGAAGAATGCGGCGGCGGCACCGTCAACTGCCGCTTCACCCACGTCTACACCGACGGCCCGGCCCCGTACTACACCTACTCAGGCGCCTACAAAGGCGGCGACGCCGACGCCCAGGAGCGAGCCATCAAGCACGCCGTCTCCGAAGCCCTCATCGCCAACGGCGGCACCATCACCCACCACCACTCCGTCGGCCGCCTCCACCGCCCCCAGTACGACAAGCAACGCCCCGACCTCTTCGCCGAAGCAATGCGCGCCGCCAAAAAAGCCGTCGACCCGAACGGCATCCTCAACCCCGGAGTCCTGATCGACCCGTAGCGAAAAGGCCGGGAGGCCGGATCAGCCAGCGTGTCGGGCGCCGATCCGAGAGGTCGTCGGCCTAGCGGTACCAGAAGCCACGAACTGCAAGCCGCCGGTCGCAGTCTCCTGTGCCCACCGAATCCACCGAGGCTGGCTCGCCGCCACCGAGGACGAAGAAGGCCAACGGCCCTCGGCTTGGACGGGCCATGCGGACACCCCTCGCGCGGAGCGCGGTCCAGACAACGGAGCCGTGCGGGGGTGTCGGGGGCCTCGCCCGCAGAGCGATCGAAGAGAAGCGTGCCCCCGACGAACGAACCGTCACCCGAGGCTCGTGCGCTGCACACCGTCAGCCGCCCACCTCGCACTCCCACACGCTCGTCATCCAGCTCGAAATCGTCGGCCTAGCATTACCTGAACTCACGACCTGCAAGCCGCCGCCCGCAGTCTCAACGCCCCGCCGAGCACTCCCAAACCCTGCCCTCCCGCGACCGAGGGCGCCGACGACCGCGGTGATCTCGGGTTGGGAGGGGTTGTAGGGGACAAGGCTGTCCCCTGCCGGGGGGTCGCAGGGGGGCGGAGCCACCCTGATCCCAGCCCGACCTCAACACCCCTCGCGGTGCAAACCGATCGCCGCCCCAACGCAAAATCGGCGCGTACTCTCCAACCGCCGACACCACGGCAGCCTCGGAGGAACCTCAACGTCCCGCGCGCAGCGCGAAAAGCACCTCGCCGAGCACCCCCAAACCCTGCCCTCCCGCGACCGAGGACACCGACGACCGCCGTGATCTCGGGTTGGGAGGGGTCGCAGGGGGGCGGAGCCACCCTGATCCCAACCCGACCTCAACAGTCCTCGCGGTGCATACCGATCCCCGCCCCAACGCAAGATCGGCGCGTACTCTCCAACCGCCGAGCACCGCGGTAGGCTCCGACGAACCTCAACGCCCCCGCGCGCAGCGCGAAAAGGACCCCACCGTGCCCTACGAAACCATCCTCGTCACCCGCGAAAACCACATCACCACCGTCACCCTCAACCGCCCCGACAAACTCAACGCCCTCAACATGCAAATGGCCGAGGAACTCCACGACGCCCTCGCGATCGAGGACCAGACCGACGACACCCGCGTCATCGTCATCACCGGCCAGGGCCGCGGCTTCAGCTCCGGCGCCGACCTGACGCCAGCCACCACCGCCACCACCGAGGGTGCCCCGCAACCTCCGAGGCCATCCAACGCCCCGTCCCTCGCCGACGCCACATTCGCGGCGCTCCAGATCGAGAAGCCAATCATCGCCTCGATCAACGGCGTCGCCGTCGGCGGCGGCCTCACGCTCACGCTCTCCTGCGACATCCGCATCGCCTCGGAGAACGCGCGCTTCCAGCTCCCCTTCACCAAGCTCAGCATCAGCGCCGAACTCGGCTCCACCTACCTCCTCCCCCGCCTCGTCGGCTGGGGGAAGGCGATGGAGCTGATCCTCACCTCGCGCATGATCGACGCCGCCGAGGCCGGGGCGATCGGCCTCGTCAACCACGTCGTCCCCGCCGACGAGCTGGCGGACAAGACCGCCGAGTTCGCCGCCATCCTCGCCGCGCTCCCGCCAATGGCCGTTCGCCTGAACAAGAAGGGCGTCCGCCTCGGCATGGGCTCCGAGCTCGAGGCCCAGCGACGCTACGAGGAACTCGCCGCCGCTACCCTCCGTCAGACCGACGACGCGAAAGAAGCCCGCCTCGCCTTCCAGCAAAAGCGCGACGCCGTCTTCACCGGTCGCTAGCGGTCGCCACCCCCGAGGCCATAGGTGTTGACCGTCTGTCGACATGATCGGGTGGAGCGCCTCGGTTCAGCCCCATCGCGCAGTTACCATTTCCGCAGGTGACCACCACGGTGATCGGCAGCCAAACGCGCGCCGAGGGCGAGACCGGGTACCTCGGGAAGCGGGCAGCCTGCAGTGACGACCGAGCTGATGAGTAACACCGCGCCGCTCGCCTGGGATTCCGCGCCGCGACCCGGCGTCTTTTCGAGCGAGATGCTGCGGAGCGCCGTCGCGTCCGGCCTGATCGTCGCCCCGAAAAGCGACCCCATCGAGGACGCGCAGTACCAGCCGGCCAGCCTCGATCTCCGCCTCGGCAGTACCGCCTACCGGCTGCGCAGCAGCTTCCTGCCCGGCGCCGGATCGACCGTGCAGCAGCGCCTCGGCGATCTGCAGATGGGTCCGGCGCTGAAGCTCGACGATCCCGCCGGCGTCGTGCTGGAGCGCGGTCGCCCCTACCTCATCCCGCTGGTCGAACGCCTCGATCTGCCCGCCCACATCCGAGGTCGCACCAACCCGCGCAGCTCGACCGGACGGCTCGACATCTTCACGCGCGTCATCACGGACAACGGCGCGCAGTTCGACGAGATCCGCCCCGGCTACTCCGGGCGCCTCTGGCTCGAGGTGTACTCCACCAGCTTCACCGTCAGCGTCCGGCGCGGGCTCGCCCTCGCCCAGCTCCGCCTCAGCGAGGGCGACCAGTCCCTCTCGACCACCGAGGTGCGCGCGCTACACGACGAGGGCGGCCTGATCTACGAGGACGTCGGGCAGCAACGGCGGCGCGTCGAGGAGCCCTCGATCAGCGGGGGCGGGCTCTTCCTCAGCGTGCACCTGCCGCAGAACGGCCTCGTCGGTTGGCAGGCGCGACGGGACAGTCCGCTGCTCGATTTGATGGTCGAGAACAAGTACGCGCCGCTCGACTTCTGGGAGCCCGTGACCGCCGAGCGCGGCGGGCGGCTCGTGCTGCACCCGGAGCACTTCTACCTGCTCATCTCCCGCGAGTACGCCGTGATCCCACCCGGCGTCGCCTCCGAGATGGTCGCCTACGACCCGACCAGCGGTGAGCTGCGAACCCACTACGCCGGGTTCTTCGATCCCGGCTTCGGCGTGAAGCCGCCCGGCGCGCTCTCCGGCACCCGCGCGGTCCTCGAGGTGCGCGCACACGACGTGCCGTTCATGCTCGAGGACGCGCAGCCGGTCGCCCGCCTCGCCTACGAACGGATGGCGGCGGAGCCGCAGCGGCTCTACGGCCAGTCCGCCGCCGGCTCCCACTTCCAGAACCAGGGCGTCGCGCTCAGCCGCCAGTTCGGCCCGGTCGAGTTCCGCACCAGCTTCCCCACGATGAGCTAGCCGGCCCCGCCGAACCACCGCCCCGCCGCGACCGACCTACGAGCTGGCCACGTACTCGGCCGCCCTCGGCAGCCGCCGCGTGACCACGAGGCCCATGAGACTGGCCAGCGCCATCGATCCGAACCCGACCGCCAGCGCCTCGCGCTGC
This sequence comes from Chloroflexota bacterium, assembly GCA_027593235.1. Lineage (GTDB taxonomy): Bacteria > Chloroflexota > Dehalococcoidia > UBA2979 > UBA2979 > UBA6627. Next base: position 5,008 of record JAQCIU010000005.1, read on the forward strand.
CAGCCGCCGGCTTCGCCGGCCGCGACAAGTGCGCCGACCAGCCCCGTGCCCAGCGCCGCGCCGAGGACCTCGTTGAGCTTCATCGCCGCACTCGCCGTGCCCTCTCCGCCCGGGACCGCGGCCCGCAGCACGCTGAGCGAGAAGCAGGGATACGCGACGCCGATCCCGAGCCCGGCGATCCCCCACGCGAATACCGTCCACGCGATCGGCACATCGTCGATCAGCGTCACCGCAACCGCGACGACCCCGACCGCCAGCGTCGCAAGGCCCCACGCCGCGAGGACGCGTACCTCGAAGCGGGGCACGTATCGATCGACGATCCACGTCCCGCTGGTCCAGCTCAGCGTCGACGAGGTGACGACCAGCCCCGCCGTGATCGTCGAGTAGCCCCGTACGTCAGTGACCATGAACGGCACGAACGCCGCCGCACCGAAGAAGGTCATGTTGAGCAACCCCATCCCGAGGATGCTCGCCGGCAGCCCGTGTGCCGCGGTCAGCGTCCCAGCCGGCAGCAGCCGCCGCAGCGCCGGTGCCGCCACCAGCACGCCGAGGATGATCGCGCCGGTCGCCCACCACGGGTTCCCGCTGTTGATCCCCCCGAGGATCAGCGCGACGCCTAGGGAGAGCTGGATCGCGCGCGGCACGGCGCGTGCCACGCGACCGCCCTCGTCGGCGTGCTTGGCCGCGGGGACGGCCCGCATCGCCGGGATCACCATCGCACCGGCGATCGCGAGCAGCGGCAGCAGGCCGGCAAAAACGAAGCGCCAGTGGACGTACTCGGCGACCGCTCCGGCCACGCCCGGCCCGGCGAGCCCGGGGATCACCCAGGCGCTGGACATCAGCGCGAACAGCCGCGGACGTTGCTGCTCGTCGTACCCGCGCGCGATCACCACATACACGATCGCCGGGATCACCCCCGCGCCCAGCCCCTGTACGCAGCGACCGAGGACCACGACCCACATCTCCGGTGCCAGCGACGCAATCACGAGGCCCGCCCCCAGCAGGATCAACCCCGTGACGAACGGACGCACCACGCCGCCTCGGTCGCTGGTCACACCCGCCCAGGTGATGCCGATCAGGCTCGTCAGCAGGAAGCCGCTGAACGCCCACCCGTAGATGCGCACGCCGCCGAGGTCCTCCTCGACCGCCGGCATCACCGTCGAAACCGCGAGCGCCTCAAAGGCGACCAGCGTCACGACCAGCACCAGGCCGATCGTCATCGTCCGGAACTCGCTGTCGAAGACGGAGGTCGCGCGCTCGCTCGGATCGGCCTGCGACCTGGTAGTGACTTCTGGCATCACCATAGGATGCGGCGACGGCGTCCCCGGGGACACTGTCCAACTGGACCTAGAACCCCGCCACGACGTGCCGACGAGACGTGTCGGTCCGCCAACCAGCTACGCTTCGTCGTCGTTGCACCCGCATCGCCAGAGGAGCCCGCCATGCCCATCGATGTCATTCTCGACGTGGACACCGGCGTCGATGACGCCCTCGCGCTCCTCCTCGCCGCCCGCTCCCCCGCCCTCAACGTGCTCGGCGTGAGCTGCGTGCACGGCAACGTCGAACTGGAGCATGTCGTCCCGAACACGCTGAACGTCCTCGCGGCCGCCGGGCGCGGCGATGTCCCGGTCGCCGCCGGCATGAACCAGCCGCTCGTCGAGCCACCCCGTCACGCCCGCGGCGTGCACGGGGATAACGGCCTCGGCGGCCTCGTGCTGCCAACCGCGCAACGTCAGCGCGAACGCGAGCACGCCGTGGCGTTCCTCCGCCGCACCATCCTCGAGGCCGAACGACCGATCACCATCGTCCCCCTCGCACCGATGACCAACATCGCGACACTGCTGACCGATCACCCCGAGGTCCACGCGGGCATCGAGCGCATCGTCTTCATGGGCGGCGCGATCGGAATGGGCAACGCCTCGGCCGCCAGCGAGTTCAACGTCCGCCAGGATCCCGAAGCCGCCGATATCGTCGTCCAGAGCGGCATCCCCACCCTGATGTACGGCCTGGAGGTCTTCCGTCAGGTCCAGCTCACCCGCGCGGAGGCGGAAGCGCTCGCGGCATCGGACGCCCCGGCCGCACAGCTCGCGGGCCGCCTGCTGCTCTCCAGGATGGACGCGTTCGGTCGTGACACCGCCGGACTCGGTGACGCCGGCTGCGTCGCCAGCGTCATCGACCCGGGCGCGCTGACCACCTCGAACCACCCGGTCCGCGTCGAACTGGCTGGCACCTGGACCCGTGGCGAGACAGTCGTCGATCAGCGCCCCCACCACACCTCCAGCCGCGAAGAGCCGTGGCAACCCAGCATGAACACCGCCATCGACGTCGCCACGGACGTCGATCATCAGCGCTACAGCCAGTTGTTCCGGGAGGCCGTCAGCTCCTGACCCTCTCCCGCCGCGCGGCGAGACGGTCGAGGCCTTTCGCCTGTTGGTACCCTTCGCTCATGGAAAAGAACACATCAGTCCGACCGATCGGAATCGTTGCGATTGCGCTCCGCGCGACCAACGCATCAAAGCCCGTCGTCATCGGTGCCTGGATCGCCTCGGCCGCTGGACTCGCCGCTGGCCTCGCGCTCCTGCTGCGTTAGACGCGCTGCGCGATCGATTCGATTCACGGAGCCGGCGCGACCGCCTCGCGCGCCGTCGGCACACCCGGCTGCCGCAACATCGGCCACACCGCCCCAACCACCGCAAGCATCACGATCCCCTCGAGGACCACGATCGTCAGCGCCGTCTGCTCGCCAAACGCGGCGACCAGCGGACCCACCTGCAACGCCCCCAGTGGCCCCGCCCCGATCGCCAGTGACAGCACGCCCAGCACCCGCCCACGCATCGCGGGGGCGGATGCGCGGATCAGGATCGTCGTCTGCATCGTCGCGAAGGACGAGAAGCCGAACCCCGCCGTGAACAGCAGCGCCGAGGACACCAGGTACACCGAGGACTGCGAGAAGCCGAGCGCGCAGGCGAGGAACAGACCGGTCCCGAAGTAGTAAATGCGCGCGTACGAACGGGCGGTCGCCCGGTTCGCGATCCAGAGCGCGGCGAACACGGCGCCCAGACCCTCCGTGGCGCTCATCAGACCGACTCGGAACGGATCCGCACCCAGCACGTCCTTACCGATCACGGGGATCATGCTCTGATACGTCGGGAAGACGATGTTGAAGACGACCGTCACCATCAGCGCGCCGATCAACAGGCGGCTCGTGCGCACGTAGCGGAGCCCGCCGGCGAAATGCTGAAGCAAGCCGCTGTGGTCGTCCACGTCCCGGCCGATCGCCGTGTAGCGCAACGTGGACGCGACGAGCGCCGCCACCAGGAACACGCATCCCATCAGCAGATAGGCGCCCTCTGCGCCCACGGTGACGAATAACCCGCCGCCGAGCGCCGGGCCGGCCATCCGGTTCAGCGAGTCGGTCGTCCAGTCGATGCTGATCGCCGGCGCGATCGCCTCGTCCGGAACGACATCGGCGATCAGCGCACGGCGCACCGGGAACTCGGTCGCCCAGAACGTACCCATCGCGAACACGGCCACCAGGATGTGCCAGTAGACAACCTCGCCGCTGGCGATCAGCGCCCCGAGCGTCGCGGACGCGCTACCCAGCCCCAGCAGCGCGACCACCCAGAGGTGTTTGCGGTTCACCCGATCCGCGAGCGTCCCCAGCGCGACCCCGAAAAACAGCCGCGGCAGCATCCGCACCATGATGACGATCGCCACGCGGCCCGCTGAGTCGGTCAGGTCGAACGTGAAGACGCCAAGCACCAGCAGATCGAGCCAGCGCATCATCGAGGTGAAGATGCCTGCCGCCCAGATCCGTCGAAACTGCGAGTTCCGCAGCACCGAGCGCAGGTCCGCGTCCTCGGTAGGCGGTGTCGTCGTCTGTGACATCTGTTGCCGGAGTATATCCGCGCTCACGAACTCCGGTGGCGTCGGCGGCCCGGATTCCCCGGGCGCCAACCCCACTTAATGATTCATCCGCTGATGCCCCTTCGGCACCACCGTCGTCCCCACCGCGCGCAGCGTCTGGATCGGCTCGGCGAGGAACTCCGCCGCCGATTCGCTGACATCGAGGCGAGCCGTCCCGACCTTCCAGATCTCGAACTCGCACTTCCGACTCGTCGCACCCACCTCGACGATCGTCCCGCGCGCCTCGATCCAGTCACCGGCGAACAGCGGCGCCAGGAACTCCACCGACTCATAGGCCCGCAACAGCCCCTCGTCGCCGTCGTAGCGCATCGCCAGCTCCGTCGCCAGGTCGCCCAGGATCTCCATCTGCCGCCCACCCGCGACCAGGTTGCCTCCGTAGTGAGCGTCTTCCTGACCCAGGCGGAGCCGCATCAGCGCGGTCGGTAGTGGTTGATCGGTCATCGCGTCGTCCCCGTCTCCTGCCCGAACCTCCGGGCGCTCCCAGCATGATCGCCGCCCCAGCGGATCCCTGCACGAACGAGCGGGGCGCGTCCCGGCTGGCGGCGTTACGCTCTCCGCGCCGCGGATGCGGTAGCACCCCAAGGGACCCCACGTGCGCCGCTCGTTCGCCGCCCTGTCGATCCGCAGCTTCGCCATCCTCTGGGCCGGATCACTCGGCTCCATGACCGGCTTCTTCATGTCCACGGTGGTGCAGGCGATCGTCGCCTTCGACCTCACCGGGCGCAATGGCGCCGTCGGGCTGGTCCTCGTGGGGCAAGGGGTATCGCAGGCGGTCCTCGGACCATTCGGCGGCACCCTTGCTGACCGCGCGTCCAAGAAGCTCGTCACCATCACCGGGCAACTCATCACGATGACCGTCTTCATCGTCACCGGCATGCTCTTGGCCGCCGACCGGATCGAGCTGTACCACCTCGCGATTGGTTCGCTGATCAACGGCGCCACCTTCGCGTTCATCGGGCCGTCACGGCAGGCCTGGGTCGTCGAAATCGTCGGCTCGGAACTACGCGGGAACGCTGTCGCGTTGAACCAGGTCGCCCTCAACGCGGCGCGGATCTGGGCGCCGGCGATCGCCGGGCTCATGGTCGCCGCCGCCACCATCGGCGCGTCCGGCGCCTACTTCGCCATGGCCGCGCTCTACGTCGTCTCCACCGTGTCGCTGCTGTGGGTGCCCTCCGCCCGGAACAAGGGCGGCCCCGGACGTCCCTCGATGTGGGTCGACTTGATCGCGGGCCTTCGCTACGTCGGCGGCGAGCCGCGCCTGCGCTGGATGCTGACCCTCTTCTTCATGCTGATCCTGCTCGGCCTCTCCTCCACCACCGTGCTCCCCGGCTTCGTCTCCAACGAGCTGGGCCGCGACGCCGAGGACTTCGGCATCCTCCAGACCGCGAACGCAATCGGCGGCCTCATCGCCAGCCTCGCCGTCGCCTCGATCGCCTCATCGCCGCGCGCGCTGACCATCTACAGCGCCGGCGGTGTCCTCGGTGGGATCGCGCTCATGCTGACCGGCTTGGCGCCCACCCTCGTCATCGTCCTGATCCCGATGTTCCTCTTCGGCGTTGGGCTCGGCGCGTTCCAGACGCTGAACAGCGCCTTGATCGTCACCGAGGCCGACCCGCGCTACTACGGCCGCGTCGCGTCGCTGACCTTCCTCGCCTTCGCCGGATTCCAGCTCGTCAGCCTCCCCGTCGGCCTCGCCGCCGACGCCTTCGGCGAACGCGCCACGCTGATCGCCCTCGGCGCCCTCAGCGTCACCTCCGTGCTGGTGATCGCCCCGATCATCGCGCGTACCCCCAAAGTCCGCCGCTTCGACGAGCCAGCCGCCCCCGCAGCCGCCGCCGGCGGCAGCTAGAGCGCCACTCCGACTGCGCTAGCCACCTCCGCGTCCCAGCGCGCACACTCCGCCGATGGCCGAGCAACCACCACCAACGCCTGCCGCTCTGCTCCCCGCCTGCGACCGTTGCCAGCGCGCGGCCCGCTACCGCGGCGCTCGAGGTCAGGCCGTCGTCCCGCTCTGCGCGCGCCACTTCGTGCAGTCGCGGACCACCCTCCGTCGCGCCGCCGCGACCGCCCTCGTCGTCGGCACGATCCTCACGGCGTTGAACCAGGGCGACCTGCTCATGACCGGTAACGCCACCGGCGCCATGTGGTGGAAAATCCCGCTCACCTACCTCGTCCCCTTCTGCGTCACCGTCTGGGGCGCCCTCACCCGCGCCGACTGACACCCGCTCACGATTGACGACGTGAAACACCGTGACAGCTCGAAAGCGCACGGCGTCAGCTGATACACAGCGCTCTGAAAGCGCTATCGTGGTCAGTGTTCGGTGAGATACCGCGATGTCTGAGGGCGCTCGCCTGGCCAACACGTTTGGCTCGGGCACACGCCCCGACGAGGTGGATCGATGCGCGCCGCGCTGCCGTCGCTGCTCCCCGTGCTCTTCGTCCTCGCCTGTAGCTCGGGCTCCGTCTCCGGAACCTTCGACGCAGGTCCGGCCGACAGCTTTCCGCCGGCATCGGTCACCACATTCGCGGACCGTACCGAGGTCCACAGAACCACGCTCGAGGGCTCAACCGGCGATCAACTCCCCGGCGGTGATCTGGTATTTTCACCTCGTCCGCCTCGAATCGGGCGACTTCCTCGCCCTGAACGCAGACGACACCCACTCCGGCTGTCGCACCATCTGGGATCCCGACGCCGACGCCTACGGGATCCAGGATTCCGGCACCCCTGCCGGCTGGTTCCGCGACCCCTGCCACGGCGCGATGTACGACCAACGAGGAATGCGCGTCTTCGGCCCCGCCCCGCGTGACCTCGATCGCTACCCCGTCGAAGTCCGCGACGGCCACGTCTACGTCACCCTCTCCGCCGACGCCCTCATCCCCGGCAAGCTCCGTGTCGAATTCGTCGATCCGAACGCCACCCCGACCCCCGGCCGCTCACCTCAACCAACCGCCACCCGTTCCAGCTTCCTCGAGACCAGCACACCGACGGCGACCCCGACGCCCACGAGTCCTTCCGTGGGCACCCCAACGCCCGCCATGCCCGGTGCCGACCCTGACACCGGCGCCCCCTGGAGCGCCGCCGACCTCCTCCGCTCCATCGACGCGAACGACATCCACGTCCAGCCCACCGGACGCACCTTCGCCTGCGCCCAGGTCAACGGACTCCCCGGCGCCGAGTACGGCGGCGACGCCCCGTTCATCCTCTGGGTCTACCCGTCCGAGCAAGCTGCCGCCGAGGAGTGGATCGTCTATTCGTACGAAGCCCTGCACCCCGTGCTTGAGTGCGACCGTGCTCCGGCACGGATCTATCGGCAGGGCAACATGGTGCTCTGGACGCCCGCCGGTGAGGCCTTCTCGACGCAGTCGCTGCGGTCTGCCGAGATCTTCCTCGGCCTCCCTGGGGGACCGCTGCCGTCGGAAATCCACCAGTTCGCGCTCGTCCCGCCTGCGACCGGTGCGCCACTCGGCGCTGGCAACCTGCTCGATCAGCTTGAGTCAGCGGGCCTGATCTACGTTCCCTATGAGCAGCCCGGCTGTCCGTCCGGCGCTTCAACCGTCTCGCTCCAGTGGATGGCGGGCCCGCTCACCCTTGAAAGCCGCGACGATGTCAGCTTCCAACTCTGGGTCTTCCCCTCGATCGCCGATCTCGAGGCCGAGTGGCAACTCGGGGTGAATGGCCGCATGGGCGCTGCAGGCGTCCACAGTTCGCGCTACGCCGACTGCGACTACCAGGGCGCCAGCATCTATCGCAACGCCAACATGCTCCTGATGGTCAGCGACTCCGTCGTTAGCCAGCATCCGCAGGTGACCATGCAGATCGTCGATGCCTTCTTGGCGCTCCGCCCGTAGCGCCGCGGCACCTCACTCCGTCAGCCGTTCGAACGCGATGCTCGCAGCCAGCCCCCACCCCGCCAGCAGCGCTCCCATCAACACCACCTGCCCCGAACGAACCAGCGCGTTCGTCACCTCGAACCGCCAGTCCTCCGCGATGTGCATCAGGTAGAACACCGCCAGCACCACCGCAGGCGCCACCGCCGCGATCTCGCCCCACGGCTGCGGAATCGTCACCGCGTCACCCAGCTCCGAAACGATTAGATACGCCGCGAACCCCGCCAGGACCCACGCTCCCAGCCGCGCCGAATCCGGTGACAGCCGCACCTCCGCGACCCGATCGCCCGCCCGCACCCCCGCGAACAACAGCGCCGCCGCCACCACCGCCAGCCCCCACGGCCACACCGACTCCAGGTTGTCCATCACCCCTCCGGCAGGAACTTCGCCTCGCGCGCTGCCCGATCCCGATTGCTCACTGCACCGCACCCGCGGCCCGCTCCCGGTCGCCCAATCCACCGTTCTCGCGGCCTGCTACCCGTCGCCCACTCCACAGCGCTCGCCGCCCGCGAGCGTCCCGGTCGCCCGCGGCGACCGACCGCCCGACCGCTCGCGACCTCACGCCATCTCCACACTGCGCGGCCCGTGCGGCAAGATCACGTGACATCCCCTCACCCCCCGGAGGGGGGTCTGCTATGATCATCTTCTAGCTCATCCCTATCCAGGAGGATCCGAAAATGCAACTCACCCTCTACGCCCCCGACGTCACCTGCGAGCACTGCATCGCCACCATCCAGAAAGCCGTCGGCACCGTCGACGGCGCGACCTTCGTTTCCGGCGATCCGGATGGCAAGTCCTTCGTCATCGAGGTCGCGAGCGGAGCGGTGATCGACCGCGTCGCCGCCGCAACCGAGGCCGAGGGCTACCCGCTCGGCGACGCAGCCCCGGCCGCGGAACACGGCGGCACCGCCGCCGACCCGAACTGGGTACCGACCTACACCGTGACCGGCACCGACAAGGGCGCCGACATCAACTACGCCTGCCCGTGTAGTTGCACCGCCGGCTTCGGGCTCGACCGCGCCGTCGCCGATCAGCACGCCGAGGGCTGCTGCTGCGGCCGCCAGATGCTCGTCGCCCCGACCGACGCCGAGGCGCGACTGAAGGCCGACCTCAGCAGCGGCGAGTACCGCTTCAACCTCCAGACGATCGAGATGCCGTGGGGCCAGCCAATGCAGGCCGCCATCGCCATCCCGGTCGAGGCCTAAGCCACATGGATGGCGGCACACACGACGATGTCCTGAAGCGCCTCGCCTACATCGAGGGGCACTTGCGCGGTGTCCGCAAGATGGTCGAAGAGGATCAGTACTGCGTGGATGTCCTGAAGCAGACCTACGCGATTCGCCGCGCCATCGAAAAGATGGAGGCGAAGATGCTGAACGGGCATCTCCACCACTGTGTCGTCGAGGGCATCTCACGCGGCGACACGGGCGTCCTCGACGAACTGTCCGAGCTGTACGAACTGGCGAACAAGTAGCCCGAACGGGATACCGATGACCACCGACACCGAGTCTGTAACTCCGGAGGCCCCCAGCGGGGTGGCCTCCGGATCGCTGCGTTTCGACGTCCGCGGAATGACCTGCGCGTCCTGCGTCCGCCGCGTCGAAAAGGCGCTGTCCTCGGTGGATGGAGTGACCGCGGCGCGCGTGAACCTGGCGACCGAGGAAGCAAGCATCGAAGCCGCGGGCGTGCCGCTCGACGCGTTGCGCGCCGCCGTCGATCGCGCGGGCTACGACCTGCTGGTCTCCGACCGCGAGGACGAGGGCGCGCGCGACCGCCTCGAGGCAGAGCGCCGCGCGGAGTACGAGCTGCTCCGCCGCAAGACGATCGTCGCCGGTGTCATCGCCGGGTTCCTCGTCGGGTTTATGGCCCTCAATCACTTCATAGGCGCCTTCCACGACATACCGCGCTGGTTCCTGCACCCGCTCTTCTTCGCACTGGCGGTGCCGGTGCAGTTCTGGGCGGGCTGGCAGTTCTACGCCGGCACATGGCGGGTCGGGCGCCACGGCGCGACGGATATGAACACACTGATCGCCGTCGGTACCTCGGCGGCGTTCGGCTACTCGATCGTCGCGACGTTCCTGCCCCAGGTGTTCGAGTCGGTCGAAGGCCTCGAGGGTGCGGTCTTCTTCGATACCTCCAGCGCGATCATCTTCTTCGTGCTGCTGGGCCGGCTGCTGGAGGCGCGCGCCAAGGGCCGCACCTCGGACGCCGTGCGCGCGCTGATCGCGCTCCGTCCGCAGACCGCGCGGGTAATCGAGGACGGCGAGGAGTACGAGATTCCGGTCCGCGCGGTCCAGGCCGGCGACATCGTCCTGATCCGCCCCGGCGAGCAGATCCCGGTCGATGGCGAGGTGACCGAAGGCACCTCCGCGGTCGACGAATCGATGCTCACCGGTGAGTCCGTGCCGGTCGCCAAGCACGCGGGTGAAGACGTGTTCGGCGCGACGCTGAACACCTCCGGGATGCTGAAGGTCCGCGCGACGGCCGTGGGCGCCGACTCCGCGCTGGCGCGCATCATCAAGCTCGTCGAGGACGCGCAGGGTTCGAAGGCACCGATCCAGGGCCTCGCTGATCGCATCGCATCGATCTTCGTACCGGTGGTCTTTGGCATCGCCGCGCTGACGCTGGTCGCGTGGCTGGTCTTCGGTCCCGATCCGGCGCTCACCTTCGGCATCCTCAACGCCGTCGCGGTCTTGATCGTCGCCTGCCCATGCGCCCTCGGTCTCGCAACGCCGACAGCAATCATGGTGGGAACGGGACGCGCCGCTCAGCACGGCATCCTGATCCGAGACGCCGAGGCGCTCCAGCACGCGCGGTCGATCGACACGGTGCTCCTGGACAAGACCGGCACGATCACCGAAGGCCGTCCCGAGGTGGTCAGCGTCTGGCTCCTGGACGGCGCCCCGGTGAATGCCGACGAACTAATCCGACTTGTCGCCTCCGCGGAGCGCGGCTCGGAGCACCCGTACGCGGCAGCGATCGTCCGCGAGGCGGAGCTGCGCGCGGTGAACCTCGACTGGCCGCTCACCTTCGAGGCGGTCGCCGGCGAAGGCGTGATCGCGCGCCTCAGCGCCCACGAACTGCTGGTAGGCAACGACGAACTGCTCGGAAGCCGCGGCGTGCCGGCGCCCGGACGCGCGACCCTCGATGGCCTCGCCAACGCCGCCGGGCTGCGGGGCGAAACACCGATCCGCGTGGCGATCGACGGCGAAGCGGCAGCGCTGATCGCCGTCGCCGATCAGGTGCGCGAGGGTGCGGCCGCCGGTATCGAGCGGCTGCGCAAGCTCGGCGTGCGGGTCGTGATGCTCACCGGCGATCAGCAGCAGACGGCTGATGCCGTCGCACGCAGCGTCGGCATCACCGAGGTGGTCGCGCAGGTGCGGCCGGAGGACAAGGCGGAGCTGGTGCGCCGCTACCAGTCCGAGGGCAGCACAGTGGCAATGGTCGGCGACGGCATCAACGACGCGCCCGCGCTGGCCGCCGCAGACGTCGGGATCGCGGTCGGGACGGGCACGGACGTCGCACTCGAGGCGGCCCCGGTCACCCTCGTGCGCCCCGACATCGCCCGGATCGCGACGACGATCGCGATCAGCCGCGCGACGATGCGCACGATGTGGCAGAACCTCGGCTGGGCCTTCGCATATAACGTGGCGCTGATCCCGATCGCGGCGGGTCTCGGCTACGTCTTATTCAGCCCGGTGCTCGATGGGGCGGCGGTGCCGGCGGTCCTCCAACCGATCTTCGGCGAGCGCGGGTTCCTCAACCCGATCGTCGCCGCGGCGGCGATGGCCTTCTCTTCGGTGTCGGTGATGACCAACTCGCTCCGCCTGCGAGGAGCATCGATCGAATAGCCCGCTAGCGAAGCAGCTTGCTCATCACGACTCGCGTGTGCCCGGGCGGCGCACACTCCACACGGCCGACCTCCGTATACCCGAGGCGGGCGTAGAACTCCGGAGCCTGAAAGACGATCGTGTAGAGGAGGGCGGTGGAGCAGCCCCGACGTATCGCCTCCTCTTCCGCCAGTTGCATCACCCGCGTGCCGAAGCCGCTTCCCCGCATGCCCGCCGGCACGTAGACGAGGTCGGCGAAGAACAGCCCGAGCGACGTGCGGCCGATCAGCCCGCCGATGGTCTCGTCCGTCTCAGGATCACGAATCAGCACGGCGAGGTCTCGCGCGTCGACTCGGCCCGCCTGCTGCTCGTTGAACGCAGCCAGGCCGTCCTCGACCGCGGCGACCGCAACCCGAGTCGGTTGATCGGTAAGTTCGAGACGTGGTTCGCCATTCATCTGTGGCACGTCGGGCGCCCGTCAGCGTGTCGTCGGACAGGCGCGATCACGCCGACCGCTTCCGAGAGGATACGCCGCGGCACGAGGCCGGATCGCAGAGCCGGCGAGGAGCATCGGTGGAGTGAGAAGCGACTGCGAGCGGTGGCCGTCGCCGAGGCGTAGCTAGCCGACGGGCGCTCGTTGCCGCGAGAGCTTCAGGGCGTGTGTGACCTGCTCCTGCAGACCGCACGGCGAGTTGGTGGTGATCCGGTCAACACCGGCCTGCACCGCGAGCAGCAGACCGGCGAGCCAGCCTGGCGCACCTACATCGATGGTCCCGGTGTCGACGCGAACACCACGCTGGTGCGTGAACCCCACGAGATCGAAGCCCGTGCGGTAGGCCGCCTGCAACACCCGGTGGTTCACCCAGATCATCGAGGCGCTATCGAGCCGCGCGAGCGCGGCGGCAACACGACCTTCGAACTGGTGTTGGTCCCGCGCCCCTCCGAGTTGTCGCGAACACGAGAGGGTGACCGGAATTCCGGGCACCGCGGACCGCAATCGGGCGAGGGCCTCCGGGTCCGTTCCGGACAGCGAGAAGGAAGCGCGCAGCGGTCCGACCTCGCGCGCGAACCGATCGAGGACGGCGTCGCTCAGCTCCTCGGCCGTCACTTTCATGTCGAGCTGCAGTTCGGCGCGCGAGAGCGACCAGCGGTGCGCGGCCTCGACCAGCTCTTCGAGGAATACCAGCGGCTCGCCGGTATCGCGCCCGGACGGTGTGCGCATCCGCAGCGACTGGAGGTCGCTGCGATCCTGCTGGGCGACGCCGCCGGTCCCGCTGGTTTCCTCGTCGAGCGTGTCATTGTGGAGAGCCACCCAGTGACCATCACGGGTGAGACGGAGGTCGACCTCCATCACGGCGTCTCCCTCGAACCCTGCTTCCAGGTTCGCCCGCGCGATCGGCGCATCTCCGGTATAGCGGCGGAGGCTGTGCCACTTGAGCTGAATCGGCCGACCGTCACGCCCGAGGATCGAGGTACACATCGTTGTGCTTCCTTCACGCCATCTGGGGGCCCGAGCTGTTAACGCTGCACGTCCTCCGTTAGTTGCCCCCGATCAGCGAAAGAGCGATCGCCTCGGCCAGGCAATTGCGGCGCAGCTCCTGGAGGTCCTGGCTCTCATCGGGCCCGTGTATCCGGCTCGTCGGCTCGCCCACGCCGGTGAGCAGGATGCTCGCCTCCGGGTATGCCACCTGGAGGTCCGCGACCAGTGGGATCGAGCCGCCGATGCCGATCTCGATCGACTCGCGCCCCCACGCCTCGAGGTAGGCGGCGCGGAACGCGTCGTAGGCTGCGCCCTCGGTGTTCAGCTCGAACGGCGCGGCGATGCCGGGCCCCGGCTTCACCGTCACCCGCGCCCCCCAGGGCGCGTGACTCTCGAGGTGGCGCGTCAGCGCGGCCAGCGCCCGCGGACCATCGTCGCCGGGCGCCAGGCGCATGCTGACCTTCGCGCGGGCGACTGGCACGATCTGGTTGATCGCCTCAGAGATCCGAGGTGCATCGATCGCCAGCACCGAGATCGCGGGGCGTCGCCACAACCGCGAGGTGAGCGATCCTTCGCCGACCAGCTCCACGCCGTCGACGACCCCGGCGTGGTCGCGCAGATCCGCTTCGGTGAGGTCCAGCGGGTCAGCCTCGGTCGCGACCAGTCCCTCGACGGCTGCGCGGCCCTCGTCGTCGTGCAAGGTCGCGAGCAGGCGCGCGAGCGAGCTGAGCGCATCAGGGACGGCGCCGCCGAACTGACCGCTGTGCACCGCCGCGTTGAGCGTCCGCACCTCGACGACGCAGTCGACCACGCCGCGCAACGAGGTGGTGAGCGCCGGTTGCCCGACGGCCCAGTGCTCGGAGTCGGCGATCACGATCACATCGGCACGCAGTTCGTCCTCGAACGTCTCGATGAAGCGGGCGAAGTTCGGCGACCCGATCTCCTCCTCACCCTCGATGAACAGCTTGAGGTTGACCGGTGGGGCGCCCTCGAACGCCCGGAGCACGGCGAGGTGCGCGGCGACGCCTGACTTGTCATCGGAAGCGGCGCGCCCGTGGAGGCGGCCGTTCCGCTCTACCGGCTCGAACGGATCGCCGCTCCAGTCATCGAGGTTGCCGGGTGGCTGCACGTCGTAGTGCGCGTAGAGCAGGACCGTCGGCGCGCCCTCGGGCCCTGCGGCCTCGGCGAAGACGGCGGCCGGGGCGTCCGGCAGCTCGAGCTTGCGCGCGGGCGCACCGGCCGCGGTCAGCAGCTCGACGACGAGGTCGGCTGCCGCTCGCAGCGCGGGTGTGTCGGGGCCATCGAGGCTGATCGACGGCACCCGCACGAGGCGCTCGAGGTCGGCTCGGACGCTGGGGAACACCTCGTCGATCTTCGCGCGCAGGTCGTCGTGCATCGGTACTCCGGTTCCGCCGCTAGCTCGGCCAGTTTGACGCGGCCGGCGTAACGAAATCCGTCCGACTGCCGATGACGAAGCCGGATTCGAGGAACTCCGCCCGCACCCGCTCGATTGCGGTGGCCTCAGGCAACTCGAGGATGACGGTGAGGCGGGCGACCTCGACCGGCAGATCAGGCGCGGACAGATCGTGTTCCACGTGGACGATGTTCGCGCGGGCGCGCCCAATCGCACCGCTGATGCGCTCCAGTTCGCCCGGCACGTTGGCCGTCGCGACCGTGATCCGCTGCCGTCGCCCGTCCGCCTCAAGGCCGCGATCAACCAGCCGATCGAGGACGTTGACGTCGATGTTCCCGCCGGACACGACGGCGACCGTGTGCCCCGTCGGTTGCACGGTTCCGTCCAGCAGCGCCGCCACCGCCAGAGCGCCCGCACCCTCGGCGACCACGCGTGCCCGCTCCAGCAGGAAGACGATCGCACGGGCGATCGACTCCTCGCTGATGTCGACAACGTCGTCGACGTACTGACGGATGAGCTCGAGCGTGAGCGGGGACGGACCGGCGACCGCCACACCATCCGCAATCGTGTGGCGCGGGAGCACGACGACAGGCGCTTGCGCGCGCAACGATTCAACGATGCCGTTCATCGCGCTGGTCTGGACGCCGATCACCCGCGCGTTCGGGCGTCGCGACTTCACCGCCACGGCCACGCCGGCCAGCAGTCCGCCACCGCCGGCGGGCACGATCACCGTCTCCAGGTCGGGGACCTGTTCCAGCAACTCGAGGCCGAGCGTGCCCTGCCCAGCGACGATCGCGGGGGCGTCGTAGGGGGGGATGTAGAAGAGATTGCGCTCCGCCGCCAACTCGCGGGCGCGGGCCTGTGCAGTGGCGAGTGAGCCCTCGACCAGTTCGATCGTGGCGCCGTAGCCACGGCACGCCTGCTGCTTGGCCGCGGGCGCGGTGGCGGGCATGACGACGGTCGAGGGGATGCCACGCTGCGAGGCCGCCAGCGCGACCGCCTGCGCGTGGTTGCCGGCGCTCGCGGCGATCACGCCGCTCGGCACGATGTCGAGGCCAGCGAGGACGTTGTTCGCGCCGCGCACTTTGAACGATCCGGTGCGCTGGAGATTCTCCAGCTTCAGCGTCACCGGCACCCCGACACGCTCAAGGAGCGCCTGGCTCGGGATCGTCGGCGTCAGTCGCACAAATTCGGCGATGCGCACGCGTGCTGCTTCGATGTCGGCGAGGGTGACGCGTGGTTCACTCACCGATGAATCGTAGCGCGCCTCGAATGCGGGAGCGCCCTCGCGGAGGCGGGAGCGTGATCTTGGTCGCCGCGCGCGCATAATGCCTCGCTAACAGGCGGCCCCCAGACTCGGTCACGGAGACCAGATGACCATCGACGCCAGAACCTAGGGATGGAGCTGAGGACGGTGCTCTACGGCGGTGGCGTCGCCTAGACCGGCGCGCCGCCTGCTTGCAGCAGCTTCAGCAACACGGCTCGCTCGTTCGGCGGTGCCTCGGCGAGGCGATCGGCCGCACGGACGGGGAGCCAGCGAGCGACCAGCTCGCGGTCATAGTCGCGGACGCGACGGTAGCCGCGCAGGTACTGCGGCAGGAACAAGCGTGTCCGAAACGCCCCCATCAGCGTGAGCAACAGCGGGGAACCGTTTGGCGGCTCTGCCGCCTCCACCAACAACCGAGTGCGGGCGATATCGGCCTCGGGGGGGCCAACCGCTGCGCCCGGCCAGTCGATCACCACTGGATCGCCGTGGTTCATCAGCAGGTTCAACGGGTGGTAGTCGCCATGCAGGAGCGATGCACCAGCCGGCAGGCGCTCCAGTTCGCGAAGAGCCCATTCGCGGAGGGCAGGCGCTTCCAGCTCGAGCCGATCGAGCTGCGCCGTCACCTGCTCATGCACGGACCGCAGGTCCGCGGGGACCGCTGATCCATGGATGCCGGCCTGGATTCGTCCAAATCGCCGCACCAACGGCAAAAGTTTCCACGGGCGTCCCAGCATCACCGAGAGCATCGGACCGCCATCGATCCGATCGAGCACCATCCCGGGGCGTCCGTCGATCGTCAGCACCTCGTGGACGGCGGGTACGGGGACACCCGCGCCCAAGGCCGCGCGCATGACAGCGGCTTCAGCCGCGAGTTCGGTCGGGGAACTGGTCGCCGGCAGCAGACGCAGCACTCGCCCGTCGCCCCATTCGTAGATTTCAGCCTGCGCGCCCGTGTCCAGCAGGCGTGAATTCGCCAGCCGTTCGGAGGTGCTTTCGCTGTCGCCGGTCATGCACGCATCATGTCAGTCGCAGCGCAACTTGGACGACGGGCGGCATGTGAACGAGCGACGGTCCGAGGGGACAGGGAGGCGGCGCCCACGTATCGGCGCTGCCCCGATCATCCTGATCGTCGGCGCACTCGAACTTCCCGCCGTCACCCTGCGGCTCAGCGGGATCCACATCGGTGTCGTCGCCGACACCGCGATCTTCGGCCTCGCGATCGTGTCGGCCGCGTTCCTCCTTGCGTGGGCGGCTGAAGCCGCCGAGGTCGAGATCTCCCAGGCGCTCGCGGTCGCGTTCATTGCGCTGGTCGCCGTCCTGCCGGAGTACGCGGTCGACATGACCTTCGCCTGGAAGGCCGGCACCGACCCGAGCTTCGCCCCATTCGCCGTCGCGAACATGACCGGTGGCAACCGGCTACTGATCGGCCTCGGTTGGTCGTTCGTCTTCTTCCTGTTCTGGTTCCGGACGCGCGGCAAATTGCTGAAGCTGGAGCGCAGTCATTCGATCGACGTGATCGCGCTTGGTGTAGCGACCGTGTACTCCCTCACGATCCCGTTCAAGGGCAGCATCTCGCTGATCGACACCGTGGTGCTGGCCGCGATCTTCGTCGGCTACGTGGTGATCATCGCCCGCCTGGAAAGCGACGAGCCGGAGCTGGTCGGGCCGGCGCGCGCGATCGGCGGGCTCCCCAGGACGCAGCGACGGAGCGTGCTGATCGCGATGTTCCTTGCTGCCGCGACCGGCATCTTTCTCTCCGCCGAGCCGTTCGCCGAGGGGCTGATCCACACGGGCACGGAACTGGGTGTCGACGAGTTCCTGCTCGTGCAGTGGCTGGCGCCGCTGGCCTCGGAAGCGCCGGAGTTCCTGGTGGCCGGCATCCTCGCCTACCGAGGTCGTGCAACCGTCGCGATGGGTGCGCTGCTCTCCTCGAAGGTGAACCAGTGGACGCTTCTGATCGGCGGTCTGCCGGTCGCGTTCTCCGCCGCAAGCGGCAGCTTCGATTCGTTACCCCTCGATACGCGCCAACAGCACGAGGTCTGGCTCACCGCGGCGCAGTCGGCGTTCGCGGTGGCGGTGCTGGTCAGCCTGAGCCTCAACCGCCGAGAAGCGATCGCGCTGTTCGGCCTGTTCATGGTTCAGTTCTTGATCCCGATCGACGGTGTGCACCTCGCGATGACGTATGTCTACCTGGTGCTGGCACTGGGGATATTCATCCTCAACCGACACGACGTGCGTGCACTCTTCAGCGGCGCGCGCACGGAACTCCGAGAGCTGGCGGCAGCCAAGCGCGAGCGTGCGGGACCGGACTGACGCTGACAGCGCAAACGGGGTCGCCGGCTCTCCGCGAGACGGTGGGATCGCCGGGCTCATCAGTCGCGGTGGTCGGGACGCACGATCACAACCGGACAGGTGCTGAGGCGTAGCACCTCCTGCGCGATGCTCCCCATCAGGTTGCCGCGCCAGCCAACCGCACGACGGCTGGCGATCGCCAACAGCGTTGCGCCTTCCTCGGCGGCGACGCGCGCCAGCCGCTCGGCGGTGTCCTCGCCACGCGCGACCGACTCGATCCGCACGGTCGCGCTGGTCTCGAGGCCGGCGAGCGCGTCGTCGATCGCCTCGCTCGCCCGCGCCTCTACCTGGACCATCGCTTCAGCGGTGGTGGCGGCGACGACGTCGGCGGCGTCGACAAGCGGGTTGAGCACCCAGCAGACGACCACCGAACCACGCGATGGCAGCGCGATCTCCGAGGCGACTCGCAGCGCCTCGTGGGCGCCCTCACTGCCATCGAAGGCGACGAGGATTCGCATGAGCTAACTCCGTACCAGCGCGTCGGCGCGCGCAATTGCCGCGAACGCACGTGCGATCGAGGCCTCGCGATCATCCGCTTCGATCAACGGCGCCGCCAGTACGTGCCCGGCGCCATCCGCAACGTACGCGGCCAGCCGCTCCGCGACCTCCGCCTCGGTCCCCGACACCACGAGGTTGTCGAGCAACTCGTCGGAATAGCCCTCGGCGGCGTTCGGGTAGCCGGCCGCCTCGAACATCGCGCGGTAGAAGGGGACCTGCGCGTAGCGCCCGAGCTGGCCGATCTGCTTCCGGACGCCCTGCGGGTCGTCGGTGACCAGAATCGGCACGTGGGCGATCAACGGTGGCGCCTCACGCCCGGCGGCAGCGGCACCGCGTGCGATCGCCGGCAACGCCTCTTGCACGAGGTACGGCTTCGGGCACATCCAGGAAATCGCGCCATCCGTCAGTTCCCCGCACGCCTCGAACGACTTGGGGCGCAGCGCCGAGGCCATCAGCGAGATGGACTGGGGCGCGCGAATCTGCGACCGCGCCGTGACGTGACGTCCGACAAAGTCGACGGAGCCGCCCTCGAGGAGTGCGCGGATCACCTGCAGGTATTCGCGCAGGTTCGTCAGCGGCGCCGACCATTCGACGCCGAAGCTCGCGGTCATTCCCGGTTCGTGCGACGGCCCGATCCCGAGGTGCAGCCGTCCCGGCGCGATCTGTTCGAGGGCGAGCGCCTGCTGCGCGATGATCACGGGGTGGCGCGGCCACGTCGGAATGATCGCGGTACCGAAGTCAATCGAGCTGGTCGCCGCCAGGGCTGCGGCGCCCGCGGTCAACGGGTCCGCGCCACCTGCGCCACCGATCGTCGTCCACGCGATCGGGATGCCGGCGTCTTCCGCCTGCCGGATCTGCGCAACGAACGACGGGGTGTCGAGCGCTTGAATTGAAACGCCAACGGTTGGTCGGGTCAGTGTCATCGGATCTCCCAGCTGCGCGGTCGATTGTCGCGGCTGACCGGGGCGCGTCAACCGCCCGCGTAAACAGAACAGCCCCGGTCAGGTGACCGGGGCTGTCAGGGTCAGGTCCAATACGTGATCTACTCGGTGCCGATCTCCAGCACGGAGCGGGCGACCTCGCCGCTCTTGAGCATGTCGAAGGCCTCGTTGATTTCGCCGAACTTGTAGCGCTTGGTCACCAGTCCGTCGATGTCCAGCTTGCCCTGCTTGTAGAGGGCGAGGATGCGCGGCATGTCGGTGTGGAACCGGGCGGAGCCGTAGAAGCTGCCCTTGAGCGTCTTCTCCTGCATCCAGATCATCCCGGAAACCTCTATCTTCTCCATCGGCGGGACCATCCCGACGATCACGGCGGTACCACCGCGCTTCGCCATCTCGTACGCCTGCTCCGACGTCACTTTGAGGCCGATCGCCTCGAAGCCGTAGTCGACGCCGCCGCCGCTCAATTCCTGCACGGCCTTCACCGCATCGGTCTCGCTCGCGTTCACCGTGTCCGTCGCGCCGAAGTCCTTCGCGATACCCAGCTTGTGCTCGACCATGTCGACGGCAATGATCTGCCGCGCTCCAGCCAGGCGAGCCGCCTGGATGATGTTGAGACCAACACCGCCCGCGCCGATCACGGCGACCGTCGAGCCCGGCTCAACCTTCGCGGTGTTCACGACCGCGCCGTAGCCGGTCATGACGGAGCAGCCGACGAGGGCGGCCACGTCCAGCCCGATGTCGTCCGGGATCTTCAGCAGGCCGGAGGCCGGCATGACAGACTGCTCGGCGAAGCCGCCGACGTTCGCCATCTGCGACACAGCCTGGTCGCCGAGCTTCAACGCCGGCTGATCGGGACGGCGCGCCGTCGTCGAGGTGGAGCAAAGGTTCGGGCGACCGGAGTCGCAGAAGCCACAGTGACCACACGGCTGCACGAAGCCCATGATCACGCGGTCGCCGCGCGTCACGTTCGTCACGCCAGGGCCAACGCCCTCGACGATGCCGGCGACCTCGTGGCCCAGCACCATCGGGTAGCGACCGGGGTAGGTGCCCTCGATGAAATGCAGGTCGGAGTGGCAGACGCCCGCGACGACGACACGCACCAGCGCCTCGCCGGCGCCCGGTTCGTCGATCGTCAGGTCCGCCATCTCAAGTGGGGTTCGTGGCGCATTCAGAAGCGCTGCTTGCATCGTCCGAGGTCCCTCCGCTAGCTCAGTTGAACGGCGCGGACGTCGGAACATACAGCCTGTACGGCGCCCCCGCGGCCACATGGTACTCGGCGGGCCACGTCCGTGCGCGCCCGCCAACCACGCCGTCGAACCGTCAGGATCGCCCGCTCGCTACTCGCGAGGCCGCGCCCACGCGACCCGTTCGTCAACGCGGCGTTCCGCGCTGTACGTCAACGCCTCGAACCCGCGGCTCTCCCAGAACGGGCCGCCCAGCGGGTTCATCGAGGCGTAGTGCAACGTCACGTATTCGTGGCCCGAGTCACGCGCCCAATCGAGCGACCGCTCGAGGAGTGCCGTCCCCACGCCGCCGCCGCGCAGATCCGGATCGACGATGCCGTGGAACAGGTACGCCGTCCGCTCCGGCGTCGCCGTCACCGGCCCGAACGCCATCCCGGAGAACAACATCTGCATGCCGAGCGTCTCGCTGCCACGGGTCGCGAGGAAGATGCCGTGACGGTCGCGTTCCAGCGCGTACTTGCTCAACCCGCTGGCCGACTCGCGCACGTCGTCCCAGAGATACGGCCAGAACACCGGGCCCTGGTAGTGGAAGCGACCGTTCATGGACTCGAGCCGATCCACCTCGGCGTGGTCCTCCACGGTCGCGCGACGGATCTCGGTACCGGCCTCCAGCGGCCGTGACTCAATTGGTGAGACGTCGCGCCCGGCGTAGGTCGTGATCGCGCCGAACCCGAGGCGGAACCACAACTCGCGCTGCTCCGCATCCGCCGCCGCGAATTCGACACGGTGGCTGAAGAAGCCGCCAGCCACCCAGCCGTCGGAGAGCTGCCCATAGAGCGCCCGGTAGGCGGTGAGCGCGTCGACTTCGGGAGCCGCGGCGTGACCCTGGAAGGGCACGCCGGCGCTGCGTGGCGGGAAGTACTGCGCGAGCCAGTGATCGGCGGCGCGCAGCGCGCGCTGCCCGAACATGAAGGCGACGACCTGGCCGCCTGACTCCGCCACCGCTCCGTCGACGCTTGCGTCGGCGAACAGCGGAGCGAGCAGCTCGGCGCAGCGATCCGGATCCTCGAACGCCTCCGGGAGCATAGCCGCCCTCGTGCGATCGCGCGCGTGCCGCGCCGCCAGCAGCCGCGCGCAGGCCTCGAGGTCCCGCGCCGCCGCGTTGCGTACCGTCAGCCGTTCTGTCACGGCGGTCTCCAATCCCGCGTCCTACCGCTCGTTGAATCCCTTGCCGTCGTAGATCCGATCCATCGCCTTCTCGATCCGCGAGGTTCGCGTCTTCGACTGCTTCGGCTGTGCGAAGTGATAGAGATACCCGCGCTGGCGCCCTGCCGTCAGTGCCTCGAACGCAGCTTTGAACTCCGCGACCTCGGCGAACTTCTGCTCCAGCTCCTCGGGGACCGCATAGTCCTCAGTCTTCTTCAGTTGGACCTTCAGCCCCGCGCGCTCCACCTCGATCGCCTCGTCGAGGTACGCCCGGATCACGGGTTCCATACGGTCGATCTCAGCGACGCTCGTGAACTTCGCGAATCGCGTGGCCTGCGAATGGGTGCCGGGGGCCACGAGGATTCCCTCGAGGTCCTTGAGCAGAACGCCCTTGAAGAAGCCGAGCGCGCAGTACTCCTTGAAGGCGCCGATGATCACGACGTTGGCACCCTCGAACGCGTAACAGGGCTGCCACCACTTCCGCTCTTCGGTGAATTCCTCGTAGCTGAGCGCGATCGCCCGCAGCCGCTCCATCTCCGGGCGCCAAGTCGTCGCCTGTTCGAACAACGCGTCGACTTTGGGATTCGTCCTGCTCAAGGGTCTGTCCTCCGCAGTGACGTGTACCGTCCGCATCGAGGTCGCTTGCCTCCCTAGAGGTTAATCACGACCTGGAGCTGCGAGGACGGCTTCATCAATCCCTCGAAGGCTTCCTGGATGTCGTCGAGGGCGATGAAGCTGGCTTCGGACATCAACGCCTGCGCGGAGATGCGGCCGGTCGACAACAGATCGAGGGCGATCCGCCAGTCCTCAGGCAGGCTCGCGAAGCTCACGCGGAAGTCAATCTCGCGGCCCATCCAGTCGACCGGGTCGACCGGCAGCGGCTCCCACGGCACGGCCACCAGCACCACCTGGCCATCCCGCTTCGTCGCGTCGAACGCGTTGTTGAGCGTGTCCTTGATTCCCGCGCAGTCGAAGATCACATCGGCGCCAACGCCACCCGTGAGCGCGACAATGCGTTCGACCACGTCCTCGGAGCGCGGATCGATCACGGCGTCCGCACCGAGGGCACGCGCCGCCTCGGCCCGGGCGGGTGCAGGCTCGGAGACCAGCACGCGCGTCGCGCCAGCAGCGCGCGCCGCCTGCATCACGAGCATCCCGATCGGCCCGGCTCCGAGCACGGCGACCGTGTCACCGAGCTTGATCGCCGAGCGGCGCGCCGCGTGGACCGCGACGGAGCATGGTTCGGTGAGCGCGGCGGCGTCGTCCGACACGTTGTCGGGGATGCGAGTCGGTCGCCACTCAGGCAGCAGCTGGTACTCGGCATAGCCGCCCGTGGCGCCGCCGGGAAACCCCATCGTCCGGTAGTTGTACCGCGGGTGCGTCCGCATCGGAGACTGCTGGCCGTCCGGGTGCTCACCGCCGCCGGCGACGACCCGATCGCCTACCGACCAGCGAGTCACGTCCGAGCCAACAGCGGCGACCACTCCGGCGATCTCGTGACCGATCACGGAGCCAGGCGGAGCAATGTCGTACATGAAGGCGTGGACGTCCGTGCCGCAGATCGCCGACCGGCGCACCTGCACCAGGATCTGTCCGGGCCCCGGTTCGGGCGTCGGCAGCTCAGTGACCTCGAACCGTTGAGCGCCCTGGTAGACCGCCGCTCGCATACGCACTCCCCCGCTACCGGCGACCCGGCGTCGCCTTGCGGAGATATACACCGCGCGGCGGATCGCCGCTGCCTTCATCACCTGTGGCCGCCGCGACGGCAGGCATGGCCCCCGAGCGGACCGCCGCGAGGGCGTATCACACTCGGTATTGAATGTAGGAAACAGTCGATGCGGCCGAAGCATTATGCCCGTACGCTCCGAAGACCCCTAAATTGTTCACGATTTCACAAAGGTTTCTTTGGCCTCTCAGACAGTTGTTCTCGCCCCTCCCACGCCGCCTCGCCGCACCCGGGTTGCGGAGGTACGCGCCCAATGGCTCACGAACCCGCGCGTTGATCTGCTGTCAGGCCTCGTTGTCGCGCTGGCGCTGATTCCCGAGGCGATCTCGTTTTCGATCATTGCGGGCGTTGACCCGAAGGTCGGGCTCTACGCGTCATTCTCGATCGCCATCATCATTTCGATTGCCGGCGGACGGCCCGGGATGATCTCGGCGGCGACGGGCGCGATGGCGCTGGTGGTGGTGCCACTGGTCGCCCAGTACGGCGTGGGACATCTGTTCGCGGCGACGGTGCTCGCGGGCATGATGCAGATCGGGCTTGGCGCGCTGGGCGTCGGCACGCTGATGCGGTTCATTCCTCGCACCGTGATGGTCGGGTTCGTGAACGCGCTGGCGATCTTGATCTTCCTGGCGCAGGTGCCGCACATCCTGCTCACGGAGGGCAACTGGGATTCGACGCAGCTCCAGACGAACCTGGCGTTCATCGCGATCGGGCTGCTCGTGATCTACGGGCTGCCTCGGATCACCAAGGCGGTGCCATCGTCGCTGGTGGCGATCGTGCTGCTTTCGGCGGTGTCGATCACGTTTGGGATCTCGCTGCCGACAGTGGGGGACATGGGCGAACTGCCTGGGTCGCTGCCGGTGTTCAGCCTGCCCGACGTGCCGGTGTCGTTCGACACCTTGCGGATCATCCTGCCGTTCTCGATCACGCTGGCGCTGGTGGGGCTCCTCGAGTCACTGCTGACGGCTCAGCTCCTCGACGACCTGACCGACACGAACTCGAACAAGAACGTCGAGGCGCGCGGGCAGGGCATCGCGAACGTCTTCACAGGCTTCATCGGTGGAATGGCCGGATGCGCGATGATCGGGCAGTCGATGATCAACTTCCGGTCGGGCGGACGGACCCGGCTCTCGACGCTGGCCTCGGGCGTGTTCCTGCTGATCCTGATCCTCGTGCTCGGCGACCTCGTGGCGCGGATCCCGATGGCAGCGCTGGTCGCGGTGATGATTATGGTGTCGGTCGGCACCTTCAACTGGACGAGCATCAAGCCAGCCACGCTGCGGCGGATTCCGAGGACGGAGTCTGTCGTCGTGCTCGCCACCGTTGCGGTGGTGGTGGCGACGGAGAACCTCGCCTACGGCGTGGGTGCTGGCGTGCTGCTCTCGATGGTGTTCTTCGCACGCCACGTATCACACGTGGTGGATGTCACGAGCGTGGTCGATCCGCTGAACGCGGAGCGGCTGTACGCCGTGCACGGTGAGCTGTTCTTCGCCTCGACCAACGACCTGGTGCACGCGTTCGATTACGACGCGGTGCGGATGAAGCGCGTGGAGATCGATCTGAGCACGGCGCGGATCTGGGACACCTCGGCGGTGGTGGCGCTGGACGCGGTCGTGGCGAAGTTCGCCCAGCGCGGGATCACCGCGGAACTCGTGGGGTTGAACCGCCACGCGGAGAAGCTCCACCAGGAGACGTCCGGGCACGTCGCGGTCGGCGAGTAGCGCGACCGACCGCGTCAGCCGGCAACCCCGCGAAGTAGCCCCGGACGCGAGCTAGTGCGCCCCGTTGCTCCCGTTCGCGCTCGCCCCGTTCGAGGACGGTGGATCTTCCACCGGCACGCCGCCGGTGATCTCCGCGAACGCCGAGTGGTTGTGAATCGATTCGAAATTCTCAACCGTGACGTGGAAGCGCCCGATCCGATCGTCCGCGTTGAAGGCCAGCGCGACGTCACGCGCGATGTCCTCGACGAACTTCGGGTTCTCATACGCCTCTTCGGTGACGTGCTTCTCATCCTGGCGCTTCAGCACCGGGTAGAGCTGGCAGGACCCCTTGGTCTCCAGCAGCTCGATCAGATCCTCGATCCAGAACGGCCCGTTCAGCTCGACCGTCGCGATCACGTGGCTGCGCTGGTTGTGCGCGCCGTACTCCGAAATCGTCTTCGAGCACGGGCACAGGCTGGTCACCGGGACCTGCACGCGAAGCTGTTCGGTGACCTCGTCGCCATCGAGGACCGCGGCGAGCATCACCTCGAAGTCGAGCGTGCTCGTGACGCGGGAGACCGGCGCCGCCTTGCGCATGAAGTAGGGGAAATGCATCTCCACTTCGCAACGCGTTGCTTCGAGGCGTGAGGCGACCTCGCGGAGCAGCTCCGGGAACGTCGCGAGCGAATAGACCCCGGGGTGCTCCTCGAGAATCTCGACGAAGCGCGACATGTGCGTGCCCTTCACCTCCGGGGCGAGCTGCACAAACATGCCGAAGGTGGCGATGGTCGCTTGTTCCGCTCCAGACCGATCGGCGATGCGGACCGGCTGTCGGATGTCTCGGATTCCGACACGGTCGATCGACAAGTTCCGCGTGTCCGGCAGTGACTGCACGTCCGGAATCGCGGCTAGTTCGATAACCACGTTGACTCTTCTCTCTGGGATGGGGACCGGACGAAGGATCCGGCTATCACAAAGGGTACCAACTCTGGGGTGACGAATGGTGAGCGTGATCGCGGATCGTCATCCCCGCTCCTCGGCGCGCCAGTTCACCTCCAGCGCGCCCGCCGGGTGATCGCCGCCGCTGAGCAGCATTTCCGCGGCGCGAAGACCCTCGCGCTGACCGGGCCATCCGAGGTGTGCGATGGCATCGTCGACCTCGAACCAGCGATGCGCGACGTGCTCAGCGTCCAGTTCGAGGATGGCATTCGCTTCCACGACCGCGACGAAGACCGGGATCGCGTTGATGCGATCGTGCTGCCATTCGTAGAACTGATTCACGTATGGCACCGCGAGCAACCGCGTCGGCACGAGCGTCGTTTCTTCACGCAGCTCGCGCAGCGCCGCCTGCCATGCGGTCTCACCGGCCTCGATCTTCCCGGTGACCACGCGCCAGTGCCCGGCATCGAGGTGTCCCGCCGCCCGCTGGAGCACGAGGTACTGCCAGCCCTCGGCCGTCTCGCGTGCGACGTGGCAATCGATCACGCGCACGGTCGGCGACCCGGTCACGCGGTCATTCCGTGCGACGGTGCAGCGGGCCGGGCGATGTTGTTCCGCCGACGACCCGATCGGTCACCTCGATCGCGGGGCCGCCGAGGAGCGCGACACAGTCCGGGACCGCCCCGAACGTGCCATCGAGGATCTGCGCGATCGCTTTCGGGTTGCCCGGGAGGTTGAGGATCAACGCCTGCCCGCGGGTGACCCCGACCTGCCTCGACAGCGCCGCGGTGAGCACGAAGTGAAACGAGACGGCGCGCATCAGCTCGCCGAAGCCGGGCAGGACGCGGTCCGCGATTGCCAGGGTCGCCTCGGGAGTGACGTCGCGCGGCGCGGGGCCGGTGCCGCCGGTGGTCAGCACGAGCTGGCAGCCCTCGTCGTCGACCAGGGCGCGCAGGCCGGCCTCGATCAGCTGCTGCTCGTCGGGAACCATGCGCGCAACGGCGTCCCACGGCGAGGCGATTGCGGCGGTCAGCCACTCCTGGATTGCGGGGCCACCGCGATCCTCGTACTCGCCCGCACTGGCACGATCCGAAACCGTCAGGACGCCAACACGAAGTGGGGTATTCACGCACCAATCTTACAGGCGACGTCACGCGTCCACGGGCTATCCTGAAGGGGCCAGATTCGCGGAAGGAGGATGCAATGGATCGAGCCGAACGGCTCCAGGCGCTACATGAAGCACTGCGCCAGCGCATCCTCGTGATCGACGGATCCTGGGGCGCGCTGCTCCAGTCCAAGGGCCTTGAGGAGCCGGACTATCGCGGCGAGCGCTTCGCCGATCACCCGCTGTCGTTGAAGAACGACGTGGATGTCCTCAACATCACGAACCAGGACATCGTCCGCGAGGTCCACGACGCGTACTTCGACGCCGGCGCTGACATCGGCACCACCAACACCTTCACCTCGACGTCCGTGACGCAGGAAGACTTCGGTCTGCAGGGCGACTGCTACGAGCTGAACCTCGCCGGTGCGCGGCTCGCCCGCGAGCGGGCCGATGCCTGGACCGAGCGCAACCCGGACAAGCCGCGCTGGGTCGCCGGATCGATGGGCCCGACCAACAAGACCTCCTCCGTCGCGATCGAGGTGTCCAACCCGGCGATCCGCGCAATCGACTTCGACCCGCTGAAGGACGCCTACCTCGAGGCCGCGCGCGGCCTCGTCGATGGTGGCGCGGACATCCTGCTGATCGAGACGGTCTACGACACGCTCAACGCCAAGGCCGCGGTCGTCGCCGTCGAAGAACTGCGCGCGGAGACCGGCCTCGAACTGCCGATCATCGTCTCCTGGACCGCCACCGACCTCTCCGGCCGCAACCTCTCCGGGCAAACCGTCGAGGCGTTCTGGAACTCGGTCCGCCACGCGCACCCGCTGGCGATCGGCCTCAACTGTGCCTTCGGCGCGGAGGAACTGCGCCCGAGCGTCGTCGAGCTGTCGCGCGTCGCCGATGCGCCGATCGCCGCCTACCCGAACGCGGGGTTGCCGAACGACCTCGGCGAGTTCGACGAGACCCCGGAGATCACGGCCCGCCACATCGGCGAGTGGGTAGAGTCCGGCCTCGTCAACATCGTCGGCGGCTGCTGCGGCACCACGCCGGAGCACATCCGCCAGATCGCCGCGGCTGCGAGCGGACACGCCCCGCGCCCGATCCCGACGCGAGAGCGGCGGATGCGCCTCGCTGGTATCGATCCCTTCGAGGTCGTTTCTTGACGGGCGAGCGGACGGACGTGACCAGCGATTACGAGACGGTCGAGGCGACAAGCCAGCGGACCGCTTCGTTCATCAACATCGGCGAGCGCACGAACGTCACTGGCTCCGCGCGCTTCCGCAAGCTGATCGCCGCCGACGACTACGAAGCCGCCGTCGAGGTCGCGCGTCAGCAGGTCCAGAACGGCGCTCAGATCCTCGATATCAACATGGACGAGGGACTGCTCGATTCGGAGGCGGCGATGATCCGCTTCCTCCGCCTGATTCAGGCGGAGCCGGACATCAGCCGCGTCCCGGTGATGCTGGACTCCTCGAAGTGGTCGGTGATCGAGGCCGGGCTCAAGAACGTGTCCGGCAAGGCGATCGTCAATTCGATCAGCATGAAAGAGGGCGAAGCGCCCTTCCTCGCGCAGGCGCTGAAGGTGAAGCGCTACGGCGCCGCCGTGGTCGTGATGGCCTTCGATGAGGAAGGCCAGGCGGAGACCGCCGAGCGCAAGTTCGCGATCTGCGAGCGTGCCTACCGGCTGCTCGTCGACAAGATCGACTTCCCGCCCGAAGACATCATCTTCGACCCGAACATCTTCGCCGTCGCGACGGGGATCCAGGAGCACAACGAGTACGGCCTCGCCTTCATCGAGGCGACGCGCCTGATCAAGGACCGACTGCCCTACACGCACGTGTCCGGCGGCGTGTCGAACTTCTCGTTCTCGTTCCGCGGGAACAACGGCGTGCGCGAGGCGATGCACGCCGTCTTCCTCTACCACGCGATCCGCGCCGGCCTCGATATGGCGATCGTCAACGCCGGGGCGCTCCCGATCTACGAGGAGATCCCGAAGGTCCTGCTGGAACGCGTGGAGGATGTGCTCTTCAACCGCCGCACGGATGCGACGGACCGGCTGCTGGAGGTCGCGCAGGAATACTCCGGCACGACCAGCACCGGTCTCGTGCAGGATCTGAGCTGGCGCGAGCTGCCCCCCGCGGAACGCGTGACGCACGCGCTCGTGAACGGCATCGACGAGTACATCGTCGCCGACGTCGAGGAGATCCGCCCGACCCTCGACCACCCGCTCGAGGTGATCGAGGGCCCGCTGATGAGCGGGATGAGCGTCGTTGGTGACCTCTTCGGGGCCGGGAAGATGTTCCTCCCCCAGGTCGTGAAGAGCGCTCGCGTCATGAAGAAGGCGGTCGCCCACCTGATCCCCTTCATCGAGGCGGCGAAGGCCCGCGATGGCGCGAGTTCGAAGAACGGCAAGGTCGTGCTCGCGACGGTGAAGGGCGACGTCCACGACATCGGCAAGAACATCGTCGGCGTCGTGCTGCAGTGCAACAACTACGACGTGATCGACCTCGGCGTGATGGTCCCGATGCAGAAGATCCTGGAGACCGCACGCACCGAGCAGGCGGACCTGATCGGCCTCTCCGGCCTGATCACGCCCAGCCTCGACGAGATGGTGCAGTTCGCCGCGGAGATGCAACGGCGAGAGCTGGACATCCCGCTGCTGATCGGCGGCGCGACCACCAGCCTGATGCACACCGCTGTCCGGATCGCGCCGCAGTATGACGGCCCGGTGATCTACGTCCAGGACGCCTCGAGGGCGGTCGGGGTCGCTTCCAACCTGCTCTCGCCGACCGCGCACGACGACTTCGTCACGAAGACGCGCGCCGACTACGCCGTCGCGCGTGAGCGGCACCTCGGACGCCGCAACAACGTCGCGCGCTTCCCGATCGAGAAAGCACGCGCGCGCGGCGCCGCGATCGACTGGGCCGGCTACGAGCCGCCTCGACCGGCGGCGCTCGGCCTGACCGTCTTCGAGAACTACCCGCTCGACGAGCTGGTCGACCGCATCGATTGGAAGCCGCTCTTCCAGGCGTGGGAGTTGTCCGGCAGCTTCCCGCAGATCCTCTCCGACCCGGTCGTCGGCGAATCGGCGCGAGGCGTGTACGAAGACGCGCGCAAGCTGCTCCACCGCATCATCGAGGAGCGCTGGCTGCGCGCCCGTGCCGTCGTCGGCTTCTGGCCGGCGAACGCCAACGGCGACGACATCGAGCTGTTCACCGACGACACCCGCGACGAGCTGCTCGCGACCGTGCACTCGCTCCGCCAGCAGACGAACTCCGAGCGTGATCGCGAGAACCTCGCGCTCGCCGACTTCATCGCGCCGCGCGACAGCGGGATCCCCGACTACCTCGGCGGGTTCGCGGTCACCGCCGGGATCGGCATCGACGAGCACGTTGCGCGGTTCGAAGCGGATCACGACGACTACCACGCGATCATGATCAAGGCGCTGGCCGACCGCCTCGCCGAGGCGCTCGCCGAGCGCATGCACGAGCGGGTCCGCCGCGAGCTGTGGGGCTACGCACCCGACGAGAGCCTGGACAACGAGGCGCTGATCGCGGAGCGCTACCGCGGCATCCGCCCCGCGCCCGGTTACCCCGCCTGCCCCGATCACACCGAGAAGCGCACGCTGTTCGATCTCCTCGAGGCCGAGCGGAACGCCGGCATGGAACTGACCGAGAGCTTCGCGATGACCCCCGGCGCGGCGGTAAGCGGCTGGTACTTCAGCCACCCCAACGCACGCTACTTCGGGGTCGGACGGATCGAGCGCGATCAGATCGAGGACTACGCGGCACGCAAGGGTTGGACGGTTACGGAGGCCGAGCGTTGGCTCGCCGCGAACCTCAACTACGAGCCGCAGCGCGAGGCGCGCGACGCGGGCTAGGGGTCCGGTGTGAGGCCGAGCGCCTCGAACAGCTCGCTCGTCGCCATCCAACGGTTCATCGGATAGAAGTGGATCCCCGGCGCGCCGGCGGCGAGCAGCTCGCGCGCGAGGTTGGCGGCGTACTCGACGCCGATCGCGCGGCCCTCGTCGGGCGTCGAGGCGCCCTCGAGGCGTGCGGCCAGCGCGTCCGGGAAGGTGCCGCCCGCCATCTCCACCATGCGGCGGGTTTGGTCCGGGTTGGTGACCGGGATGACGCCGGGGATCACCGGCGTGTTCACACCACGGACGGCCATGTCCTCCATGAAGTCGACGTAGTGCCTGGTCTCGAAGAAGAACTGGGTCATCGCGAAGTCCGCGACCTTCAGCTTCGCCGCCTGGTGATCGCGATCGCTCGCGACGTCGGGCGCCATCGGGTGTCCCTCGACGTGCGCGGCGACGCCGATCGAGAAGCCGGTGAGTGCGCGGATGAACCCGACCAGCTCGACGGCGTAGCGAAAGTCGCCCTGCGGCAGCACGCGCCCATCAGTCGGTGGGTCGCCATGCAGCGCGAGCAGATCGGTAACGCCGTCGGCGTCGTAGACGCGGAGCAGTTGTTCGATCTCGTTCTTCTTGTGACCGATGCAGGTGAGGTGGGGGAGCACCTGCGCGCCGTATCGCTTCCGCAGATCGTGGACGACCTCGCCCGTCCGATCGCGGCTCGTTCCACCGGCTCCATAGGTCACCGAGACGAACGAGGGCTGAAGCAGCATCAACCGATCGAGGGTGCGCGCGAGTTGCCGGTCACCCTGCTCGGTGCGCGGTGGATAGAACTCGAAGGAGTAGGTGGGTCCAGCTGCGAGCAGCTCGGGGATCGTCGGCACGTCACGGCTCCTGATTGCGTGGGTCAGGGTAGCGTCTGCGCCGGCGGACTCGCGCACCCTGACAAGAGGACTGTCGGCTACTCCCCGGGAGCGAACACCTCGAACTCGACCGCCAGCTCCCCACCGTTGATCCGCAACCAGGCGACCGTGCCCGGGACCATGAACGATGGATACCCCTGTCCGCCGTTCACGAACCGCACGCCCTCGACGGTTTCGTCGACCATCTCGTGCAGATGGCCGTAGCAGATCACGTCCAGCCGACCGAAGTCGTCAACGGGAAAGTCAGGAAGAAGTCGTGCTGGTGGGAACTCTTCACGCCCCCAGGCGGGGTGTGTGACGCCGATCCGTAGATCGCCCACCTCGAGGACATCGCGATACGGCAGCGCCGTGCGCACCTCGACGGGATCGGAGTTGCCGTGCACCACCGTCGAGGCGCGTGCTTCCGCCTGGAAGCCACGCACGGCATCGAGGTGGACCCAATCACCGGCGTGGATGGCGTGATCGGCGGAGGCGACGGCGCGTCGCAATTCTGGATGCGCCTGGTCCCAGTGACGGATGTGGGTATCGCCAACCAGCAGCACGTTCGTTGTCACCCGAGGTCGCCCCCGCGATCGCGAATGTCGTGCACCACCTCACCACCGACGATCGTCGCGACGGCGCGACCGACCACCTGCTCGCCGAGCAGCGGCGTGTTGTGGCTCTTCGAGCGGAGGGTGTCGACGCTCACGACCCACTGCGCGCTCGGGTCTATCAGCACCACGTCGCCGGGGGCGCCGACTCCAAGCGTCCCGAGGCCGGGCAGGCCGAGCTGTGCGTCGAGCCGCCACGCGCGGACGGGGCCGAGCGTCAGCCGCTCGATCGCCGCGCCGAGGCTGATGTAGCCGTTGTCGACGAGGCTCATCACGAACGGGATCGCGGTCTCGAGTCCGATCATCCCCGGAGGCGCCTCGATCAGACCGCGCGCCTTCTCGTCAGGCTGGTGCGGCGCGTGATCGGTCGCGATCGCGTCGATGGTGCCATCGGCGAGCGCGGCGACGCAGGCGGCGACATCGTGCTCCTCGCGGAGCGGCGGGTTGCACTTCGCGTCCGTGTTGTACTGCTCGCCGGCCAGCGCGTGGAGTAGCGCGTGCTGCGTCAGCACCAGGTGGTGTGGGGTCACCTCGGCGGTGACGGGGACCCCGCGCTCCTTCGCGTCGCGAATCAGCGCGACCGCGCCCGCGGTGCTCACGTGCTGGATGTGTGCCTGGCCGCCGGTCAGCGCCGCGAGCGCGAGATCGCGCGCGACCGCTGCGTCCTCGCTGCTCGAAGGACTCCCTGGTACCCCGAGCTGCCGCGCGACCGCCCCGAGGTGCGCGACTCCGCTGTTGGTGAGCTGCGGCAACTCGCAGTGCTGGGAAATCGGCAGTCCGAGGACCGCCGCGCGCTCGTAGCCGGTGCGCATCAGCTCGGTGTTCACGACGAAGTCACCGTCATCGCTGAACGCCACGGCGCCAGCCTCGGCAAGTTCGTTCAGCGGGGCGAGATCGCGGCCCTCGCGATCGCGGGTAATCGTGCCGGCGGTGAGGACGCGCACGACGCCCTCCTCGGCAGCCCGTTTGACCGCGTCCTCGACGCGCTTGCGACGGTCGAACGGCGGATCGGTGTTCGGCATCTGCACGATCGTCGTGAATCCGCCGGCGGCGGCAGCCGCCGTGCCGGACTCGATCGTCTCCTTGTGCGATTGCCCCGGGGTGCGGAGGTGCACGTGCAGATCGACGAACCCGGGACTGACGATCAGGCCCGTAGCGTCGATCCGCTCGGCCTGCGGCGCGCTCGCGGCGGCGCCGCGTCCGACCTGCGTTACGCGTCCGCCCTCGATAACGATGTCGGCCACCTCGTCGCGGCCCGAAGCCGGGTCGACAACGCGGCCACCGATGATGGCGATAGGGAGGCGTGGATCAGGCATTCGTTCGTTTGTACACGGGGCTCCCGTACGACGCGAGTCACCCGCGCCCAACGTCCGTGGTAGCCGCCCGTGCGCGCCTACACTGGAACCATGCCAGACACCGCGACGCATCGCCCAAACGACCCGGAGGCAGCACGCGGACGCGCCGATCTCCAGGTCCACACCGCCCACGGCGACGCGATGGGCAGCGCGCTCGACATCCTCGAGGCCGTCGAGCGCGGCAACCTGCTCGAGGTGCTTGCGATCACCGATCACGACGATATCGAGGGTGCGCTGCTCGCCCGTGAGCTGCACGCGCAGGGCAGCTACGGTTTCGAGCTGGTGACCGGCATCGAGGTCACGACGCGCCAAGGACACCTGCTCGCGCTCTGGGTTGACGAGCCGGTGCGCTCCTTCCGCTCGCTCGAGGAAACCGTTGCGCAGATTCACCGGCTCGGCGGGCTCGCCGTGCTTCCGCACCCGTTCTCGATGCTCACCCGCTCGATCGGACGGCGACGGCTCGAACGGAACCTCTCGATCGACGATGACGCGGTACATCCGGACGGCATCGAACTCGCGAACCCGACCTCGTTTGGTTGGGACACGCGACACGCGCGCCAACGTAACGACCGCCACTGGCAGCTCGCCGTCACCGGCGGTTCGGATGCGCATTTCACCGAGCTGATCGGCTCCGCGCACACCTCATTCCCCGGCCGCACGGC
This sequence comes from Chloroflexota bacterium, assembly GCA_027593235.1. Taxonomy (GTDB): domain Bacteria; phylum Chloroflexota; class Dehalococcoidia; order UBA2979; family UBA2979; genus UBA6627. Next base: position 39,851 of record JAQCIU010000005.1, read on the forward strand.
CGCCGATCTGCGCGCCGCGATCGAGGCGCAAACGACCGAGGGTCACCTCGGTCGCAAGGTGCCGCTCCGCGAGATCGGGCTCCGCCAGCTCGCTCGCCAGCAGGTCCGGGGCTTGAGCGTCACCCCTCGGAAAGTGCTCGGCCCGAAGGTGCACCGTCTCGCCGGGCAGGTACGCCGCCGGAATTGAGGAGGACCGCGTGCACCCAATCGAAAACGAGACGCTGGTGCGCGACCTGATCGCCTGGGTCGCCGAGCGGCCCCGCCCCTACATCGAGGTCATCGACGCGTGGCACACCCATTGCCCGCGACTCCCGATCTGGGAGGACGCGCTCGAGCATCGGTTCGTCGTCCGGGAACGCGGTCCCGAGGGCGACCTCGTCGTCCGGGCTTCGGCCGCCGGAATCCAGTACCTGAGAGCGGACAGGTAAGTGACCAGGTCAATGATCGAGCTCGTGGTCGACGGCCTCCCGCCGGCCAAGAGCGAGGCAACATCGATCTTCGGACCGACGCATCCCCACCGTGAGCGGGTAGTCGCGCTGTTGTCGCGGACTGAAGAGGTGCTAGCCCGGTCGGACTGGCAGATGGCGGAGTCACGCCCGATCGGACTCGAGCTGATCCTGTCCCTTCCCTCTGAGGGTGGGACAGGCTCGGACGCGACCAACTACCTCGGGGGCGTTGCAGACACCCTGCAGGCACAACGCATCAACGCGGCGACCGAACACCTCGGCCATCTCGCCGATGTCGCGCTGTACGCAGACGATCGCCAGATCGTCGAAGTGCACTTCCGTCGAGCGGAGGGCGCCCGAGCTACCTACACAGTCAGGGTTTGGGTCGTCTGAGCATGTTCGCTACCCCCTTGGCAGCCCCAACCCGCGCGTCGCGATGATGTTGCGCTGCACCTCGGACGTGCCGCCGCGGATCGTGGCGGGCACGGCCGCGAGGTACGCGCGGGCGAAGTCGCCGGCCGGCGTCGTCTCGTCACCGAGGTTTGAGTAGAGGCCGAACACGCGCGTCCCGGTCAGCGCGAGGCGCTGCACCAGCTCCGAATTGAAGAGCTTGGCGGTGGACGCCTCGTGGTTCGGGATCAGCCCGGCCTGCTGCATCGAGACAATCCGGAACGAGTGTTGGAACATCACCTCGGTCTCGATCCAGCGGTCCGCCAGCGCGCCACGGCGCGACTCCGCGCCGAGCTGTCGCATCGCCGGCGCTGCTCCCGAGGTGGCGTGGCCAATCAGCGCGCGCAGCGTCCGACGCGCGCCGACCGCGCCACCGATGTTGGAACGCTCGAAGTCGAGCAGCGTCATCCCGACGTACCAGCCGCGGTTCTCCTCGCCGACGAGGTTCGTCGCGGGGACACGCACATCCTCGAAGAAGGTCTCGTTGAAGTAGAGCTTGTCGTTCATGTTCACGAGCGGACGGACGTTGATGCCGGGCGCGTGGATGTCATCGATCAGCAGGAACGAGATACCGCGGTGCTTCGGCGCTTCGGGGTCCGTGCGTGTGAGCGCGAAGATCGCGTCAGCGGCATGCGCGCCGGAGGTCCAGATCTTCTGGCCGTTCACGATGTACTCATCGCCATCACGCACCGCGCGGGTCTGCACCCCCGCGAGGTCAGAGCCGGCGCCGGGCTCGGAGTAGCCCTGCGCCCAGACGCGCTCGCCCGCGAGGATCGGCGGGAGGTACTTCTTTCGCTGCTCCTCCGTGCCATGCACGATTAAGGTCGGGCCGAGCAGGCTGACGCCAGATCCGCCGACGGCGGGCGCGGCGGCCTCCGCCATCTCCTGGCGGAAGATGAACTGCTCCGCGACGGTCATCCCGCCGCCGCCGTACTCGGCGGGCCAGTGCGGGGCGACCCAGTGGCGCGCCGCGAGTGCGCCCGCCCATTCCGAGGCGGCCTGACGCGCCTCGGGATCGTCGGCCTTGCGATCGAACTCCCATTGCCGCTCGCCCTCGTGGGCGTGTTCGGCGAGCGCGCGGTAGCGCGCGGGCAGGTGTTCGGCGATCACCGCTCGCACTTGCGCGCGGAATGCGAGCTGGTCGGCGTTGTCATTCCAGTCCATCGGCTGCTCCGTACTATCCCGCAGCCTATGATGCGGCTTCGAACCGAGATTCTACGGCGGACGAAGCGAGGCGGCGTGACCGAAGGCGAACCCTCCGAGGGCAATCAGGCATCCGAGGTGATCGAGCCCTCGGGGCCACTGGTCGGCATCCGCGTCCTTGAGTTCTCCCAGATTGTCGCCGGGCCATTCGCCGGCATCTACCTCTCCGACCTCGGCGCCGACGTCGTCAAGGTGGAGCCGCCCACCGGAGACGACCGCCGCAACACGCAGGCGATCGTCCCCAACGAGGGCAAGTACTTCCAGTCACTCAATCGCGGCAAGCGCGGCCTCGTGGTCGATCTGAAACAGCCGGCCGGTCGTGCGCTGATCCACCGCATCATCCCGACCTTCGACGTGGTGATCATCAACTACCGGCGCGGTGTCGCGGAGCGCCTGGGGATCGACTACGACACCCTCCGAGGATTCCGTCCCGATCTGATCCACGCCAACATCACCGGCTTCGGCAGCGCCGGTCCCGAGGCCGATCGCGCCGGCTCCGATATCGTCGCGCAGGCCTACACCGGGATGATGGCGACCGAAGGCAAGACCGAGGAGAACGGCGCACCGCGCTTCATCCAGTCCGTGCCGTACGCCGACCGCGCGACCGCCCTCGCCGTGTCGATGGGAGTCTCCGCGGCGCTCTTCCACCGCGAGCGCACCGGCGAGGGCCAGCGCATCGACGCGTCGCTGCTCCAGACCGGCCTCGACCTGCTGTCGCGCCACGTGATGCGCGAGCCGGTCCACGATGTCGTGCTGCGCGACCCGATGCTCGAACGCATCGACGAACTGCGAGCGAACGGCAGTCCTTACAGCGACGCGTTGGCCGTGCGTGACGATCAATTCGCACGCTTCGCCACGCAACGCCTCTACTACCGCGGGTACCACACGAAGTCGGGCGCGGTCGTTCTCGGCTCGCTGACCCGCGCGAACCGCGCCGCCGTGCGGCGCATCCTCGACCTACAGGACCCGACCGATGACGCGGACTTCGATGCGAACGCGCCGGATTGGCCCGCCGAGTTCGAGGCGTGGCAGGAGCGAGTGCAACAGCGGATGCTCGAGGAGACCGCGGTCGAGTGGGTGAGCCGCTTCGACGCGGCCGGCGTCCCCGCCTCGGTGGTCCACTTCGCCGAGGAGATGAGCGAGGATCCGCAGGTCGAGGCGATGGGGATGATGTCCGACCTCGTTCACCCGGTGACCGGACCGCAGCGCGTCGTCGGCCCGATCCTCCGCATGTCCGCGACGCCCCCGAGGGCGCACCGCCACGCGCCGGTCTTCGGCGCCGACACCCGCGACGTGTTGCGGGAGGCGGGTTTGGACGAGGCGGAGATCGCGGACCTCGAGGCGAGCGGCGCCGTGGTCGCGCGCGACTAGCCGGCTACTCGCGCGCGACGCGCTGTGCTCCACTGGTTGGCGTCTTTTCAGGCAGACAGGTAGACGAAAGCAGGCCGTGATGGTCGACGATGTACGGCCGATCAGCGAGGACGAGTACGATCGCTGGGACCTCGTGCCGTTCGCAGCGTTTGGGAACATCCCCGAACCGGAACGGATCGCGATCTGGCGCGCGCGGATGCCGATCGAGCGGACCCTGGTCGCCATCGATGACGGCGACTTCGTCGGGACGACGGCCGTCCTCAACATGGAAATGCGCGTCCCGGGCGGCGCGATGCTCCCCACCGCCGCCGTGACGGCGGTCGCCGTGCTCCCAACGCACCGGCGACGCGGCGTGCTCACGGCGATGATGCGCAAGCAGCTCAACGACGTGCACGAACGTGGCGAACCGCTGGCCGCGCTCTGGGCGTCCGAGAGCCTGATCTACCAGCGATTCGGTTACGGCCTCGCGATTCCTGGCGAGGACTGGGAGATCGAACGCGTCCGCGCGTCATTCGCGCGACCGCCACGCGAAGAGAGCAACGGTCGCGTGCGTCTGGTCCAGCGCCAGGAGGCGCTGCTTCGCGTGCCCGCGATCCACGAGCGAACCGTCGAAGCGTTCCACGGAATCCTGGGACATGATCGCGACCGCTGGCGATCCATCTTCGGCGACGGCCCGTGGGTCGAACTGAACCAGAAGGAACTGCCATTCACCGCGATCTTCGAACGTGACGGGGTCGACGAGGGATTCGTGACCTATCACCTCGATGGGTTCGATCGGCCGCCGGGTCCGCGCGCGCTCGACGTCAAGGAGCTGAACGCCGCAACACCCGAGGCGCACGAAGCGCTCTGGCGCTACATCTTCAGCGTCGACCTCGTCGACGTGATCCGCGTGACGCGGCGGGCGATCGACGATCCGTTGCCGTGGATGTTGCTCGATCCTCGGCGGTTGAAGCGCAGCACGCGCGACCTGATCTGGCTGCGCCTCGTGGACGTGCACGCGGCACTCGGCGCCCGCAGTTACTCGGTGCCGGGTCGCGTCACCATCGAGGTGGTCGATGAATTCTGTCCGTGGAACGATGGGCGTTACGTGCTGGAGGCCGGCACCGATGGCACCGCGACCTGCGTCCGCAGCGATGCGACGCCGGAGCTAACGCTCTCCGCGGAGACGCTTGCCGCCGCTTACCTCGGCGCGACGTCGTTACTCGTGATGCGCGATGCGGGCCGCATCGAGGAGCACGTCGAGGGCGCGACCGCGCGGGCGGCGGCGATGTTCCGCACCGCGCGCGCGCCGTGGAACCCGGTCGACTTCTAAGGGAACGATCTCTAGCGGGACGATCGAGGGCTGGCTGTGCTCAACGCAGTGCGAGCCGGTCCTGCGCGTCCCAGATCCGCTGCAGAATCGGTGCGCCCTCGGTCGCCGGATCGACGAACTCTGGACGGTACAGCCCGCGGTAGAGGTCGGGGTTGCCGCGAATGATCACCGGGCGGATGCGGTACCCGATCAGCCGCTCGGCCGTGAAGCCCAGCTCCATCGCCATCCCCTGCGTGGTCTCCGTTGACCAGTCCTGGTCGAAGACGAAGTTGCCGAACGAGTAGGCGATCAGCGCGTCGCGTGCCTCGGGCGTGAGGTCACCGGCGGCGAGGTGTTCGACCGCCTGCACCCAGTGCGGGTGGTTTCCCAGCACCACCGTTGCGCCCGCCTCGATCGCGGCGTGCGCGTTCTCGACCTGGAAGGCCGTCGGATCCGAGGTGTACTCGATGCCCCAGCCCGCGCCCATCACTACGTGGTCCGCGAGCGGGACCGCCGCCGAGACGTCCTCCCAGACGTAGGCCGTCTCGAGGGGCGCGGTGCCGGCCTGGTCCGGGCCGGCCCCATAGAAGGCCGCGGCGATCGAGTCGTAGGCAACGAAGGCGAAGGTGACCGGCCCGTTGAGCGTCTCGACCGTGAAGGTCGCGGGCGTCCGCGCCGCCGCCAGGTTTTCGCCCGCGCCAACCGTCTCGAGGCCAGCGTTGCGCAGGTTCTCGATCGTATCGAGGAGCGCATCCCTTGGGCTGCACCCGTCCCAGCAATCCATCGCGTGGTTGCCGGCGGTCACCACTACATCGATGCCGACGCGAGCGAAGGCGTTCGCTGCCTCGGCCGGTCCCTGCAGGTTGAAGGTCTCCACGCACGGGGTTGGCTCCGAGCGATCGGTCAGGCTGACCTCGAGTGGCGTAACCGCGATGTCCGCCGCGCGGATCAGGTCACCCGTGGCGTCGAACATCGAATCGAGGCTGCCGGTCGCGAGCAGCGCGGCGTGGGTGCAGCGCGCCGGAATCAGCTCGCCCGTCGCCAGCATCCCCGCCGGGTCGAAGGTCGGTGCCGCCTTGAAACCGGCGAGCGCCGCGAGGGTCGCCGCCTGACCGGCCGGCGCCGCGATCCAGCGCGCGTCGCGCAGCGGCGAGTCCGCCGCCGGGTCGCGGTACGGGTCATGGCCATCGACCACGAGCGCGAGCACACCGAGGCGTAACGCCTCCGGTTGCACCAGCGCCAGCGCGCCCGGCTCGCCTGCGACCCGCGCGACGATCTCCGCATCCGGTACGAGCGTCGCCGCCAGCTCAGCGCGCGGGATGCCGAGGGCGTCCGCAATCGCGTCGGCCTCGCCGGCGGGGACATACGGGACGAGCGGCCTGGCGCTGCCACCGAGGTCTGACCAATCCGTGATCTCGCCGCGTAGTGCGGCGATCACCTCGGCGCGGGTCAGCTCCAGCACGTCGCGCCGCTGATCGGTGATCGCCGCCCAGCGCGCGAGCACAATCACCGCGGCTCCCGCGATCGGTGTATCGCTAATCGAGCGGCTCGCGGCCCGGCCGCGCGCCGGCACCACCACCAGTTCGCCGGAAGCGCCGACCGCCGCCGCGATCCGGTCGCGTTCCTCGGGATCCGCGATCTCGATGGCGACCGAGGCAGCGCCGCCGACGACGGCTGCGGTCGCGCTCGCGGCTGCCGTCGAGGCGGGCTCGGTCGGTACGGCCGTTTCCGGCGCCTCCGCCGTGGAGCAGGCGACGGTCGCAACGGCCAGCGCGGCAATGACGACGCTCGCGAGCATTACGGGGAGGCGGTTCACCGGAAGACCTCTGGCGCGACGCCGTCGCCCCACCACTCCACCTCGGGCGCCAGCGTCACGCCGCTGTCCTCGGCGACCCGCGTGCGGACCGCGAGCATCAACGCGGCGACATCGGCGGCGATCGCCGTGCCGTCGTGGACGATGAAATTGGCGTGCAGCTCGCTGACACGCGCGCCGCCGACGGTGAGGCCTTTGCAGCCGGCCGCCTCGATCAGGCGCCCCGCGTGGTCGCCATCGGGGTTCCGAAAGATCGATCCGGCGTTGCGCTCGGCCGTCGGCTGACTCGCCTGACGCGCATCGAGGAGCCGGGTCATCTCCGCTTCGCACTCGGCGCGTGGCCGCGCTTCGAGGCGCAGCGTTGCCGCGAGGACGATCGCTCCGCTCCCGCGCAGGCTGGTGGTGCGATAACCGAACTCGAGCTGGTCACGACCAAGCGACCGCACCGCGCCACCCTCGAGGATGTCGACAGCCTCGACCAGCCCGCCAATGTCGCGACCGTCGCCGATGCCGGCGTTGCTCTGCAGCGCGCCACCGACGGTCCCGGGGATCCCGATCGCGAACTCGAGGCCGCCGAGGTCGTGTGCCGCAGCGGCACGGGCGAGCGCCGGGAGCATCACGCCGCTGCCCGCGGTGACCCGCGCGCCCTCGAACGCGACGTTGCCGCAGGCGGCGCGTAGCGACAGGACCACGGCGGTCACGCCAGCCTCGGCGATCAGCGTGTTTGAACCACCACCGAGGACGCGCAGCGGGAGTTCGGCGGTCGCCGCCCACGCGGCGATGCGTCGCAGGGCCTCGAGGTCCGTCGGTTCACCGAAGTATGCGGCCGGGCCGCCCAGGCGCAGGTAGGTATGGCGCGCGAGCGGCTCGTCGCGGCGCAGTGCGAGATCGGGCGGGGCCTCGGGCAGCGTCCGTGCCATCCAACGATGGTAGACGCGCATGCGTCGAGGCGCCGCCGGTTCGCTCGGCTAGAGCGGCGGCGCCTGGCGATGGAAGTCGGTCGCCTGCTGATAGGCATGGCCAATCCGCAATGCCTTCGCGTCCTGCCACAGCGCGGTCGAAATCATCAGGCCGGTCGGCAACCCATCCTCGTCGAACCCGTTCGGCACGCTGAGCGATGGCTGGTGCGTGTCGTCGAAGACCGCGGTGTTGCGGAACTTCGCGGCGGGCGGGCTTTCCGTGGTCGGGTCCTCGGCGATCGGCTCGGCGACGATCGGCGACGTCGGCGCCAGGTAGCCATCGATGCCCGCGAGGCCGGCCTCGTACTTCGCTTCCACGACCTTCCGGAACTCCAGCGCGCGGATATAGCTCGCGACCGGCGTCTCCAGCCCGCGCAGCATGCGGTGGCGCTGGGGTTCCGCGATGCCGGTGCCCTGCAACGAGACCTCGTTCAACGTCCCGGCCTCGGCGAGGATGATCGCGCCGACCTTCGCGCGCCAGTTGTCCTCGCCGGTGATCGGCTCGCGCTCGATGATCGTCGCGCCCAGCTCGCGAAGCACGGCGAGCGAGCGTTCGAAGTTCGCGAGCACCGCCGTCTCGCAATCGGATGCCAGCGACGGGATCACCGCCAGGGTCATCCCAGCGACGCCATCCTCGAGGGTCGCGGTGAAGTCCTCGGGCGGACGGGCAATCGAATCCAGGTCGCGCGGATCGTAGCCAGCGAGGATGTTCAGCATCAGCGCGCAGTCCTCGGCGGTGTGCGCCATCGGCCCCGCGTGATCGAGCGTCCCGGACAGCGGCAGCACCCCACCTCGGCTGACCAGCCCGTAGGTGGGCTTATGCCCGCTGATGCCGCAGAAGGCCGCCGGGATCCGGATCGATCCACCGGTGTCGCTGCCCAGCGCACCCAGTGCCTGACCCGCCGCGACCGCGGCGCCGGATCCGCCGGAAGAGCCGCCGGGCACGCGCCCCAGGTGCCACGGGTTATGGGTCGCGCCGAAGTAGGCGTTATTGGTCGTCCCGCCCAGCGCCAGTTCGTGGGTATTCGTCTTGCCGACGATCACCGCGCCGGCCTCGCGCAGCAGCCGCACGGTCGTGGCGTCCTCGGCGGGGACCCGCTCGCTCAGCGCGCCGGTCCCGCCCGCCGTGACCACCCCGGCGGTGTCGTACAGGTCCTTCACCGCGATCGGGATGCCATCGAGCGGGCCGAGCCGCTTCCGGGCGCGCGCCCGATCCGACGCCGCCTCGGCCTCGGCGCGGCCGCTGACCGCGGTCAGCCGAACGAACGCGTTTAGTCGCTCGTCCGTCTCCTCGATGCGCGCGAGCGACGCCGCGAACAGATCGAGCGGCGTGACCTTGCCCGCCTCGATCGCTGCATTGGCCTCGGTGATGCTCTGGTACGGGGGCGTGGGCGACATGGCTGCTCCGTTCATCCGACAGGCGTGAGCGCAGCGTAGAGCAACGCTGTTTCGTTTGACCGTCCACCGGGCGCTGCCTAGGCTCGCGCTCATCGCGCGGGATTCCGTCACCCGCGCCCCCGACCGTCGAAGTGGAGACACATGATCGATTTCGGGCTCGTGGACGCAGTGGATGCCGAGGCCATCGGCGCGCCGGGCCAGCGCACCTTCCGGCTGCGCGCGAATAAGGACGAGAACTACGCCTCACTCTGGTTCGAGAAGGAGCAGCTCTCGCTCCTCGGTCGCGAGTTCTCCAAGCTCCTGGCGGAGCGATCGCGCCAGCGCGGGCGCCCGACGGAGTCGGTGGCGCCGATGGGGCCGTTCCCCGCGAATCCGCAGATCGATCTGCAGGTTGCCCGCCTCGGCCTGGACTTCGACGAAGACACGGAGCACATCGTCCTCCTAGCCGACGATGCACCCGCGTTGCAGCGCGGTGACAGCCCCACCTTCCGGATGGAGATCAGCCGCGCGCAGGCGATCGCCGCGATGCGCGCAATCGACGACGCCGTGTCCGGCGGCCGCCCACTCTGCCCGCTGTGCAATCGCGTCCTGGAAGATGACGGCGGCTGTATTGCCTGCCCGGGCAGCAACGGCCACAGCAAAGAGGTTCCACTCCCGCCGGCGGCCGACGAGGACTAGCCCGCTTTCCGCCGCGCGCTCGCGACCGAGTAGGCTGCACCGATCGTCGGGACGGCCATGACCGCAACCACTGCCACATCACGCCGCCGCCGGCCGTTCTACGGCTGGTGGATCGTCGTCGGCGCCGTCGTCGCCCAGTTCGCCTCGATGGGTGCGAGCGGACAGATCGGCGGCGTGTTCCTGCGCCCGATGACCGACGAACTCGGCTGGTCGGCGGCGCAGTACACCCTCGGTGGATCCGCCGCCTTCGTCTTTGGCGGCGTGGCAGGGTTTGTGATCGGGCCGCTGGTCGACCGGCATGGGCCACGACCGCTGATGCTGGTCGGCACCTTCAGCTACGCCGCCGCCCTCTTCGGGATGTCCCGCCAACAGGAGCTGTGGCAGTTCGTCCTGCTCTCGATGCTGGCGGGCGGCGCCGGCGTCTCGTTGGTCGGCCCGCTGGTCGTGAACATCACGCTCTCGAAGTGGTTCGTCGTGCGCCGTGGCTGGGCGATCGCCCTCGGATCGATCGGCATTTCGCTGTCGGGACTGATCACACCGATCACGATGACACGGGTCGTCGACTCGATCGGCTGGCGCGACGCGTACGTGGTCCTCTCGATCGTCATCGTCGCGCTCCTCCTGCCCGTCGCCCTCGTGATGCGGCGCAGCCCCGAGGACTACGGCCTCCTGCCGGACGGCCATCGCACCGACGGCAGCACGACGGAACAGAACGCCACCCGCGCCACCGCCGCGGCTCTCGACTCAGCCAACTCCTACACGCGCGGCGAGGCCATCCGCACCAGCGGCCTTTGGTCCCTGACCGTCGGCTTTGGCCTCAACCTCACCGCCATGTCCGCGATCCTGGTGCACGGGATCCCGTTCATGACCGACGCCGGGTTCACCCGCACCGAGGCCGCAACCGGCTTCGCCGTGAACGGCTTCGCGAATCTCTGCTCCAAGTTCTTCTGGGGTTGGGGCTTGGCGCGCTTCCATCCGCGCTACCTGTCCTTCGGCGCCTTCTGCTCCTCCGGCGCGGGCGTCGCGTTGCTGCTCGTCGCCGCGCGAACGGACTCGCTGCCGATGATGTTCTTCGGCTTCTTCGCCTGGGGCTTCGGATTCGGCGGCACGATCCCGCTGGGGGAGTTCCTCTGGGCAAAGTACTACGGGCGGCGCTACATCGGCGCGGTCCGCAGCGTCGGGGTGCCGTTCACGATCCTCTTCGGATCCGCCGGCCCGATCCTGGTCGGTCTCTTCTTCGACTCGACCGGCGGCTACGAGGGCGCGTTCCTCGCACTCGTGCTCGTTTACGCGGTGGGCGGGCTCACGATCCTCACCTCGAAAGAGCCGCCCGCGAAGACGGGTACGCCGGCCGTGGAGCCGGGATCACGAGCGACGGCGCCGAACTGAGGCACGCAGGGCGCGCCCTCGATGAATCGGTGACGCTCAGCCGAGCGCGACGACGTACGAGTCGACCTCAGCGATCAGACCGTCGCGGAAGGTGAACAGGTCGCTGTAGGCGAAACGGAAGCGCCCGGCCTCGCGGTGAAGCCCGACGCCTGTCCCGGTCACCACCACGACATCGCCCGCCGCGATCGTTCGCTCGACGGTGAGTTCGGGGCTGCCCTCGAAGGCCGGGTTCTCGATCTCATCGTCGAACTCGATCTTGCCGTGCGTGGTGCGCACACCGTGGATGCGCCACACGACATCGTCAGCGAGACACCGGAGGATCGCTTCGTGGTCGCTTCGCCGGAAGCCCTCCATGTAGCGATCGATGACCTGCTGGTGAGTTGTCATCTCCGTCGACGCCGCTCGTCACCACGCCGGTGAGCACCGGCATTCGAGGTCGGCGCTACTTCTGCAGCGGACGGATCAGCAGCACCGCGGCCGACGGCGTGTGCCGAGCGACGTGGTCGGCGACCGATCCGAGGAGCGCGCGTCCGAGACCGGAACGGCCGTGGGTCGCGATGATCACGAGGTCACAACCGAGCCGCTCGACCACTGCGGTGATCGTCTGCGACGGCGAACCTTCGACGACCTCGATGCTGACCTTGCCCTCGGGCACGCCGGCCGCCACGAACTGGCCGACGGCAGCCGCGAGATTGGCCTCGGCCGCCTCGCGCTGGCCGGCGACGGCGCTCTCCGCGATGTCGACGGTGAGCTGGCCGCTGGGGATCGGTTCAATCGTCGCGGGAGTGGTCTCGGCGATGATCTGGGCGACCGAGTCGATCACCTGCAACAGCACCACGTCCGCGCCGACGCCTTTCGCGAGTTCGATCGCGTGCGAGATCGCCTGGTGAGACAGGTCGGACCCGTCGAGGGGCAACAAAATCTTCTTGTACATCGGGGTCCGCCTTCGGCGTCGGTGCTGTTTCAGCGAGGCTGCCGGATCATAGGGAGCGCACGCACCACGCTCCATGGCCGCACGTCACCGCGCGATCGAGCGATCACCCCTTGCTACGATGCCGGAGCGCCCGCCGACGGCGCATGCACCGTGTGTAACCCGTCAGTCGACCCGAGTCTGCCAGCCCGTGAGCGAGGAGCCTTCGATGGCCTACGATCCCCGACAACACAGCGCCACCCTCGTCGATGGCCCCGACCGCGCACCCGCGCGGGCGATGCTCAAGTCGATCGGCTACACCAGCGACGACCTGAAGAAGCCGCTGGTCATGGTCGCCCATGAGTGGATCGGCACTATGCCCTGCAACTTCAGCCAGCGCGCGCTCGCGCAGCGCGTGATGCAGGGCGTCCGCGAGGCCGGCGGCACCCCCATGGAGGTGAACACCGTCTCGATCAGCGATGGCGTCACGATGGGTACCGAGGGCATGAAAGCCTCCCTGATCAGCCGCGAGCTGATCGCCGATTCGATCGAGCTCTGCGGCGTCGGCTATGCCTTCGACGCGGTCGTCGTGATCGTCGGCTGCGATAAGACGATTCCCGCCGGCGCGATGGCGCTCGCGCGGCTGAACATCCCCGGCATCGTCCTCTACTCCGGCTCGATCGCACCCGGCCGCTTCCAGGATCACGACGTCACGATCCAGGACGTGTTCGAGGGCGTCGGCCAGCACGCCGCGGGCAACATGAGCGACGAGGACCTCGAAGCGCTGGAAAACGTGGCCTGCCCCGCGGCGGGTGCGTGCGGCGCTCAGTACACCGCCAACACGATGGCGACCGTCCTCGAGTTCTGCGGAATCTCCCCGCTCGGCAGCGCGACGAGCGGTGCGACCGACCCGCGGAAGGAAGACGTCGGCGTCGCCACCGGCAAGCTCGTGATGGACGTCCTCAAGCGCGGCCAGCTCCCGCGCGACATCCTCACCCGCGAGGCGATCGAGAACGGCATCATGTGCGCCGCCGCCACCGGCGGATCCACCAATGCCGTCCTTCACCTGCTCGCCATCGCCTCCGAGGCAGGCGTGGAACTCAACATCGATGACTTCGACAGCGTCAGCGAACGTACCCCGCTGATCGGCGACCTCCGCCCCGGCGGCCAGTACGTGGCGCTCGACTGGGATGCCGCCGGCGGCACGCCGCTGCTCGCGCAGCGCTTGCTCGAGGCCGGCCTGCTCCACGGCAACGTGATGACCGTCACCGGCAAGACGATCGCCGAGGAGGCTGCGGCCGCCGTCGAGACCCCCGGCCAGCAAGTCATCCGGCCGCTCAGCAACCCGCTGAAGGCGACCGGCGGGCTCGTTATCCTCAAGGGCTCGCTCGCTCCCGAGGGCTGCGTGATCAAGGTCGCCGGACACGAGCGCATGACCCACCGCGGGCCGGCCCGCATCTTCGAGCGCGAGGAAGACTCGATGGACGCCGTGCTCGCCGGGCAGATCAAGGACGGCGACGTCGTCGTGATCCGTAACGAGGGCCCGAAGGGTGGCCCCGGGATGCGCGAGATGCTGGGCGTCACCGCCGCGCTGGTCGGCGAGGGTCTCGGCGAGACCGTGGCCCTGCTCACCGACGGCCGCTTCTCCGGCGCGACCCGCGGCCTGATGGCTGGCCATGTCGCTCCCGAGGCCGCCGACGGCGGACCGATTGCGCTCGTCCACGAGGGCGACATGATCTCCTTCGACATCCCGAACCGCCTGCTCAACCTCGAGGTCGCCGACGAGGAACTGGCCTCGCGCCGCGCGAACTGGACGCCGAACCCGCCGAACTACGAGCGCGGCGTCTTCGCCAAGTACGCGAAGCTCGTCTCCGGCGCCGAACTCGGCGCGATCACGCGGTAGGCCGCCGAGCCGGCGGCGGGTCGCGCGGAGCGTATCGATGATCCTCGTCGTCGGCGGTAGTCGCTGGAGCGGCCGCGCCTTGCTCCCCGCGCTCGAGGGCCGCCCGCTGCGCACGCTGGTGAGCAGCGAGTTCGACGCCGTTCGCTATCGCGATCAGGGCATCGAGGCTGTCGCCGGTGACGTCCTCGAGGGCCGCGGGCTGGACACCGCGATGCGCGGCGTGCGCACGCTCGTCTACCTCGATCACGTCATGGACCAACCGGGCGACCCGGTCGCGAACGAACTCGAGGCCGTGCAGAACGCGCTGATCGCCGCGCGTGGCGCCGGGGTCGAGCGGGTGATCTTCCTCAGCCATGTGGCCGCCTCGGAAGAGGCGAGTGCGCGGCAGCTCGTCGCCCGCTGGGCCGCGGAGCTGGCGGTGCGGCAGTCCGAACTCGGCTGGGTCGTGCTGCGTACCCCGCTGGTCGTCGGCCGCGGCGCCGAGCCGTTCGAGGCGCTGTGTCGCACCGTCGATCGCCTCCCCGTCGTCCCGCTCTTCCGCTGGCGGCGCACCGAGGTCGAACCGGTCGCCGTCGGCGACGTGCTCGAAGCCATCCGGATCGCGATCGACGACGAGGAAATCCGCGAGCGCTCGTTCGACATCTGCGGACCGGACCGTGTCCGCGTCGCGGACGTGGTGCGCGGCTGGGGCACTGCGAGCGGCAAGCGCCGCGCCTACCTCGCGGTGCCGGGCTGGGGCGAGCGTTTCGGCGAACAACTCGCCTGGACCGCGGCGCGTCTGCCGCGGCGCGAGACCCGCCTCGCCCTCGAAACACTGCGCGAGCGCCAGGTCTGCACCGACCCCTCGCGCCGCTTCCCGCTCCCCCACCGCCCGCTCGGCTACCTCGCCGCGCTGGCGCAGGCGGCGAGTAGCTAGGACCGCCGGCAGTCCGCGAGCGCGCCCCCGTCAGCCCCGAATATCAGACCAATGACCGCAGACGGACGCGAAGCGTCAAAGCGGAATCGAAGACTCCTCCATGAGGCCGCGCCAGGCCGCGTCGGCGAAGCCGCCATCGAGGTAGACCGTCTGCCCGACGAGCATCGGCGCCTCGTCGGAGCAGAGCCACGCGACCGTGGCGGCGATGTCCTCGGGGGCGACGTTGCGGCCGGCGGGCACGTGCGGCCGGACCTTGTTCGCGACGTCCACCTGGTAGGTGCGATCGCCCTCGGAGCCCTCAACCCAGCCGGCGGAGACGGCGTTGACGCGGATCCCGAGCGAGGCGAGTTCGACAGCGAGGTACATCGTCAGCGATGACAGCGCAGCCTTGCTGACGCCCACCGCGGCGTAGTCCTTCATGTAGTGCGTCGCGCCGGGCGAGAGCAGGTTAACGACCGTGCCGCCACCGCGCGACTCGATCAGCGGTGCGGCGAGCTGGACGGCGAGCCACGGGCCGAAGACGTTGACGTCCATCGCGCGGTGCAGATGGCCCTGGCGTTGCTGTAGCGCCGGGCGGGGACGTTCGAGGCCGCGCGCGGCGTTGTTGATGAAGATGTCGATGCCGGGCGCGCCGCCACCGGGGCTCCAGCCCTCGAGGTGATGGAACAGCGCGCGGACCTCGTCCTCGTTACCGACGTCAGCCTTCCAGGCCGTGGCCTCGACTCCGAGGGCGCGACAGGCCTCGGCGGTCTCGTCCGCGGCAGCGGCAGAGCGCGCGTAGGTCACGGCGACGTGCGCGCCCTCGCGGGCGAGGCGGAGCGCGATCGCGCGACCGATGCCGCGCGAGCCACCGCTGATCACGGCGCGCTTGTCGCGGAGCGATTCATAGACGGGACCGCGGTCAGGCGGCGGTGGGTTAGGCATTGCGGAAGGTTATCCGGCAGCCGGTCGCTGGCGCGACCGGCACCAGCTCTACGTCAGTCGCTGGGACGAACGGCGCGGTGGATGGTGTGAACGCGGCCTTGCTTCACCTTGTCGTAGTTGCCGAACTGCTCCTGAATTATGCGCTGGATGAACTTCCGCATGCCGCTCAGCGTCACGAGGTAGAGACGACCGCCCGGCCGCAGCCGCGCCCACGCATCCGCGATGAACAGCGTCGTCAGTTCGTTGCCGATCTTCGCCGGCAGGTTCGTCGCCACGAGGTCGAAGCGGCGCTCCTCCGGAACGCCCGTGACGCCGTTCGAGGGCAGCACCTCGGCGTTGGTCAGGCCGTTGAGCGCGACGTTCGCCCGCGCGTAGTCGAGCGCGACGAGGTCCTTGTCGACGAGCAGCGTCTGCCCCTCAGGTGCGAGTCGCGCCAGCGTCACGCCGATCGCGCCGTAGCCGCAGCCGAGATCGAGGCAGTCGTCGCCGGGACGCACCTCGATGTGATCGAGCAGCAGTCGCGTCCCGGAATCGACCTCGCGAGGTGAGAAGAGACCCCACGTCGAGCGGAAGCTGAGCGACTCGCCTCGGAGGGTGGTTTGGAACTCGAGGTCGGCGCGCAGCGCGTCGAGCTCGGGGCGGTCGGTCATCGGTCAGGCCGGCGGCGGGGCGGGTTGGAGATGGTGCGGGCCCTTCGCGGGCTCGATCAGCACACCGACAGCCCACTCGTATCCATCCGAGTCGCGGACACAGACCTCGCGCCAGCCGTGGCCCTTGTTCGCGGTCGGCACGGAGACCGTGGCGCCGTGCCGTCGCGCGCGCTCCTCGGTCGCGTCGGGGTCGATCCCAAGGAGGCGGAGCTGGGCGCCGACGCCGCGCGTTGCACCCTCGGCGATGTCGCCAATCCAGGGGTGGTCGCTGTGCGTGTGATCGGCGTGCAGCATCACCTCGGCGGCCCCAACGCGCAGCGCCGCGAAGTCGATGTCGACGTAGTGGATCTCCGCCTCAAGCACGTCGCGGTAGAAGGCCACCGCGTGCTCGGTGTCCGCCACGATCAGGTTGAGCGAGAACGACGGCAGCAGCTCGCCGTAGCGAAAGCCCGGCATCCACGGGACCATGCCGTCCGGCCGCTTGCGAGTGCCCATGGCAGCCTCCTCGATCGCGTCGAGGAGTTAGGCGACGCCCTCGGCGACTCGCGCGCACGCAACCGCGAGGCGGCGCGCCGCCTCCGGGATGTCGTCCAGCGCTACCCAGGAGAAGGCGAGGCGGATGTGCTCGCCCGGGTCCTGGTGGTCGGCGAAGAACGCGTGCCCGATCGGGAAGTTCACGCCCTGCATCACCGCTTCGCGCTGCACATCGCGGGCAGTCAGCCCGTTCTGCAGCGTTGCCCAGAGGAAGAAGCCACCCTCGGGCTTGCGGAAGGACATGTACGGTTCGCAGTACTCGTGGAGCGCGGAGGTCAGCGCGTTCAGCTTCTGGGAGTAGACCTTGCGCATCTGCTCGATGTGCTCGTCCAGGCGCCCGTCTTCCATGAAGTTGTAGATCATGTGGTGCAGCAGCGGGCTGTTGCCCATCTCGAACCGCATCCGCATGACCCGATCGATCACCGCGGGCTCAGCGTGCACCCAGCCGACACGCAGGCCGGTCGCCATGATTTTCGAGAAGGTGCTGACCGTGATCACGCCCTGGACGTTCGCCAGCTCGGAGAGGGTGATCGGACGGTCGTCGGAGTAGAAGAACTCGCCGTACGCGTCGTCATCGACAATCAATGCGCCGTGCTTCGCGGCCAGGCGCAGCAACTCGTAGCGCCGCGCCAGCGACATCGAGGTGCCAGCCGGGTTGTGGAAGTTGCTGATCGTGTAGATCAGCTTCGCGCGCTTGCCCTGCGACTCGAGGTCGGCGAGCACCCGCGCCAGCTCCGTGGTGTCGAGGCCTTCCTCGTCCATGCCAACGGAGATGATGTTGGCCTGGCGACCCTTGAAGGTGCGGAGCGTGCCGGAGAACGTCGGCGCCTCGGAGATGACGGTGTCGCCCGGCGACAGGAACGCGGCGCAGACCAGGTCGATCGCGCCGGCACTGCCGTTGGTGAGCAGGAAATGCTCCGCCGTCACCGGCACGTGGCGGTCGCGGGTATAGCGCTGGGCCAGCGCGTCACGCAGCGGCTCGTAGCCGACCCCACCGCCGTAGCGAAGTGGGGTGTCGTCCGGCACGTCCAGCGCACGATCCATCGCGGCGAGCAGTTCCGCACGAGGCAGGGTGTCCGGATCGGGAATACCGCCGCCGAGGCTAATCGGCGTGACCGGCGACTGAATCGTCGCCGGCATTCCCCAGTCGGTAGCGGAACCGGCGGTTAGGTACTTCACGGCGTCGCTGGTGAGCTCGTCCAGGTCGTGCTCAGCCCAGAGACGCCCCAGCTCTTCGACGATGGTGTCGGCAACCGGTTCGACCGTCACGGCGAATTCCCTACTTCTAGCAAGCATGGATGGGGATCAAGACGTAACGCCCCGATACGGGACGTTATCCGGATATCGTATGGCGTCCGGTTCCGCAGCAGCAAGCAGGATCTTCACTTACCGCCCGCTTTCGGCAACCGCCGCCATCGCTTCGCCCAGCCGGGCGATCGCCGCTTGCAGGTCGGCCGGCGGCAGCGCGGAGTAGACGAGGCGTAACGCGCGCTCGCCGCCCCCGGTCGCGAAGTAGCTGGGGCCGGGGGTCACGGCGACCTCCCGCTCGGCAGCGGCGGCGGCGACGGCTGCCGCCGTGAGCGGCTCGTTGAGCTGCAACCAGAGGAAGAAGCCGCCCGCGGGGAGCTCGAACCGCACGTACGGCTCGGCGTACTCGCGCAGCGCCGAGGCCGCCGCGTCGCGCCGTTCGCGGTAGATCGATTGCAGCCGGCCCACGTGCTCGGCGTACTGCGGCGTCTCCAGGAAGTGGAGCACCACGCGGTGCAGGAACGGCGAGGCGCCGTTGTCGAAGCGCATGTGCACCAGCGCGGCCACGACGTGTGGCTCCGCGAGGATCCACGCCACCCGCAAACCGCTCGCGACGGTCTTCGAGAACGTCCCCAGCCGCAGCACCCCGCGGCCCTCGGCGACGGCAAACATCGAGGGCGGCGGGACCCCGTCGATATCGAGTCCGGCGTAGGCGTCGTCCTCGACGATCAGGACGCCGTGCTCGTGGGCCATCCGCACGATCGCCTGGCGGCGCTCCAGCGGCAGCGTCGCGCCGGTCGGGTTGTCGTAGTTCGGCACGACGTAGATCAGCTTGACGCGCGCACCCTCGCCGCGAAGCGCGTCCAAGGTCGATGCGAGCGCGTCGGGATCGAGGCCGTCGCGGTCTTGCGGGACGGTCACCACGCGCGCACCACGCGCGCGGAACGTGCGAATCGCCCCCGGGTACGTCGGCGCGCCGAGGATCACCGTGTCGCCCTCGGCGAGGAAGGTGAGCGCCACGTTCTGCAGCCCGTGCGCCGATCCCGAGGTCAGCGTCACCGTGTCCGAACGGAGCGCGAGGCCGGCGCGAACGCCCTCGGTGCGGGCGATCCACGCGCGCAGCGGTTCGAAGCCCTGCTGGCCGCCGTACGTCAGCGCGGCGCCGGGGTCTGCTTCCAGCACGGCGACCGCCGCCGCGGCCAGCGAGCTGGCCGGGAGCGAGGCGCGGTCGGGCACGCCGGCGTTCAGGTCGTAGCGCAGCGGGGAGAGCGAGGTGTTCCTCGGTAGCTCGCGCACAATCGGCGCAAGCAGGCGATCGAGCGGCGTCGCGCCCGGATCCGCGCTCGAAAAGGCAGGCTCCTGATCGCCCATGGTCGCGCCAGACTACGGGTGACCGAAGTCGGTCACAAGCACAACCACGCGATCCCGGCGGCCACCGTGGCGTCCGTTCGCATTCAGCGTCCCTGCTTCACATACTGCGGAAACGTCATCCGCCGGCGACGCGTTATCGCGCGCGACACGAGCCGGCTCGAGGAGAGGAGCGTCGCAATGGCCTCAGGACCGTTGGTCGGTGTGAGGGTGCTGGAGTTCACGCAGATCCTCGCGGGCCCCTATGCCTGCGCGCAGCTCGCGGATATGGGCGCCGAGGTGATCAAGGTTGAGCCGCCCGGCGGCGAACCGTGGCGCCTCTCCCAGCAGTACATGCCCGGCGAGTCGAAGTGGTTCCACCAGCTCAACCGCGGCAAGCGCTCGCTCGTCCTCAAGCTCGACGATCCAGACGCGCAGGAGATCGTCCGTCGCTTGGTCCCGGACATGGATGTGGTCGTGATCAACTACCGCCCGGACGTCGCCGCGCGGTTGAAGATCGACTACGACTCACTGAGCGCGCTCAACGAACGGCTGATCTACGTCGACAACACCGCATTCGGGCGGAAGGGCCCGTGGTCGCACCGCCCCGGCTACGACATCGTGGCGCAGGCCGCCTCCGGCTTGATGGCGGGCGAAGGGAAACTGCGCGACGGTCAGCCGGTCCTCATCCAGTCGACGTCCCTCGCTGACTACTCCACCGGGCTCGCGATGGCGATGGGGGTCTGCGGCGCGCTCTACAACCGCGAACGAACCGGCAAGGGCGAATACATCGAAAGCACGCTGCTGCGCACCGCGCTCCAGTACCAGATGGAGCGCGTGATGCGTGTCCCCGCGGCGGACGCAGTGAACGAGGCGCGCATGGCGAACGTCCACGCGCTACGCGATGGCGGCGCAACCTACCCCGAACTCCTCGAGGCCTACGACCCGCGCAAGGTCGCTTCCGCGGTCAACGCCGTCTACCGCGCATACGCGACGAAGGACGGGGCGCTGGCGATCGGTGCGCTCTCCGCCTCGCTGCGCGCGAAGGTGCGGAAGGCGATCGGCTTCGACTTCCTCGGTACCGACGACCCCGAGTTCGATCTCCAGAACGCCGAGTGGGTTGAGCGCGGCGCCGAGGCCGTCCGCGCGATCGAGGAGAAGATGAAGACGAAGACCAGCGCGGAGTGGATGGAGATCTTCGATCGCGAAGGCGTCCCGGCCAGCCCCGTGCATTTCGCCGAGGACCTCCCCGACAACCCACAGGTGATCGAGAACGAGCTGATGGTTGAGCTCGATCACGAACTCTCCGGGCCGGAGTGGCAGGTCGGGCCGATCGTTTCGTTCCGCAACTCGCCGCTACAGGCGCAGGGCGCATCGCCCCGCCTCGGACGTGATACCGACGACATCGTCGGCAGCGCCGGCTACAGCGCTGAGGAGATTGCGGCGCTCCACGCCCGCGGCGTGATCGGCTGACCGCGGGCAACAACAGCGACCGAGGACGGCACTCCGATCGCGCATACTGAGGCAGCGACCGAGGCAACGAAGGACGGCAACCGATGAGCGACGACGTGCTGGTCACGAGTATCGAGGACGGCATCGGCCGTCTTCGGCTGAACCGCGCCGACAAGCGCAACGCGATCAACGAACCGCTCTCCCGAGCGATCCAGGCGGCGATGGAGCAGATGGACGCGGATGACCGCGTCCACGTCATCCTGATCGAAGGCACCGACGGCGCGTTCTGCGCCGGCGCCGACATGGGCGAAGCGCTCGCCGCCTCGGAGGCCGGGGATCGCCGCTTCAATCCGTCGCATGACGCCGCCGCCCGCGTCGCCTCCTCGGAGAAGCCAACCATCGCGAAGATCGATGGCCCGGCCTACGGCGCCGGTGCGCTGCTGGCGTGCGGCTGCGATCTGCGCGTGATGTCCGATCGATCGCGGATGCGCTTTCCCGGGTCGGACTACGGCCTTGTCGTCGGCGCCGCGGCGCTCACCGCGCTCGTCGGCCCCGTCATGGCGAAGGAACTGATCTTCACCTCGCGCGTGATCGACGCTGACGAGGCACTCAAGCTCGGGCTCGCCAACCGCGTCGTCCCGGCCGACGCGGTCGAGGCGGAAGCACTCGCCCTCGCGCAGGCCGTCGCCGCCGCCTCGCCACTCGCCGCCCGCTGGGCGAAGCAGGTCATCAACGCCGCCGCGACCGGCGGCGACGCGCACGGCCTCGAGGCCCAGGCTGACCTCGTGCTTCGCGGCGGCGCCGATCACATGCAGCGCTTCAGCAAAGCGACCGCTCGCGTCGTCGGACGCTCGAACTAAACGTCGAGCCACGGGAACAGAGGAGCACCGCCATGACCGCCGACGCGGCCGAAACACCACCGCCCCCACGCGAACTCACGGAGGAGGAGCAGCGCGTCCGCGGATACCTGCTTGCCCAGGCGGAGAAGCGCGACTGGATCGAACTCTGGCCCCGAATGATCGCGGAGCGCGGTGCGTTGATGGTCGCGACCGACGGCGTCACCGACGCGCAGGCGGACTGGTCGCCCGGCGAGGGTGAGTGGACGATCCGCGAGATCGTCGAGCATGTCCTCTCCGTCTCACGGAGCACGCTGCGACTGATCGAGGACCTCGCCGCCGGCCGGCCCGAGAGCGACCGCGAGCCCCGACCCGAATCAAAGATGCCCTCCTCCTTCACGCGGCTGATCTCCCACCTGGCGGAGCACTCCGTCCGGCTCTGCTCCCTGCCCGAGCGGCTACCGCCCTCGACGGACCTCCAGATGACGTCCCCGCATTCGAACTTCGGCGAGCTGAACAGCCGCGGGTGGTTCCTCTTCAACCGGATCCACGACACCGATCACCGCAAGCAGATCGAAGCGATCCAGGCCGCGGCCGGCTACCCCGGGGCATAGCGATGGCTAGCCTCAGCGCGCCCGACTTCGAGGAGTTGCAGGCACAGGCCGCAAGCGTGGTCGCGCGCATGACCGCCCGAGGGCTGCGTCTCGCTACCGCGGAATCCACGGTCGGCGGGTTGATCGGCTTCACGCTCACCTCGGTGCCGGGTGCCTCGAAGGCCTTCATCGGCGGCATCACGGCTTACGGCGGCGGCTCGAAGACCTCGCTGCTCCACGTGCCGGAGGCGACCCTGCGCGAGCACGGATCGGTCGCCGCGCCGACCGTCGCCGCGATGGCGCGCGGCGCCCGCGAGGCATTCGGCGTCGACCTCGCCGTCGCCGAGTCCGGCATCGCCAGCCCAACCCAGAACAGCGAGCGGCCGGGCGGCCTGTATTACATTGGCCTCATCGCCGAGGACTTCGAGCGCGTCGAGCGCCACGAGTTCGCCGGCGATCGGGTCGCGACGATGCAACAGGCCACCGCCGCGGCGCTCAGCCTGATCGACGCCTACCTCGACGAGAGCGAGCGTCGGGCCGGCTAACGCGCTGGCCCACGACATGCGGGGGTTCCGATGACGCAAGAAGAACGCGGCCCGGTCTACGCGCCCGAACTCACGGGCGGCGAATGGCTACAGGGCGGACCGATCGCAATCCGCGGATCCGGCAAGCCCGTCCTCATCGACTTCTGGGACTACACCTGCGTGAACTGCCTGCGCACGCTCCCCTACGTCACCGAATGGCACCGCCGCTACGCGGAGTTCGGACTCCAGATCGTCGGCGTCCACACACCGGAGTTCTCGTTCGCGAAGAACCCGGACCACGTCCGTCGCGCGATCGCCGCGCAGGCGATCGACTACCCCGTGATTCTCGATGCCGACAAGACGATCTGGCAGGCCTATGCCAACCGTTACTGGCCCGCCAAGTACTTCATCAACGTCGAAGGACGAATCCAGGCGCGGCACTACGGCGAAGGCGCCTACGGCGACTCCGAACAACTGATCCAGGCGTTGCTCTCACAGCAGGAAGGCTTCAACGCCGCGCTGCCCGAGATCATGGAGCCGATCCGTGGCGAGGATGCGCCCGGCGCCGTCTGCTACCGCGTCACCCCGGAGCTGTACTGCGGCCTCCAACGAGGCGCGATCGGCAACGTCCTCGGCATCGCGCCGGAGCAGCCCGCCACCTACGTCGATCCCGGCAAGCACGTCCAGGGGATGCTGTACTTCGAGGGCGACTGGATCCTCCAGGGCGAGAGCGCCGCGCGCCCGTACGGCGCGCGGAAGACGAGCCGCATCCACCTCGATTACATGGCCGCTGATGTCAATCTCGTCCTCCACCCGCCGCTCACCGGCGGGCCGGCGGAGCTACGGGTCCTCCTCGACGGCGCACCGATCGAGGCCACGGCCGGCACCGACGTCACCAACGGTGTCGTGCACGTGGATGTCCCGAGGATGTACAACCTCGTGGCGGACGGCGATGTCGACCACCATTCACTCGTCCTCGAGACGAACGCGGACGGTCTGGCCGCATTCGCGTTCACGTTCACCTCGTGCGTCACCCCGCCACCTGAGGAGGCCTGACATGCCCAGCGCAGCAATCAACGGCATCGAGCTGTTCTACGACGAGCAGAACCCCCACGAGCACAGCGAGACCGTCGTCTTCCTGCATGGCGCCGCCGGGAACCACGTCTCCTGGTGGCAGCAGGTGCCGGTGTTCCGCGAGCGCTACCGCTGCATCTCGATCGACCACCGCGGCTTCGGTCGCTCCGAGGATCCCCAGAAAGAGGGCGCCGCGCGTTTCGTCGATGACCTCGAGGCGCTCCTCGACGCGCTGGGCGTCGAGCGCACCGCGCTCGTCGCGCAGTCGATGGGCGGGCGCACCGCGCTCGGCTACGCCGTCCGCCACCCCGAGCGCGTGACCGCGCTGGTGATGGCCGATACGTGGGGCTTTTTCGACTGGCCCGAGTTGCAGGAGGAGGCCACCCGCCTCCGCGACGCAGCCGGTCAGGGCAACGACATCCCGCTCACCGAGCGCGCCCTCGGCGCGAAGTTCCAGCGCGAGGATCTCGCCGGTGGCTTCCTTTACCGCCAGATCGCCGGCCTCAACCCACCGCGCGACCTGGCCGGCCTCGCCGGCGGCCCGACACGCGACGAGGTGGCGGCGCTGAAGGTGCCGACGTTGTTCCTTGTCGGAAGTGAGGACATGCTCACCCCGCCGCCGATCCTCAAGCGCGTGCATGAGATCGTCGCCGGATCGCGGTACGTCGAGGTGCCAGAGCGCGGCCATTCCGTCTACGTCGAGGATCCTGCCGCCTTCAACGAAGCGGTGGGGCAATTCCTCGCGGAGCATGCGGCGGTACCGGCCGGCTAGACCGCGCCAACGCGCGGACGAGAGCAGGACCATGCGGAAACTGAACGTCTTCTTCGACGTCGATAACACTCTGATCATGTGGGACGGCAAGCTGCGTAACCACGCGCACGATGTCTTCGCCAAACTGCTCGAGGACGGCCACACCATCTACGTCTGGTCCGGCGTCGGCATCCGCCGCTGGGACATGCGGCGCCACAAGCTCGATGAGTTCGTGACCGACTACTTCCTCAAGCCGCTCGAGGACCACCACGAGCGCCTCAAGACCTACGACGTGCACGTCTTCCCCGACTACGTGATCGACGATCACAAGACCGTCGTGGACGCATTCTTCGGATACCACATCCCGGACATGGCCGGCCCCGATGACCGCGAACTCCTCGAGGTGCTCGCGCACATCACGGAGTACGCGCAGCAGGACGCGCCCGCCGAGTAGCGGCTCCCAGCACTGCCGGATGTCGGATCGGCTGCAGCTAGCGGCTCGCGTACAGCCTGATGTTCCCCTGGAGCATCGCCGCGATTCGGCCTCGCTCCAGCATCGCCGCTGCCGGCGCTGACTCGCCCGCCGCGTCCGAGGTCTGTGCGAACGCCGAGAGCGCGATGCGCACGCGGTTGTCATCGTCCATCCGCAGCAGCGGCTCGACGATCGAATAGATCGAGCAGCCGGCGCGACGCCCGGACTCGCCGCTGGCGTAGACGGACCAATCGATCCCCCGCTCGCGCACGTCGTAGTGCGAGAACAGCCGGTACTCCGGATCCCAGCGCTCCGGGTCATCGAAGCAGTCCGCGCTCCAGTCGATATCCAGCGGGCGGTCGGACAGGCTCAGCGGATCCAGTGCCACCAGCCACAGCGAGGCCGCGAGCGCCAACGGCGTCAGTCCGTGCCGGTCGCCCGTCGAGGTCCATGACAGCGCGTACGCCGCGCCCATTGCCGCGATCACGCGCTGATCGACGTGCAGACCCGCCGCAAGCAGCGTGCGGGTGACGAGGATGTGCGCGATGAACCGCGCCTCCTCGTCACTCGTCGTGCGCTCGCCGCCCGGCAAGGTCAGCTCGGCCAGCTCGTCCGGTGCGAAGCAGGCGAAGGTGTCGCGCAGGCCACAGTCGTAGCCGATCGCGCCGGGTTGTCCGCGCGTCTCAAGCAAGCGATCGAGCATGTTCGGGTCGTCGACCATGCCCCGGTCACGGGCGCTGGGCCACAACGCATGCGCGAGGGTCAGCGCCTCGTGGTCTGCCATCCTCGAAGCCTCGCAGCGCCGCGCCGCTCGTGTCAACGGATTGCTCGATACCATGCCCGCGTGACACAACGCCGCCATCACCCCCGCCTCGCCCTCGCCGGCGCGACGTTGCTGCTCCTGACCACATTCCTCACCGCCTGCGGAGACGACACCCTGGATCCCATCGCCACCGCGTCCGCCAGCACCACCCCCACCAGCGCCTCGGTTTCTCCCACCCCGATCGACGGCACTCCGATCGCCGGCACCCCAACGCCCGGCACCCCGACGCCCGGCGCGACGGAAGGCACAGCGTCGTCCGCAAGCGCCACGCCATCCTCGACACCGCACGTCGTGGTCACGGCAAGTGCTGACGAACCGGTCGCATCGACCGCCTACATCCCCGCGAGCGAACTTCCGCTCGCGGTAATGACCCGGGGCGACGGCACAGCCTTCACGCTCCCCCTCGAGGTACCCGGCCGCGGCGAGTACAGCATCGGACTGTCGGGACGCCGCGAACTGGGCGAACGCGGGATGCTGTTCTGGTACCCCGAGTCGACGAACCAGAGCTTCTGGATGCTCAACACTCATTTCGATCTCTCGATCGCATTCGTCGACGGAGACGCGGTGATCGTCGACATCCTCGATCTCAAGGCCGAATCGCTCGATGTCCGTGGCCCAGGTCACTCCTACCGCTACGCGATCGAGGCGCCCGTTGGTTGGTTCGCCGAGCGCGGAATCGGCACCGGCGATCGCGCTGTCCTCGACTTCGCGATCCCGGACTCTGTGCGGTAGCGGGCGTCGCCCCTCGACTCCTCGAATGCGAATCGCGCCCAGCCGAAACGGGAGCCGTGGCTATACTCGCCCCAGCGCGGACCGGACGGACCGGCACGATCACGGAGGACACCCATGCCAGACATGACGATCGACCACTCAGGTCTGCAGGTCAGCGGGTATCTCTCCGAGCCGGACGGTGGCGCACTCGCCGGGTTGATCGTGATCCAGGAGTGGTGGGGTCTCACCGCCGACATCAAGGAGATCGCCGACCGCTACGCCGTGGAGGGCTATCTCGCCTTCGCACCGGACCTGTACCACGGCCAGGCCGCGACCGAGCCTGACGAGGCGCGCAAGCTGGCGATGTCCATGGAACGCGACATCGCCGCCCAGGAGATCGACGCCGCGATCGCCTGGATGAAGAGCGAACGAGGCCTCGCGAAGGTCGGCTGCGTCGGCTACTGCATGGGCGGCGGCCTGACGCTGGCAACGGCGATTCGCCCGACCTCTATGCTCGACGCGGCGCACGTCTACTACGGCGGCGGCATGCCCTCGGCGGAGTTGATCGCCACGATCAAGGTGCCGGTGCTCGGCTCCTACGGGGCGGAAGACGCCGGCATCCCGGTCGAGCAGGTCGACATGCTTCGCGCGACCCTCGAAGAACACAACGTCCCCAACGACATCACGCTCTACCCGGGTGCCGAGCACTCGTTCTTCAACGACACGCGCCCCGCTTACAACGAAGACGCGGCGATGGACTCGTGGATGAAGTCAGTGGAGTGGTTCGAGCGTTACCTCGTCAGCTAGCGAAGGTCGCTGACGCTCTCGAACCACATCGCCCAGGCGTCGGTGTCCGGGGGCGACGCGGCTGCCCGACGGATGTCGTCGCTTGCGTCGGGTGAGATCGCGACGATGTAGCGATCGTGGTACGAGGGCTCGCCGCCACTTTTTTGGAAGAGCCGCTCACCCCAGGCAGTTGGGTCGTCCTACGCCGGGTAGAACAGCCACCAGACCATCTCTTCCCGAGCTTCGCCCTGACCCTCCAGGAACACGAAGGTCACGGCGAGGTCGTAGTCGCGGTCACCCGCCTGCGCGCTAAATCCCGCCTCGCAATAGGGCACCACGCCCGATGACGCCTCCACCAGCCCTCGCGGTACCTTCGTCTCACCGAAGAACCAGACGAGACGCGAATCCCGGGCCGCGAGATCAAAGATGTAGAGGCAGGGACGGCTGTCATCCGCCGCCATCGCAGGATCAGACGACGGGGGAGCACCCGGAGCTGTCACCGCCGCGACAAGCACCAAGACGGAGATCCCGAGGAGTCCGAGGACCGTGAGTCCGCTGCGCGAAGTGAGCCTGTTCATGCTCCCGCAAGTCTAACGAAGCGGCGCGAGCGTCAGTACCACTCCGTCTCGACGATCTTCGAGGCGTGCTCCGCGAGCGTCAGCAGCAGCCGCTCGTCGTGGTCGTCGAACATGCCTCCATCGCGGCGGTCCGTCACGTAGAGGGCGCCGCGCACCTCGCCGTTCGCCCAGATCGCTACGCCAATCAGCTTCTGCATCTCCGGGTGGTTCGAGGGAAAGCCGAACGCCTTCGCGTGATCCTCGACGTTCTTGAAGCGGACCGGGCGTCCGTCGAAGCGCAGCGAACCCAGCGGGCCGTGCCCCTGTGGGGGCGTCTTCAACCTGCGCAGGGTCGCGGCATCGAGGCCCGACACGACGAAGCCCTCGGTGTTGTCGTGCTCGTCCGTGATCGCCAACGCCGCGTACTCCGCGCCTGTCAGCGACCGTGCGAGGTCACAGACGATCTGCAGCGCCTCGTCGGGTCGGTGCTTCCGCGGCAGCGTGCGGTTCGCACGCGCCAGGGCGCGCAGCGCCCGCACCTCCGGGTCCTTGCGGCGCCGGAGCAGATCGGTCAGCGTCATGGCGCGAGCCTACGCACCGACGGTCGCGGCGATCGAGGTCTGCGACACGGTCATTCGACCGACGGCAATTCGTGGTGGCGAAGCTCGGCGTCGGCGCGCTGCGATCGATCGAACGGGATCGGGTCGGTCGAGTAGGCGCCCTGAGCGCCGTTGCTGCCCTCGGCCGCACCGCTCGCGTCGTACGTCCCGGTGGCCACGTGGCGGGCGTAGCCGGATGCATCGGCATCGAGTTGCGCCACCAGTTCGGTCGTCACTTCGTCCTCGTCGACCGGCGTCCCAGCGGTCGCCTCTGACCGCGCTGCCGCCGGACGCGCCTGCCGGTCGACGGCGTGACCGCTCGAAGTGAAGAAGCGAAGCGTCCCCGGTACCACGACGATCGAGAGCCGCGTGCCAACCGCCGGCGGGGTCAGATCCCACTCCCATCGTGTCATCACCGTGCGTGCCCCGCTGTCGTCCAGTCGCAATCGCACGTGCCACGCAGGACCATCCGGAATCGCGCGTTCGACCGTCCCGACGATGCCCTCGCCCATGTCCTGATCCGCCGGCACCGCAAACATCGCCGACGGGTGTGCCATTGCCGTCGCCGTCGGCTCAATCGGTGGCATCTCTGGCCCGGGCAGCGATCCAACGCCCGGCTCGTGCAGCTCGCCGCTCCACCACGAGCCCTCGATGAGCCGCTGATAGCCCACCAGTTCCGCGACGGCCGTCGAGGACGGCGATGCCACTACACGCGCAGTCGGGCCCAGCTGCAGCACACGTCCGCGCACGTAAACCGCCACCGTGTCGGCGAAGGCGGCCGCTTCGCGAACGTCTTGCGTCGCCACCAGTGCCGTCACCCCGAAGTCGCGCAACAAACCGCCGAGGAGGTCGCGCCAGAGCGAGCGCTGCAACTCCCCCAGCCGCGACGCCGGCTCATCCAGCAACAGCAGATCTGGTCGCGGTGCGATCGCACGCGCCAGCGCCACCCGACCGCGCGCCTCCTCGGACAACTCGGAAACGCGCCGATCGCCGTGATCACCAAGCCCGATGTGATCGAGCAGTTCGTGTGCCTGTTGAAGGCACTGCTGCGGCGTCCAGCCGCGCGCGCGCATCCCAAAGGCGACGTTCTCGCGAGCGGTCTGCAGCTCGAACAGCGCCAGGTCCTGGAACACGAGCCCGATCCGTCGCTCGTGCGTCGGCCGGTTGAGGACGGACACGCCGTCGATCAGCACATCGCCGCGTTCGAGCGGATCGAGTCCGGCGATCGCTCGCAGCAGCGCCGTCTTGCCGGCACCGGGGGGGCCAAGCAGCGCCGCGATCCGACCGTCCTCGATCTCCAGCGAGACACCATTGAGGGCGGGAGCGCCAGGTTGGGCGCGGCGGGCGAGCGACCGAACCGCGAGCGAGGCCACGTCAGAACTCCGTGATCTCCCGGGTACGCCGGTACTCGATGGTAACGAACACGATCGAGACGAACAGAAAGAATAGCCCCGAGAGCGCGAATGCGAGTCCGTCGGCCGTCGCCGTGCGCCGCTGCAACGCGAACGCGATCGCCACCGAGGCTGGCGCCGCGTCTGCTCGCTGCAGGATCAGCGCCGCGCCAAGTTCCCCGATCGACCAGCACAGCACGAGCGCGGCGCCGACCGCGAGCCGGCCGCGGAGCGAGGCGGCGATCAGCCGCTTCCAGCTCGTCCAACGCGACGCGCCGAGCAGCGCCGCGGCCTCGAACTGTCCCCCGACCCGCGCGCGGGCGCTCGGCAGCATCAGACGCACCATCAACGCGGACCCCATCGCGGCGTGCACCAACAGCAGTGCGAACGCGCCATCGCGCTCGGCGACTCGAAGCCCTGAGGCGAGCACGACCGGGATACAGAGGGGGAGCAACAGCGCCGCCTCCACCGCGGTTGCCATCCAGCCGCGCAGCGGCGCGACAAGCATCGCGCCGACGAACCCCAGCGGGAGCGCGATCGCCAGCGCGCCCACGGCGACCAGCAGCGAGTACCGCAGCGCCGCCGCCGGCTCCAGCTCGAACGGGCGCGCATCCGCGAACACCGCCGACACGTTCGCGCCGGTGACCTGCTCAGCCGCGCCGAGGGTGAACGCGCCGTGGCCAAGCGCCAGCAGCGGTCCCACCGTCACCATCGCCGCCAGGAGGAACGCGAGCCCGAGCAACACGCGGTCACGGATGGCCAACGATCCAGCCGGTTGGAATCCGACCGCCCCCAGCGTTCCGTGCTGAGCCGGCCGCAGGCGAACGAACACCGCCAGCGCTATCACCGCGATCGCCGCCAGCAGCAGGCTCGCGGCCGCGCTACTCGTGGTGCCGATCGCGGCGCCGCTCGTTCCGAGCGCGAGCTCCGGGAGCGCCAACCTCGAGGGCGGCGCGAGCACGTAAGCGCTGGCGACGGCGCTCAGCGCGAGGGCGAACGCCAGCACCCACGACGCTGCGAACGCGCGCCGCAGCGCGGGCACGTAGTGCCACCGCACGAGCTGCACGAACGGCAGCCCGAGCGTGCGTGCGGTCTCCGTCTCCCGCGGATCGAGCGCCAGCCAGGCCGCGCCGCCCAGCCGCACGCCGATCGCGAGCCCAAACCCCGCGTTCGCCACCACCAGCAGCGGCCAACTCGGGCCCAGCAGCCAGGCAGCACCCAGCGCCACCGCGAGGCCCGGCGTCACGATCGGCAGCGTCAGCAACGCCCGCACCAGCCGTCGCGCCGGAACCGCCAGCCGCGCGAGCGCCCAGCCGAGCGGAACCGACAACGCGACACCCGCCGTCGCCGCGAGCACGGCTTGCCAGATGCTCGACCATGCCGCCTCGAACACGGCCCTGGACCACGCGTCACGGGTTGCCGCTTCATTGATCAGCGGAACCAGCGGCCAGAGCAGCAGCGCCGCCAGTCCCAGGCCGAACAGCGCACGCACCCCGGCCGGCAACGCGCGCGCGGACGCCTGGCGCGCCAGCGACCGGTCGATGTCAGGGCTGCGGGGGGCCACGGCGGTCACGGCGCCATCCTAGGGCTACCCGCCCCACCGGCGCGGTCCTCCGTGAAATCGACGATCAGCGCGGCGTGATCGCTGAGCGCCTCGCGTCGCCCGGATCGCTGACCTCGTGGATGCCCCCACGCGTACCGCGCTCGCTCCAGTCGCGCTCCCAGCGCCCCGTTCACGAACGCCTGATCCAGCCGGAACCCGTTGCCGCCGTTCGGCGAGAACCACGTGTACGTGCGCCGCTGCCCGTGCAACGCACGGAACGCATCGGCCCAGCCGGCCCGATCGAGATCCTCGATCCAGGCATCCTCCACCCGATCGAACGCCGGAACCTGCTCGTCGATGCCGATCCGGCCGGAGTTCGTGTCGCCGATCAGCAACGCCGGGCCGTCCCGCCACCCCTGCGCAACGGCCAACGCCGAGGAGAGATAGTCGCCCTTGCGTCCGGTCACCCGGTTCGGTACGTGCATCGCGCCCAGCGTGAGCGGGAGGGGTGCCGCGACCCCCGCAAGCAGCCAGCGGCGCGATTCACTCGGTGCCCCCGCGATCGCTTGCCGTTCCAACGGCCAGCGGGACGCCACCAGCAGCGAATTCACCGCTGGCGTTTCCTGATCCGCCGTCGTGTGCTGGAAGCGCAGACCGCGCCGTGCCAGCTCCTCCGCCAGCCAGACGCTGGGCGGGGTACCTCGAAACTCACTGAGCGCGAGGACGTCCGGACGCCAGCGACGCAGTTGATCGGCGATCGCCTCGATCCGTCGACCACCGCCGGCGCGAATGTTCCAGCCGATGACCCGCACCCGTTGCGGCCTCGGCCCCTACACGCGCCCGGCGTCGAACTCGATCCGGCCGCGCGAGATATTCAAGCGCAGGATGTCGGATGCGCCGCCGGTGAAACGCGACGAGCGGATCTCCCGATACGCGCGCTCCAGTGGATGGCCCTCCACCAGCGCGCCACCACTCGCAAGCTGCACCGCCTGGTCGATCACGAACCCGGCCTGCTCCGTGCAGAAGACCTTCGCCGCCATCACCTCGTTCACCGCCGCGTCGCCCTGCTCCTCGAACAGCCGTGCGGTGCGGTAAAGCACACTCCGCATCGCGTAGGCGGCGATCCGGATGTCCGCGTAGCGCAGGCGGATGCCCTCGCGATCGGCGAGGCGTCCGCCAGTGCGGTGTGGCTGCTGGATCTGCCGGTCGACAAAGTCCACGGCCCAGACCGCCAGCCCAGTCGTTTGCGCCGCGACCGCCAGCCGCTCATGACCAATGTTCCCCAGCGCGCGGGGCATGCCCTCGCCGACCTCGCCAATCACGTGCCACGCCGGGACACGCGCCTGCGCGAACGACAGCTCGACGTGCGATCCGCCCTCGAGGCTGTGGAACTCGCGGTCGATCGTCACGCCCGGCGTCTCGCGATCGATGATCAGCATCGCTGGCCCGGCGGCCTCCGAAGAGCCCTCGGCCGCTTCCACGTTCACCAGCGCCGCGTAGTAGTCCGCGGTCGCTCCGCCGGTCACGAATGACTTGTGGCCGGTCACCAGCAGATCGTCGCCGTCCCACGTCGCCCACGTCGGCTTGGCGGCCCGCTCGCCGCTCGCCTCGGTGAACGCGAACGCGCCACGCTTCTCGCCGCGGAGCACGGCATCGAGGTAGTGGTCCTTGAGCTGGCCCTGTGCCGACGCGAGCAGCCCGGGGCCGGGCCCGAAGACGTAGCGCGCCACCCGTAGGTGCCCTGCCGCCAGCGCCTCGCGCACCGCCGTCTGCGCCAGTACGCCGACCGCCGCGCCGCCGAACTCGATCGGCTGCGTCAGCGACCACATGCCCGCCTCGCGCGATCGCTCGCGCACCTGTTGGGCGATCTCCGGCGGGATCGGGGCGCGTGGATCCTCGGGCAGCTGCGCCTCCAGCGGCTGGAGTTGCTCGCTGACGAGCACCGCCATCCGCTCGCGCAGAACCTCAATCGCCGTAGGGAGTGTTTCGGGCATGGGACACCTCGCCGCTGGAGGCTACAGCCGAGGTGCCGTCGCTATCCAGCCTCGCCCAGTGAAGAGGCGATTTCGTCCACCAGCGCGCTCAATTCCTGCGACGCATCGAGC
The DNA here is from genome assembly GCA_027593235.1 of Chloroflexota bacterium. Classification (GTDB taxonomy): domain Bacteria; phylum Chloroflexota; class Dehalococcoidia; order UBA2979; family UBA2979; genus UBA6627. The sequence goes on from JAQCIU010000005.1 coordinate 73,498, forward strand.
GCGAGATGGGTCCCCTCGGCCGCGCCGATAGGCTCAAACATCGCGGCCTGCGCGGCGAACACCGCCGCCGTCGCATCGGAGGTCGCCAGCGGATCCGTGCCCCGCTCGGCGATCCGCGCCAACGCCACCGCATCCGTGATCCGTAGCTCCGCGATCAGCGCCGGCACCCCGGCCGCGCGCGCCACCGCGATCGCCGCTGCCCGGTCGCCCGCACGCGAATGCGTCGCGTCCAGGACCACCGGCCGCCCGGCCGCGAAATGCGTCGCCGCGCGGACCCGCATCTCCTCATACGTTCGCTCGTTCATCGCCGCGCCGTAGACCTCGGCGGTCCGATCCGGCGGCACGTGCTCACGAGGCGGCAGCCCGACCAACTCCTTGCGCACGACGTCGGAGGACACGTACGCGGCGCCGATCCGCGCCGCCAGCGCCGCGCCGACCGTCGATTTGCCCGTACCGGAACGCCCCGCCAGCACCACAAGCAGCGGTTTCGAGGCGCGATCGGCAAACTTGGACGCCAGCGCGAAGTACCGCCGCGCCGACTCTGCAAGCGCCCGCTGCTGCTCCGCCGATACCTCGGGTGCGTGCGCGCCCATCGACTCGACCTTGCCTCGGACGAACGCGCGAAACGCGCGGTGCACCGGCTGCAACACCGGCATCGTCTCGTCGCCTACGGCGGCGATGTAGCGGCCCGCCAGCTCGTCACCCAGCTCCGGTCGACCGCGCGCCTCCAGGTCCATCGCCAGGAAGGCCACGTCGTAGCCGACGTCCAGCAGCCGGAACTGGAACCACTCCGTGAACTCCAGGCAGTCGACGATCACGATCTCGTCGTCGATCAGGTAGATGTGCATCGCGTGGAGGTCACCGTGACCGTCGACCACGCGCCCGTCCGCAAGTCGCCGATCGAACAACGCCGACTCACGCTCGATCAGCGCGTTCACGTAGTTCTTGAGCACGATCGCGTTCGCGGGCTCCCACGTATCGCCGATGAACGGCTCCGCCTCACCCTGTTCGCGAGCCCACCAACTCCGCTCGGCCTCGCCCCCGGCGAACGCCGGGTCGTTCGGGACCACGGCGGCAGCCGCGTGGAACTCCACCAACTTCGCCGCGAGCAGACGGACGAGCCCCGAGGGCACCGCGTCGGCCTCCAGCAGGCTCGCCAGCGTCCGGTCATCCGGGAGCCGCTTCATCTCCACCGCCCACTCCACCATCGTCGCGCCGGCGGGCGGATCGCCCTCGACGATGCGATGCGAGCCGTCGGCGAGCCGAACGACTGGATGCACGCCAACGTAGGTATCGGGCGCCAGTCGCCGGTTCAGCTCCACCTCGCGCAGACAGAACTGGTGGCGCGTCTCGGCGTCGAGCTGATTCACGAATCCGAAGTCGACCGGCTTCTTCGTCTTGAAGACACGCTCATCCGCAAGAAAGACGTACGAGATATGCGTCTGGACGAGTCGCACGTTCGAAGGCGCGTGCGGAAACGCCGAGGATGCAAGCAGCGCCTGCACGTACTCCGGCAGAGCATGCATGGCTGCATCGTCGTCGGCCGAGGGTGGTGGCTCCTCGGGAGCATCCGTGGTCACCGCCGGACGGTAGGGACCCGCCCCCGGCACCGTCAAGCGAGGCCTCGCGCGGTGGTACGCTGCCACGCCGAACGATGATGATTCGTCAGCAAGGACGGTCGCGCCCGATGTCAGAACCGTGGCAGCACTTCCTGCAATCGCAGCGCCTCAAACTCAGCTACTGGACCTGGGGTGACGCCGCCAAACCGCCGCTGATCCTCGTCCACGGCGGGCGCGATCACGCCCGCTCCTGGGACTTCGTCGCCGATCGCCTCACCGACGCGTACCACGTGCTTGCATGCGATTTGCGCGGGCACGGTGATTCCGAGTGGTCGCGCGGCTCCTACTACGGCACGCCGGAGCACGTGTTGGACCTCGTCGCGCTGATCGACCTCGTCGGTGGGCGCGCCACCGTGGTCGGGCACTCCTTCGGCGGCGCGATCACGCTGTTGACCGCCGGCGCGTTCCCGGAGCGCTTCGAGCGCGTCGTCTCGATCGAGGGCGCTGGCGCCTGGGCCAGCCCCGAGGCGATCACGCCGACCGAGTTCCGCACCTGGGCCAACCAGTCGCGCGGCACGGAGCATCGCTCGGCCCGCGTCTACCCGACCATCGAGGAGGCCCGCGATCGGATGATCGAGGTGAACCCGCGCCTCACCGCGGAGATGGCGATGCACCTCGCCCGCTGGGGTAGCAACGGCATTGATGGCGGTTATGTCTGGAAATTCGACCCCTGGGTCTATGCCCGATCCGCGTTGCACAATCTCCGCTTCGATGAACTCGCCGCGCTCTGGGAAGAGCTGTCCGCGCCGGTCCTCCACCTCTCCGGGTCGGAGTCGCGGTTTGGGCGTGACCAGATCAACGGCCGTCCGGTTGAGTCGTACTTCCCCAACGCAACCGCCGCGACGATTCAGGGTGCCGGGCACTGGGCCCACCACGATCAACTGGATGCGACCGTCGCCGCGATCCGCGGCTTCCTGGATCTGCCACCAGAGCGATCCGCGGGCTAACGGCAGGCGCACCGGGCCTGCAAACCGGCCCTCAATCGAATTCACGTTTTTCCTTAGGGAGTTTTTTGCGGCTGGTCCGTAGACTGGTCCTCGTACCCCTCACCCGATCCATCGAATCCCCAGGAGTGCGGATGGAGCCGGCGACGCCGACGACAGCCGAGAGTCAGCCCACAACGCCAGATCCGGCGGCCGAATCGGCTGCCGACAGCGGTCCGCGCTGCTTCGAGTGCGGCAGTGATCTGAGCGATGATGCGCGCTACCGCGAGGTCGGCGTTTGCGGCTCATGTGGAGCACGCATGGCAATCTCAGCCTCCCAGTGGATCGAACTGCTGTTCGATCACAGCTCGTTCGACGAACATTTCGGTGCCCTGACCACCCCGGACCCGCTGCACTTCTCTGACTCGCGCTCCTACCCGGACCGCCTCGAGGAGGCGCGTGCCAAGAGCGGCGTGGACGAGGCCGTGCACACCGGCACTGCCCGTATCGGCGGCATCGATGTCGTGGCGGCCGTCAGTGACTTCCGCTTCATCGGCGGCTCGATGGGCTTCGTCCAGGGCGAACGCGTGGCGATCGCGATGGATCGCGCTCGCCGGGCCCACCGCCCCTTTGTCACCGTTACCTGCTCCGGTGGTGCGCGCATGCAAGAAGGCATGATCGCGCTGCTCCAGATGTCCAAGACCACGGCGGCCGCCCAGCGCCTGCACGAGGCCGGCATCCCGATCATCACCATCCTTGCCGACCCGACGACCGGCGGAGTCTTCGCCTCGTACGCGACGCAGGGCGACATCATCCTCGCCGAATCGGAAGCGCTGATCGGCTTTGCCGGTCCGCGCGTGCGCGCCGTGAAGGACGCCGGCGAGAAGCGCGAAACGCTCTACGCCGAAGATCTCCTGGAGCACGGCCTCGTCGACGCGGTGCTGCCGCGCGACGCGATGCGCGACCAGCTCATCCGCATCCTCGCGCTGCTCCGCGCGCCCGTCGCGCCAAACGTCGATCTGCTCCCGCCGCCCGTCGAGGTACGCCACCTGGAGCGCGGCTGGACCGTCGTCGAACGCGCGCGCCACGAAGATCGCCCGCGCGCGATGCAGTACATCCAGCGCCTGGCCGCCGACTTCGTGCCGCTGCGTGGTGACCGCTCCGGCATCGATGACCCCGCCCTCGTCGGCGGGCTCGCCCGCGTCGGCGACACCAACTGCGTCGTGATCGCGCAGAGCCGCGGCGACCGTCGCCTCGATGGCGACCATCACGACGGGCGCATGAGCGCGGCCGGGTACCGCAAGGCGCGACGCCTGATGCAGCTCGCGGATCGGCTGCAGTTGCCGCTGATCACCTTCGTCGATACGCCCGGCGCACACGACGGCATCGCCGATGAAGCGGCCGGCCTCGCCGGTTCGATCTCCGACTGCCTCGCCGCGATGAGCGCGCTCACCACTCCCTCGGTCGCCGTTGTCATCGGCGAGGGTGGCTCGGGCGGAGCGCTCGCGCTCACGATGGCCGATCGCATCCTCATGCAGCAGAACGCCATGTACGCCATCACCTCCCCCGAGGGCGCGGCGGCCATCCTCTTCCGCGATCGCGAACGGGCCCCCGAGGTCGCCGAGGCGCTGGGCGTCTCAGCTGGCGAACTCCAGGCGCTCGGGGTGATCGACGAGGTCGTCCCGGAACCCGCGGGTGGCGCGCACGTAGATCCAGAGAGCGCGATCCGGATGCTCGAGCCTGCCGTGCGCCGCGCGCTTGCCGAGGCGATGCGAGGCCGCGGCGCGAACCGTCGCCAGCAACGCGAAGATCGTCTGCGTGGATTGGGTGGCGAGAACGGGCCCGGACCGAGCCTGCTCCGCAACATCGGAGACGTGCTGGGTGACGCCTTCGGCGCCGCCGGTGCCCTCGGCTCGCGTCTCCGGCGCAACCGGGGTCACGCCGAGGACGCGCCAACGGCCGGTGCCGAGACCGCGGCGGTTGCCGCGGAGTCGGAACCCGTCAGCTAGTTGTCTCGCTCGTCCGAGTCATCGTCGTCATCGTCGTGGTTGTCCGTCTGACCGGAGACGTTGGCGTCCTCTGACTCCGCCGGCGCGTAGAGATCGAGCTGCTCCTGGCGGATCTCGTCTCCGAACTCATCCAGCACGCGCTGGAACTCATCGAACTCCCACTCACCGACGAACGTGATCGCCTTGCCATCGCGACCGGCGCGGCCGGTGCGACCGATGCGGTGCACGTATTCCTCGGCGTTCTGCGGCACATCGAAGTTCACGACGTGCGTGATCTCCGGGATGTCGAGCCCGCGCGCCGCCACGTTCGTGGCGATCAGGATGTCCAGTTCGCCCGCGCGGAACCGCTCGACGACGCGGTCACGGCGCCGCTGATCCATGTCGCCGTGCAGCGCGCCGACGCGCACCCCGCGGCGTTCGAGGTCCTCGGCAACTCGATCGACCCCGCGCTTCATCTTGCAGAAGACGAGCGTTCGGCCCTTCAGTTCACGACGGACGAGTTCGCGCAGACCAGCGGTCTTGTCCCGCTGTGCGACCTCGATGTAGATCTGCTCGATCGTGTCGACCGTGCTCAACTCGGCGTCGACCTTGGCGGTCACCGGGTCGTCCATGAACTGCCAGATCAACCGGCGGATCGACGTAGGCATCGTCGCCGAGAAGAGCGCTGTCTGGCGCTGCCGCGGCGTCCGCCCGAGGATGCGACGGATGTCCGGCAAGAAGCCGATGTCCAGCATCTGATCGGCCTCGTCGAGGACGGCGTAGGTCACGTGCCGCAGGCTCAAGGTCTCCCGCCGCAGGTGATCGATGATCCGACCGGGCGTGCCAACCACAACCTGCGGTTGTTCGCGGAGGGCGGCGAAGTCCCGCTTCAGCGCGTGCCCGCCCAGGAGCCCCACGGTCCGCACGCCGTAGGAGCGTCCCAGGTCCGTCAGTACGTCCAGCACCTGCTGCGCCAGCTCGCGCGTCGGCACCAGCACGATTGCCTGCACCTCGTCGAGATCGGAATCGATCCGCTCCACCATCGGCAGGCCGAAGGCCAGCGTCTTGCCGCTTCCGGTCTGCGCCAACCCGACGACGTCGTTGCCGTCGAGCAGTTCCGGGATCGCGCGCGTCTGGATCGGTGTCGGTTCCGTGAACCCCAGCCGAACGATCGCGGCCAGGGATTCATCGCTCAGCCCGAGGGCCGCGAATGCCGCGGGGACCTCCGCGGCGACCTCGTCGTCGTCCGCCGCCTCGCGGGCGACGATCGCCGGCAGCTCTTCGATCGCCGAGATCGCGTGGTCGTGATCGACCGGGATCTCGTCGTCCTCTTCGGCTTCCGCACGAGCCAGGGCGGCTTCACGTGCCTCCCGACGCTCGCGCTCACGGCGGCCACCCCGGCGTCCGCGGCGCCGTCGTGGCGCGTCGTCGCCTTCATCGGTGTCGCTGTCGTCATCATCGTCATCGTCGGAGTCGTCCGCCGAGGCGGTGTCGCGGACCGCTGGTGCCGCTCGCCCTCGGCGTGGCGCCTCGGTGACGGCCGCGGTCGTGTCGTCGTCCTCGATGTCGGCGTCCCCTGCGAGGTCTGCCGTCACGGGGGTGTCGTCGCTCTTGTCATCGTCGTTGGCCGCGTCGGCACGTTCGTGCTCTCGCGACCAATCCGGCGTTGAACCGCCGAGGGTGCGCGGAATGCCGCTCAGCGAGCGGGCGCCGCCAACCATGACGCGCTCGGTCGAGCGGATCCCGCTCGGGCGTCGGCGCCGTGCCGGCAGGATGTCGCCGGCACCGCCGGAGTCGACTGATCGGAATGCAACGTCCTCGGGCAGTGGTGCCTCAAGGGATTCACGCGACGGCCGGAAGCCGCGGCGCTGGCCGGCACGCTGCCGGCGCTGATCGAGCTGGCCACGGTCGCGCTCTCCGCGCGCCACGCCGCCCCACTTGTAGTTGTCTTTCTTCTCACCGCCGTCGCCACGACTGGAGGCGTCTCCGTTGTCCGATCCGGAGGAACCACCGCGGGTGTTGCGGCTGCCGCTGCGGGCGTTCCGGTCGTTCCCGTTGCGGCCCCCGTCGCCGCCGCTATCGCGGTCTGATTCGCTGCGGTTCTGGCGTCCCTGGCCGCCGCGCGACCGACCGCCGCGCCCGGAGGCGCTGTCACGGTCCGCTGTGGCGGTCTCCTCGGAGCGTCCCGATCCGGAACGGCGCCCGCGTGAGTTGCTCTCGCTGCGCTCCGCGACGGCGCTGCCACTGCGTCCACGGTCGTTGCTGCGGTCATCGCGTTGGTTGCGGTCGTCGCCGCCGTTGGAGTTGCCGGTGTCGCCGGAATTGGTGGCGCCTTCACCGCGGCCCTTGCCGCGCCCGCGCCCGCCGCGTCGCCCGCGGCGTCGACGGCCCTGGCCGCCTTCGGAACCATCGCTGCTGGTCTGTGTGGTCTCGTTTCGACGCGAATCGGTCGCGGTGCGGTCCGAGGGGGTCTGGGTGGGTTTGGGTGCGGCTGGGGTGGATCCACCAAGCAGCCGCCGAACAATGCCGGAAATCGGCGTCATACGGTACGTAGTCTCCAGTTGTTGGATTGCCGCGAACCGGATGAAAGAGTGAGGTTCGCAAGCTCGCGCAGATGCTGCGCGGCGAGGTGTTGCATTACATGCAGACTAGCAGTACGGCGTGATTGCCGCGAACGGCGTTCACCCACCCCTGCGTGATCCGGCCAGCGCCCACGGCGGGGCCGACCCGCGCGGTGGGGCTACTCGACCTCGGCGGTCACTTTGCTCACGCGGTCGACCACACCGAGGATCGCGTGGACCTCGACGGTGTCACCGACCACCGGATCGCCGAGGATCATGTCGTGCGATAACCGCGCCTGAATCGGTCGTGGACCACCGTCCGGCGTCAGGATGAGTTGGTAGTACTGCAGGCCGTGCAGCTCGTACGGCTGAATCCCTCGCACCGTCGCTCGCATCTGGTATCCCCGCTCCTCGACATCCCGTACCCGGCGCCGCATCGGCGCGGCGGCCCTCGATGGTAGCGCCGCACCTGCCGGTCGCTATCCCCGCTACGCTCGCCCTCGATGAACCAACCACCCTCGAAGCCCATCGATCGCGATGCGAACACGCGCCCGGCGCCAGCGCCGGGGCTCTGCGCTGGCTGCCGCCACGCGTCGCGCGTCGATACCGCGCGCGGGTCCAGCTTCCTTCGCTGCGCGCGCTCCGACGACGACCCTGGCTACCCGCGCTACCCCGCCCTCCCGGTGCGCCAGTGCGACGGTTTCGAGGCGCGCGCAGCGGAATGACGGGGGATACTGGAGCCATGACTGAACCATTGAGCGGTCCGGGCGCGATCCCGCTGCGGCCCAAGACCGAACGACAGCCCGCACTGCTGGAGCGTGTCGGCGGACGCGCGGTGATCGAGCGGGTTGTCGACGCGTTCTACGACAAGGTCGAACTCGACCCCGAACTTCGCCCGCTCTTCCCGGAAGACATGGGGCCCGGTCGCGACAAACAGAAGTGGTTCCTCGAGCAGTGGCTCGGCGGTGAGCCGCTCTACAGCCAGCGCTTCGGCCACCCGCGCCTCCGCCGCCGCCATTTCCCCTTCGAGGTCACCGAACGCGGCGCCGGTCGCTGGCTCCGCCACATGATCGAGGCGTTCCGCGACTGCGAAGTCGGCGAACCGGAAATCGCGGAGATCGTCGCCGGCCTCGGCCCGCTCGCGAAGCACATGGTCAATGTCGACCAGGACGTCCCCCGGAATCCGATCGGCGACGCGTACCTGACCTGAGCCACGACCAACGAGCATTCCGGCAGGGACGCGCGGAACAGTTACAGCGGCTTGCGCGCCACGTGCATCGCGATCGTCCCGAACATCAACGACCGCACGCCGGAGACCTCGAAGCCGACGCGCGTCAGCCGCGCCGTGAACTCCTCGGGCGTATCGAAGTGGTCCACCGAGACCGGGAGGTACTTGTAGGCGCTGCTGTGCCCGGAGATCAGCCGCCCCAGCACCGGCACGACGCGGGTGAAGTGGAACCGCGCGAACGGTCGCAGCAACCCCGGCTTCATGCGCGTGATCTCCAGGTTGGCGAGCCGCCCACCCGGTTTCAGCACACGCCACGCCTCGTCCAGTGCGGCGTCGAGGTCCGGGATGTTGCGCACGACGAACGCGGAACACCAACCGTCCATGCTTCCGTCCGGCAACGGCAACCGCGTCCCGTCGCCCGCAGCGAATCCCGAGGCACGCGCCGTCGCCGCCTCGCGCCGCGACTTCCGTCGCGCGATCGGCAGCATTGCCTCAGCCACGTCGAACCCCACCACCGAGGCCGCGCCGGCCTCGAGGCACGCGAAGCTCAGATCGCCAGTGCCGCAGCCCACGTCCACGATCCGGTCACCCGGCCGCACCAGCGCGCGCGCCGCCAGCCGTCGCCACGCGTGGTGCCGGCCGCCGGTCATCAGCGTGTTCATCAGGTCGTAACGGCCCGCGATCGAGCTGAACATCCCGCGCACGTACCCGGCGCGATCCGCCTCCGCAGCGAACAGCGCCTCGGGATCGTGCGGCGCATTGGGTGGTGGATCGGTTCGTTCCGCGGCCATACGAGGAGCGTACGGCAGGTCTTCGCCAACGGCAGTCGCGTCAGCGCATCACGGGAGAGACTCGCGTCGACATCGATTGCAAACGAGCGATCCGCTCACACAGGTGATTCGAACTACCGTGCTAATGCTATTCTGCTTCTGCACTCCCCGGTGGTGCGGCGATGGTGATTCGACTTCTTCCGTGGCAGCCCGATTACGGCTCCGCGCTCCCGTTCGACAGCGAATCGGAGCCGGATCCGCTCGACCCCGTTGACCTCTCGGTCGAGCGGCGCATCTGGGCGCCCGTTACCCCGAATCCCGCGCCGCCCGTCGCCGTCCAGATCGTCGATGGCGTCCGGCGCGCCGAGGCGCATGCCATGGATGACGGACCCGACGGCGCGCCGATGTTCGGGCTGTTCGGCACCTTCGCCGTCGGTGCCGTCCGCTGCGACGGTGTCGCACGCATCGTCCAGGAATCGATCCGCGTTCAGCGGCGATACCTCCACACCGCGAACGAGACGATCGCGGACCGCGTGATCGCCTCCGGTGCAGCGACCGTCGCGTTCGAGGCGCGACGCGTCCCGAACGCGAGTACGGCGCAGGCGCTCGTCGGCGCACTCAACCGCTCGATGCTCGATGAGGAGGCATTGCTCGCCGCGGAACTCTCCCGCGACGAGTCGGTGCTCACACTCCTCGACGGTCCGCTGCGCTCCCTGCGGTCACCCGGACGCCGCGTCGTCGGTTATGTGAAGCGCATCCAGCAGTGGTACGTCGGTGCTAGCGAGCGCGAGTTGCTGCTCACGCTGGCACCGGGCGAGCGGACGCCGATCTTCCTGATCCCGCCGTCATCCGGCCTCGAGTCCGCGCACACCGAGGGCCGCTACTCCTGGTTCCTGCGGCTGCGACACCTCAACCCGCTCTACCATCCGCTCGGCGGTGTCATGCGCCTCGAGACCTCCGGTGCGCTGCCAATCGCCGAGGCGGTCGCACTCGCGGATGACACGACGCGGCTGCTCCCGCGCCTCTCGTCGGCGCCGGGCACGGATCCGCGCGCGCCCCATAACCTCGTGCCGGTCGGCGCCCTCGAGACCGTACTTACCCACCGCATGGGCGATCGGCACTGGGTGCAGCGACTGCTCACCGCCAACGTCGGTCGCGCGGCGCGAGAGGCGGCGTACCCGTGACCATCCTCGACCGCCCCACCAACGGCTCAACGCCCCACGATCTGCTGGCAACCGCCGGCTCCTCCGACAGCGAGGCCCCGACGGACCTCGCATTTCGCGGCTACGTGCTCGGGACCGAGCAGGAGTCGTCGTCTCCGCTCGGCTTCTCCGTCTTCGTCGCTCCCGATCGTTACCTCCAGCTCGACGACGTGGTCAGCGTCCGTACCGCCCTTCCGGACGGGCGCGCGATCGATATCTATGGCGTCGTCGACGAGGTCTCCGCGCGTCACGAAGGCGTCCAACTCACCTCGGACGTCGCGCTCGTCCGCGAGGGCATCCTCCCCGCCGAGCCGGTCGTCTCCGCGCACGTCGCGGTCACCCGGGTCGATCCGGAGATCTACGTGCCGCCGATGCCCGGCGCCGTGGTCCGGCTCGCCGACGGCGAAGCGCGCAACCGTGCGCTCTTCTTCGACTCGATGGAACGCCGCTTCCCGTTCGGCCTCGCGCGTGGCGACCTCGCCGAGGTGGAGGCTGTGCACGGCAACCTCGACTTCCTCGATGGCCGCAAGGGCGCGCACGTCAACATCTCCGGCATCTCCGGCGTCGCGACGAAGACCTCGTACGCCACCTACCTGCTGTACGCCCTCTTCGAGGGGGAGCGGCTCGGGGACCTCACCACGAACGCTCGCGCCTTAATCTTCAACGTAAAGGGCGAGGACCTGCTCTTCCTCGATCGCCCGAACAAGCGCCTCGACGAGGATCCCGATCTGCGGCGTACCTACGACGCCCTCGATCTCCCAGCCAGGCCGTTCGGCTCGGTCGGGTTCTTCGCCCCGGTGCGGCACGGCGATCAGCCACTGCCCGATACCGGCTCACGCTCCGACGGCGTCACCGGCTTCTTCTGGACGCTCCGCGAGTTCTGCGAACGTGGCTACCTGCGATTCCTGTTCGTCGACGCCGACACCGAGCAAACCCAGATCGCCGGCCTCGTCGACACCGTCACGGCCCACCTCCGCGCCGAAGCCCGCAAGAGCGCCTCCGATCGGATCAGCATCGACGGCGTCGAGGCGACGACCTTCGACGAACTGGTCGACGCGATCGAGGCGCACCTCGACACCGACCCCGACTCGCTCGTCCCCTCCTGGGCCGGGCGCGGCTACGGCCAGGCCTCGGTTGGCACCATCCGCGCCTTCATGCGCCGGCTCCAAACCGCCTCGCGCCACCTCGGTCACCTCGTCCGCAGCAGCGCGTTCGGGGATCCGAGGGCGCATCGCATCGAGCGTTCGCACCAGATCACCGTCGTCGATCTGCACCGCCTCCACGACCGCGCGCAGCGCTTCGTGGTCGGCGTGCTGCTCGCCGAACTGCTCGAGGAGCGCGAAGCCCTCGGAGCCGCCGAGCACGCGCCGCCGGTGTTCGTCGTCGTCGATGAGCTGAACAAGTACGCGCCCCGCGACGGTCACAGCCCGATCAAGGAGACGCTGCTCGACATCGCGGAACGCGGGCGCTCGCTCGGCGTGATCCTGATCGGCGCGCAGCAGACCGCCTCCGAGGTCGAGCAGCGGATCGTCGCAAACTCCTCGTTCCGCGTCGTCGGCCGCCTCGATACCGCCGAGGCTCAGCGCAGCGAGTACCGCTTCCTGGGGCCGACCTGGCGGCAGCGCGCGACGCTGCTGACGCCGGGCTCGATGATCGTCCAGCAGCCGGAGATCCCGGTCCCGCTCCTGATCCGCTTCCCGCACCCCTCGTGGGCGACGCGCAAATCGGAAGTCGCGTCCGGCGCGATCGCCGCTGCCCCCGGTGGCGAGCGCGACATCATGGCCCGCTTCGACGACGTCCCGGCGCTGGACTAGGCGGCCGCCGGGATGCGCTTCCTGCACACCGCCGACTGGCACCTCGGTCGCCAGATCCGAGGCAAGAGCCGCGCCAGCGAGTTCGCCGCCGTCCTCGATCAGATCGTCGAGATCGCCACCTCCGAGGAGGTCGACGCCGTCCTCGTCGCCGGCGACATCTGGGACACCGCCTCGCCCTCGCCCGAAGCCGATCGCCTGCTCTACGACGCGCTCCGCTCGCTCATCCAGCGGGACATCGAGGTGCTGCTGGTGTCCGGCAACCACGACAACCCGCGCCGCCTCGAGGCGATCGGCCGCCTCGCGGAGATGCTCAAGGTGCAGACGCGTGGCTACATCCGCCCGCCCGGTCAGGGTGGCATCGTCACGATCGAGCGCGGCGGCGAACGCGCCGAGATCGCCGCGATCCCTTGGGTTCCGGAAGGTCGCGCACTAGACGCGCTCGAGATCCTTGAAGACTTCGAAGCGACGAGCCACAAGTACGAGGACGCGGTCGAGGAGATCTACCGCCAGCTCGCGGCCGGCTTTACGCCCGGCGCGATCCACCTCATGGTCGGCCACCTCTTCGTCGATGGCGCCTTGCTGGCGAACGTCGATGGCTCGGAACGCCGCCTGCACATCGAGCAGTCGTACGGCGTGAAGGCGTCGCGACTGCCCTCGACGCCGCAGTACATCGCGCTCGGGCACATCCACCAGCCGCAGGTGATCGTGGACGCGCCGAACGGCGCGGCGGCGTATGGCGGCTCGATCCTCCAGCTCGACTTCGGCGAGATCGGCCAGCAGAAGGTCGTCCGCATCATCGACGCCGCGCCGGGCCGCCCCGTCGCTCAGCACACCGTCCCGCTGACGGCCGGCCTGCCGCTGCTCCAGCTGCGTGGGTCACTCGCCGAGGTGCTCAAGGCCGGTGAGACCGTTGGCGCGGCGCACCTCCGCGTCGTCCTCGACGTCGACCGCCCGGAGCCGGGCCTCGCGCAGCGCGTTCGCGACGCGCTGCCCGGCGCGGTCGACGTCCGCCTCGACTACGACCGCAGCGACGAGGAAGGCGGGGACGTCGACTTCGCCGATCTCGCGCCCGAAGAGCTGTTCGTCCGCTACTACCAGCGCCAGCACGGCACCGCACCCGCCGAGGACCTGCTCGGCCTCTTCCGCGAACTGGTGAGCGAAGCGGTCGGCGCGTCGTGAAGCCAATTCGCCTCGAACTGCGCGGCTTCACCGCCTTCCGTGAACGCACCGTCGTGGAGTTCGAGGGCCGTCATCTCTTCGCGATCACCGGACCGACCGGCGCCGGGAAGTCGTCACTCCTCGATGCCATGACCTGGGCGCTCTACGGGCAGGTGCCGCGCGTCGGCTCGTCGACGCGCCAGCTCGTCTCCCACGGCGCCACCTCGATGCAGGTGCGCTTCGACTTCTCCACGCGCGACGGCGTCTACCGCGTCGTCCGTAAGGCACCCGCCGTGACCGGCACGCGGTTGGAACAGCGCCAGGCCGACGGCAGTTGGCGCCACCTCGCCGATCGCTCACGCGACGTCACGGCCGAGGTGGTGCGCCTGCTCGGGATGGATTTCAAGACCTTCACGCGCACCGTGCTGCTGCCGCAGGGGGAGTTCGATGCCTTCCTGAAGGGCGACCAGAGCGAGCGCCGCGCGATTCTCTCCAGCCTGCTCGGCCTCGGCGTCTACGACGACGCGCGCAAGATCGCCAGTGACCGCGCCAAGCGCGCTCGCGAGCGGAGCGCGACCGTCGAGGCCCAACTCGCGCAGCTCAACCTCGCCTCCCCCGAGCGCATCGCAGCCCTCGAGGTGGATCACGCCGCCGCGCAGCAACAGCTCTGCCTCCTCAACGAACGCCGTGACACGCTGCGCGGCCTCGGTGACCTCGCCCGCACCGCGCGCGATGCCGGCCGGGCACACGCCGATGCGACAGCAGCCTCCGAGGCCGCGGCGACAGTGCAGGCCGCCGCGACGACCGCGCTCACGAGCGCCACCGCCGCCGTCGAACGGGCTGAACACCGCTGCGACGCGCTCAGCCGCGAGCGCACGAACCTCGCGTACGACCCGGCGCGGCACCAGGCGCTGCGCGGACAGGTCGAGCGCCTCAAGCTGCGCGAAGCGGCGGATCGCGAATTGACCGAGGCGAAACAGAAGCTCGAGGCCGCTCGTACCGCGCACAGCGCCGCGATCGCGACGGCGGCCTCGGCGGCTGGCCTGCTCGCGGAAGCGGAGACCGCGGCGAGCACCACCACGGAAGCACTCCAACGCGCCTCGGAGCAGCTTGCCGCAGCTGCGGGTGGCGCCGCACTCGCGCTCAGCGACCTCGAAGCGCGTGCCGCCACCGCCGCCGCCGACCTCGAAGCGGCGAAGGCGGACCGCGAAGCGCTTGCCACCCAGCTCCCGCGGATCGAAGCCGTCGCGAAGCAGCTCGCGGAGCGCGCAAGCAGCCACGCGCTCGCCGCCGCCGAGGCCAAACGGGCGTTCGAGGAACGCGATCGCACGGGCAAGGCCGCGGCATCCGTTGAGCAGCAGCTTGCCGGCGCGGGCACCCGGCTCGAGTCAGCACAGGCGACACTCGCAGAAGCCCGACACGCGGACCTCGCCGCCACCCTGCGATCCGGCCTCAAGCCCGGCGACCGCTGCCCGGTCTGCGGCGATCGCATCACCCAGATCCCGATGGCATTCGGGGCAGCCGATCTCGCCGCCGCGGAGGCCGCGGTCCACGAGGCCGAACGGCTGCTTGAGGAAGCGCGTCGTGCCTCGAGCGACGCACGCACGGCCGCCGCCACCGCGACCGCCCGCGCCGAGAGCGCCACGACCACCCTCGCCAGTGCCGACGCGCTGCTCGCCGCCATCGACGAGGAGCTCGCCCAGCTCGACAGCTCACGCGACGAGCTGCCGGCCACCCTCGATCAGCGACGCGGCGCCCTCGACGCGGCGCAGCAGCGCGAGACGATCGCCGGGCAGAGCGCGGCGGCGCTCACCTCGCAGCACGGCGCGCTGAAGCTCGCGCTCGCGGCGATCCCGGAGGAGATCGCGCCGGTCGCGACCACCGAGGCATGCCCCAATCCCGCGGCGGTCAACGCCGCCCTCGCCGCATGGCGCCCCGTCCGTACCGGCGCGACCGATGCGGCCCAGAAGCTGCAACAGGCACGCGCCGAGCACGCCCGCTTCGAACAGCAGATCGCCGCCGCCGGTGCTCACGCCGAGGCCGCCGAGGAGGCCGCCCGCCAGGCGGAGCAGCGACTCGCCGCGCACGGCGATGCTCCCGCGGGCACCGAGGCATCCGCGCTCCGCGAGGCGCTCACCGTCGCCGACCAGGCCGCGAAGCGCGCCGAGGAACTGGACGCGCAGATATCCGTCGCGAAGGCCGCCATCGCCGCCGCGATCGCGACCCGCGCCGCCGCCGAGACCGACCGCACACGCGCCCTCGAAGCCGCGACCGCAACCACGCAGCTGCTGACATCCACGCAGGCCGTCGCGACCGCGGAGCGCGCGATCCTCGATGCCGCGTGGCGGGAGGAGATCGGCGCGGAACCGGAGCCCGGCTTCGAATCGCTGCGCCAGCTCATGCTCGTCCACGAGGCCGATCAACAGGCCGCCGCGATCAAAGCCGGCGTCCTCGGCGAACAAATCGCCCAGTCGAAACGCGAGGTGATCGAGGCCGAGCGGATGCGCAACGAGATCGCCGGCGACAAGGCGACCGCTGATCTGCACGGCGCCCTCGCCCGCGAACTGCAGGGCGACCGCTTCGTCGGCTACGTCCAGCGTGAAGCGATGCAACTGCTCTCGGCCGACGCTTCGTTCCGCCTGATCGGTTTCACGAACGGCCGGTACGAACTCGCAGCCGAGGACAATGAGTTCGTCGTTGTCGATCGCCTCAACGGCGACGAGCGCCGCTCGGTGAAGACGCTCTCCGGTGGCGAGACCTTCCTCGCCAGCCTCGCGCTCGCCCTCTCGCTCTCCGAGCATCTGCCGCAACTCGCGGGCCTCGGTGGCGCGGTCTCGCTCCAGTCGCTCTTCCTCGACGAGGGCTTCGGCGCCCTCGATCGCGACTCGCTCGACCTCGCGGTGCAGGGCCTCGAAACCATCGCCAGCAGCCAGCGGATGATCGGCGTGATCTCGCACGTGGAAGAGATGGCGGAGCGGCTGCCCGAGCGCATCGAGGTCGTCAAGCAGGGCAACTCCAGCATCGTCCGCGGCTAATCGGGCCCGATCGCCCTCGCCCTCCCGCGCGCCCGAAACCCTGTCGCTAAACTGGTGGCTTCCAGCACGACCGGGAGGGCAGATGAACCAGACACACCTCGAACTCTGCGCCAGCGCCGAATGGGCGGAGACCGTGCAGAAGTACATCCTGCCGTGGGTGCTGGACGGCGTGGACCTGGGTGACGACGTCCTCGAGATCGGGCCCGGCCCGGGGCGCACCACCGACGTGATCGCCGGCGTCGTGCCGCGCCTGACCGCCGTCGAGATCGATCACGATCTCGCCACCGCGCTCGCCGCCCGCGTCCCCGCTCACGTCGAGGTGATCGAGGCCGACGCGACCGACATGCCGCTCCTCGACGGCCGCTTCAGTGCAGCGATCTCGCTCACGATGCTGCACCACGTCCCGACACCGGAGCTGCAAGACCGGATCTTTGGCGAGGTCGCACGCGTGCTGCGGCCGGGTGGCATCTTCACCGGACAGGACAGCCGCGACAGCGAGGAGTTCCGCGGACTCCACATCGACGACACGTGCGTTCCGATCGACCCGGACACGCTCGCTGGTCGCCTCGAACGTGCCGGTTTCACCGACGTGCTGATCGCCCCGAATCCGTACGCCACGCGCTTCCGCGCGGTTCGCGCGGGAACGCCGGACGCGACCTAGACGTTCAAGCTCCATCCAACTGAATCCGCAATGATCGGCGCGCCATGACCGCTTCGGCTCGAATCGCTCGGCTCTACCGCTGCCCCGTCAAAGGCCTGACACCCACCCTGGCCGACTCGCTCGCGGTTGCCGCGGACGGAGCCGTCGAGGGCGACCGCGTGCTCGGCTTCCTGTTCGCCGATGCCGGCGAGCCCGATGAGGCCGGCTGGCGCGGCAAGACTTCGTTTCTTTCGATGCAGAACACGCCAGCGCTCGCGCTCGTCAGCTCGCACTACGACGCCGTGACGCACCGGCTCTCACTCAAGTACGACGGGTCCGAGGTCATTTCGGGCGACGTCACGGTCGACGCAGACCGCGCGCGAATCATCGATGCAGTGACGGCGCTGGCGCTCGGATTCGAGGCGAACCCGCTCGCGGGTCACGAGTCACGGCTACCGCTGCAACTGGCCGGTGACGGAGTGACGCCCCGTTTCCACGATCGGAAGTCGCACCACGTCACGCTCGTCGCCTCCGCGAGCATGGAGGCGCTCGCAGAGCGCATCGGCAACGAGGTCGACGAACGACGGTTCCGGATGAACGCCACGATCGACGGCCTGGAACCGTGGGCCGAACTCACCTGGATCGGGCAAGCGATCCGGATCGGCGACACGACCTACGACGTCACCGGCCCCGTGGTTCGCTGCCTCGCCACGCACGCCAACCCGGTCACCGGGGTGCGCGATCAAGACGTGATGCAAACGCTCACCCGCGAGTTCGGTCACGAACGCCCAACGATGGGCGTCCTCGCCGTCCCGCGAGGTGCCGCCACGCTCCACGTCGGCGACGAGGTCAGCGTCGGATAGGGCGGAGGCGACCCGACGTCGCTGCGTCCGCCCTTGCCGGGAGGCCCCCTAGGAAGCGGAGACCATCTTCACCTCGTAGAGCACGAAGCCGCGATCCTCGCCGGCCTGGCCGGCGACGTACTCAACGTTCGCCTGCTTCGGCGTCCCGTTCTCTTCGTAGATCGCGCTCACCTTCGAGGCGCCCGCGTCCAGCCCTTCCTGGATGAACTCGAACAGGCCCTCGACCGTTCGGTAGTCCGCGAGCTGATCCGGCGGCAAGTCCGGCCCGTCCATGAAGACACCAGAGCGCAGCGCCGCTCCGCGCACCTGAAGCTCAACCGGTGCCAGCAACGCCGGCGCGCAGGAACAGATCCAGTTGAACTCCATGTCGTAGTCGTCCCCGCCGGCGATCGCCCAGCGTGCGCGCGCGGCGCGCAGCGATTCCTGTGGATCAGCGAGGTCGTTCGGGGCGGCGACGCTCGATGCCTCGCTCACCGACAGGCTGATCCGGTGGTAGCCGGTCGCGCCGTCCGGCGCCGGCGCATGCCGTTCCTCGGTTTGGGTTTCGCCATCGCCATCGGTAGCACGGACCTCGACGTCGTACTCACCCGGATGGGCGTCCCACAGCAGGACCCATTGGCGCCAGGTGCTCTGCGACAACGCCTCGCCCAGCTCCGCCTGCAGCCACTCCGCCGAAGGCGTGTCCGCGCCTCGAGAGGTAATGCGCACCTCGACGCGTTGCACGCTGCGAGTCCCGCCCCACGCCACGCCCGCGATCGGCAGCGGGCCTGCTGCGACGGACTTCCCGCTGCGCGGGGTGTCGATGCGCGACTGCGTCTTGATCGGCGCCAGCTTCGCCCAGCCGCGCGGAATCCAGTACGCGTCGTAGCCCTCCAGGGTGTTCAGCTCGATCTCTTTCAGCCACTTCGTCGCGGAGACGTAGCCGTAGAGCCCCGGCACTACCAGCCGCGCCGGGAACCCGTGCGCCGCCGGCAGCGGCTCGCCGTTCATCCCGATCGCCACCATCGCCGGACGGCCATCGAGCGCGATCTCCGTGGGGAACCCCGTCGTGAAGTTGTCCACCGATCGACCCACGATCTGCGTCGCGCCCGCCTGCACGCCGGCACGTTCGAGGAGTGACGCCAGTGGCACGCCGCGCCAGATCGCGTTACCAACGAGGTCGTCACCGACCTCGTTCGAGACGCATGCAAGCGTGACCGCTTCTTCCAGCGTCGCCAGCTCCAGCAACTCGTCGAACGTCAGCTCGAACGGGTGGTCGACCATCCCGGTAACCGAAAGCTTCCAGTCCTTGGTGTCGACGCGCGGCACCACCAGCGCCGTATCGATCCGATAGAACTGGTCGTTGGGCGTTATCAGCGGAGAGAGGCCATCCACCTCGAACCCGTTCGCGCCCACATCGATATTCGTCGGCGGCAGCGTCACCGCTTCGCGCTGCGACTCCACGTCCACAGCCGGACCAAGCACCCCACGCCCGACGAACGCGGCAAGCGCGGCGCCGCCGCCGGCCGCCCCGGCGAACTGCAGAAAGCGGCGGCGATCGGCGACGCCGCGTCCCGGCATCTGCGGCGCTGCGTCAACGTCGCGACGCGACGGCGCCGCCTCCAGCAGGATCGAGAGCGCCGCGGCCCCGCTCACCGCTGCTACCACCGCGATCAGGATCGCGATCTCCGAGCCGGTCAACGGATCGCGCGTGCCGGCGAGCGCGCCGATCGCCCCGAAGATCGCAAACGCGACGAAGCCAGCCATCCGGACGCGCCCCGCCAGCGGGCCCAGTAGCGCGCCGATCGCGAGCGCGGCAACCGTCACGGTACCCAGCAGGAACGGCTTGTCGTTCGTCCCCAGCAGACCGATCGCCCACTTGATCACCGGCCCCGGCGTGCGATCCACGATCACGTCGCCGACCTCGACGATCAGCGAGGCGCCGCCCGTCACGCCGGCCGCCAGTTCCGCCATCGCCAGGGCGACCGCCGCTGCCAGCAGGCCCGCGATCGCGTCCGCGCTCTTGCTTCGAATCATCGTCAATCCCCTCGGCCCAGATCCGGGCAGTGCGTTGCCCACCCTTCGATTGAACGCGACGCTCCATGCGGAGGTATTACGAACATTGCGACCTACTGACACCGCACCCTGAACTTGCCCTCGGAACAGGAGGGCCTCGCACGTACAATGCGCCCGATGACTACTGACGAATCGACGTTCGACCCGGAGGCGATGCGCGCCGGTTCAGCCGCGGTGGACCGCCTCCCCCGTGAGCGCGATCAGCTCCTGCCCGCCCTTCAGGCGATGCATGACGTGCTGCACTGGCTCCCGCGCGAGGCGATCAGCTACGTCGCGAGCCACATCCGCGTCCCCGTCTCCGAGGTCTACGCGACCACGACCGCCTACTCCGAACTCCGCCTAGAACCACCCGTCGTCGGGCAGTGGCATGTCTGCACCGGCGTCGCCTGCGACCTCGCCGGTGCGAGCGCGCTCCTCGAGGTGACACCAACCGCCGCGCGGATCGACTGCCAGTTCCTCTGTGCGCTCGCCCCGGTCGTCGCCGACGAGCACGAGCACCTCTTCGGCCGCGTGACCGCGGACGACTTCCGCGCGCGGACCAGCGCATGACCAGCACCGCCCTCGAACCGCTCGCCCGGCTCCGTGAGCGCTACCCGGCGCCGCGCCTGCCGAGGATCCTCGTGCACCTCGGCACCGCCGGCGATGCCCTCGGCGCCGCGCGCTACGTCGAGGAGTTGCGAACCGCCCTCGGTGATCGCGCAGATGCCGTCTACGAGGCGGCGTCCGATGGCGCGAACTGGGCCGCGCCCTCCGCCACCGTCTTCCAGGGCACCTACACGCGCCGCTTCGACCGCCTCGACCTCAACGGCATCGACAACGTCGTCGCCTGCTTCAACGGCGACTGCGGCGACGAGGCCAACTACGCCGGTACCGGTGCGCGCGGACTGACCGCACGCCTCGGACGGAACAACGGCACGCTCGGCGACGTGCTGGCGCAGGGCGCGTACGTGGCGCTCGACCGCGCGCTCGGCATCACGCCGGATCAGCTCCTCCACTCAATCGAGGTCGGCGGCTTCACCGGCCGCGGCGGCGCGCACTTTCCGGTCGCCAGCAAGTGGCGCTTCGCCGCCGCCCACAGCGACGAGCCTCGGATGCTGGTCGTCAACGCCGAGGAAGGCGAGCCCGGGGTCTTCAAAGACCGCCACCTGCTCGAGGGTGACCCGCACCGGCTGATCGAGGGCATCCTGCTGGCGCATCACGCGGTCGGCTTCGAGCGTGCCTACGTCTACATCAACGGTCAGGCAGGCCAGGGGCGCGCCTCATTCGAGCGCGCCCTCGATCAGGCGCGGGAGGCCGGCATCCTCGATGGCAGCGCCTGGGGGCGCGAGTTTGGCCTCGATATCCACGTGCGCTCCGGCGCGGGCGGCTACGTCTGCGGCGAGGAATCGGTGATCCTCAACAGCATCGAGGGCGAGCGCCCGGTGCCGCGCACCAAGCCGCCGTTCGCCACCGACCGAGGGCTTTTCGACCGCCCGACGGTGATCAACAACGCGGAGACGCTCTGCGCGGTCACGACCGTGTTCGAGAACCCGCCACCACCGACCAAGCTCGTGTCGCTCTCCGGTGACGTGCCGCGCCCGGGCCTCTACGAGGTCCCGGTCGACGGGGCGACGACCTGGGCCGGACTGCTGGCGATGGCCGGAGCGAATCCACAGAACGTGCAGGCGATTCTCCTCGGCGGTCCATCCGGCGTGTTTGTGATGCCTGACCAGTTCGAGGACGCCCTCGTGATGCGCGTGCTCGGCGCCGGGGGCACGGTCGTGCTCGGTCCCAACGCCGACCTCGCACGCGTCACCCGCGACCTGGCGGCGTACAACATGCGCGAGTCCTGCGGCGAATGCACACCGTGCCGCGAAGGCACGGCGCGGATGGTGCAACTGCTCGAATCGCCGCGCGAACACCGCGACGAAATCGCCGCGCTGATCGAGGTCATGACCGAAGCCTCGCTCTGCCAACTCGGCGGCATGGCCGGTCGCCCGGTCCAGTCCGCCCTCGACCAGTTCCCCGCCGCCTTCGAGGACTAACTAAGCTGGACACCCGGACGGGAGTCAGAGCATGACCACCACCTCTTCCAACGGTGCCGCGCCGATGGCCGTAATCGAAGCCTTCGTCACGGTCACCGTCGACGGCCGTCAGGTCCGTGTGCCGAAGAGCGGCATGCTCCTCGATGCCGTGAACGCCGCTGGCGCGCCGCTGCCCAACCTCTGCAAGCCCGACGACCGCGGCCCGCTGGGCGCCTGCCGCACCTGCCTCGTCGAGGTCGAGGGCGCGCCCCGCCTCGCCGCCGCCTGCCACACGCCCGTCGCCGACGGCGCCGTCGTCCTCACTGCCTCGGAACGCGCGACGCGCGTACGGCGCGGCGTGCTCGACCTCACGATCGGCATGTCCGAGGACGGGCGTGGCCGCGGTCAGGCCGCCGAACAGGCGCGCGCGCACGGTCTCGAGGTCTCCTCGTTCGCCCCGCGCGTCCGCGAACCGCGCGACGACTCGAACATCTTCTTCACGCTGAACATGCCCGACTGCATCCTCTGCGGCCGCTGCGTCGATGCCTGCCAGGACACGCAGCACATCGGCGCGATCGGCATCAACGGGCGCGGCGAGACCGCGCACATCGGCGCCGCCTTCGACTCGCTCTGGGAAGACTCGACCTGTACCTCATGTGGCCAGTGCGTCTCGCAGTGCCCGACCGGCGCGCTGATGCCCAAGCTCGGCACGCCCGCGGCGGCCAGTCACCGCATCGAGGGCGACGACGAGATCATCCACACGACCTGTCCGTACTGCGGTGTCGGCTGCGGCCTCCAGGTGCACAAGTCGAGCGGGCAGATCGCCTGGGTCGACGGCGAGCCGGACAACGGCTCCTCCGAGGGCATGACCTGCGTGAAGGGGCGCTTCGGCCTCGGATTCGCGCAGGACAGCGATCGCCTCACCACCCCGCTCGTCCGCCACGATGGCGAACTACAGCCGGCGAGCTGGGACGAAGCGCTCGACCTCGTGGCGCAGCGCTTCGCCGGCGCGGTCGGTTCATTCGCCTCGATCGCCTCGGCGAAGGCGACGAACGAGGACGGCTACGTGCTCCAGAAGTTCACGCGTGCAGTGATGGGCACCAACTCGATCGACCACTGCTCGCGGCTCTGCCACGCGCCCTCAGTCGTCGCGCTGATGGAGCAGGTCGGCTCCGGTGCCACCAGCAACTCCTACGAGGACTACGACAACGCCGGCACCCTGCTCGTCGTCGGTAGCGACACCTCGCAGAACCACCCCGTCGTCGCCTCGCGGATGCGCCGCGCGATCGAGGATCGCGGGGCCGCGCTGATCGTCGTGAACCCGATCCGCATCGACCTCGTCGACAGCGCCGAGGTCCACCTCCAGCCGCGCCCCGGCACCGATGTGGCGCTCTTCAACGCGATGGCCCACGTGATCCTCGAGGAGGGCCTCGAGAACCGCGACTTCATCGAGTCGCGCACCGAGGACTTCGAGGCCTGGCATCGCGTCGTCGAGCAGGTGCGCCCGGAGATCGCCGAGGAGATCTGCGGCGTCCCCGCGGACGACATCCGCATCGCGGCACGGCTCTACGCGCGCCCTCGGCCGGGTCGCGACGGCGAGGAGCGCGGCTCCTGCCTGATCTGGGGGATGGGCGTCACCCAGCACACGATGGGCTCCGACAACGCCCGTGCGCTGATCAACCTCGCGCTGCTCTGCGGCCAGGTCGGCGGCTTCGGCAACGGCATCTCGCCGCTGCGTGGTCAGAACAACGTGCAGGGCTGCTCCGACTCCGGCTGCCTCCCGAACGTGATGCCGGGCTACGAGGCGGTCAACGACCTCGAGGTGAACGCGCGCTGGTCCGCCGCCTGGGACACGGAGCTGCCACTCGAGCCCGGTTTGCAGTCGACCGCGATGATCGAGGCGATGCTCGATGGCTCGCTCAAGACGTTGTACGTCGTCGGCGAGAACCCTCTGATCTCGGATCCCTACCTCGCCCACGCGCGTGAGGCATTCGAGCACCTCGACTTCCTTGTCGTGCAGGACATCTTCATGCACGAGACCGCGGAGGTCGCCGACGTAGTCCTGCCCGCTGCCTCCTTCGCCGAGAAGTACGGCACCTTCACCAACAGCGAGCGCCGCGTCCAGCTCGTGCGCCCGATCATCGAGTCCCCCGGCGAGGCTCGCGAGGACTGGTCGATCACCAACGAGATCGCGCGCCGCGTCCTCAAGCTCCTCGAGCGCCCCGACGACGGCTACCACCACGAAACGGCCGCCGAGATCTTCGACGAAATGGCGTCGCTCACGCCGATCGTCGCCGGACTTTCACACGAGCGGCTCGACCGCGAAGGTGGCCTCCAGTGGCCGGTCCCCGACGCCGACCACCCCGGCACGCCCCGCCTCTTCGCCGATGACTTCCCTCGCGGCAAGGGCAAGTTCGTCGCCGTCGAGCAGGGACCGCCGTCGGCCGAGCTGCCCTCGAAGCGGTTCCCGTTCACGCTGATCACCGGCCGCTCGCTCTACCACTGGCACGGCGGCGTGATCACCCGCCACGTGCCCGGCCTGCTCGCGAGCGTCCCGGTCGTCGCCGTCGATATGCACCCAGACGACGCGAAGCAGCTCGGTGTCTCCGAGGGCGACGACGTCCAACTCGCCTCGCGCCGAGGCGAAATCATCGCCGAGGTCCACATCGGCGACCGGATGCGCCGCGGCGAACTGTTTGTGCCGTTCGTTCAGCTCGAAGGCGTCGCCGCCAACTTCCTCACGAACGACAAGCTCGACGCGGCCGCCGGCATCCCCGAGTACAAGGCGTGCGCTGTGCGGGTCGAGGCGCCCGGCACGCCCTCGCGGAAGGGCCGTGGACCTCGGATGCAGCGCAAAGGCGCACCGGCGATCGGCGGACGCCCCTAGCGCATCGAGCGCCCTCGGGCCCCTCGGCGCTCCGCGAGCGTCGCCAGGTGGTCGCTGTTTGGCTCGCGTGAGATCACGGGCGGATCACCGTCGCCCCTTCGCCCACCCTCTGTCAGACTCCGTGGCGTGAACGAAATGCGCCTGCCCGATCACCTCGATCAGCATCATGTCCTCGAGCTGATGGTCGACCACGCCCGGAATGCCATCCTGCTGATCGGTACCGGGCGACGCTCGCTCTACGTGAACCGGGCGTTCCTCGATCTCACCGGGTACAGCTACGACGAATGGATGGACCTCAAGCACAGTTGGTCACTGACCCCGGAGCGAGATCAGGCCGAGACAGGCAAGCGCCTCAATGCCGCGATCCAGAACGGCTCCACGGACTTCCGGCTGCGTCCCGTCGTGCGGAAGGACGGCAGCGAGGTCTGGGCCGAAGGTTGTATGACCCGACTGCCGATCGCCGGCGAGGGCCTGCTGTTCGCGGAGTTCCGGCCACCTCCGATGGACCCGCCGGACGGCGGCATCGCCTGGATCCCCACCGCCCCGTAGTCCCCAGTTCGATCACGCCTGTCGCGGCCGCCGAATCACAATCGAGGCGAACAGCGACACCAGCGAGATGATGAGCGCTCCGAAGAACGCCGACTGGAACCCGTCCACCGTGAACTCCAGGCTGAGCTGACCGGCAACCCACGCCGTGGCGCCCAGCAGCGCGGTGTTGATCACGAGGACGAACAACCCGAACGTCGCGACGATCACACAGCACGACACCAGCATCGCCAGCGGCTTCAGCAGCATGTTGACGATCGCGAAGATCGCCGTCCCCGCGACCAGCGATTGCCAGTCCCCAATCTCGATCCCAGGGACGATCACGCCCGCCAGGAACAGCCCCACGCCGTTCACGAGAAACCTCAGCAGCCACACCGAGGGCGGCGCGTCGCCCGGGTTCTCCGCGTTGAATCGATGGACCCGGTAGCCGCTCACGCCGTCCCCTTCCCCGCCACCAACCCCTCGAGGGCTTCGAGGTGTTCGAGGTAGTGACCGTACGTGTTCCCGGCGATCGTGTGCCGCGCCTCGAACCCGAGCCACGGCACACGCGCCGCGTCGTTGAGATCGGCGTCATCGAGCGACTCGACCAACGCCTCCACGGCGTCGGCCGTCTCCTCGAACTCACGCCGCACTTGCGCCAACGGCGCGTCGCGGCTGCCGAGAAAGTCGCGCTCGTTCAGCGCGTCGAGCTGCTCGAACGTGTACCCCGCTTCCGGCCCGCTGCGCGAGGTCCCCGCTGCGCCTTCCGCGAACCAGCGCACCATCCGTCGCTGCCACGCCGTCAGGTGCGCCAGATAATCCTTCGCGGTCCAGCCCTCGGCAGACTCGGCGGTCCATGACCGCAACTCCGCGCAGCGTTGGTCCACGCGAGCACGCGCCGCACGGAACCGCGCCAGGCACTCAGCGGTGCTGATCGGCGCGTCTGGATCGTCCGCGACCATCGTTGCTACACCTCCTCGAGGTTGATCGAGCGCCCCTCCTCGCGGGAGCGGTGCACGGCCTCGGTGATCCGCATGTAGTGGAGGCCATCCTCGAAGCTCGTGAGCTCGACGGGCTTGTTCTCGCGGATCGAGTCGACGAAGTCCTGCTCCACGTTCCAGCCGATCGCGGTGCCCTCGTCCGGTGTCACCTTCTGCGCCTCGCCGCCCACCGGCGCCAGCGTCAGATCGTCACCACCGCGCCAGAACAGCGACCCTTCCGATCCGAAGACCGAGATCGAGAGTGGCGGCGCAGCATGCGCGACCGTGCTGAAGCGGTAGGTCACGCGCGTCCCGCCACGCAGCTCGGCGAAGACTCCCAGGCTGTCCGGCACGTCGACCCAGGCCTCCTCGCCGGTTGCCTCGTCGCGGCGACGCCGCACGAAAGTCGTGCCGTCCGCGACCACGCGCTCCGTCGCGCCCAGCCAGCGGCTCACGATCTCGGAGAAGATCCCGAACGTCATCACGTTCATCCCGGAGAATTCGGTCTGGTGTCGCCAGTGCAGCGGACCGTGCTCGGCGACCCCGGATCCGTTCACCACGTCCACGTGCGCCTCGCGCACCTGGCCCAGCACGTTCTCCCGCAGCAGGCGCCGCACCGTCCGCCACACCAGCAGGTCCATCGGCGCCGGCACGAGCTGGGCGACGAGGTCATCGCGCAGCCTTGAGGCGGCGAGCATCTCGCGCGCCTCGGTGGCGTTCATCGCCATCCGCGCCTCGCAGAGCACGTGCTTGCCAGCCTCCAGCGCGCGCACCGTGTACTCGCGGTGCCGGTATGGCCAGGTCCCGATACAGATCGCGTCAATGTCATCCGCCACGAAGATCGCTTCTGGATCCGTCTCCACCCGCGCGATCCCGAACTGATCGGCGACGCGCCGTCCGCTCTCCTCGGATCGATTCGCTACCGCCACTGCCTGAACGTTCTCGATCGCCAGCAGCCCGGGGAGATGACGGAGCGTCGTGTTGCCCCCGGCCCCAATGAAACCAACGCGCAGCGGATCCGCCATACCTGTTCTCCCGTTCAACGCTGAAGCCGGCCGGTGCTCGACGCCTCATCCTGCCGCTGCCGACGGATCCCCCGCGGCTGCCGCGAACCGGCGCGAACCATCGCTGGACGATACAGCATCCTCGCGACCGGTTCGGCCCCGAAAACGCCCTCGAAATGGCCCTGACCGCACGTCAGGTTTGACGACGGTCCGCAGCGCTCTACACTCCGGCTGAGGCATCGGCACGATGTCAGTCGCGGCGGGGACGGTTCCGTGACCAACGACAGGCCCACTGGCGGCGAGCCCCCGAACGAGGGCCTCGCACAGTTCGCGCACTCCACCGAGGGCAGCGTGAATGCCGTGCTGCGCTCTGTCGGCTCCCTGCTCGTTACCTTGGGCGGCATCCAGCGCCCCGATCGCGACTCCCCGCTGCAACCGACCGCGGCCACTCCACCCCTCGAGGCCCCACCCGCCTACGTCAGCCCGCCCACGCACGCGGCCTTCACTGCGCCGCCCCTGCCGGCGCCGACCCCAGCCCCTCCGATCCCGACGACGCTCGCGCCGTCGCCACCGCCGCCGTTCGCGAACATCCCTTCCTCCGTTCCGCGCGCCAACGCGCCCGCCCCACCCCCAACACAGCCGCAGTCTTACCCGACCAGTCCGCCTCACGAGGACCTTGAGACCGACGACGAGATCCGGCTCGTCCTCTCGGACGCCCGCGAGCGCGCGCACCAGCTCATCGAAGATTCCGTCGAACAGGCTCGTGCGATGTTCGAGCGCAAGACCGAACAGGCGCCGGACACCACGTCCACCGCGCTCTCCGCTGCGCAGGCTGCCGTCCTCCAGCAGCTCGGGGCCGGCATCGAACGACTGACCGGGGATCTCGGCAAGCTGCGCGGCACCGTGGACGGCCGCTTCACCAGCCTCGACGGACGTCTTGGCTCGATCGAACGCAACGTCGGCGGCGTCACCGGCCGCTTCGGCGATTTCGATCTCCGCGTCCAGGGGCTCCGCCACGCCACCGAATCACTCGCCGAGCGCCTCGGCACCTTCGACGACCGCTTCGAGGCGCTGCAGCGCGGCACCCGCGCCGTCGATGAACGCGCACGAATCATCGACAGCCGCAGCGCCGCCATCGAGGAACGACTCGCCTCCCTCGGTGCCTCGATCGACCGCATCGGCGACAGCGTTCACTCCACCGATCCCCTCGCCGTCGCCGCCATCGAGGAGCGACTCGCTTCCCTCGGCGCATCGATCGACCGCATCGGCGACAGCGTTCGCTCGACCGATCCCCTCGCTGTCGCCGCCATCGAGGAACGACTCGCCTCCCTCGGCGCCTCGATCGACCGCATCGGCGACAGCGTTCACTCCACCGATCCCCTCGCCGTCGCCGCCATCGAGGAGCGACTCACCTCGCTCGCTGCCTCGATCGACCGCATCGGCGACAGCGTCGACTCGTCCGACGGCCTCGGTGCAACGCTCATCCAGGAGCGGCTCACCGCCCTCGACACCACGGTCGGCGGTGTCGTCGACAACCTCGGCCACGTCGACCGCCGCATCGGCGCCGTCGATGAGCGCATCAACAGCCTTCGCTCCACGATCGAACGCGTCGGTGGTGATGTCGGACGAGCCGACGGGCGCGTCGGCGGCTTCGATGAACGCCTCACCGGCCTCGGCACCTCCGTCGGTCGCGTCGTCGAGACCGTCGGGCGGGTGGACACCCGCATCGGCATCTTCGACGAACGCCTCACCGGCCTCGGTTCCACCGTCAGTCGCGCCGTCGACAACCTCGGCCGCCTCGACGGGCACACCAGCGAAGTCGACACGCGACTCACCGCGCTCGATCGCACCATCGGCACGATCGGTCAGCGCCTCGCAGACATCGAGACCGCGCTCACCGCGCTCGCGGAGCGACCGCTCGCTCCCCCGCCGCCCGCCGTCACACCCGAAGACACCAGCGCCGCACGCCCGGTCGCTCGTCCTGCGGCCTCGGTGCCGCGTCCCGGCATCGCGCAGCCCGCACCACCTGCCAGCACGCCGGCGGATCCTACCGCTGCACCACGGCCTGCCGAGGCGGCTCAGGCACCCAGCGCACACGCGCCCGCCGCCGAGATCCCCGCCGCGCCGACTCCTGCCGCCGAGCGTCCTGCCACCGAGAGTCCGAGCGAAGAAGCGACCACCTCGGAAGGCGTGACGCCCTCGATCGCTGCCGTTGAGCGCCCGGCGCCCGTGGCCGCCGTCCCGCCAGCGCTCGCCACGCCAGCGACTCCCGCCGCCGCCAGTTCCAGCACGACGAGTCAAGCCGCTGCGACCCTCGTCGCCGATCCCGGAGCCGTTCGCTTCGATCCCGCGGGCGGCTCGCTTGTCGTCCGCGTCTTCCCCATCTCTGGATTCCAGGGCCTCATGCGCGTCCAGGACGCGCTCGCCCGCGTCCCCGCCGTGCGCGCCGCCACCGTGGAGGCGCCTACGCGCAGGGCGAAGCACGCCTCCGCGTGCAACTCAGCGCGGCCGCCATCTCCGCCGACCTCGCCGGCGGACTCCACGATCGCCTCAACCAGGTCGCCCGGGTGCGGGCGGCGTCGGTCGCCGACCGTAGCGTGCTGATCGTCCTCGAATAGCTCGCGCTCACCCCTCCACGGAGGACTCATCGCCTTGACCTCATCCACCGCGCTCCCGCGTGCCGCGAACCAACCGCGTCCGCCCTCCAGCGGCGGGGGAAAGCTCGCCGCGGCCGCGATCATCGCGGCGATCGGTGTGCTGGGGGTCAACGCCGCCGTGCTCTACGGCGTCCTCGAACGCGTCGATGCCCGCATCTTCGCTGTCCAGGTGTTCGTCACGCTGCTCCTGTTAATCGCCGCGCTGCTCCACTTCCGCCAGCTCGCCCGCGAACGGCGCCGCTTCGCCCTCACCACGATCCTCGCCGATCTCGCCGCCGAACCCAGCGGCATCCAGGTCACCGCCCAGCAGGCCCTCGACGCGCTCGTCGCGAACCAGGTGGCCGTCGTCGCGCTCGTCGCGCTCGCTGACGACGACGACTCCGAGGGCGAGATGCGCCCCGTCGCCACGCACGGGTACCCGCATGGCTGGCTCGCCGAGGCGCGGCCGCGCGCACTACCCGCCCCCAACGCCTACATCGAGTTCGGGCGCGACGACGATCATCCCTGGGTCACCGTCATCGCCGACGCGGTCGGTGGACGACCGTGGGTCGCGCGCATCCCGCTGCGCAGCGCCGCCAACCCCTTCGGCGTGCTCCTCCTCGCCGCTCGCAAGCCCGGCCTCCTGGAGGACGAACTGCTGCTCGAACGCCTCGGTGCCCAGCTCGCCACCGCCCTCGATCACGCCGCGATGTACGAAGCCGCCTACGATCGCGAACAGCGCCTCGAAGCGCTCGATGTCCGCCGTCGCGACTTCATCGCGGCGCTCGCGCACGAGGTACGCACACCGCTCACCTCGATCCAGGCGTTCGCCGATCTGTTGCACCTCCAACCGGTCGCGATGGATGAGACGGCCGAGCAGCTCGTCAGCTCGCTGACTCAGGGCGTCCAGCGGCTGAGGCTGCTCGTGGACGACCTCCGCTATCTCGGGCAGTCGCAGTCGATCGGCTTCACAGTCAGCCCCACCGCGGTCTCGGTACCGGCGCTGTTCACCGCGATCGAGACACTGCTGCGTCCCGCGTACTTGCTCCGCGAGCAAACCCTCGCGATCGAAATCGCCGAGGGAGCCACGGTCATCCGCGCCGATCAGCAGCGGTTGGAACAGGTCCTGCTCAACCTCCTCGTGAACGCCAATCGCTACACCCCGCTCCGCGGGCCCGTCAGCCTCCGTGCGGTTGCCAACGACAGCGTCATCCGCATCGAGGTCGATGATTCCGGCGAAGGGATCCCCGCCAACCTCCGCGAACGCATCTTTGACCCGTACTACCGCGTTGATCGCAGCGATCCCGCCATCCACGGCTCCGGGCTTGGACTCGCCGTTGCCCGGCAGCTCATCGCCCTCCAGTCCGGGCGGATCTGGGTGGAGGACTCGCCGACCGGCGGCGCCCGCTTCTGCGTTGAACTCCCGAGGGTGATCGAACGGCCCGTCGTCCCACCGCTCCCAACCCCAGACCCGGAAGCCCACGCAGCGACCGCGGTCGTGGTCAACGAGTCCACGGATCCCGACACAACGGCCGAATCAGCGGACACGGTCGGTGCCTGAGCCGGGCATGGGATAATCAGATCCCATGCGCCTGACCCACCTCTCGCTCGCCAACGTCCGCACCTACGAGCGGCTGGAACTCGACCTCGATCGCGGCATCCACGTCGTCGCCGGGGAGAACGCGGCCGGCAAGTCGAACCTGCTCGACGCCGTCGCGATGCTCGCCACTACCCGCAGTCACCGCGGCGGCAACGATGCCGATCTCATCAACTGGACCGCCCTCGCCAACGAGCCGCTTCCGGGCGCTCGGATCTTCGGGCAGATCGCCACGAAACACGGGACCGCCACCCTTGAGATCGCCGTCGTCGCCGGCGAGCCGGGCGCGGACGGCAACCGGAAGGCATCACGTCGCTTCCGCCTCAATGGCGTCGCGCGCCGAGCCTCTGATCTGATCGGGCAACTCCGGGTCGTGATGTTTTCCGCGGACGATCTCACCATCATTTCCGGCTCACCCTCGGGGCGTCGTCGCTACCTCGATCTCACCATCTCGCAGTTCAGCCCGCCCTACGTACGCGCCTCGCAGCGCTACAACCGCGTACTTCAGCAGCGCAACAGCCTCCTCCGCACGCTGCGCGAACGCCGCGGCAACCTCACCGAACTCGCGTTCTGGGACGATGAACTCGCCGCCTCCGGCGCGGTGATCGTCCAGGCTCGCGCCAACGCGCTCGCCCGCCTCGGTGCGGACGCCGCGGCCCGCTACCCCACGCTCGGCGCCGCCGAGGAGTCACTCGCTGTCTGCTACCGCCCCGCGCTCCCCGACGAGCTCCTTCCGGCGACCGGCGCGCGTGACTTCGAGGCGCAGTTCCGCGCCGCCATCGAGGCCGGCCGCCAGCAGGATGTGTGGCGCGGCGCCACCCGCATCGGCCCTCATCGCGACGACATCAGCTTCCAGATCGATGGCCATGACGCCTCGGTCTCCGCGTCGCGCGGACAACAACGCACCGCCGCACTCGCGCTCCGCCTGTCCGAGGTCGATCTCTCCACCAAGACCACCGGCGATCCGCCGGTGCTCCTGCTCGACGACATCCTCTCGGAACTGGACTCGCGTCACCGCGATCGCATCCTCCACACCGCCTACGCCGTGGATCAGGTCCTGATCACCACGCCCGACCCCGATCGCCCGGGATCCGGGGAGCTGCCCAACGCCATCCGCTATCAGCTCGCGGACGGCATCCTCACGCCGATCTAGCGATCACCATCGCGACCGAACAGCGGGTTCACCCCGCCCGGCACCACCACCGTCAGCGAACGCGGGGCGACCCAGATCCGCAACGGCGCATCCGGTCCGGCAACCCCGATGAACTCGCCATCCGCCTGCACCGCCAGCTCGCGCGCTGGCCGCAGTTCCACGCTCGTCGTTCGCTCGTACCGGAGCCCATCTACGTGGGCCTCGCGCAGGCTGCCGCGCAACGCCCCAACCACCAGCCGCGCGCGTCGCGCCGCCGCCCGCAACCGTCCCCCGCGCGCATCCTCGAACGTCACGAGGTCCAGCGCGCCATCGTCCATCACCGCGCCCCCCGCCAACCGCAGCACGCCGCCGTACAGCCGCGTGTTGCCCGCGAGCGCCAGTAGCAGCGGCGCCACGCGTTCCGAGCCGGCGTCGCCGCCCACCCGATCGAGGGCGATCGTCGTCTCCACGGACCGTGCGAACAGCGCACGCAGACCCGGCCAGGCGAACGCGACGCGGCCAAGTCGCCGCTTCGTCGCCGGGCGCTGTTCCACCGCGCGCACCGTCTCCGCGTCGATCCCGGCGCTGCACATCAACAGGAAGTGCCGCGGCTCCGCCGCGCCGATCTGGACCACCCCGGTGTCCACGCGCACCCGCCGGCCCGCGCTTAGGAGGCCCAGCGCTGCCGCCGGATCGCCCGCAATCCCCACCTCGCGCGCCCACACGTTCGCGGTGCCGCCAGGGATCACCGCCAGCGCCGTCTCGCTGCCCACCAGCCCGTTTGCGGTCTCGTTCAGGGTCCCGTCGCCACCGCAGGCCACAACCACCTCGGTGCCCGCGCTCGCCGCGGCTCGTGCGAGTTCCTCGGCATCTCCGCGTGCAGCCGTGTCGACCACTCGCGCGTCCCAGCCCGAGGCGCGAATCGCCTCCAACGGGCCGCTCAGCGCGGAATCGGCGGCGGGGTGACGGGCGCCGGGGTTGCGGATGATCAGCACGCGCGCGGTCGCTGAGGAGGTGGGGTCGGGCATCAACGAATCCTACCGGCAGCTCACCCCGGCGCTAGGCCATAGTGAGCGCCCCCCTAGAATCGACCCACCCCGCCGTGGCAGAGAGCACGAGTCCGCCGATGATCGACGTCACACGCATCGACCACATCAGCATGGCGGTGCGTGATCTCGATCCCCAGATCGAACTCCTCGAGCGCCTCTTTGGCTTTCGCTACCGCAGCCGCTTCAAGCAGCCGGGGTACGTTGGCGCCGAACTCGAAGTCCCCGGACGTTCCGGGATCGCCTGGGAAATCCTCGCGCCCGACGGCCCGGACTCCTACCTCCACCGCTTCCTCGACAGCGAGAACGGCCCGGGGCTCCACCACGTCGCCATGCAGGTCCGCGATCTCCCGAGCACGGTCGAACACATGCGCTCGCTCGGTATCGAGCCCTGGGGCTACGAACCCGATCCGCCCCCTGCCGCGGATCACGAACCCGCCGCCCCGGTGCTACCCGATCCGACGCCACGCGCCCCCGAACGGACCGCCGATGGCGGGCCAGACGCCCCGCCCGGCTCCGTCGCCTACATCCATCCGCGCGGTGGCGGCGCCGGCTTCCTCTTCCAGCTCTACGCGGGCGCGCCCTGGCACCTCCCCGATCCGTTCGAGGATGAACGGTCGGACACCCTGGGCATCACCGCCATCAACGCGCTCTCCCACGCTCACTACAGTCGCCAGGAGCTGGGCGACTGGTACGAGCAGCTCTTCCAGTTCCCGACGCTCCACCGCACTGCCGTCGGGCTCTCCGAAACCAGCTTCAGCTCGCGCATCCTCGAAACACCCGGCGCGCAACTCCGCTTCGAGGTGATGCAGCCGATCCGCGAGGACTCGTTCCTCCAGCGCTTCCTGGATCGCCGTGGCCCCGCGATCCACCACGTCTCTTTCGAGGTCCGCGATCTCCCGCGCGCCATCCTCGCCTGCAACCGCAACGGCGTCCGCGTCCTTGGTCAGCGCTCGGGTGAGTCGCAGGGCGCCCGCTGGAGTGAGGCGTTCCTTGCGCCGGAGAACACCGGCGGCATGCTCGTCCAGATCTTTGCGTGGCAATCGCTCGACCCGGTCGCGGCCGCTCAGCCGCTCGACGAACCGGCACCAGCAGAACCCGCGGTCGATGCGCCCGGATTCGAGGATGACTCGGCCGACCCCTCCCCGATCGATCCGCCGGAGGATGCGCGCTAGGTGCCCTGACTTCCGGTGAGGTGCTCGATTGCCGGCTGGGTGCCGTAGACCATCAAGCGATCCCCCACGTGCAACACCTCGGAGCCCTGCGGGCCGACGACCAGCCGACCGCCCTTGTGCTCCACACCCAGCAGGCGCACCTCCGTATTGCCGCCGAAGATGTCAACGATCGTTCGTCCATCGAAGCCGCTGGCCTCGTCGATCTCCAGCTCCGCCAGGATGTGATCGTCCTCGGACTGCCGGCTCGCCAGCGTGTCCACAAAGTCCAGCACCAGTGGCTGCACCACGCTCAACGCCATGCGCCGGCCGGCGATCTGATACGGAGAGATGAAGCGGCTCGCGCCCGCGGACAGCATTCGCTGCCCCGCGTTCGCGCTACCCGCGCGCGCCACTATGAACAGGTCCGGGTTCAGCGAACGCGCGGTCAACACCGTGTACGTGTTCCCGACATCGGAGTCGGCGGCCGCCACCAGCGCGCGGGCACGGACCACCCCCGCCTCGCGCAGCACCGTCTCCTCGGTCACATCCCCGGCCACCACCGTAAATCCCAGTTCCGTAGCTTCCCGCAGCGCCCCTGGATTGTTGTCGACCACCACGAACTCCACACGGTGGCTCTTCAGATCGATCGCGATCTCCTGCCCCACCCGTCCGAAGCCGCAGACAATCACGTGTCGTTCCATCCGCCGGACCTTCCGTCCTGAGCGCTGCCGCCCCAGCAGGCTCCGCACCTCACCCGCAACGACGACCTCTACAACCGCCGTCGCCGTATAAAACATCAGCCCAAGGCCCGCCAGGATGAACACCATCGTGAAGACCCGGCCACTCGTATCGAGTGGACGCACCTCGGAGTACCCGACCGTGGAGAGCGTGGTCACCGTCTGGTACGCCGCCTCGAGGAACGTGAAGCCCTCGACGAACCCGTACCAGCCCATCCCGATCGCGAATACCGCGCTGAGGAGCGCCATTGGCAGCACAAGTCGATGCACGCGTCGGCTCCGCCTACACGCGACCGCTCACCACGGCCACGCAAGTCCCGGTTCGAAGTCCGACCCGGAGGCTAGCGCCCCGAGATCTTCTTCCGCTTGTGCTGGACGTAATCCACCAGGATGTACTCACCAAGCTGATCCGGCGTCGTGTAGAACACACGTCCGCCGTTGATTTTCGCTAGCTGGTTCACGAACTCCTTGAGGTAGTAGTTCCGATCCAGCATGAACGTGTTGATCGTGATCTCTTGTTGCGTCACCCGCTTCACGGCCTTCAGCGTTTCGCGAATCGTGATCGGGCTCGGCGGGTACGCGAACTGCGACCGACCGTTTTCCAGATGCGCGGTTGGCTCGCCGTCCGAGATCATCAGGATCTGGCGTGTCCCACCGCGATGCTTGGCCAGTAGCCGCTCCGCGATCATCAGCGCGTGGTGCATGTTCGTGCCCAGCACGGACTCGTCCCAGCGCACGTACGGCAGGTCCTGCGGCTTCAGCTCACGCGCGTAGGCGGAGAAGCCAATGATGTAGAGGCTGTCGCGCGGGTACTGCGCCTTGATCAGGTTCTGAAGCGCCAGCGCGACCTTCTTCGCCGCCTGAAATGAACCGCGCAGCGCCATCGACCATGACAGGTCGACCATTAGCACCGTCGCCGTCTGCGTCACCAGCTCCGAGCGGTAGATCTCGAAGTCGTCCGCGCTGAGCTTGACGGGCGTCGAGGGCCCTTCCCGCTCGATCGCGTTCATGATGGTGCGCCGCATGTCGAGGTGGAACGGGTCGCCGAACTCGTACGGCTTCGTCTCATCGAGGCGCTCGCCGTGGCGGCCGGACTGCGGCACCGGGTGGTTGCCGATCCCCTGGTTCTTGAGCTGGCGGAAGATCTCCGTCAGCGCGTTCTGGCCGATCATCCGCGTACCGCGCGGCGTGAGCTGCCACTCGTCGCCCTCTTTGCGGATGTAGCCGGCGTTCTCAAGCACCTCGAGCAGCTGCTTCAGCTCCTCGAACGTGTCGACCGCCTCGTCGCCGAGCAGCTCGCGGAGCTGGTCGATGTCGACGCCGTCCAGCTCGCCCGTGTACTGCGCGCGCTCCAGGCCGCTCTCGAGGTTGTCGATGTTCTGCATCTCGTTCATGAGATGCATCGCCGCCTCGAGGCCAATCTCCTCTTCCCCGCGGAACGGGTAGGAGGACGGCTGGTCTCGCGAGGGGTTCAGGAAGTCGAGGTTCTGTGCCAGCTCGGACAGTTCGGATTCGAGTTCCGCGTCGCCCAGCTTGTCCGCGAGCAAACCCTGGAGCTGCTGCCGCTGGTCCGACGGCATCGATTCCATCAGCGACTGCATCGCTTGCATCTGCGACTGCATCTGCGCGATCAGGTCATCCAGCGACTGCGGCGGGTTCTCCCCGAACATGTCGCCGTACTGCTCCATGAACTGGTCGAAGTCCGGCTCCTCGCCGCGCATGCGCTGCGCGAGCATGTCGTTCAGGTCGCGGACCATGTCCTTCATGCGCTCCATGTCGCCTTCGGACATCTCGTCGACCATCTTCGAGACGTCGTTGAAGAACGACTCGGTCATCGCCTGGCGGAGTTGTTCCACCAGCTCCTGGTAGCGGTGCTGCGCGTCCGGGTTCAGGAACTCGTAGTTCTGCAGTTCCTTCATCTGGCCGGCCGGATCGCCGGGCAACTGATCGAGGAAGTCCTGCTTCCGTTGCGCGATCCGCTCCAGCATCTGCTGGAACTGCTCCTCGTCGGACGGACCGGACTCGCCGCCTGCTTGCCCGGCCTCGCCGCGCTCGCCCTGCTGCCCCTGCTGACCGGGCTGGCGCTGCCCGCCCATCTGCGGCTGCCCCGAGGGCTGCTGGCCCGGTTGCTGTTGCCCGCCCGGCTGCTGCTCGCCACCTGGCTGCTGATCTCCGGGCTGCTGCTCACTACCCGACTGATCTCCGGGCTGCTGCCCGTCACCGTCGTCCGGCTCACCCAGCCGCTCACGCAACGTGTCGCGCTCCAGGTCGAGGATCTCCTCGAGCTGCTTGCGGATGTCGTCCATCACCCCGCCCATGTCGAAGCGGTCGAGGCGTTCGCGGCGTTGCTGTCGGAGCTGCTGTAGCAAGTCCCGCAGACCCTGCATCCGGCCCTGCTGAGGCGTGCGCATCCCGCGCTGCATCAGGTTCCGCAGCGCGTGCTGCAGGTCCCCGAAGTTCATCAGGTCATCGGACAGCGCATCCAGAATCTGATCCGCGTCGAGCCCGGGAATCTCCTGCGTGCCGTCCCATTCGCTGTACCGGTATCGCATCGCCATGGCGGGCTCCCGTTCGCGCGTCTCGACTCCGTTGCGCGAACTACCCCCGGTAGAGCGAGCGACCGGAACCGCTGAGCGAGTCCTTGTTCAGGCGCTTGTTGAGGTGCAGGCCTTCCAGCACGAACTCCGCGGCTGAAGCCAGCACGGCCGGTCGCGAGTCCTCGCCGACCAACTCGCGCACCGCGACTTCCAGGCCGTCGACCTGCTTCAGCAGTCGGAGGTAGTCCGCCACCGGCTGCGCCTCGCCGGTCTCCACGGAGATGCCGGACTTGAACGCCTCGATCACAGGCTCGACTGTTGCGTCGGCACAGATGCGATTGAATACCGACACCACGGCGCCGTGAATCAACCGCTCGATGATCTGCTGGTCCTTGCCGTCCTCGACCGTCTCCAGTTCCACCTTGCCCTGCAGCGCCGGGATCACGAACGGCAGGTCGGACACACGCGGCACCACCTCGGTCTCGCCAAGGCGGATCGCCCGCCGGAGCGCGTTGGCCAGCATCGCCTCGTAGTTCGCCACCGAGGCGCGGACCGAAACTCCGGAGCGCTGGTTCACGTCGGGCGAGCGCCGCGCCAGGCGGGTGATCTCGGCGACCACCTCTTTCATGTACTCCGGCACAACCACCTCGAAGCCGTCGGCCTCGTAGTAGTTGCCCTCCTGCTCCATGATCGCGACTTCGTGCTCAATGCTCTCCGGATAGTGGGTGCGGATCTGCGACCCGTAGCGGTCCTTCAGCGGGGTGATGATCCGTCCGCGGTTGGTGTAGTCCTCCGGGTTCGCGGTCGCGACGATCAGTACGTCCAGCGGCAGCCGCACCTTGTGACCGCGGATCTGGACATCGCGCTCTTCCATGGCGTTCAGCAGGCCGACCTGGATGCGCTCCGCCAGGTCCGGCAACTCGTTGATCGCGAAGATGCCGCGGTTGGTGTGCGGGATCAGTCCGTAGTGAATCGTCATCGCGTCCGACAGGTAGCGGCCCTCGGCGACCTTGATCGGGTCCACCTCGCCGATCAGGTCCGCGATCGTGATGTCCGGCGTCGCCAGCTTCTCTCCGTAGCGGTCGCTGCGGTGCATCCAGGTGATCGGAGTCGCGTCACCCTGCGTCGCCACCAACTCCAGCCCCTGCGGGGTGATCGGCGCGAACGGGTTCTCCGGAATCTCGCAGCCGGCCAACACCGGCGTCCACTCGTCGAGCAACGAGGTGAGGCTGCGGATGATCCGCGACTTCGCCTGACCACGCTCGCCGAGGAGGATGATGTCCTGCCCGGAAAGAATCGCGTTCTGAAGCTGCGGGATCACGGTCTCGTCGTAGCCAACCACGCCCGGGAACAGATCTTCTCCGGACCTCAGCTTGGCAATCAGGTTCGTCCGCAACTCTTCGCGGACTGGGCGGACGGTGACGCCCGCTGCCTTCAATTCACCAAGTGTCGCTGCTCGCTCGTTCGCCACGTCTAGGCTCCTCTGCTGCGGGTCGCCGGGTGGGAGAGCGCTTCCGGCGGACTACGTCCGATGGCGGCGGGGGCTGATTGGATGTGAAGCGCGGCTCGGCGCCGCCGCCGGGCCACCGCTGCGTCAGGGTGGTTGCAGTATACGTACGGCTACCCAAACGACGTTTGCCGGGGTCCGCCGCACACCAAAACGGCCCCACCTCTCGGTGGGGCCGTTCGCGACCAGTTCGCATTGGAGCGGCGGCTAGCCGGCGGCTTCGCCGTTCGCTACCCGAGGGAACTCGGGACGCAGCACGAGCTGCGTCACTGCCTTGCCGAGCGCCGAATCGCGCACCACGATCACCTCGGGCACGTCCAGCACGTCGCCCAGGCTCACGTTGAGCGCGCCGGTCACACCCAGAAACGTGGACAGTGGCATGTCCCGCTTGCCGTTCTCGTAGTTGGACAACGAGGCCTGCGTAATGCCGGCGCTCCGGGCTACATCGGCCTGCGACAGTTCGCGGCGAAGTCGCCATTCTCGGATGCGCTGGCCAACGGCTCTCCGCTGCACCTGAGTCTCCGGTGCAATCTCAGTCACCATAACCGTTCGACCTTCCTCATCGCGGCCCGCAGTAATGCGTCCCGCGACCTTGTTTGTGCTTCCAGGCACAATTCATGATGGACGTGAAGACCGCCGGCGGCAAGCGGAAACGGTCACGATTTCGTTAAGCGTTGATGAACTGAGCGGCCGGCAATCGTTGCCATGCCTGGATCAGGCAGCCCCCTGGGGTGCCGAGCGGTCCAAAAGCCAGAAGATCAAAGATAGGGACAGTGTTACTCGACGATCTCGAGCACAACGTCCGTTCCCGTTTCCAACAGCCACGGCCAGCCATCCACCGCGCTGTAGAAGAAGATGTCGCGGTGCAACCCGTGCACGGCGCTGCCGGTGTCATGACAGGTGTAGATGCGATCCGTCGGGTCGCCGGCGATCCGGAACCGCTGGCCCAGGTACTCCACGTCGCAGGCCGCAGCACCCTCGTACACAACCGTCCCGTCGCGCATCGGCCCACAGAAACCGCCGCCGTCGCCGCCGTCTGAGCTGTCGCCCTGTTCGCAGTAGTAAAAGCTGACCGTCGCCTGCGTGAGATCGCCCGGCCCAAGTCGCGGTGTTGCCTCGGCGCTCGCCGCCACCACGATCGGCGGCTGGTCGCCGCTACCGAGGCGTTCCTCGATCGAGAGTGGGAGCGGGCTCCCCTGCTGTCGCGCCGCGCTCGCGCGGTGCCGCGCGGACGCCAGCGGCGTGTTCAAGAGCCGCGCCACCTCGCTCGGCGGACCGGCATCGAGGTCGTTCGAGCCGCTTGTCGGCCTGCTGGTCGTGGCTGCCACCGGCTCCGGCCCGGCGAGCGGACCAGCAGGTGACGTGGATGAGGAGGTGCGCTGGGCCAACGCCTGCGACAGACCGGTATCGGCTGCCGCCTCCGCACGATCACGTGTCAGCGCCTCGCCGTGCCCCGGGCTCGTCGCACCGAATGTGGCCACCGCGATCGACAGGCATCCGAGGGCAAGCGATCCTGCCGCCGCCCGGCGTACCGCACGCGCCACTGATCGGCGCAGCCGCTGATAAGGAGTTCCCCGCACGTTCGGCAGTATCGCAGCGCGGCACCGATTCGTGTACCCGGGGTTTCCCCAGGGATATCAACAGCGGCCATCACGCCCGAAATAGTGCCTCGCGACGCGCCCGCGACGCTTCGGCAGCCCAGCGCCCCTCGCTACGAAAGTAGCCCTTCGGCACGGAGATCGCCGACCGCTGCCCGGAACGCCTCGATCGTGTCCGCGATCTCCGCTTCACCGTGGGCGGACGACACCATCCCGCCGTTTCCCATCAGATCCACGCCGTGATTGAAGAGCGTCCAGCGCAGCGGCCGCATCAGCCCGGTTGCCACCCCGGTCGGGGCCACCTCGGCGTCCCACTCGACGCCCGTGGGTGCGGGCGAATCCGCCCCGAGGTTGAAGTGCCACATGCTGGAGACCGCCCAGGCCGATCCGGGCACGGACTCCGCGCGAAACAGATCGTTCAGGCCGCGCACGATCCCCGCCGCCGTCGCGTCCGCCTGCCGGTTCGGCTCGCCGTCCTCGATGATCTGCAACGCCGCGAGGCCTGCCGCCGCCGAGGCCGGGTTCGCGTTGAACGTCCCCTGGTGGCTCACCCGGCGCTTGCTGTTCCAGTCCGGATCGCCCTCGCGCATTTCGAGCATGCTGACGATCTCTGACGTTCCGGTCACACAGCCGCCCGGAAGGCCACCGGCGAGGATCTTCGCGTGGGTGGAAAGATCCGGCATCACGCCGGCGTGCTCCTGGGCACCGCCCGGGGCCATCCGGAATCCGGTGATCACCTCGTCCATCACCATCAGCGTCCCGGCCTCGCGGGTGATCCGTCGCACCTCGTGCAGGTAGCTCGCCGGCAACGGCTCGGTCCCCCAGTGCGCGCCGGTCGGCTCCAGGATGACCGCCGCCACATCGCGACCGGACAGCGCCTCGGCCAGTGCGTCCACGTCCCCCTGCGGCACGATCGTCAGCGCGTCGTAGAATCCATCCGGGACCCCGATCGAATGTGGGTGCGCGTCATCCGGTCCCAGCCGGCCCACCACCAGGTCATGCCAGCCGTGGAAGTGATCCTCCAGCGTCACGATCCGGTCGCGACCCGTGTACGCGCGCGCCA
Source organism: Chloroflexota bacterium (assembly GCA_027593235.1). Taxonomy (GTDB): domain Bacteria; phylum Chloroflexota; class Dehalococcoidia; order UBA2979; family UBA2979; genus UBA6627. Next base: position 115,760 of record JAQCIU010000005.1, read on the forward strand.
GGCGCAGCGCCATCATCGTCGCCTCGGTCCCGGAGCTGGTGAAGCGCACCCGCTCGCCGCAGGGCACCATCTTCAGCACCTGCTCGCCCCACGCGATCTCCAGATCGTGTGACGAACCAAAATGCGTGCCGCGGGCCAGGGCGCCCCGCACCGCGTCCAGCACCTCCGGCCGGTTGTGCCCCAGCAGCAGCGCACCGTGGCCGCCGATGTAATCGACGATCTCGTTGCCGTCGACGTCCCACTTCCGGCCGCCCGCCGCCCGGTCCACGTAGATCGGGAACGGCTCGAACGCCCGTGCGTCGTGCGTCACTCCGGACGGGAAGACCGAGGCAGCGCGTTTCGCCATCGATTTGGAGGTTGGGTGCAGCGCCTCAAAGGTCTCGAGGATGGAAGGCATGACGATCCGCCGTTTCTCTCTGTCAGCACGGGGTCTTCGCAGTCTCGCCCTCCCGCCGAGGCGCGACAAGTCACAGCGGTCCGTCGTGCCAATTTCCCCGTGCTACGCTCGCAAAACGGGTGATCCGATTAGGGTGACGCGAGGGATGTCATGGCGGATCGGTTAGACGATACGGCCGTCATCGATGCCCTGGCCGAACTGCCCGGATGGAGTCGCCACGGTGACTCGATCGTTCGTGAATTCGAGTTCGCCGATTTCATCGATGCTGTCGGGTTCATGGCGAAGGTCGGCGCCCTCGCCGAGCGTGCGAACCACCACCCCGAACTCAGTAACGTGTACAACCGAGTGCGAATCGCGCTCTCCACTCACGACGCGGGCGGCATCACCGAACGGGATCTGTCGCTCGCCCGCGAAATCACCGAGCGCGTATAGCGTTCCGAATTGGAGATCACCGGATGCTCGTCCCCCTGATCGTGGTCGTCGTGCTCCTCGTCGTCATCGGCGGCTATCTGGCCACGACGTACAACAAGCTCGTCGGCCTGCGGAACCGCGTTGAGACCGCCTGGTCTCAGATCGACGTCCAGCTCAAGCGCCGCTACGACCTGATCCCCAACCTCGTCGAGACCGTCCGCGGCTACGCCTCGCACGAGCGCGAAACCCTCGAGGGCGTCATCCAGGCCCGCCAGCAGGCGATCGCCGCGCCCAACGTCGAACAGCGCGCACAGGCCGAAAACGCCCTCACCGGCATGCTCCGCCAGCTCTTCGCCCTCTCCGAGGCCTACCCCGATCTGAAGGCAAACCAGAGCTTCCTCTCACTCCAGACCGAACTCACCCAGACCGAGGAGCAGATCGCCTTCGCGCGGCGCTACTACAACGAGCGCGTCCTCAGCTACGACAACTCGATCGAGATGTTCCCCTCCAACATCATCGCCGGCATGTTCGGCTTCCAGCCGAAGCCCTACTTCGAGGCCGAGACCGAATCGCGCGAGCCGGTCCAGGTCGACTTCGGCACCCGGGAGTAGGCGCGGGCACGTTCCAGGCCGCACCGTGACCACCCCCGCTCGCTCGTTCGCCGTTGCGCTCCTGCTGCTCGCCGCGGCATTCCTCGTCGCCCCGACGTTCGCTCCACCCGCTGAGGCCCAATCAAGCTTCGAGCAGATCCTCGGGTACGACGTCACCTGGACGATCCTCGAGAACAGCGACGTCCTCGTCAGCGAGGTGATCGAGTACGACTTCGGCTCGGCCTCACGTCACGGGATCTTCCGCGACATCCCGATCCGGTTCGATGTCGGAGACACAGAGCGGGTGCTCCGCATTCACGATCTGGTTGTGACTGCTTCGCCGGGAACGCCCGATGCGATCGACACGAGCACCGACGAGAGCTTCTTCCATATCCGCATCGGCGACCCAGAGACCACGGTCTCCGGCGTCCACACCTACCGAATCGACTACCGCATCGAAGGCAGCATGAACGCCTTCGACGATCACGACGAGCTGTATCTGAACGCGATCGGGCCCGGCTGGACCATCCCGATCAGCAACATGACCGTCACCGCCACGGCCCCGGACGCATTTAGCGAGGTCACCTGCTTCGCCGGGTACGTGGAGGCGGACCGTCCCTGCGACGGCGCCACGTTCGAGGGCAACACTGCTCGTTTCACGCAGCAGAGCATCGGCGCCGACGAGGCGGTCACTCCGGTCCTGGCGTTGCCGAAGGGCGTCGTCACCGTCAGCGAGCCGATCATCGAGCCGGCCCCCTCCTTCGCCTCGATCCTCGACGCGCAATCCAACATCGAGCGGATCCGCCAGTACGACGTGACGTGGACGATCCGCGACGACGGGGATGTGCTGGTCAGCGAGCTGATCGAGTACGACTTCGCCGACAATCCACGCCGCGGCATCTTCCGCGACATCCCCGTCCGCTTTCACTACGACGACACCAACGACCGCCTGCTGCGAATCAAGAATGTGGCCGTCTCCGCCTCGCCCGGCGCACCGGACGATGTGAAGCTCAGCACCGAGGGCACCGCGTTCCGTATCCGCATTGGCGATCCGGACATCACGATCACCGGCGTCCACACCTACCGCATCGATTACCGCATCGAGGGCGGTATGAACGCCTTCGACGATCACAGCGAGCTGTTCCTCAACGCGGTCGGTCCCGGCTGGGAGGTGAAGATCAGCGACATCACCGTGACCGTGACTGCCCCGGCGGCGTTCACCGAGGTCACCTGCTACGCAGGCCCCGTCGGCTCCCGCAGCGCCTGCGACAGCGCGAGCAGCGAGGGCAGCACGGCGCGCTTCGCTCAACAGGAGCTGGGATACGGTCAGGCGATCACCCCAGTCGTGTCACTGCCGCTCGACGCCGTCGCGGTCCGCCCGCCAATCCTCGAAGCGCGCCGGACGTTCCAACGCGCATTCTCAATCACCCCGTTCACGATCGGCGCGATGGCGTTGGTCTTCCTCGGCGCTATCGGCACCGTGATCCGCCTGATCTGGGTCCACGGTCGCGATCAGCGATTCGTCGGCTCGGTGGTCGATGTCGCCTTCGGATCGGACACCGGCGAGACGCAGCGCGTCCCGCTCTTCGAATCCGCTGCCGACTCCGCGATCGAGTTCGCCCCGCCTGAGGGCGCGCTTCCCGGGCAGATGGGCACGCTGGTCGACGAGGTCGCGAACCCGCTGGACGTCACCGCAACGATCATCGATCTGGCCGTGCGCCACTACCTCACCATCGAGGAGGTCGAAGGCAAGGGCTGGTTCGCGAAGGACGACTGGCGGCTGAAGCGGCTCAAGGAAGCGGATCCCACGCTCCGCGAATACGAGCGCGAACTCCTCGACGGCCTCTTCGAGGACGGTGACGACGTGCTGCTCGCCGACCTCAAGAACAAGTTCGTGAAGCGCCTCAAGGCCGTGCAAGACGATCTCTACCGCGACGTCGTCGCGCAGGGCTGGTTCCTGCGCCGCCCGGACCAGATCCGCAGCTCCTGGGTCGTCACGGGCATCGTCACGCTGATCGGAGGCGTCGTCCTCACGGTGCTGCTTGCGATGTTCACTACCTGGGCGCTGATCGGCATCCCCGTCGCACTCGCCGGCTTGCTCATGACGATCGGCTCGAACGCGATGCCGCGACGCTCGGCGAAGGGCACCGGCATGATGCGCCGCGTCCTCGGCTTCCAGCGGGCGATCGCGACCGCCGAGCGCGACACCGCCCGCTGGGCGGAAGAGGCCGGCGTCTTCTCCAAGTACCTGCCCTACGCGGTCGTCTTCGGCCTCACCGATCGCTGGGCGAAGGCGTTCGAGGGCCTCGATGCAGAAATCACCGGCGTCGGTTCGTGGTACGTCTCTGACCGCCCGTTCACCACACTCGCGTTCGCCTCGATGGTCGGCGACTTCTCGAAGAGCACCGCCGGCACGATCGTCTCCACGCCATCCTCCTCCGGCTCCAGCGGATTCGGCGGCGGCGGCTTCTCCGGAGGCGGCATGGGCGGCGGCGGCGGCGGCTCCTGGTAGCGACGCACCCGACCCGACCGCACACCTCACGAGGACAACAAATCAGCCAGCATCGATCGGAAGGGCACTGACATGGACCTCGGACTCACCGGAAAAGTCGCGATCGTGACCGGCGGCAGCGACGGTATCGGCAAAGCTGCCGCCCGCGCGCTCGCCCGCGAGGGCGCTCGCGTCGCGATCTGCGCCCGCCGCCCCGACGTCCTCGAGGCCGCAGCCGCCGAACTCCGCGCGGAGACCGGCGGCGAGGTCATCGGCATCGTCTGCGACATGACGAAACAGGCGGAAGTGAAGGCCCTCGTCGCCGATGTCGTCGGCCGCTGGAGCCAGCTCGACATCCTCGTCAACAACGCCGGCACCTCGTCCGCGATGCCGGTGGAGTCGCTGGACGAGGAGGCGCTGAGCTACGACCTGCAGCTCAAGGTCTACGGCGCGGTCTACGCCTCGCAAGCCGCGATCCCGCACATGAAGGCGCTCGGAAGCGGTCGCATCATCAACATCACCACGGGCGGCGGAAAGGCGCCGGGCGCCAGTTCGCTGCCCACCTCGCTCTCCCGCGCCGCCGGGATCGCGCTCACGAAGGCGATGTCGCGTGACCTCGCGCCCGCCAACATCCTCGTGAATACCGTTTGTATCGGCCTGATCAAGGCCGGACAGCACGAGCGCCGCGTCGAGGCGATGCAGGACACCAACCCCGCGCTCACCCTCGATGACCACTACGAGAACATGAGCGGCCGCGTCCCGTTGGGCCGCGTCGGTGAAGCGCAGGAAGCCGGCGACGTGATCTGCTTCCTCGCCTCGGAGCGCGCGAGCTACGTCACCGGTGCCTCGATCAACGTCGATGGCGGTGTCGCGCCAGTCGTGTAACGACTTACTGCCACCAGTTGGTGCGAGTACCGAGGCTCCCACCAGCTGTGGGGGCGGCGACGCTTCCCGGGTGAGTTGTGTAACGACACGCTCGTATTAGGGGTTCGTCGCTTCGCCAGAATCTTCCAAATCTGGGCACCGTAGAACGCGATTTGACTAATACCCGCAGATTCTCAGAAACCGAATCTCCCAATTCTGGCGATAGTGCACCAACTCACTCGTTGATGCTGTCGAGCTCCACCGCGATGTTCCTTCAGGCCCCCACACGAGCCTCCGAGGAGTCGTCGATGCGCTATCGCACCATCGCCGGAACAGACCTCTCCGTCTCCGAAATCGGATTCGGCGTCTGGACCCTGACCGCAGGCTGGTGGGGCGATCATTCGGACGAGGACGCCGCCTCGATGCTCCGCGACGCGACCGACCTCGGCATCAACTTCATCGACACCGCCGACACCTACGGCCAGGGACGCGGCGAACGGATGATCGCCACCGCGTTTCCCGGCGCCGAACGCGACAAGATCGTTTTGAGCACCAAGTTTGGCTACGACTGGGAATCGGTGGACCGCTCGGCGAAGAATCACCAGCCGGCGCAGCACTGCTTCGAACCAGACTTCGTCGAGCGCGCGTTGCACAACTCGCTCGACCGCATGGGCACCGATCACATCGACCTCTGGCAACTCCACAACGTGCGCATGGAACACCTCCAGCGCGATGACCTCTGGACGCTGATCGACCGCGTCCGCACCGAGGGCAAAGTCCGCTCGGTCGGCGTCGCGCTCGGGCCGGCTATCGGGTGGCTCGACGAGGGCGTCTACGCGATGGAGCACCTGCCGATCCAGGTGGTCCACATGATCTACAACGCCCTCGAGCTGGATCCCGGCCGCACCCTCATCGAGACCGCGCGCCGCACCAACAAGTCACTGCTCACCCGCGTCCCGCACTCCTCGGGGATGCTCGAGGGCAAGTACACGCTGGACACCACCTTCGCCGCGGACGATCACCGCAAGCACCGTCCGCGCGCCTGGCTCGTCAACGGCCTCAAGAAGATCGAGCAACTCGACTTCCTCACGGCCTCAGGTGAACGGACGCTCGGCCAGGCGGCGCTCCGCTACGTGCTGCGTGAGCCCGAGGTCGTCAGCGCGCTACCCAACATCTACGACCGCGATCAACTCGCGGAGTTCGCAGCCGCCTCGGATGTCCCCGACGTCAGCGACGACGAGGCGGCCCGCATCGAGACGCTCTTCACCGCGAACTACGGGCTCGCCGTCGAGCGCGAGGCAGGACTGGCAACCCGATGACCCAACGCCCGCCCGCCTCCGTCAACGGATCCAGCGGCCACGCCGGCGGCCCACCCGCGTGGGTGACGGCCGCCGCCAACGCCCCGCGCCGGCCACAGTCGCCGCACGGCAAACAGTTCGTGAAGTTCAGCTTCTTCAAGATCCGCGACGACGTGCGCGCCCTCAAGCGAAAGAAGCGCCAGGCCCTCGGCGACCAGCTCTCGCAGCTCCTCGTCAGCTCCAACGAGCGGATGCTGACCCGCGTCTACTCCACGCTCGGCTCGCGCGGCGACACCGACTTCCTGATCTGGCAGGTCGCGGACAACCTCGATGTCATCATGGACTGGCAGGCCGAGCTGCTCGACACGAAGCTCGGCTGGGCGCTGGAGCGCCCGCATTCGTTCCTCTCGATGACGATGCGGTCGCAGTACCAGAACCAGTACACGCCCGGTGCGGAGCACCGCGATCGTTTCCGCGCGGACGGCGGCACCAACGACTGGCTGTTCGTCTACCCGATGGCGAAGACGAAGGACTGGTACCAGTCCTCGGCGACGCGGCGGAACAAGGCGATGGCCGAGCACATCGCGGTCGGCCACGCCTACCCCGAGATCAAGATCAACACGACCTACTCCTACGGCCTCGATGACCAGGAGTTTGTCGTCGCCTTCGAGGGTGACTCGCCCGGGCAGTTCCTCGCCCTGGTCAAGGACCTGCGGGCCTCTGACTCCACCTCCTTCACCGAGTTCGATACGCCGATGTTCACCTGCAGGCGGATGGAGATCGGCGAGCTGATCGACCAGGTCGGCCTCGGTGCCGGCGTCCGCGCGCGCGAACAGGCGCCCGCTGTCGCCGCGCCCACCAGGGCGGCGCACGCATGACCACCACCGCCACCGTCCCCGTCACTATCGACGACCCGATCAACGTCGCGATCCTCCAGGTCTCCGAGGACCGCCTGCAGGGCTTCCAGCGCGATCCGTTCGCTGCGGTAGCGAGCCAGTCCGGTGTCGCGCTGCCGGTGGTCCTCGAACGTGTCCGCGCGATGCTCGAGGCGGGCACGATCCGTCGGGTCCGCCAGACAATGATCACGACCAGCCTCGCGACCGGTTCGCTCGTCGCCTGGCAGGTTCCGGAGGATCGGCTCACCGAGGCGTTCGACTACCTCTTCCAACAGGATCCGTTCTCCGGGCACGTCGTGATCCGCACGACCGACTCCGCGACCGCTGGCTCCCGCTACCGTCTCTGGACCACGCTCAAGGTTCCGCCCCAGTTCTCCATCGACGCGCACGCGCACTACCTCGGCGATCAGATCGGCGCGGAGACGTTCCGCCTGATGCCGGCCAAGAAGCTCTTCGCCCTCGGTGTCGGACACACCCGCCGCCGCACGCTCGAGCCCGGGGCCCGCTCCGCGGACCTCGGACGCGTGATCGACACGGACGTCATCCCGCTCAGCGACCGCGAATTGGTCGTGATGGAGGCGCTCAAGCGCGAGTTCGCGCCGGCCGAACTGACCGAGGATCTCTGGGCGCCCCGCGCCGCCGAGGCCGGCGTGCCCCTCGAGGAGTTCACCGCCACCGCTGACGCCCTGCAGGCGAAGGGCGTCGTCGGGCGCTTCTCGACCTTCCTCGAACACGTGAAGCCGGTCGCTGGTGGCCAGCGCGTCACGCGCTACAACGCGCTCTTCCACTGGGCCGTCCCGGCGGGCCGGGAACTCGAGGCCGGACGCGAGGTCGGACGCCACGAGATCATGACGCACGCCTACTGGCGCGAGGGCGGCCCCGAGTTCCGAAACGTGAACGTCATGGGCGTCGCGCATGGTACCGACAAGGATCTGGTCCTTGCCCACAAGGCCGCCATCGACACGCACCTCGAAGAGGCTGGGATCTCGATCGGTTACACGAACGTCTTCTGGGGCGGTCGCAGCGAGATCAAACCATCCGAGATTTCACCGCTCGCGTACATGCGCTGGTGTGATTCCGTCGGCATCGACCCCGACTCGATGCGCGTTGATGCAGGGAAAGCGGGCGCCTGATGGGTTACTACGCCGTGTTCTGGGAGATGGGCGATCGGCCCGTGCTCCTCGTCGGTGGCGGTCACGTCGCTGACGAAAAAGTGCACAAGCTCGTCGACGCCGGCGCGCGCGTCACCATCGTCGCGCCCGCGCTGATCCCCGCGGTGAAGCAATACGTCGACGACGGTCGCGCCGCCTGGATCGAGCGTCCCTTCGCCCCCGGCGACACCGACGGCTATGAGGTCGTCATGGTCGCCACCGACGACGGCGCCGTGAACAAGCAAGTCGCCGACGAGGCCCGCGCGCGCGGCATCTGGGTGAACGCCGCGGACGACGTCGCCAACTGCGACTTCATCCTCCCCTCCCTCGCGAAGCGTGGAAAAATCGCCATCGCAACCTCCACCGGTGGCAGCAGCCCCGCGCTCGCGCGCTGGCTCCGCGAGCGGATGGAAGAGTTCCTCTCCGAGGACGTCGAACTGCTTGGCGATCTGCTCGCCGAAGTGCGCGTGCTCGCCCGCCAGCGCGACCGTGAATGCGCCGGCGGTTGCGAGCTGGTCAACACGCCACCCCCGCTCCTCTGCAAGCAGTGTCCCAACCGCATCGCCGCCGACACCTGGCAGACAGCGATCGACGAACCGCTCCAGAACCTGCTCCGCGCCGGCGACTACGAGGGCGCGAAGCGACGGCTGATCCACGCGCTCGGCATCGACCAGCCGTTGAAGTCACGTGCCACCCCGGCATCGGCAGTCGGGTCGCCTCAGGAGACCGCGGTGGCCGCGGTCGCTGGAGACTAGCGATGCTGACCCTCGCCACGATGAGTCACCACACCGCTCCGATCGCGGTCCGCGAACGGATCGCGATCCCCGCCGATGCGTTGGACGCCGCCACTGCGCGCGCGCAGGTCCAGCTCGGGCCCTCCGCCATCCTTTCGACCTGCAACCGCTTCGAGTTGTACGTCTCTGGTGACCACGACCCCGCCCGCCTGCTCGCATTCATCGCCGCCGAAACCGGCGCCGACGAGACCGCCGTCCAGCGGCACTTCGCGGTGCACCGCGACACCGAGGCCGTCCGGCACCTCTACCGTGTCGCTTCCGGCATCGAATCGCTGGTCCTCGGTGAGTTCGAAATCATGGGCCAGCTCCGCGGCGCCTTCTCCGTTGCCGCCGGCGCGGGGATGGAGGACGCGATCCTCGTCCACGTCATGCACGGCGCGATCCGCGCCGGTCGCCGCGCGCGCCACGAAACCGCGATCGGCCACCACGCCATGTCCGTCTCCTCGATCGCCGCGCGCCAGGCACGTGACCTGCACCCGCGCATCGCCGATGCACGCGTGTTGGTGATCGGCGCCGGCGAAGCCGGCCGCCTTACCGCCGAGGCGCTCGTCGATCAGGGTGTCACCCACGTCACCGTCACCAACCGCACCTTCGCCCGCGCCGAATCGCTCGCCGCGGAACTTGGCGGGCGCGCCGTCCCCTTCGAGGATCTGCCCGCCGCGATCGCCACCGACGACATCGTCGTTGCCGCCTCCGGTGCCCCCGGCACGCTTGTCGATCTCGAGCTGATGCGCGCCGCGGTCGAACGCCGCGAGGGTGCTCCATTGATCGCGATCGACATCGGCATGCCACGCGATTTCGATCCCGCGATCGCGAGCTTGCCCGGCGTCTCCTACTACGACATGGAGGGGCTGCAGGAGATCGCCGCCGCCAATGGCCGCGCCCGCGCCGAGGAACTCCCGGCCGTCGAGGCCGTGCTCGCCGAGGAGATCGCTGACTTCGTCGCCTGGTGCGAACGCCTCCGGACAAAGCCAACCATCGCCTCGCTCACCAGCCACGCCGAGGAGATTCGCATCGCCGCCGTCGAGAAATCGCTGCGCCGACTCCCCGCCGACGATGATCTCCGCCGCGAGGTCGACGCCCTCACGCGCACCATCGTGAAACGCCTGCTGCACGACCCGATCACCACGCTCCGCAATCGCGGCGACCGCGAGCAGCACTACATCGAGGCGGTGCGCACCCTCTTCCAGCTCGATGGCGAGGCCGCGGTTCCGTCCTTCAGCGAAGACGCCCCGCACGACAGCGACGCCGCCGGCTGATGCCCGTCCTCCGCATCGCGACCCGCGGCTCGCGACTTGCCCTCGTCCAGGCCCACTTCGTGGCCGACGCCCTGCGCGCCGCGCATGACCGCGTCACGATCGAGGTGATCGAAATCAGCACCGAGGGCGATCGCGATCGCGCCACTCCGCTCAGCGTGCTCGGCGGACGTGGCGTTTTCGTAAAGGCCGTCGAGGAGGCGCTGCTCGACGGCCGCGCCGACGTCGCCGTCCATTCTCTGAAAGACGTTCCCACCGAGGACGTCGCGGGGCTCACGATCGCGGCGGTCCCCCTTCGCGCTGACCCGCGCGATGTGCTGGTCGCCTCGGAAGGTCGTCCGCTCGCCGCGCTCCCCGCTGGCGCGCGCGTCGGCACCAGCTCGCGCCGCCGTGCCGCGCTGGTCCGCGCCATCCGACCCGACCTCGAACTCGCCGAAATCCGTGGCAACGTCGACACCCGACTCGCGCACGTCGCCAGCGGCGCCTACGACGGCGCGATCCTCGCCGCCGCTGGCCTCGATCGCCTCGGCCGGCTCGGCGAAGCGACCCAGCTCTTCGACGCGCGCGAGTTCCTGCCCGCTCCGGGACAGGGCGCACTCGGCATCCAGTGCCGCAGCGACGACGCCACCACGCTCGCGGCGCTCGCCGCCCTCGATCACCCCGACACGCACGCCGCCGCCGCCGCCGAACGCGGCTTCCTGCGGGCGCTCGGCGCCGGCTGCACGCTCCCCGTCGGCGCCTACGCGACCGTCGAGGACGGCCTGCTCTCGCTGCGCGGCATGCTCGCCGACGATGACGGCGGCCTGCCCCACTTCGGAGACGCCACCGGCCGCGCCACGGACGGCCCCGCGATTGGTCGCGCCCTCGCCGAGCAACTCCACGCCGGGGTCGCAACGGCGGATACCCCGTGAGCGACACCCTGCTCGGACACGTCTGGCTCGTCGGCGCCGGCCCCGGCGATCCCGGCTGGATCACCCACGCCGGCCTCGAGGCCCTGCGCAATGCCGAGGTGGTTGTCTACGACCGCCTCGCGCCCGCTGAGCTGCTGAGCGACGCGCCCGCTGGCGCGCTCCTCGTCAACGCCGGCAAGGAGCCAACCCGCCACGCGATGACCCAGGACGAAATCAACGCCTGCCTCGTCGAGCATGGTCGCGCAGGCAAGCGCGTCGTCCGGCTCAAGGGTGGCGATCCGTACGTTTTCGGTCGTGGCGGCGAGGAAGCAGTCGCGCTCCGTCAGGCCGGCGTCCCATGCACCGTCATCCCCGGCATCACCTCGGCGATCGCCGGACTCGCCGCTGCTGGCATCCCGATCACCCACCGCGGCGTTGCCGTCTCGTTCGCAGTCGTCACCGGCCACGAGGATCCGACGAAGCCCGCAGAACAGGCCAACTGGCACCGTCTCGCCACCGCCGTCGACACCCTCGTCGTGCTGATGGGCGTCGGTCGCCTCGACGCGATCACGCAGGCGCTGATCGCTGGTGGTCGCGATCCAGCGTCCCCGGCCGCGTTGATCCAGGAGGCCGCGACCACCCGCCAGCGCGTCGTCACCGCCCCACTCTCCGCCATCGCTGCCGCCGCACGTGAGCATGACGTCCAGTCGCCCGCGCTCTTCGTCGTCGGCGACGTCGTGGCGCTCCGCGACCAGCTCGACCCGGCTGGCCTCGGTCCACTCGCCGGCAAACGCGTGCTCGTCACGCGTACCCGTGCACAGGCCTCCACCCTCGTCGAGCAGCTCAAACTCCAGGGCGCGCGGCCGCTCGTGCTGCCCGCCATCGAGGTCCAGCACCGCGCCGAGCCCGCGGAAGTCGCCCGCGCCGCCCTTTCGCTCCGCGCGGGTGATGTCGAATGGGTCGCCTTCACCTCCGCGATCGCTGTCCGTGTCTTCCTCGATCTGCTCGCCGACTCCCAGACCGACGCGCGCGCCTTCGCCGGCGCGAAGATCTGCGCGCTCGGCGACGCCACCGCCGCCGCCCTCGCCGAGCGCGGCCTGATCGCAGACCTCGTACCGACCGAGGCGACCGGCGCAGCCGCCGCCTCCGCGATGATCGATGCCTTCGAGGCAACCGGACTGACCGCGGCGCGGGTGCTGCTGCCGCGTGCCGAAGGCGCGGACCCCGCGCTCCCCACGGCCCTCACCGCCGCCGGCGCGACCGTCACCGAGGTCACCCTCTATCTCTCCGGGCCGCCGTCCTCCGTGCCGGACACGCTCCTCAACGAAGTCCGCGCCGGCGTTGATGTCGCCACCTTTACGTCGTCCTCGACCGTGAGGAACCTCGCGACACTGCTCGGCGATCTCTCCTCGCTCCAGGGCGCAACAATCGCCTGCATCGGGCCGACCACCGCCGCGACGGCCCGCGAACTCGGCCTCGAACCGGACGTCATCGCCACCGACCACTCGGTCCCTGGACTGATCGCGGCGCTACGCGATCATCTCTGGCTGCAACAATCGATCCACGCACCGACCGCAGGGACCGCAAGAACGGAGCAAGCCTCGTGATTGCCGATCTGGAACGTCGCACCGCCACCGGGGGCTTCACCCGCACTCGTCGAACACGGCGCACCGCCGCCCTGCGCGGGCTCGTCCGCGAGACCCGCCTCGATCCGTCATCGTTCGTCTACCCGCTGTTCATCACCCACGGCAGCGGCGTGCGCGAACCGATCAGCTCCATGCCCGGCCAGTTCCGACTCTCCGTCGACCAACTGGCGCCCGAAGCCCGCGAACTCCGCTCGGTCGGCGTCCGCGCCGTGCTGCTCTTCGGCCTGCCCGCCTTCAAGGACCCCGTCGGCTCCGAGGGCTACGCCGCTGACGGGATCGTCCAGCAGGCGATCCGTGCGCTCAAGAACGCCGACCCGGATCTCGCGGTGATCGCGGACGTCTGCCTCTGCGAGTACACCGATCACGGCCACTGTGGCGTACTCAGCGCGACCGGCGACGTGCTCAACGACGAAAGCCTGCCGCTCCTGTCCCAGATGGCCGTCACCTGCGCCGAAGCCGGCGCGGACATCGTCGCGCCGTCCGACATGATGGACGGCCGGGTCGGCGCCATCCGCGAGGCGCTCGATGACAGCGGTCTCCCGGAGACCGCAATCATGGCCTACAGCGCCAAGTACTCCTCGGCGTTCTACGGTCCGTTCCGTGAGGCGGCTGACTCCGCTCCGCAGTTCGGCGACCGTCGCGGCTACCAGATGGATCCCGCCAACGCGCGTGAGGCACTCCGCGAGGTCGACGCCGACGAAGCGGAGCACGCCGACATCACGATGGTGAAACCAGCGCTCGCCTACCTCGACGTCATCCGCCAGGTGCGCGACCGCACGGACCTGCCACTCGCCGCCTACAACGTCTCGGGCGAGTACTCGATGCTCAAGGCCGCGATCGCGAACGGCTGGCTGGACGAGGAGCGCGTCATCCTCGAGACCCTCACGTCGATCCGCCGCGCCGGCGCCGACATCCTCATCACCTACCACGCGAAAGAAGCGGCGAAGTGGCTGGCGAACAATGGCTAATCTGAACCACGACCGTTCTCGCGCGCTGATGGAGCGCGGCCGCACCCTCCTCCCCGGCGGTGTCGACTCACCGGTCCGCGCCTACAAGGCGGTCGGCGGCGATCCCATCGTCCTCGCCAGCGGTCAGGGCGCCCTCGTCACCGACGTCGATGGCAACGAATACATCGACTACGTCTGCTCCTACGGGCCGCTCATCCTCGGTCACGCCCACCCAGCGGTCGTCCAGGCAATCCGCGACGCGGCGCCGCTCGGCACCTCCTTCGGCGCACCGACCGAGGCCGAACTCGATCTCGCCGATCGCGTGATCGACGCCGTCCCCGCCGTCGACATGGTCCGCTTCGTGAACTCCGGCACCGAAGCCGCGATGAGCGCCCTCCGCCTTGCGCGCGGCGCCACCGGTCGTGACCTGATCCTGAAGTTCGACGGCTGCTACCACGGCCACGCCGACGGTCTGCTCGCGGCCGCGGGATCCGGCGTCGCCACCCTCGGCCTCCCCGACTCGCCCGGCGTCCCCGCCGCGATGGCCGCGCAGACGCTGGTCGCTCCGTACAACGATCTCGCCGCTGCGCGCACCGCCCTCGAGGCCCACCGTGACCAGGTCGCCGCGATCGTCGTCGAGCCGATCGCCGGCAACATGGGCGTCGTCCCGCCGGCCCCCGGTTACCTCGAGGGCCTGCGCTCCCTCTGCGACGAGTTCGGCGCGCTCCTCGTCTTCGACGAAGTGATCACCGGCTTCCGCGCCTCGAAGGGTGGCGCGCAGCTCAAGTACGGCGTCACGCCTGACATCACTGTGCTCGGCAAAATCATCGGCGGCGGGCTGCCCGTCGGCGCCTACGGCGGCTCACGCGCGCTGATGGAACAGATGGCCCCGGCCGGCTCGATCTACCAGGCGGGCACACTTTCCGGGAACCCGCTGGCGATGGCCGCCGGTCGCGCCACCCTCGACACGCTCTTCGCCATCGAGGGCGCGTACGAGCGACTGGACATGCTCGGCAAACGACTCGCCACCGGCCTCGCGGGCGCCGCCTCCGCGGCCGGCGTGCCACTCACCGTCGTCCAGGCCGGCTCCACGCTGACCGCGTTCTTCCGCGATTGCGCACCCACGAACTACGCCGAGGCCGCCACCTCGGACACCGCGGCCTTCGGCCGCTTCCACCGCGCCATGTTGGACCGTGGCGTGCACCTCGCCCCGTCGCAGTACGAGGGCTGGTTCCTCTCGCTCGCCCATGACGAACCGGTGATCGATCGCACGATCGAAGCCGCCACCGCAGCATTCGAGGTCGTCGCCAGCGCCTGAGTTATCCGTCCCGCGAGCGAATGCCAGCAGTCCTGTCGCGGTGGCGCGTCCGGGCGTCTCGCCCGGCGCGGTGCGTTCTACATCCCCCGCCAGTTCACCGACGCCGGCTGACGCGCCGGCGGGCGCGGCTCGGCGCCGTCTGCTGGGTATCCGAGGTAGACGAACCCCACCACCCGGTCGTCGCGTTCGATCCCCAGGTACTCGAAGACGGCCGGCATCATCGCCATCGCACCCGTGCTCCACTTGGAAGCCAGGCCCTCGCCGTGCGCCGCCAGCAGCAGGTTCTGCGTCGCGCAGCATGCCGCCGCGTAGTCCTCCAGATCGCGCACCGGATCGGCAGGCGAGCCCGGCTGCGTCACCACGACGATCACCGGCGAGCGCACCAGCTTCTTCCGTGCCGAATCGACCTGCGCATCGCCGGCGCCCTCGTCGTTCCGCATCGCTGCAGCAACTCGATCGCCCAGCTCTTCGCGCGCGGCGCCCGCCAGCACGTGGAATCGCCACGGCTCCGTCTTGCGATGGTTGGGCGCCCAGGTCGCCGCCTCGATGATCCGCTCCACCAGCTCGCGCGGCGGGGCGGCCTCGGCGAATCCCGAGGCAGTCCGGCGCATCGCCAGCGCGTCCAGTAGTTCCATTGCTCGTCCTCCGGCCTGCGCATTCGAATCCGCGATCAGAGTGTGCCCGTTCGCCACCGATGTCACGAACACAAGTGAAATTGCGTAAGGTGCGCCCTGGCAGGGAAGCCGCCACAGCAAACACACGCCACAAGCAGGAGGCGAGATATGGGACTGTTGGACTCAATCAAAAGCATGTTCGGGGGCGGATCCTCGAAGATGGCCGGAGCCGCCGATCCGGCCACCGCGATGGCCGGCGAAGCCACCGAGGCCGCCCGCGATATGGCCGAGGGCGCAGCGGACCAGGTCGGGGACGCGGTCGACGCCGTCACCGAGAAGGCGCGCGCGATGACCGGTGGCGACACGGACTCCGAGGACGACGCTGGCGGCGAGTAGACGCCAACACGCGGTACAGTTCACCGACAATACGAAGGAGCATGCCGTGGGTTTCGTCCGACTCGATCACCTGGGCCTCGTCGCCTACACCATTGAAGAAGCGAAGGCGATCCTGGGCGATCAGCTCGGGCTCACAGTCGATGAGAAACGGTCGAACTGGCCGAACGGCAGCTTCTTCGAACCGGAACAGACCTACAACTACTTCTTCAAGGTCGGTGATGGCGAGACCCAACTCGAGGTGCTGATCCCCAAGGAGGGCGCGCAGACCGGCACCGCGCGCTACCTCGCGAAGTTCGGCCCCGGCATGCACCACATGTGCTTCGCCGCCGAAGACGTCGCCGAGGAAGCTGCACGCCTCGAGGCCGCCGGGATGCGCCGCGTTGAGCTGCCGCGCACGGCCGACGGACGCACGACCGCGGCATTCTTCCACCCGACCAGCGTCAGCGGCGTGCTGACGGAGATCGTCCCGCTCCGCGACTAGTTGCGCTGCACCACGCGGGTCAGTCGAGCTGGCCCGCCAACGTCATCGCGTCGCCCGCCACATCTCGAGGTAGCGTTCGAACGATCGCGTGGCGTTCGTGGCGTCGTCGTTCGCCAGCACGTCGATCAGCAGCCCTCGGGTAACCGCAACACCGAGACGCAGTTCGTCCTCACTGGCAGCCAGTCCGAGGCCGGCACTGACATCGAGCGACAGCGAGAGCCAGGGATCGGTCAGCCCTTCGCCACCAGTGAGCGCGACGCATTCGAAGAACAAGCGGACGAACGGGCGCAACTCCCGCGCGGAGGTGCGCTCCCAGAGCGCGCGCGCAAGTTCGATCGGATCGGCGATCTCCGCCGCAAGTTCGGCCAGCAGGTCACGCTGCGAGACCTCGACCGCCTCGACGATGGCTGCGACAAGGCCCGCGCGCGAACCGAAGTGGTAGTTGAGCATGCGGTGGCTGGAGCCGACGGCCTCCGCCAGCTCGCGCAAACTTCGATCGGCAAGGCCGTTCACACCGACCTCGGCGATGATCCGCTCGAGCAACAGCGACCGAGCTTCTTCCATGTCACTCCCTCTCGACGTTACTGTACCATTTGGTACAATCACTGTGAATCGAGCACAGCGACTGAGCTGACACATCACTTCGATCAGAATCGAGGACCGACATGAGAATTGAACACAGCATCGATATCGCCGCCCCTATCGACCGGGTATGGGCGGTCACCATGGACGTCGAGTCCTGGCCGGAACACACGCCGAGCATGACCAGCGTCGAGCGACTCGACGACGCGCCGCTCGCGATTGGCTCGACCGCTCGCATCAAGCAGCCCGCGCAACCGACCCGCATCTGGACCGTCACCGCCCTCGAGCCGAAGGCGCATTTCGCCTGGACCACGAAGGCGCTAGGCATGCGGATGACCGGCGGTCACCAACTCGCCTCGATCGAGGGCGGAACGAGGAACACGCTGACCGTCGACATCGAGGGCGCACTCGCCCCGCTACTTGGGCTGGTGATGCGTGGTCCGATCCGAAAGGCCATCACCGCTGAGAACGAGGGCTTCAAGGCAGCAGCCGAGCGCCGCGTGGCGACCTCGTAGCCGTTAGCCGGCGAAGTCGCGCTCGTACAACCCCTCGAGGCGTCCCATCGCCTCGGCGCTGAGCGGCGGCAACGCCGCGGCCACAAGCGCCTCATCCACCTCGGCCGCACCGGCGGTGCCGACCAGCACGCCGGACAGCCCCGGCTGTGCGAGGGCAAAGCGAATCGCGCGCTGTACCGGTGTCCCCGGCTCCCCCTCGAACGCTGCGTCCACGAGGGCGGCGCGTTCGACGTCGCGATCCGGCTCGGAACCCGGCGACATCGCGCCGCCGCCGGCGCGCGCGGTGTGGCCGGCGACGGCGCCGGCGGCCAGCACGCGGATGTTCAGCGTGCCCATGCCCGCCTCCGTCGCGCGCAGCGCCAGTTCCCGGTAGTCCTCGGACGACCAGCCGGCAGGCATCGCGCGGGTGGCGCTGGGGTTCAGGATGTTGTGGTAGGTCTGCAGCGTGTCGAAGCGGCCGCTCGCGACCAGCTCGTGGAGCACGTCCACGTCGCCCAGCGCCGTGAAGCCGATGAACTGCGTGAACCCCGCCTCGCGCACACGATCGAGGGCGTCCGCAATCCCGCCGCGGCCGAGCACGTCCTCGATACCGACGCGACCGGCCTCGATGTTGCGCTCTCGCTCGATCGGGTTGTGGAGCTGGATGAGCTGCACGCCCGGGAAGCCGAGGCGCTTCATGCTCTCCTCGACCGAGTTGCGCACGGCGTAGTCGACGTCCTCGAGATCCTCGGGTCGGAGACGGACCTTCGTCGACAGGTGTGGCTGGGCGGATTCAAGCGGTCAGCGCAAGCAGCTCGGTGAGCTTCTCTGATGGTGTCATGGCGCCGAGCGT
>JAQCIU010000065.1:0-9154 GCA_027593235.1 Chloroflexota bacterium
CCGCGACCGAAGCGGCCACCGAGGCACCGGTCGCCGCTGCACCCGCACCGGAGGCGGAGCCCGAGGAGATCGCCCCGTTCCGCCAGGTGGCGGGCCGCCAGGGCGTCCGTTCCGCGGCACGTCCGTACCGCCCATCGCCGGTCGGCTTTGTCTCGATCACCCTGTTCGCGCTGATCTTTTTCGCGATGTGGGTGTTCCCCGGACCGAAGACCATCACCATCGCCGACGTCGAAGTCGGCGCGACCGTCTTGCTCGGTTTTCCGATCACGATCCTGCTGGGCCTGATGTTCCTCGGGAGCCAGTGGTCCGCGCTCAGCCGCTTCGCCGCGGCTGGACCGCGCCGCCGTGGCGCGTGGCGCTCCGGCGAACTCGAATGGCGACGCAGCGAGGAGTCCCGCCGCGCGGAGCTGACGACGATCGTGCAGCAGATCGCCCACGACCGGTTCGGCTTCCCGAACGCAGAGAACCCGGACCTCCGTACGTACGTGAACCTGCCGGAGCCGCAGATGGCGATCCAGGTGCAGGGCGGGATCGAGAAGCTGCTCCCGGATATCGTCGTCCTGGACCGCCCGGGTGGCCGGCCGAAGCTGATCGCCCAGGTGGAGTCCAAGGAGACGATTACGCGTGAGCAGGCCGCCTACGTCTGGGCGCGCCTGGAGATGAAGGACGCACCGTTGCTGCTCTACGTGCCCTCCGGCATGGCGGCAATCGCTCGCGACTACGCGAAGTCCGCAGGCATCAAGAACGCCGAGGTCCGCACCTGGCGACGCCTGCCGCAGGGGATGAAAGTGCTGGAGCTGAATTAGCCCCGCCCCCGCCTCGATGCATGACTACCGACCGGCTATCCGGCGGGTCGGTTCGTTTCCGAGGTTCCCCACGCGCGGCTCCGCGATCGCGATGATCGCCCTCGCTACACTGCGGGCATGAAGCAGATGGATCGTCGGCTCCGCATCCTGACGCGCCTGCGCACCGAGCGCGCGGTGCGCGCCGCCGATCTCGCCGAGGACTGCGAGTGCTCGATCCGCACCGTGTACCGGGACATCGACGCACTCTGCGGCGCGGGTATCCCCGTCGCCGCGACCCCCGGCGAGGGCTATCGGCTGGTCGAGGGCTACCCCCTCCCGCCGATCGCGTTCAGCGCGGAGGAGGCCGCCCAGTTGCTGCGTGGCGCGGACCTTGCCACCGGGCTCGGTACCGATGATCAGGAGCGCGTGCGGCGCTCCGCCACATCCAAGCTGGAGGCGGCGCTCCCCGAAGCAACCCGCCGCGAGGTGGAGTTGCTCCGCGATCGCGTGCGGGTCGAGCGCTGGGATCCGCGGGCGCCCTCGGAGTGGCTTGGCCCGCTGCTGCGCGCGACGCTCGAGGATCGGGTGGTGCGGATCCAGTACCACTCGTTTCGATCGGACGAAGTGACGGAGCGGGCGGTGGAACCGCACCACCTGACCTACTACTCGGACGATTGGCACATCCGCGGCCATTGCCGGCTGCGCGACGACGGCCGCGACTTCCGGCTGGCCCGCATCCGCGACGTGGTCGTGACTGACGAGCGCTTCCAACGCCGGCCCGCCTTCTCCCGCCCGCATGACGGGATCCCGGAGAACGACCGCCCGGCGGTCGAGGTGCGCGTCTGGCTGGATCGGACGGCCGCGCCGTGGGCGCGCGAAGACCCCCAGTTCGGCTTTCTGCGCGAGGAGCCGGCGGAATCGGGTGTGGTGTTCGCCTACGCCGTGATCGACTGGCGGCGCTTCCTGCCGATCGTGCTGCGCTGGGGTGCCGCCGCACGGGTGATCGGGCCACCCGAGGTGGTGGAGCGCTTCCGCGAGGAGGCGGAGGCGCTCAGTCGCGTCTACGCACGGGGTCTCTAGCAGGGAAAATGTTTGCTCTTCGGAAATCTCTCGATCGCTACTGACATGCTGCTGTCACGACCCCCATCTACGGTTGCTGCATCAAACGATCCGACTGCACGAGGGGCACGAATGAACGTCACATCTTTCAACGTCAACGTCACGAGCGAGCACCCGGAACGGCTGTCCGCGTTCTATCGGAACATCGTCGGCCTCGAGGGCGAGGAAGGGATGGGCGAGGGTGCGTTCAAGGTCGCGGGTGCGCACTTCCTGATTGACGGGCACAGCGGAACCGTCGGGGACACCAAGGAACCGCAACGCGTGTTGATCAACTTCTTTGTGGAGGATCTGGCGGCGGAGCAGTCGCGCCTGGAGGCGGAGGGCGTCAAGTTCATCCGCACTGCCGGCGTGGAGCCCTGGGGCGGCAAGATCTCGACGTTTGTCGATCCGGACGGCAACTACGCCCAGATCATCGAGTTCCGCCCGCAGTAGCCGGGCGCCGCTAGCCGCGACTCTGGTCCGCCGCGATCCGCCTCGCGAGGATCGAGGCGAGCACCGTCCGAGGTGCTGGCTCCGCAACGGCATCGTCGACCAGCACGATGCCGTTGACGGCGGCGGTTCGCGCCGCCCAGCCGATCATCGCCGGGCGCTGCTCCAGCTCGGCTTCGTAGCGCGCCTCGAAGGCCTGGTCGTCCACCTCGCCGGCCTGCCACGCCGTGAGGAGCGCGTCGCTCGGGGCGAGTTCGCGGTCCCACTGATCCACGGCGCCACGCGGCACACCGGCTGGCCAGCGCCGTGCGATGAGGTAGCGGAAGTACGGCGCCTCCGGCGGATCGAAGACGGAGCCGGTCACGATCTTTGGCGCGCTGTCATCGGTCGTCATGCGTCGCGCCCTCGCGTCGCTGCCATGTTCCCCGGCAATCCGAGGTCAGGCGCACCGACCAGCGAAGCGAGTGCCGACAGTTCGCCGGCATGCACGAAGATGTGCGCCGCCGTACGCGCGATCAGATATTCCAGCGTTGTGCCAGCCAGGTGCGTCGGCAGGCCCGGCAGCGGCTCCGGGATCGGGACGCGCGCGAACTCTTCGGCGGTGGCGTTCTGGAGCAGCGGCAGGAGCGCGGCTCGTGCGCGGTCGAACGCGGCGCGCGCGTCCGGGAACGACGGCGGTACGGCGTCCGGCGCGAGGCGTTCGAGGACCCACGGGTCGACCGCGGAGCCGCTGGCGAAGCTCACCATGAAGGCGGTGTCGCGGGTGACGTGAAACACCGTCGCACCGCCCGGATTGAGGCGACCGATCGCCCCTCCGCGTCCCGGAGAGGGCAACGCCTCGACAACCCGCGCGAACTCCGTGAGCGCATCGAGCATCAGGCATGCGGCCAGCGGTGATTGGTTCGTCATTGCAGGAGTCTACCGAGCGAGCGGCGGGAAACGGCTTCGGATCGGCGCGGATCGGGTCAGCAGCGTCTCCGCGAGGCGCGGTTGGGAGGCGGCACGCCTGGCGGAGTACGCGGCAGTGGTCGAGCAGCGCAAAGTTGCGGCGTTACGCAGCTCGACGAACGCGCAACGAAGGCGTGTACGAGGCCCGTGTTGCGAGGCGACTGTGGGGTCGCGCACGCAGCGGGGCGAGCCTCGGGAACCGTTCGCGCGGCAACGCGGGTGTCTGGGTGCGCAAGCTGTCACGGGCCCACTGTTGGAACAGCAGTACCGTCGCCGCGCCGATGAACAGTCCAAGCACCATCACGAACAACATCTGAGCCCCCATTGCGCAATCACTTGCTGAGAGGTTGCGGGTCGCGTGGGCGGGAACCACGCGTCTCGCAACCCCATCGCACGGCTTCGGAACCGGACTACCCATGGCGGAATAGAACGTGTGTTCGTTCCGAACAGAGGGCAATGTAGAACAGGTGTGCGCATGCTGTCAACGGGGCGACGAGGCAGCGCGGTCTTGCCCTGAGAAAGATGAGGCTGGCGCCCGAATCCCGGCCCGGCGCCGCCGTCGAGGCAGCCCGAATCCCACACGGGCGCGCAATCACCGACCGGGGCGCGACGACCGAAGCGTCCGGCGGACTACGCCTCGATCGAGGTCTGACCACCCAGGTAGGGGCGGAGTGCGGCAGGCAGCTCGACGCTGCCGTCCTCGAGCTGGTGTTGTTCCAGCACGGCCGCGACCGTTCGAGGCATCCCGAGGCCGCTGCCGTTCAGCGTGTGCAGGTGCGCGACCGACCCATCAGCGGTGCGGTATCGCAGGTTCGCGCGGCGTGCCTGGAAGTCGAGGAAGTTCGAGATCGAGGAGACCTCCAGCCACTCGCCGGCGCCCGGCGCCCAGACATCGATGTCGTAGGTCATCGCCGAAGCGAACGTGAGGTCCTGGCTGGCGAGCCGCAGCACGCGGTAGCGCAGGCCCAGCGTGCGCACCGTCTCCAGTGCGTGCTCCAGCAACTCCTCGAGGGCGTCCCACGATCGGTCGGGCTCCTCGAAGCGGACCATCTCCACCTTGTCGAACTGGTAGCCGCGCTTGATGCCGCGGACGGCGCTGCCGGCGCTGAACTGCTCACGGCGGAAGCACGGGCTATACGCGGTGTGGTGGATCGGTAGCGTGCCCGGCTCAAGAATCTCGCCCGCGTACATGTTGGTAACTGGGACCTCGGAGGTCGGGATTAGCCAGCGTCCGTCGGTGGTCTGGAACATCGTGTCGGCGAACTTCGGGAGCTGGCCGGTGCCGACCAGCGCGGCTTCGTTGACCAGCACGGGCGGGTAGATCTCGGTGTAGCCCTGTGCGCGATGGAGGTCGAGCATCCACGAGATGAGCGCGCGCTGGAGGCGAGCGCCATCTCCCTTCAGCAGGTAAAAGTTGGCGCCCGAGAGCTTCACGCCTCGTTCGAAATCGATGATGCCGAGCGCTTCGCCGAGGTCCCAGTGTGGCTTCAGGCTGGCATCCGGTTCCGGATCCGGCCACTGCGATCGCGGCACCGGCGTCGCGAGCCGCTCCTCGAACCCGGTTGCAGGGTCGCCGTGGATGATCACGGCGTTCTCATCTTCGCCGCCGATCGGGACGTCGGCGTGGAAGAGGTTTGGGACCTCCAGCAGCAGCCCGTTCAACTCCTCGTCGACGGCGCGCAGCCGCTCCTCGAGCGCATCGAGGTTTGAGGAGACCGACCGTTGTTCCTCGATCAGTCGCTGCCGCTCGTCGGCGTCCTTCGCGGCCCCGATCGCCTTGCTGGCGCGGTTGCGGTCCGCGCGCATCGCCTCGACCTCGCCGAGGAGCGGGCGGCGCTCATCGTCCAGCTCGACGATGCGGTCAACGGGAGCATCGGTGCCGCGCTGCGCACAGGCGGCGCGCACCTCGTCGGTACGTTCGCGGATCGTCTGAAGCGAAAGCACTAGCGGACCCCGATCGGTGTGGTGGCGCGGGCGGCTCGTTCCGCCTCGATGGCGGCGATGCCCTCGAGGCGGACGTCTTCACGGGGGACCAGCGCACTATCGGAACCGGCGTGAGTGAGCGCGACGGCGTCGCGCAACTCGGCCTCGCTGACCCAGCGCCACTCGTGCCCGTCGTCCGGGAGCGTCACGGTCTGTCCGGGCGCGGGACGCGTGAAGTAAATGAGGTCGATGTGCTGGTGTGCCTCCCGTAACCCACCATCGCCGTCCGGCAGGTCATAGACCCCGATGTTCGCCGGTGGTGGAAGCTGTTGCGGATCGCGGTGCGGGAAGCGGGGTTGGGCGTTCAGGATCTCGGCCTCGATCCCGGTTTCCTCGAGCACCTCGCGGAGCACCGCCTCGATCGGATCTTCATCCGGCTCAATGTGGCCGCCCGGGGGAAGCCAGACGTTGAGGCGATGCCAGTGGAGCGCGGTGCGACCGTCGTGGGAGAGAAAACCCGTAACGGTGAAGTGACGTTGCATTGCGCCGGAGCGTAGCAATGGCCCCCACGGGCGGCAATGAATGGTCCGCACGCCGGGTTCGTCGCTAGCGGCCGCTGACCCCGCGCTCGAGCCACGCGGTGTCGAACTCCGCGAAGCTGCCGATCACCCGATCGGCCGAGGGCTGCGGCGCCGGGACGTACGTCGCCTGGCGGAGCTGCACCACCTGCATGCCCGCCGCGACCGCCGAGGCGATCCCGTGCACCGAGTCCTCGAGGGCCATCGAGCACCGCGGATCGACGCCGAGTCGTTCGGCGGCGTGGAGGTAGAGGTCTGGCGCGGGTTTGCCGTGCTCCACATCGCGAACCGTGATTACGACGTCGAAGCGGTCGCGTAGACCGGCCGCGCGCAGCGTCGCCTCGGTCCAATCCGGCTGGGTCATCGTCACCACGGCGGTCGCCAGGCCGCTCGCGCGGACGGCATCGATCACCGCGAGGGCGCCCGGCATCGCCGTGAGACCGTTGGTCGCGACCTCCTCCAGGAACAGCTCCGTCGAGCGGGAGCGGATGACGTCCTCGGCGATGCCGTAGGTCTCATGGAGATAGGCGACGAACCCGTGGGTGCCGATGAACCGCTCGTAGACGGACATCGGAAGTTCCGCGGGAGCGATCAGCCGGCAGGCCGTGGCGTAGTGGATGGGCTCGGTGTCGACGAGGACGCCGTCCATATCGAATACCACGGCCTGGAGCGCGGGGCAGGGCAGCGGCGGCATCAGACGATCGGTTGCCGCGGGTTCTCGCGTTCGATGATCTGCTTCAGCTTCCAGATCGAATCGCGGAGCGCCTGCGTGCGCTGCGGGCGGAGCACCGTGAGCTCCAGCAGCGGTCCGAAGATCCCGCTGCGAGGCTCGAACGCCGCCTCGACGGTGAGGTGCACGTCGCGAGCGGTCTCGACGTGGATCGCCCAGCTCAGTTCCGCGATCTCGCCACCCGTGCCGTTGCGGTAGTAACGCACGCCGAACTGATCGCTGTCATCGACGGTGAGACGCGCGGACTCGATGCGGCCCGGCAGGACGAGCGTGAACGAGAGCGTGTCGCCGTGGGACTCGTAGTCCTGGAAGTGATCGCCGAGCCATTCGTGGTTCCGTGCGATTGCCAGCAGACGGTCACGGACGACGTAGTACGGAGCGTGGATATGAACGTCCTCGCGAACGTTGCCGAGGCGCGGCGGTGGGGGTGCCGGAGCCGTGGGTGCGGGGATGAACTCCGCCATCGCTACGCGTCACCCGCGGTGTCGGCACCCTCGATCGCATCGCCGTCCGCGTCGCCAGACGCATCGTGATGCTCGCGATCGCGCATCGCGGGGAAGAGCAGCACCTCGCGGATTGAGTGCTCGCCGGTGATGAGTTGGACGAGGCGATCGATGCCAATGCCGAGTCCCCCGGCCGGGGGCATGCCGTGCTCCAGGGCCGTGAGAAAGTCCTCGTCGGCAAGCTCGACCTCGTCGTCGCCGGCCGCCGCCTTCTGCGCCTGCTCTATCATCCGCTCGCGCTGATCGACCGGGTCGTTCAGCTCCGAGTAGGCATTCGCGACCTCGTAGCCGAGCACGAAGAGTTCGAATCGCTCGACCGTGCCGGCCTCGTCGACCTTCCGCTTCGCGAGCGGCGACAGCTCCGTCGGGTAGTCGAAGATGAAGGTCGGCTGGATGAGCTTCGGCTCGACGAGGTTCGACATCAGGTTGTCGAGCACCGTTGCCCACGACGCACCCTCCGGCGGATGGACGCCGTGTGCGCGTGAGACCGCAACGAGGTCGTCCAGCTCCGGGTGGTCGACGTAGTCGATGCCCGTCTGCTCCTTGAGCACCGCGCGGTACGTGGTGCGGTTCCAGCCATGTGCGAGGTCGATGACGGAACCGTCGGGCTGCACGAGTTGGAGCGTCCCCACGGTCTGGAGGGCGACCGTCTGGACCAGCTCCTGGACCATGCGCGCCACGTCCTCGTAGTCGGCGTAGGCCTCGTATGACTCGAGGAGCGTGAACTCCGGGTTGTGCCGCGTGGAGATCCCCTCGTTGCGGAACACCCGCCCGATCTCGAAGACCTTCTCCATGCCGCCGACGAGCAGGCGCTTGAGGTGCAGCTCCAACGAGATGCGCAGCGACAGATCGCGGTTGAGCGCGTTGTGATGTGTCTCGAAGGGACGCGCCGCGGCGCCACCCGCCTCCGCCTGCAGGACGGGCGTCTCGACCTCGATGAACCCGCGCTCGTCGAAGAAGTTCCGGATCGTGCGCAGGACCTTCGGACGCGCCAGTGCGATCTCGCGCGACCGCTCGTTGGCAATCAGATCGAGGTAGCGCTGGCGGTAGCGGGCCTCGACGTCGGTGAGGCCGTGCCATTTCTCGGGCAACGGCCGCAGCGCCTTCGTGATCACGCGCCACGTGGCCACGGCGACCGTGACCTCACCGGTGCGGGTGCGGAACAGCGCCCCCGACACCTCGAGGAAGTCGCCCATGTCGACGAGCTTGAGGCCCTCGAAGTCGTCGCCGAGTACGTCGCGGCGGAAGTGCAGTTGGATCCGACCGCTGCCATCGCGCACGTCGAGGAATGCCGCCTTCCCCATCACGCGCTGGGCGGTGACGCGTCCGACGACGGTGGCGACGACCGGTGTTGCACCCTCGGCATCCGGATCCGGTTCACCGGCATCCTCGAACGCCGCGACCGCGGCGGCGGAGGTGTGGGTACGGACGACGCGCGCCGGGTACGGATCGGCAGCGCGGAGCAGTTGCTCTCGCTTCTCCAGACGCAGTGCGATCATCTCGGCTTCGGTTGGCATCGTCCCTCTACGGTACGAAGTGGCGACGTAATGCGCAGGACGTGGACGGCCCGCCGACATCCGCCGAGGACCAGCATCGCCCGATGCTGACCCACATCGACCACGTGCAACTGA
Source organism: Chloroflexota bacterium (assembly GCA_027593235.1). Taxonomy (GTDB): domain Bacteria; phylum Chloroflexota; class Dehalococcoidia; order UBA2979; family UBA2979; genus UBA6627. Next base: position 8,647 of record JAQCIU010000065.1, read on the forward strand.
CGATGCCCGCTGGCGACGAACATCTCGAGCCGGCGCGAGCCTTCTACGTCACGCTCCTGGGCATGGCCGAGATCGAGAAGCCCGAGCCGCTCCGCGAGCGCGGCGGCCTCTGGTTTCGCGTCGGTTCCCCCGGCGCGGACGGCGCCGGCTTCGAGGTGCACCTCGGCATCGAGGGCCCTCGGGACACCCGCCGTCATCCGGCGTTCGCCACCCGCAACCTCGCCCCGCTGCTCGCGCGCTGCGAAGCGGCGGGCGCGCGCGTGGAGCGCGATACCCCGCTGGGCGATCGCGCGCGGTTCCACGTCTGGGACCCCTTCGGGAACCGCTTGGAAATCATCCAATACGAGCAGTAATTGCTGGATGCTGAGGGTGGTCGCAGCCCATCAACGCTGTTGTAAACGCACGCGGGACGCCGTTGAGGCCGGACATAGCGCCCCCGGCCGGCTGCGTCAGGAATGAGGGTCCGGATCGCGGGGTAGGCTCCTCAGGCTGAGATGAGGAACCACCG
>JAQCIU010000066.1:0-9131 GCA_027593235.1 Chloroflexota bacterium
TGGACGACGCGGCAGCGGCACGGCGCTTGCGCCAGCTCTCGCGCGGCCAGGCGGACGCCGCGTCCGCGGCGATCCTCGAACGCCTCGCCGATCGCGCCGAGGCGGGAGACGCCGACGGTCTCGAGCTGCGCGGGCTCGGTGCGGAGTTCGGGCCGGGCGCGCGCGACGGCGTGCGGCGACTGACCGAGGCGGGCGTCGTGACCGTCGAGGAGGTCCTCGATCGTCGCGACCCGCTGCGCGATCTGCTGGTGGTGAAGCGGCCGCCGGTGGAGTTGATCGGGGCACAGCGCGCCGCATCCGCGGCGATCCGTGCCGGCATCGATCGCGCGGACGGCGCGGGCTTCGTGCTGCACGGGGTGACGGGCAGCGGAAAGACCGAGGTGTACCTCGATACCTTGCGCCACACGGTGGAGCGCGGGCGGAGCGGGATCGTGCTGGTGCCGGAGATCGCGCTGACACCGCAGACGGTGCGCCGGTTCGCGGAGCGGTTCCCCGGGCGCGTCGGCGTGCTGCACTCGGGGTTGAGCCTCGGCGAGGCGTTCGATGAGTGGCACGCGATCGCGGCTGGCTCCTACGACGTCGTGATTGGCTCGCGCTCGGCGATCTTCGCGCCGCAACCAGACCTCGGGTTGATCGTCGTCGACGAGGGTCACGAGTGGACCTACAAGCAGTCCGAGCCGGCGCCGCGCTATGACGCGCGCACGGTCGCGATGGAGCTGGGCCGGATCAGCGGCGCGGCGGTGGTGTACGGCTCCGCGACGCCGGACGCCGAGCGCTGGCTGGCGGCGGACCGCGGGGAGTTGAGCCGCCTCGATTTGCCGAACCGGATCCGTCCGGTGTTGCAGCCGGATGGCAGCTCGCAGCTCTGGCCGGTGGACGAACTGCCGGGGATCGAGCTGGTTGACATGCGGGGGGCGCGGGAGCTGTTCTCCTCGGAGTTGGTGAGCGCCCTCGGCGAGACGCTGGACCGCGATGAGCAGGCGATCCTGTTCCTCAACCGCCGTGGCTTCGCCGCGTTCCTGCTGTGCAGCCGCGGCCATTCGCCGATTTGCGGATCGTGCGACGTGGCGCTGGCGTTGCATCGCGGCGATGGCGGGCGGGAACGCCTCGTGTGTCACCAGTGCGGGCGCAACCGACCGGTCCCGGCGCGCTGCGCGGAGTCCGGCTGCGGCCACCCGCTGCGGGCGGTGAGCGCCGGCACGCAGCGCGTGGAGACCGAGGTCCGCCGTCACTTCCCGACGGCACGGATCGTGCGCTGGGACCGCGATACGACGCGCACGGTTGAGCAACACGAGGCGAATCTGAACCAGTTCATGAACCACGAAGCGGACGTCCTCGTTGGCACGCAGATGGTCGCGAAGGGCCTCGATCTGCCGAACGTGACGCTGGTGGGGGTGGTGCTGGCGGACTACTCGCTGCGCGAGGGCGACTTCCGCGCGGGCGAGCGGACGTTCCAATTGCTGGTGCAGGTCGCGGGCCGCGCGGGTCGCGCCGAGCGCGATGGGCGCGTGTTGATCCAGACGTTGCAGCCGGAGCATCCGGCGATCCTCGCGGCGGCGGCACAGGACTCGGACGCGTTCTTCGAGGAAGAGTTGCGCTGGCGGGCGGAGCACGGCTACCCGCCGTTCCGGCGAATGGTGCGGCTGGTCTTCAGCCACCCGAACCTGGCGTTCGTGGCGGAGGAGGCGCATCGACTGACCGCGGAGTTGCGGCGCATCGCGCCGTCGTTGCCGAACGTCGAGGTGGTTGGGCCGACGCCGCCGGCGATTGCGCGCGTGCGCGGGCGGCACCGCTTGCAGGTGCTGATCTACGGCGACGATCCGACCGCGTTGATCGAGGTGTTGCCCGACGAGCTGCCGGTTGGCTGGATCGTGGATGTCGATCCGATGCAGGTGGGCTAGCGCACCGCGGATCTCGCGCCCGGGATCGGGAGCGCGGAGCGGACGCTGCGAGGGGGCTTCGATACACTCGCCGCCCATGAGCAGTAGCCCGTCCTGGCGCGCCAAATGACCGTGCGGCCGATCCGTTACCTGGGGGATCCGGTGCTTCGTCGACCCTCGAAGCGGGTGCGCCGCGTCGACGACTCGATTCGCCGGCTGATCGCGGACATGACGGAGTCGATGATCGAGGCGCAGGGCGTCGGAATCGCGGCGCCGCAGATCGGCGTCGGGCTGCGTGTCGTCGTGATCGGCATGCCGGACGAGGAGCCGTTCCCTCTGATTAATCCCGAGGTGATCAAGCGCGAAGGTGAACGGCGCCTGCAAGAGGGCTGCCTCTCCGTGCCCGGCTACCGAGGCGAGGTGACGCGCTCGCTTCAAGTGACCGTGAAGGCCCTCGACGGGCACGGCCGCGAGATTCGGATTAAGGCCGAGGACGACCTCCTCGCCCAGGCGCTCGAGCACGAGGTCGATCACCTGAACGGGACGCTCTACGTCGACCGGCTCGACTCGAAGGCGGACCTCGTCAAGCTCGAAGTGGCGGATCCCTCGATGGCTGAACTGCGTCGCGAAGCTGACGAGGACTAGATGGAGTTCGTGCTCCTCCCGCTCGCGATCGTGTTGCTCTTCTACTTCATCCTCTTGAAGCCGATGCTGGACCAGCAAAAGAAGCACCGCGGCAACATCGCGAAGCTGGAGATCGGCGACGAGGTGCTGACGACCGGCGGTTTCTTCGCGATCGTGCTGGACATCGAGACGCAGGAGCAGGGGCCACCCGTAATCATCCTGGAGGTTGCGCCGGGCGTGGAACTGGAGGGGACGCCGTCGGCGATCTCCGAGGTGAATCCGCGCGGACGACCGGAGCCGGACGATGACGCTGACGAGGGGTCCGGCGATTCGGACGCTTCCGGCCGCGGCGGTACCGGTGATCAGAACGAACGAGTCGAGGCGAAGCTGCGCGGCGGCACGGACGCACGCGCGCGGATCGAGGCGGCCGAGTGAGCTCGAAACGGATGGGGCCACTCGTCGGGGTGCTGCTGCTCACGGTGGCAGCGCTGTACGTGATCTGGCCGAGCCAGCCCAACGACTTCCTGCCGAGCGGCATCCCGTGGCCGGAGGGCCAGGGCGTCAAGATCGGGAGCTTCGAACGCGAGACGATGCGGCTGGGGCTCGACCTGCAGGGCGGGACGCGGCTGCTGCTGCGCGCCACGCCACCCGAGGGCTTCGACGGCGACATCGATGACGCGCTGGAGGGGACGATCCGCGTGCTGCGCCGCCGCGTCGACTCCACCGGCGTGGCCGAAGCGGAGATCACGAAACAGGGCAGCTCGAACATCGCGATCCAACTCCCCGGGCTGACGCCGGAGGAGGCGCAGTCACTCCTCGGGCGTACCGCGCAGCTCCGCTTCTGTGAGCCGGCGACGTCGCGGCTCTCGGAACTCGGCGCGTGCGACCCGGCCGGGCAATGGCAGCAAGCAACCGGCGTGGCCGGAGGGCGCGAGATCGCGTTGACCGGCCGCTTCCTGCGCCCGAACGCCTTCGTATCCACGGACGCGATCGGGAATCCCGCGGTCTCCTTCGAGATGCAGAACGAAGGACCGGAGTTGTTCGAGCAGGTGACGACGCGGCTGCTCCAGCAACCGATGGCGATCTTCCTGGACGACGAACTGATCTCCGCTCCGAACATCCAGGGGATCATTCGCGACCGCGGCCAGATCACCGGGCTCTCGCTCGACCGAGCGCAGGAGCTGGTGATCCAGCTCAACTCCGGTGCACTGCCGCTGGAGCTGACCGTGCTGCAGGAGCAGACCGTCGACGCGACGCTGGGCGAGGATTCGGTGCAGCGTTCGGTGCTTGCGGGCGAGGTCGGTCTGCTGATCGTCGCGCTGTTCATGGTGCTGTATTACCGGCTGCCGGGCCTGATCGCGGCGGGCGCGCTGGCGGTCTACGCGATCCTCACGCTGGCGGTGTTCAAGCTCGTCCCGGTCACGCTCACCCTCGCCGGAATCGGTGCCTTCGTGCTCTCCGTTGGTATGGCGGTGGACGCGAACATCCTGGTCTTCGAACGGATGAAAGAGGAGCTGCGCGCGGGGCGGTCGTACGCCGCGTCGCTGCAATCCGGGTTCGATCGGGCGTGGCCGTCGATCCGTGACTCGAACGTCGCGACGCTGATCACCTGCGCGATCCTGTTCGTGCTGGGCGGCGGCATCGAGGTGCCGTTCCTGGGCACCTTCGATGCGCCGCTGGTGCAGGGCTTCGCGGTGACGCTGGCGATTGGTGTCCTCGTCTCGATGTTCAGCGCGCTCACCGTGACGCGGATCATGATGCGATCGCTGATCGGGACGCGACTCGTCTCACAGCCAGACTGGCTGGCGGCCGACGTGCGCGATCAACGGACTCCGCTCGAACGCAATACCGGACCGGCAGAGGGTGGCGATTAAATGAAGATCGACCTCGTTGGTTCTCGTGGCTGGCTGTTTCTGGGGAGCGGGATCGCGGTCCTCGTCTCACTGATCCTGCTGGCGATCCCGCCAGCGCTGGTGCCGGGTATCGAGTTCACCTCCGGTACCACGACGCTGCTGCGCTTCGAGCGCAACGTGACGCAGGCGGAGCTGCGGACGGCGTACGCGGACCTCGATCACTCGGAGGCCCGGATCCAGTCTTCGGGCGTCAACGAATACCTGATCCGGACGAACCAGCTCGAGGTCCCCGAGGGCGGCTTCAGCGAGGTTGCGCCGGGCAACACGGGGTTGCCGACACAAGCGGTGGGGCCGCAGCCGCTGGAGGACCTCGGGACGGTCGTGCTCGGCGCCGCTGGGTCGGACGCCGAGGTGGCGTACCTGCGCGAGCCGTTCAACGACAACGTCTGTGAACTCGGCGGCATCGCCGGGCGTGTCGATCCCGGGACGCAGGGGATCGTGCGCGAGATTCACCAGGAATGCGGGGGCGGCGCGGAGCTGGTCTACCGCGTGCAGGTGGACGACCAGCTCGGCTACGTGAAAGCGGGCGACACGCAGCTCTTCGTCCCGAAGGACGAGCCCGAGGCTGCCCCGATCGACGAGGCGACCTTCGGCGAACGCGCGGTGATCGAGGCGGAGCTGACCTCGCGATTCGGGCCGTTCGAGGTGCTCGAGTTCGCGTCCGTGTCGCCGGTGGTCTCCCGCGTCGCGGTACGCAACGCCTCCGTCGCGGTGGTCGTGGCGTCGCTATTCATCATGGCCTACGTGGCGTTCGCATTCGCGAGCGTGCCGAAGCCGTTCCGCTATGCGACCTGCGCGATCGTCGCGCTGGTGCACGACGTGGTAATTGTGCTTGGCGCGTTCTCGCTGTTCGGGAAGCTGTTCGGTACAGAGATCAACCTGATGTTCGTGACGGCGCTGCTGACGGTCGTCGGGTTCTCGGTGCATGACTCGATCGTGGTATTCGACCGGATCCGGGAGAACGTCCGGATGTCGCCGCACGCGCCGCTACGTGACAACGTGAATGCGGCGTTGGTGCAGACGATGTCGCGTTCGCTGAACACCTCGATCACGCTGCTGCTGACGGTGACGGCGATGCTGTTGCTGGGCGGCGACACGATCCGGGCATTCCTGCTCACGATCCTCGTGGGTGTGATCGCCGGCGTGTACTCGAGCATCGGGATCGCCGCGCAGCTCCTCGTGGCGTGGGAGGAAGGCGACTTCGGTCGCTGGATGCGGCGCGTCCGTGGCGGGTCCAAGGTGGAGACGGCAGAGCAGGCGTAGCGGGCGGCCCTCGTCCCGGATCGTTCGAGGAGAGATTCGTCGACACCACTACGTTGGTGGCTTTCGCGGCCGGGCTGGTGCTGCTCGTAGGGGGAGCCGAGTTGCTCGTGCGGGGAGCGTCACAGCTCGCCGCCTCCGTCGGCATTCCCCCGCTGGTGGTGGGCCTCACCGTGGTCGCGTTCGGGACGAGTGCTCCCGAGTTGGCTGTGAGCGTGTCCGCGAGTGCCGGCGGGAACCCTGGCGTGGCGATGGGCAACGTCGTGGGCAGCAACATCTTCAACGTGCTCGTGATCCTCGGGCTGTCGGCCCTGGCTGCGCCACTTGTGGTCTCGATGCAACTGATCCGCATCGAGGTGCCGCTGATGATCGGCATCTCGCTGGCGCTGCTGCTGCTCGCGGCGGACAGCTCGATCGGGCGCGGCGACGGACTCGCCCTGTTGCTTGTCGGCTTGATCTACACGGGCTGGACGATTCGCCAGGGCCGCCGCGCCTCATCGTCCGAGGCAACCGCCGAATCCGAGGTCGGTCGACCGCGCGGCCGCCGCAGTTCGTTGTTCGCCGCCGCCGGCGGTGTCGTCGCCGGCCTCGTGCTGTTGGTGATCGGCTCCGACCTCTTTGTCGGTGGCGCAATCGAGGCGGCGGAATCGCTTGGCGTGAGTGATCTCGTCATCGGGCTGACGCTGGTGGCGGCTGGGACCTCGATGCCGGAGCTGGCCACGTCGCTGCTGGCGGGGTTGCGAGGACAGCGCGATCTCGCCGTCGGCAACGTGATTGGCAGCAATCTGTTCAACATCATGTGGGTGCTCGGGGTCTCCGGCCTCGTCGCCTCGGACGGCATCGAGGTATCCCGAGCCGCCCTGCGGGTGGACATACCGGTGATGGTCGCCGTCGCAATCGCCGTTCTGCCGATCTTCTTCACGGGCCGGCTCATCGCTCGCTGGGAGGGCCTGCTCTTCCTCGCGATGTACGCGGGCTACGTGCTGTATCTGTTCCTCGACGCCACTGAGCGCGGGTCGATCGGTCCGGTGCCCTTGGTGACGCTGGGATTCGTGTTGCCGCTGGTACTGCTGACGCTCGGCTACCTCGCGTTGCGTGGGTGGCGCCGCGAGCGGGATGAAGCCGGGCGGGGGTCGCGGGTCGTCGAATAGCCGGAGGCGTTTTGCGGTTGTTCGACCGGGAGCACTGCGCGCTCGGCTCCCGGAATCGGTGCTGAGCGTGCATCGTTTAGGCCATCTCCGGCATTACTGAAATGCATGGTTCTAAGCTGAACTATGCATTGGACGCATTACTCACGCACCCCTAGCTTCGGCGAAGCGGCTCCACGGTCGCGACGGAGGGGGCGACGGAGGCCGGCGCAAGCACAACAACACGAGGCACCGGCGGCGTCGAGTGCGCTACCCACAGCGCCACAGCCACTGCCGAGCCTGCGCGACCCGAGGTACTACGGCTGGACGGTGCTGGCGGCTTGTTCGTCGGCGCTCTTCGGTGCCGTCGCGCTGTCGAATCCGGTCCTCGGAGCGTTCGTCGAACCGCTCGAGACTGCATTCGGCTGGAGCCGTACCGAGCTGTCGATCGGTCTGACGGCTGGCATGTTCGGCTCGGCTACGACCGCGCCGCTCGTGGGGATGCTACTCGACCGCCACGGCGGGCGCTGGGTGATGACCGCCGCCGCCGCGGTGATGTGCGCGGTGCTCGTGCCCCTGGCGACGATGAACGCGCTCTGGCAGCTCACCGTGCTCTGCGGCATCGGGCGAATGGTTCAGGGCAGCGCGCTGCGCAGCGCGACCTATGTCGTATCCTCGAACTGGTTTGTGCGGCGTCGCCCGCTGGCGAACGGCGTGGTGTCGACCGCCGAGCGGGTCGGGCAGGGCACGATGCCGCTCGCCCTCTCGTTCCTGATCGCAGCCGCCGGCTGGCGCGGAGGCTGGTTCGCGCTGTCGATCGCCGTCTTCGTCTTCACCCTCATCCCGGTCGCCCTCTGGGTGCGCCGCCGTCCCGAGGACCACGGGCTGCTCCCGGATGGCGATGCGGAGGCAAATGCAGCGGCGCATTCTCTGGAGAGCGACCTGACGCTGCGCGAGGCGTGGCACACCTCGGCCTACTGGTCGCTGGCGGCGGCGCTGGTGCTCTTCACGCTGGGCGCGGCGGTGGTGAACTTCCACACCATCCCGCTGCTCCAGGAGCAGGATCTGTCGCTCTCCGAGGCAGCCGGGGCCGTCACCGCCTTCTCGATCGCCGGGATCGCTGGCGGGCTGCTCGCGGGGCCGGTCGCGCTGCGCACCACCTCGCGAGGTGCGTTCGCCGGCTCGCTGGCGCTGCAGGGCGTCGCCGTGCTGTTGCTCGGCAACGCCTCGACGCCGCTTGAGGCGGGCGGCGCGGCGCTGCTCTACGGGCTCCCGTTCGGCGCGGCGATCCCGCTCGCCAACACCGTCGTCGCCGATACCTTCGGCCGCCGCGCGCTGGGCACCATCCGCGGATCAATCGAGCCGGCGCAGCTCCCGATGATGGCCCTCGGCCCGCTCGCGGCGAGCATCTGGTTCGACGTGTCCGGCTCCTACGCCGGGCCCGTGCTGTTCGTGTCGGCCTCGTTCTTCCTCGCCGCGCTGTCGTTGCTTGTCACGGGCCGATCCGCCAGCCGTGTTCGGTAAGGGCGGCACGAGAGGGCGGCCGTTCTCGTTGGCTGGCGTTCGTCCGAGGAGGCTCAGCCGTCCGCGCGGACGAGCAGCGCGCCCGTGAGGGCGAGTCCGACGCCGGCGAGGCGCATCAAGGTGACCGGGCGGATTTCGGCGCCGAACGCGCCGGTGTGATCGAGCGCGAGGCTGCCGACCAGCGAACCGGCGGTGAGGCCGATCGCGAACTGGGCGACCCCGATTCGCGGGATGAGGATCGCGGCGCCGACGATCAGCGCGAGTCCGAAGAGGCCGGCGACGGCGTAGCCGGGCGCGAGGCCACGCATCGAGAGCGCGAGGAGCACCGCGGCGAGCGCGGTGGTGGCCAGCCAGAACTCCGCCCGTTGCAATGGAGCGGGAAGATCGAGGTCGTCACCTACCCCGCGGATCAGCAGGAACGCGCCAAGCCCGACTGGGTGCCGATGAACGAGGTCCATGCTGCCTCCAGCGACCCTCGTTCCTTGCCCATGGAACCCAACATCGCGGTCTGGGTAGCGCTACCGGCGCCGATCAGGAAGGCGACGAGATGTAGAGGGTGTTGGTCACGGGGAGCACGTCTCTCACAGCGCATGCGTGAATTGTTATGGCCTGGGTGTAAACACGCATGGCACGGATGCCGTACGAACGGGATTGTGCATGCAGTACAGCAAGCCTCGTGTTGAGCGGACAGCGCTTCGTGGATTGATGCGCCCGTGTTCGGTGCAGTTGGACCAGGACAAGTGCGCTGTGGTGCTGCCGGTCTAGATCCGGCAGCTATTGAACGCTGGGAACGGCCGCCCCGT
>JAQCIU010000067.1:0-8938 GCA_027593235.1 Chloroflexota bacterium
GAGAGATTTCACCCCAGACTGATCAGCCCGCCTGCGCGCGCTTTACGCCCAGTGAATCCGGACAACGTTCGCCACCTACGTATTACCGCGGCTGCTGGCACGTAGTTAGCCGTGACTTATTCGCGAGGTACCGTCAGATCTTCTTCCCTCGCAAAAGGGGTTTACGACCCGAAGGCCTTCTTCCCCCACGCGGCGTTGCTGCATCCGACTTGCGTCGATTGTGCAAAATTCCTTGCTGCTGCCTCCCGTAGGAGTCTGGGCCGTGTCTCAGTCCCAGTGTGGCTGACCGTCCTCTCAGACCAGCTACAGATCGTCGCCTTGGTAGGCCGTTACCCCACCAACTAGCTAATCTGCCGCAGGCCCCTCCAGAAGCGCTCGAAAGCTTTGGTCCGAAGACCGTATGCGGTATTAGCTCCTCTTTCGAGGAGTTGTCCCCCACTTCTGGGCAGGTTCCTACGTGTTACTCACCCGTCCGCCACTGTCCACCACCCGAAGGTGGCTTCTCGTGCGACTTGCATGCATTAGGCACGCCGCCAACGTTTATCCTGAGCCAGGATCAAACTCTCCAAAACAATCAATCAACCTCTATCCCTTCCGGCGAACCGGTCAGGTCGAGGCAATGAGTCGATTGGTGTACGCGTTCCACGAACGCCATTATCGCCTCACGCAAGCGCGAGGCGACGCTGGAATCCGCAGGACCCGTACAAAAACGGAGATCCTTTTGTCTTTGGATTCTGCCTGCTGTCCAGATGTAAATGTGCGGTGCGCACCCTGCGGGTGGCGAAAGAAGAGCCTAGCGAAGCCGATTCACTCCGTCAACCGACTCGCGCCGGCCCCTCGGAGCAATCCACCTCGTTGGCGGTTCGTTAAGGACAGTAAGCCGTTCCCAGCGCTGCGTCTACCCGCAGGCGGAAGAAAAACTCACCCAATCAGCATCGGTCGTCAGACTCCCCCCCGGCAGGTCCAGCGCGGCGCCTTTTCGGGAGGCCAGCCGCACCGCCTCCTCCCGTTGCCAGGCGTCCAATTCGAGGCCCGCACACCCCGCCGCGCGCGCCACCACGCGCTTCGCCACCGCCGCCGGCAACCCCTGCAGTCCGCGCCGGTTGATCCGCACGAGGCCCAGACTTTCCGCCGCGGTGCTGTCGATCAGCGCCTCGAACTCCCGTGCCGCCCACACCTCCAGCGCCTCATCGGCCTCGCGTGCCCGTCCCGCGAACGCCGCGATCTGGGCCCGCGCCTGGGTGTTCACCGTCTCCAGCACCGGCAGTGCCACCAGCCGCACCCGATTGCGCGCGTAGCTCGTCAGCTCGTTCGTCGGATCGACCCGCGCTTCCAGTTCGAGCGCTTCCAGGTACGCCTCCACCTCGGCGCGCGAGACCGCGAGGAGCGGCCGCAGCACGCGCAGCCGCGTGGCATCCGGCGAATCCGCCACCGGCCAGGCGCTCTCCAACGCCATCCCGCTTGCCCCGCGCAGCCCCGCACCGCGCACCAGGTTCAGCAGCACCGTCTCCGCCTGGTCGTCGCGCGTGTGCCCGGTGACCGCTGAGGTCGCTCCGTGCTCCGTCAGCGCCGTGGCCAGCCAGCGGTACCTCGCAGTCCGTGCGGAGGCCTCGTCGCCCGGTAGCGGCCCGTCAGCGTGCCCCAGCGCGAATCCGACACCCAGTCGCGCAGCAAGCGCCGACACGTAGGCCGCATCGGCCGCCGTTTCCTCGGCTACTCGTAGTCCGTGATCGAAGTGGGCGGCCGTCACCCGCGCCGCGGTCAGCGTGTGTGTGAGCGCGACCAGCGTCGCCACCGAGTCTGGGCCACCGGAGCACGCGACCACGATCGGCTCATCCGCGCGAAGCACGTCCTGCAGTCGCGCGGCGATGCCACGCTCGAACGCGGCGGCGCGACGGTTGCGAGGAAAGGCGGGGCCGAGGCTGCTCATGGCGAGAGCCTAGTCGCCGAACAGCGACTCCCACCAGTGTTCGCCCGGCTCACGCTCGCGCGGCGGCACCACGGGCGCCTCCACGTCAACCGCGGTCTCGCCGGGCATCACCAGCCCGAACCGTTCGCGGGCGAACGCCTCGACGTACTCGTCGGACTCGATGTAGGCGGCCAGGCCCTGGAGTTCAGCGTGTTGGCTGCGGAGTTCGGTGATCTCGGCGCGGAGTTCGCGCTCCTGGATCTGCAGTCGGTGACTCTGCGCCGCTGTCTGGAACGCGGCGTACACGAATAGCCCCATCAAAAGGAGGGCTACGACAATCACCATATGTGCGGGTCCGAATACCAGAACCCGCGGGCGCGGCATGGGGAGACCGTGCACCGGCGCATTTGCCTTCCGACCCCGCTCGACCTCACCGTACCAAGCGAATCAGCGCGGTGCGACTGCCTATCTGCCCGCCGCCTCCCAGACCGCGCCTTCATCCGCCATGTGGCACCGCTCGTTCATCAGCGTCACCCGCCACCAACGTCCCGGCGACACCTCCAGCACGGAGACCGACGCGAGGTCGACGCGCAGCTTCCGAAAGCCCGCCAGCGGCGCCCCCAGCGCGTGGCAGAGGGCAGCCTTGATCGCCAGGTTGTGGGAAACCAACGCCACGGCGGAGCCTTCGTACGCCGCCGCAGCAGCCTCAATCGCCGCCACCATCCGCGCCTGCACCTCGCCGTAGGTCTCGCCGCCGGGCATCCGCAAATCCGCCGGATCCTCATCTCGCCAGCGCGCGATGAACTCCGGGTAGCGCTCGCGCACCTCGACGATCGGCATGCCGTCCAGGTCGCCCTGATCGAATTCGACCAGCCGCTCGTCGGTCTCCGCGGTCACGGCCCCGACTGCCGCGATCGCGTACGCCACGTCCAGGCTCCGCGACAACGGGCTCGCAATCACCGCCGCCAGCGGTCGGCCCTCGAACCAGCGGGCGACCGCCTGTGCATGCTCGCGGCCGCGCGCGTTCAACGGGACGTCCCGCAGGCCCTGCGGTACCCCGCTCACGTTGTCGTCTGTCTCGCTGTGCCGCACCAGGTACACGGTCGTCGCCATCAGTCGGCGCTCTCCGCGGAGTCAGCGATCCGCCGAGGCGTCTCCGGCTGCGCAGCGGCGACCGCCGGCCGGGATACAGCGGCCTCGGTGAATTCGATCGCTGTCCGCGCGATCGCCGCGGGCTCCGCCTCGATACCCAGCGCTTTCAGCACCTGCGAGGGACGGCCGGTGCGGCCTTCCTCCAGCGAGAGGTGCAGTTCGAGCGCCAGCGTCTCGCCATCCGCGTGCTCGGCGATGTCCAGGATCGTCGCGCGCAGGTCATAGCGCCGCACCTTCTCGCCACGCTGCTCGACCCACGGCAGCTCCTCGAGCGCCAGCAGATCCGCGATCGGCCCGGCCAACGATCCGCTCGCGATCGCTTCCGCCGCGAAGGCCACCCGATAGCGTGCGGCCTGTAGGCATGACTGCATCGAGGGCAGTGTCTCGGACACCTCTTCGACTGCGGAAAGCGAGAGCCCCGGTGGCATCACCCTCGTCAGTTGCTTCGCGATCTGGTCAAGTGCCACCGCATCGTCGAGCCAGATGTCGATCAGTTCGCGGCTGCCTTCCACCCCGACCGGTAACGGCGCCGCCAGCGCGATCTTGGCGTGCGGAGAGAAGCCCTGCGAGTAAGCCAACGGCAACACGGCCCGGCGAATCGCCCGTTCCCAGGTGCGCATCAGGTCCAGGTGCGCCACCCAGCGCAACGGCCCTTCCTTCGCAAAGGTCACACGAACTCGCTGCGTCATGCGGTCGAGTCTATGACTTCGACCGCGGTGGTCCGAAGGACGACCCGGACGCGGCCCAGGTCGCGCGCAGCGAGTCGAGCAGCTCCAGTGCCGCTGACCGCGGATCGCGACGACGCCCGGCGACCTCGTCGACCAACGCCTCCAGCGCTCCGCTCGCGCTCGCCGCCTCCAGTGCTTCGCGGTGCAGCGCCGCGCGCGCCAGCGCGATGATCTGACCGCGCACGTGTCGTGAGCGCTCCGCGACCGCGTGCTCGTCGCTCCGCGTGTGCGCCTGGTGCAGGTCGATCGCTTCCACCAGCGCTTCGATGCCCTCGTTCGCTTTCGCCACGGTCTTCAGGATCGGCGGCGTCCAGCTCTGGAGATTCGCGATCGCTAGCAAGGCGCGGAGCTGCGCGACGGCGGTGTCAGCCCCCGCGAGATCCGCCTTGTTCACCACCATGATCTGGGCGATCTCCATCAGCCCGGCCTTCATCGACTGGACCTCGTCGCCGGCGCCCGGGTTCGCCACCAGCACGGTGGTCTGAGCCGTCGTCGCGACCTCCACCTCGTCCTGGCCCGCGCCCACCGTTTCGATCAGCACGATGTCGTGCCCGAAGGCATCCATCAGATCGACGACACCCGTCGCCGCCTCGGAAAGACCGCCCAGGTTGCCGCGTGACGCCATCGATCGCAGGAACACCCCGGGGTCGCTGGTCAGGTCTTGCATCCGGATCCGGTCGCCCAGGATCGCCCCATGCGAGAAGGGGGACGACGGATCGACGGCGACAATGCCGACGGTGCGCCCACGCGCCCGTTCAGCCCGCGCCAGCGCGCCAACCAACGTCGACTTCCCGGCGCCGGCGGATCCGGTGATCCCAATCGTCTGAGCGCGGCCGGTCTTCGGGTAGATGCGGCGCAGCACCTCGCGGCCGATCGCGGAGTCCGCCTCAACATGGGTGATGGCACGTGCGAGCGCGCGGCGGTTTCCAGCGAGCAGCGCGTCAACTAACTCGTCGGCGTCCAAGAGCTAGGTGCGTCGTGGTGCGTGCTCGCGCACGAACTTGACGATGTCGCGGGTGTCCGTGCCGGGCCCGAAGACGCCCTGGAAGCCCAGCGCCTTCACCTCGGCCACGTCGTCGGCCGGGATGATGCCGCCGGCGAAGAGCAGCACGTCATCGACGCCGCGGCTCTTCAGTTCCTCGACCACGCGCGGAAAGAGACCGAGGTGCGCGCCGGACAGGATCGAGAGCCCGATCACCTGCACGTCTTCCTGCAACGCCGCTTCGGCGATCATCTGCGGCGTCTGGCGGATGCCGGTGTAGACCACCTCCATGCCCGCGTCGCGCAGCGCGCGCGCAACCACCTTCGCGCCACGGTCGTGGCCATCGAGGCCGGGCTTCGCGATCAGCACCCGGATCGGGCGCTCGTCGGTGGCGGTACTCGCCTCGGCGCTGGGTTGGGTCATCTCGGTCCTCCGCGCGTCAGTCTGGTCCCGGCCGGGACCACACGCCAGTCCGCGTACTAGTTATTGAACTCGATGAGTTGGATCGCGAGGCCGAACGACTGGTTCGGCGAAATCGTCGAGGTCACGCTGTTCGGCAATGCTCCCGGCGCGGCGTCCGGCAACTCGATGCCGGCCGCGCGGTAGCGCGCGATCTCCGCCGCGATGTCCTGTACTTCGATCGCCACCATCGAGGCCGGGCCTTCTCCGTTCTCCTCGATCCGCTTCGCCATCGGCGAGTCGGGCGACTCCGCGGCCAGCAATTCCACCATCACCTGGCTGCACGGCATCTGGCCGATCACCATGCCGCGACCCTCGGGACGGATCTCGTTCGTCACCTCAATGCCGACAAGCTGCTTCCAGGTCGCGCTCGCGACGCCCATGTCGGACACCAGCGCCGCCAGGTGATCAAACCCCTTCGCGTCGGAGCTGTGCGATCCCGCTGGCGGCTGCGCCAGCTCGATCAGCACGCCGTGCGAGGCCTTTGGGTGAATGAACGCGATCTCGCCAGCCAGGCCGTCACGCGGCTCCTGGTCGACCAACTCGACCCCGGCCGCCTTCAGGCGCGCCAGCTCGCCGCGAATGTCGTCCGTCCGAAAGCAGATGTGGTGCAGCGTCTGGCCCTTCGACGCCAGGTAACGGGCCACGCCCGTGTCGTCCCGCGTCGGCTGGAGCAACTCGATCTCGTTCTCGCCAACGCCCAGCAGTACCCCGCGGACGCCCTGCTCCTCGATCGTGCGGTCTTCCGTGACCTCCAGGCCCATCACGTCGCGGAAAAAGCCGAGCGCCTTATCGGCGTCCGGCAGGACCACGCCCACGTGGTGAATCTTGTCGATCATCGGCAGCTCCTGGTCTATCGCGGTGAGTTGCAGCCAGTCCACGAGGCGCGCACACCGGCGCGCCTCGTGCCGGCTAGAGGGTCATGACCTCGTGGTACTCGCCCCACTCCTCGCGGAGGACGCCGCAGATCTCACCGACTGTCACGTACTCCTCAACGGCCTCGATCAGCAGCGGCATCATGTTCGCCGTCCCATTCGCCGCCGCCCGGATCGCGGTCAGCGAACGGTCGACCGCCGCCTGATCGCGGCGCGCGCGCAGCGCGGTCATCTCCGCCGTTCGACGCTTCTCGACCGCGGGGTCGACGCGCATGATCACCGGCGGCACCAGCTCCTCGGTGACGAAGTCGTTCACCCCGACGACGATCCGATCCTTCGTCTCCGCCTGGCGCTGCAGCCGGAAGGCGCTCTCCTGGATCTCACGCTGCTGGAAACCCTGCTCGATGCCCGTCAGCGCACCACCCAGATCCTGGATGCGATCGATGTACGCCATCGTTTCGGCTTCGACACGGTCGGTCAGGGCCTCCATGTAGTACGAACCCGCAAGCGGATCGATCACGTCCGCCACGCCCGATTCGTAGCCGATCACCTGCTGCGTGCGCAGCGCCAGCTCGACCGATTCCTCGGTCGGCAACGCCAGCGCCTCGTCGTACGAGTTGGTGTGCAGCGACTGCGTCCCACCGAGGACCGCGGACATCGCCTGCAGCGTCGTCCGGATCACGTTGTTCAGCGGCTGCTGCGCCGTCAGCGTCGCGCCACCGGTCTGCGTGTGAAAGCGCAGCATTTGCGAACGCGCGTCCGTCGACCCGTACCGCTCCGTCGCGATCCGCGCCCACACCCGCCGGCTGGCACGGAACTTCGCGACCTCCTCGAGGAAGTTCGAGTGGCAGGCCCAAAAGAACGCGAGCCGCGGCGCGAACTCGTCGAACTTCAGCCCGATCTCCAGCGCCGCGTCCACGTACTCAATCGCGTTGGCGAAGGTGAACGCCAGCTCTTGCGCCGCGGTGCAGCCCGCCTCGCGCATGTGGTAGCCGCTGATCGAGATCGTGTTCCACGCCGGCAACTCGTCCTTGCACCAGGCAAAGGTGTCGGTCACCAGCCGCAGCGACGGACGCGGCGGAAAGATGTACGTCCCGCGCGCGATGTACTCCTTGAGGATGTCGTTCTGAATCGTCCCGCCGATCTTCGTGAGATCAGCGTTCTGCTTCTTCGCCGCCGCGACGTAGAACGCCAGCAGGATCGGCGCCGTCGCGTTGATCGTCATCGACGTTGTGATCTGCTCGAGCGGGATCCCCTCGGTCAGGACCTCCATGTCCGCGAGCGACGAAATCGCCACGCCGACCTTGCCGACCTCGCCCAGCGACTCCTCGTCGTCCGAGTCGAAGCCAATCTGCGTCGGCAGGTCGAAGGCTACTGAGAGCCCGGTCTGCCCCTGCGCGAGCAGGAACTTGTACCGCTTGTTCGACTCGGCCGCGTCCGCGAAACCGGCGTACTGGCGCATCGTCCAGAGACGGCCGCGATACATCGTCGGCTGTACACCGCGAGTGAACGGGTATTCGCCCGGGTAGCCCAGCTTCTCGTGGTAGTTCCACTCAGCCAGGTCTTCCGGTCCATACACCGGATCCAACGCCGCGCCCGAAGATGATTCGAACTGTTCACGGCGCTCGGCGAAACGGTCGGTCGCCTTCTTGTGTGTGGTGGTCAACCACTCATGCTTGCTGTTGCTCGCCAAGGAGACCCCCGATCCGCTCGCGAGTGTAGGTGAGTAGGAACGACACGTTCAATTTGAACGATGTTTGTTTTTCCCCATCCCATCACGCCCGGCGTTACCGTCACCCCGAGATGACACCACCAACCACGATCGAACGAATGCTCGCTGCCGCCCGCGCCCGTATCATCCGCCTCACACCAACCGAGGCCGCGGCCGCGCTCACCGCTGGCGCGCTCGTCGTCGATACCCGCGATTCCGCCGATCGCACCGCCGAGGGCATCATCCCCGGTTCGGTCCTCGTCACCCGTAACACCCTCGAGTGGCGCGCCGATCCCACCGCCGAGCTGCCCGATCCGCGGATCGCCGATCCCGCGCTCCAGCTCATTGTCGTCTGCAACGACGGCTACTCCAGCAGCCTCGCCGCCGCCTCGCTCCTCGATCTCGGCTTCACGCGCGCATCCGACCTGATCGGCGGCTACCGAGCATGGAAGGCCGCCGGCCTCCCAACCGTCCCGATCGAGCAAGCGTGACATCGAGGGCACTCGACGCGGCGCGGCGTCGCGGTGGAAGGGCGAGGGGTTGGAGTGGCATCGCGATGCGCGAGGCCGAAGGGCGCGCGCAGTAAGGCGCACTGGTGGGCGATGGAGGGTTCGAACCTCCGACCTTCCGGGTGTAAACCGGACGCTCTGACCAACTGAGCTTGGCAAGTGATTGCCGTTGGGTGACCGGATTCTCGCAAATCGCGACCATGTCTCTAGCCGGAAGACGGTGATCTGCCTCGCCTCGCATGGGTGATGGCCGATCTGACCAAGGAAATGCGGTTGCACAGCGCCGACGAACGGGAACAGCTCGCCGACAATGCTGAAGTCACAAACAGGCAAAGGAGGCAACTCAACGTGGTGCTGGCACCCGGCTGTCTCGTACTCTCGTTCCCATGGTCGATGAAGCGGACTGGAACGGCTTGGTGCGAGAGCGATCCGCGACCGGGGTCGTGAGTCTCATCGCCTTCACTTCGATGCCCCCCGGTGGCGGCGGATCGAGTCCGCTCCTGGCGATCGATGAAACGAACAAGCACGTCTGGGTGAAGCTCACGACGAACGCGCCGCGGCGGCCGTCCGCGCATCTCAGCGGAACTCCAGGCCCTGATCCCAAGGATGCAGG
>JAQCIU010000068.1:0-8886 GCA_027593235.1 Chloroflexota bacterium
GTCTGCGCCGCGATCGCCGTCACCCTCGGGCACGCCCGCTTCGAGGCGTCGGTCGATGCCGCGCCGCCGCCGCTGGCGGCGATCCGAGGCGAGCACGAGGTCGTCGGCACGATCCGCGAAGACCCGCGCCTGCGCGGCCTCTACGCGCGCGTCGACCTCGCGGTCGCCTCCGTCGACGGCGCCCCGGTCACTGGCGGCCTGCGCGTCACGCTCCCCACGCCGTTCGATCCGCTCGCGGCCGGCGACCGGCTGCGCCTCGTCGTCGATCTCGAGGATCCGCCCGCGATCGACGCCTTCGACTACCCCGCGTTCCTCGCCAGTCGCGGGATCTATGCCGTCGCCGCCTTCCCGGACTTCTGGACCGTCGAGGGCCATGACAGCGAAGGACCCCGTTCCGCAGGCTGCGCCGCTGGCTGAACGCGAATATCGAACGCACCTTGCCCGCGCGGGAGTCAGCGCTCGCCGCCGGAGTGCTCGTCGGCGAACGCGGCACGATGCCCGAACAGCTCACCGAGGACCTGCGCCAGACCGGGACGACCCACCTCGTCGTCGTCTCCGGGCAGAACGTCGCCTTGCTCCTCGGCACCGCGATCACGCTGCTCACGCTCGCGGTGCCAAGGCGTCGCGCGGCGTTCATCGTGCTCTTCGCACTGCCGGGCTACGTGGCGCTCGTCGGAGCCGATCCGCCGGTGGTGCGAGCGGCGGTGATGGCGGTCGGCATCGTCATTGCCTCCGCGCTCGGGCGGCGCACGCCCGGCTGGATCTATCTCGTCTACGCAGCCGCGGTGATGGTCGCCTGGGAACCATCCCTCGCCCGCGACGTCGCGTTCCAGCTCAGCGCCACCGCCACCGCCGGCGTGATGGTGGTCGCACCATCGCTCACCGCGTTCGTCCTCACCCGCCTCCACTGGCCCGACGCGGGGGCGCGCGCGACGATCGTCGGCCTCGCTTCGACCGCCACCGCCGCCACGCTCGCCGTGCTCCCGGTGCAGGTAGCCGCGTTCGAACGCGTCTCGATCGTCTCGATCCCCGCGAACGTCGTCGTCGCGCCGCTCTACGAGGCCACGGTGTTCGTCGCCGCCCTCGCCGCTGCCGCTGGCTCGAACGACGTCACCGCCCCTGCCGCACGCCGGTTGCTGACATTCGTACCCGGTGCCTTCATCTGGGTCGTCGAGGCGTTCGCCGCGCTCCCGGGCGGCGACTTCGCGGTGCACGCGCCGATCGCCGCTGGGGCTGTCTGGTACGTCGCGCTCGTCGCGGTCACCTGGCTACTCGATCGCAACGGTGAACGCACGAACGCCCTCGAGTCCTCCGCTGGCAGCACCGCGATTGCCTGGCAAATTGGCCTCGCCGTCATCGTGGTCGGGCTCTGGCTGCCACTGCTCCGCCCAGCCTCCAGCGACGCGCGGATCACCTTCCTCGACGTCGGTAACGGCCTCGCTGTGCTCGTCGAGGACGACGGCCAGCGCGTCCTGTTCGATGTCGGCCCGCCGGACGGCTCCGTCGTGCTCTCACTTCCGCCAGATGTCGCGCACCTCGATGCCGTCTTGATCAGCCACTCCGATGCAGACCACGCCGGCGGGCTCGCCACCGTGCTCGGCCGCTACCCGACCGACGCGCTCCTCGCCGACCAGCGCACCCTCGATGACCTCGGCGCTCGCCTCCCCGCGGCGTCCAGCGGCCGCCCGCTCGACCTCGGCGACCGCCTCATCCTCAGCGACCGCACCACCATCGAGGTGCTCTCCCCGCCGACAGCGTCGCGCATCCCCGCACTCGACTCCGACAACGACGGCTCGCTGGTCATCCTCGTCACGATCGGCACCCGCCGCATCCTCATCACCGCCGACATCGAGGCCCCCGCCGAAACCTGGCTCGTCGAAAGCGGCCAGGACATCGAGGCAGACATCCTCCTCATCCCGCACCACGGCTCAAGAACCTCCTCGACCCCCGCCTTCCTCGAATCCGTCTCCCCCGCCGCGGCCGTCGTCTCCGTCAGCGCCACCAACCCCTACGGCCACCCCGCCGACGAGGTGATCGCCCGCTACGCCGGCATCCCCCCTCTTCCGCACCGACGAAGACGGCAACGTCACCGTCACCAGCGACGGCACCCACCTCTGGGTCGCCACCGCCCGCTAGCCCCACTCGACTCCGCAGGTCCCGCTGCCGACGACCGTCTTCGCTCGTAAATCCCTGTCCGTCTGTTCCTCTACACCCGGGTGCGTCGGTGTCCCCCCGCATCCCCGTCTGCCCGACTGCCCGTCTATCGACCTCCACCGCCGCTCGCCCTCGGCAGCTTGGGGACGCGGGCCAGTAGAGCGATCCGAAGTGCAGCACCGAGCCACTGGCCCGTTTGGGAGGGGTCGTAGGGGACCCTCGCCCGTAGGGCGATCACCCAAGAACGGCTGTCCCCTACTGGGGGGATTGGGGGGCCCTCGCCCGTAGGGCGATCAGCAAGACAAGCCCCCCGGATCGGGAAAGCGACCACCGAGGATCGCGCACCCCGACGGCCAAGCCGCCCACTCAGTCGAGTTGCGTTTTACAAACTCCGGCTTCCGCCCCGTCCGTCCAACAAACAACCACCGTGCATCACTCACTCACCGAAGCACTGAGCGAAGCGCTAGCGATGATCCCCATCCGACCGCTCCTGCCTCGAAGACAGCAGCCCCAACGGATCCGGCAACGGCGCATCGTGTGCCGCATCCAACACCCTCGAACTCCGCAGCGACGCCACCACCGACACCGCCAACACCCCGCCAATCACGCTCAGCGAGACCCAGACCGGGAAGTGGTACAGGTCGGTAATCAGCATCTTCACGCCGACGAACGCCAGGATGATCGCCAGCCCCGTCTTCAGGTACACGAACCGGTGCGCCACCCCCGCCAGCAAGAAGTACAGCGCCCGCAGCCCGAGGATCGCGAACGCGTTCGAGCTGTAGACAATGAACGGGTCGCGCGTCACCGCGAAGATCGCCGGGATCGAGTCCACCGCAAACACCAGGTCCGTCGTCTCCACGATCACCAGCACCGCGAACAGCGGCGTCGCCACCAGCGTCGCCCGCGCGCCCCGCGGCGCTGACTGATCCAGGCGCCGCGAGAACAGCTTCTGCCCGTCGTACTCCGAGGACAGCGGCACGAACCGGCCCAGCAGCCGCAGCACCGGGTTCTGCCCCGGATCCAGCGCCAGCTCCGTGTGCCGGAACATCCGGAACGCCGTGAACAGCAAAAACGCCCCGAAGATGTAGAGGATCCAGTCGAACTGCTCGATCAGCGCCGCGCCCGCCAGGATGAACGCACCCCGCATCACCAGCGCGCCCAGCACGCCCCAGAACAGCACCCGGTGCTGGTACGCCGGCGGCACCGCGAAGTACGAGAAAATCAGCACGAACACGAACACGTTGTCGACCGAGAGGCTCTTCTCGATCAGGTAGCCGGCGTAGTATTCGCCCGCGCTATTCGCGCCCTGCCACCACCAGATCACCGCGCCGAAGCTCACACCCAGAACGATCCATCCGGCGCTCGTGATCGCCGCCTCGCGGATCGAGACCACGTGCGCGTCACGATGCAGCACGAACAGATCGAGCGACAGCATCGCGATGATGAACACGTTGAACGCCAGCCAGACCGACAGGTCCAGCCCTGCAAACACATCAAGGTCCAAGGTAAGGAGTCCCTTCTGCATGACACGTCGTCAGCAGAAGGTCTCGTCCACCCCACGCAAGTGGGGCGACGTCACCGGGTCCCGTAGGACCGTGTTGACGGCGACGCCCGGAGGACTACTCCCCTTCGTTCGCGACAGGATATCAAGCCTTCCCGCCGAGCTGGGTCCGGCCAGATCCCGCAAAGGCTGTGACCGACACCGTCAACGACGGGATCCCTGCGGCAGTCCCTGTCACGCTCCGTTCCTCGACGCTCCGACACGCCCGGGCGCCGATCCCGGAAGAATCATCCGCCCACGTTCCCGCCACCTCCCAACGCCCTCACCGCCTAGCGTCCCCCCAACGCTCCTCAGCCCCCGATCGACCTTCAGCACGGAATTCGCCATCGGCAGCTTGGGGACGCGGCCCTGTGACTGGCACGAATCGATGCGCCCGTGCCAGTCACAGGGCCGTTTGGGAGGGGTCGGAGGGGACCCTCGCCCGTAGGGCGATCACCCGAGAACGGCTGTCCCCTATGGGGGGATTGGGGGCCTCGCCCGTAGGGCGATCAGCAAGACAAGCCCCCCGGATCGGGAAAGCGACCACCGAGGATCTCGCGCACCCCGACGGCCCAGCCGCCCACTCCATCGCGCTGCGCAGCACATACTCCGGGTTCCCGTTCCGCTCCCCGTTTCGAGTAGGTGTCCGCCGCACCAGCCGGTGCCGTTCACAGCCCGCACCATTCGCCAGCGACATCGCTCACACCGCGCAGCGGTCCCGCCCCCCAATCTCGTTAAGCTTGATCCACTCGCCGCTCGCGGACCACGCGACATCCCGCATCGCCGTCACGACGGTATCGAGCGTCGGCCGAACTGCCCGCCCCCCGGTCACCGCATCGATCAAGGTGAAACCGCCGTCGACATCCCAGCTTGAGACCGCGATCAGGTCGCCGCGAGGAGACCAGTCGTAGACCCAGAAGCCCCCAACTGTGGTCGGGATACGCGAGCGTTCGCCGGTTTCCAGGTCCACCCGATCGAGCCGGAATCCGTCCCCAGCGCAGTATTCGCCCAGCAGCAGCGCCTCCGTCGGCGACGCGCCCGGTCCCCAGTCGGCGAAGATCGCGTCCGCGAACGGACCGATCACCCGTAACGACTCCGCGCCCGCCCCGCTGAGCAGGCCCGCGGTGTCGACGATCCCCGTGGAACCTGCACGACCGAACACGAAAAAGCGGCCGTCCGGTGACCAGTTGCCCGCCCCGCTTGCACCCGCCGTGAGGTCGAACATCGAGTCGCGATAGATGTCGTAGATCGACCACTCGCCGTCGCGCCTCTGCAGGGTGAGGAATCGGCCACTTGGTGCCCAGCTCACGCTGCCGGCCAGACTCGCGATGATCTGCTCTGGCGACCCCACCTCGGGGCTGAACACCAGCGAGGAAATGCCTTGATCCGGGAACGTCCGCCACTCCAGGACACCCGCGCCCAGCGCGGAGTCGGCGGGGACCGCGACCCAGCCTCGGAACGGATTCGCCGTCGACACTAACGTCGCGATCCCTTGATCGAGATCAAGTTCGTAGGTTCCCGCCGTCCAGTCCGCCGTTCGCGGATCTGAGGCTGCGGCCGGTGGAATGCGAACGACCGGGTGACCGGCTGTGGACCAGGGATGGACCTCGACCGGAAACGGGAAGACCTGAGTCAGGCCGCCGGTCTTCAGATCGACCAGCACCGTATCCGCGCCTCTCCGCCGTAGGTCATCGAACGCCGTTCCAATGCCGAGATCAGCGTCGGCGCTGAGCGCAAGCCAGTAGGGCGTTCCGTCGTCGCCGACGACGGCCCACAGCTCGTCACGATCGACGTGATAGAGCAGCTGCCACGCCCACTCGTCTCCCTCGGCTCGCGCCGCAGGGTCGAACGGCACCATCCGCGTATTCGTGACCGCCGTCGCGAATCGCCGAGACTCCCCGACCGCGAGCGACGGTCCGCTCGTTGGTACCGGCTGAGCCGTCGCGGTGCTCGCTGATGGGACCGCAGTCGGGCTCGCAACTGACGAGGTGGCGGCGCTATCAGGCGTCGTGTCGACCGGCTCCGGCGCGGCCCCGCTGCACGCCGCGACGAGGACCGCGCCCACGAGCAGAGAAAGGGCGCGCCACATCATCGTTCCTCCGGCCATCCATTGATGAACGGAGCAGCAAGCCGGCAGGTTCCGGTCGGCGCCAGCTACTCGTCGAGGATCGAGAACACCATCCCGGTCGCCAGCTTCGGGCAATAGCGATAGGCCTCGTTCGCGTCCTCGGTGAACGTCACCGCCCCCGCCGTCAGCGCCGCAGCGTCAATGCCGAAGATCGGGTCGAGCACCAGCCTCGTCCGAGCGCATCGAGGCGCTGCGACGCCTCCGAGAGCCCCGCCGGCATCGCCGCTCCGACGGCTGCCTAAACTCGGCCTCACGGCTGCGCCAGCCTCCAACGCCGGCGTGTTAGCTCCGGGCCGATCGCTTGGTCCAGGTACTCAGCGAGTTGTTCCGTACCGAAAAGGTTCACCGGAACCTCGATAATGTGGGTCACCGGAGTTGCGTCATGAGTACCCGGGGGAAGCCAATGCTCGGCCATGCGGTTAGTCAGTGCCAGTGAGTCGTCCACCGCGTAGATCTGTAACGCGAAGATGTTGACGGACGACCTCGTGATGAGTTCGCCATCCTCGTAATCGAACGGACATCCAGCAGCGATCACAAGCGGCTGATCATCCTCGAGTTCGCTGATCTTCGATGCGATCGGATCCGCGAGCCGCGCCGCCAGAGCCTCGTCTCAGACTGATTTCGTAGTGTCTTGGATGCACACCGCGTAGTAGTCACGACCCATCCAGGACGAACCGACGTCTGGGTAGACGATGCGCGTGTCCGCCTCGGCGGTGGCTGTGGGCGTCGGCGAAGGAGACGAGATCGGCGCATCGCCGGCCTCCGTGCAGGCAGCAGCAGCAGAGCTCACCATGGCAAAGAGAAGGAGCGAGGATATGACGGGGCGAGCTGCGAGCCTCGACATACCTACTCAGCGAGGCCAGCAGCCGCAACGAGTCGATCGATCACCTGGTGCTCGGCCGTCGTCAGTCGCTCGTGCTGTTCGTGTGGCTCACGGTTGCAGGGACACGGGTAGATCGGTGTCACGACAGCTCCGGGCCAGAGCATACCCCCGGGCCCATGACGCACCACAACGCTTCCTGGTGAGCCAGCGGTCAGTGTGGGAGGAGGGTTCTCCACCTGCTCCCTACTTCAATGGCGAAATTTCGCCATCTCCATCCCGCCCATCCTCGATCCATGCTCAAGAACCCTCGTCGGCCGGCCCTTCCGCGAGGTGGTGATGCCGCTCAGCGGCCGCGAGCCGCGGCCAGTTACTCATCGAGGAGCGAGAACACCATCCCGGTCGCCAACTTCGGGTAGAAGAACGTCGTCTTCTGCGGCATCACCTCGCCGGCGTCTGCCACCTCGATCACCTGCCGCACCGGCGTCCCGTTCACGAGGAACGCGACGCTGTACGGCCCCTCGACGGTTTCGCGGTAGGCCTCGTTCGCGTCCTCGGTGAACGTCACCGCCCCGGCCGTCAGCGCCGCCGCGTCAATGCCGAAGATCGGGTCGAGCACCAGGGTCGTCAGCACGAGCGCATCGAGGCGGCGCGACGCCTCCGAGAGCCCCGCCGGCATCCCGTCGCCCAGCGCCTCGAACGAGCGGCCGACCGCCAGCAGCAGCCGGCCCGACGCCTCGATCACACCGAACGTCGACGGGCCACCGGCGTGCCCGCGCACCCGCGCCAGCAGCCCTGCGGCGGCTGCCGCGCCCTCCGACAACCCTGCCGCGCCCTCGGCGCCGCCGGCCAACTCCGCCGTCAGGTCGGTCACCTCGAACCGCTCGCCCAGCCGCTCCAGGAAGTCGGCGGGCGGGGCGGTCCGCACCAGCCGGTGGATCGGCAGGATCACCAGCCCGGGGTCGTCGGCATCAATCAAACCCATCAGGACATAACGCGCAGGCCCCGACGCCGGGTTCTCCGCCGCGTAGTCCAGGGCAGTGTGGTAGCGGTGGTGCCCGTCCGCGATCGTCACCGTCGAGTCCCGCAGCACCTCCGTCAGCGTCGCCACCTCCGCCGCGTCGCTGATCGGCCATAACCGGTGCACGTCGCCAAGCTCGTCCGTCGCCTCGAACGCGGGCGCTCCCGAGGCGGCGCGGTCGAGCACCGGCTGCGCACGCCGCGCCGGATCCGTGAACATCGAAAAGATCGGGCTGATGTCCGCGTTCGTCGCCCGCATCAGGTCCAGTCGAATCGCCCGCGGCCCCGCCATCGTCGACTCGTGCGGCCGCACGATCCCCTCCTCCGTTTGCGCGAGCCGGAGCTGGGCGAAGAAGCAGCGCCGGCTGACCCGCTCGCCCTCGATCGTCGCGATCTGCTCGTAGAGGTAGTACCCGGTCGTGTCGTCCCGGACGAGCTGCCCGTTGGCCTGCCAGCTCGCGAGGGCCGCCGCGGCGCGGTCAAAGCGCCCCTCGACGGCGCCCGGCGCCAGCTCCACGTGCGCGGCGTTGTACGGCGAGCGCGCCAGCAGCCGCGCCTCGGCCGCCTCGCCCACCACGTCGTAGGGCGGAGCGATCACGTCGTCGGGACTCACGACCGCGGGGTTGTAGCGCAGACCTCGAAAGGGACGGATTTCAGCCATCGGAACACCCTGCCTGTTTCGCGGAAGAACGCCGCCGGTTCGGCGCGTCGTTGCTTTGACCTTGGTTGTTGCGCCTCAATAGAGTGGACGCCGTTCGCTGGCCGAACGTAAGCACTCCGACCCGCACACGCCAGCACCGACAGGTTGGTCCACCGTGCCTCGATACTGCGTGTTCTGCGAGATCGCCGCGCACCGCGAACCGGCCGACATCCTCTACGAGGATGACGAGGTGATGGTGTTCCGCAACCGCCTCCGCTGGGTCCCGATCATGTTGCTCGCCATCCACAAGCAGCACGAGACACAGGCCGAACTCTGGAACGACATGGGCCGCGTCGGCGAAATCGCCGTCCAGGTCGCGAAACAACACTGCCCCAACGGCTTCCGCCTCCTCTCGAACTTCGGCTACGACGGCATGCAGTCCCAGGACCACGCCCACGTCCACGTCCTCGGCGGCATGTTCCTCGGCGAGTACGCCTAGCTGTACTGACCACACACCTGCGAGACGGCTGACTGCGGAGGGACCTCCAGCGAGACTGGGAAGTGTGAAGCACCCAGAACTCGCA
>JAQCIU010000069.1:0-8831 GCA_027593235.1 Chloroflexota bacterium
GAACAGTGATGCCGATGTTCGTTCAATGGTAGCGAAAGACTGAGGCGCCTCAGCAATTAGAGGCACCTCCCCCCGCACCTCGATCGCCTCACTCGACGCGACGATCTGCGCGCTCAGCGCACGCAGCACGAGGTCGAAGTCCGCCCCGTCGGATTCCTCGATCCACACCCGAATGAACCGCAACGCCCGCGGCAGGTCACGCGCGATCCGCGCCAGGTCGAGGGTCGGCGCGGGCGGCGGCACATCGATCGCTCGCCGCCGCGCTTCCAGCACCCCACGCCTCTCGGCGAGCACCTTCGACTCCGCCGAGAGCATGTCCTCCGGGAGATCGCCACGGGTGAACAGTTGGACGAGCCTGCGCTGGCGCGCCTCGACCTCGTTCAACTCGGCCAGCACGGTGTCCAACCGCGAGTCCTCCGGGACTTCCTGCGCAGCGAGCTGTCGCGCCTCGTCGAGGAGCCGCTCGGGCGACGACAGAGCCTCCGCGAGCGCGGCCTTCACCGCCGCCTCGAGCCGCTCAGTGCGGACGTAGCGGGAGCCGCAGGCCGTGGCGCCCGGCCCGCTCGAGCCACGCGGGCACCGGTAGTACAGATAGCGGCCGCCGTTGACGGCGTGCCCCACCATCGCCGCGCCGCACTCGGCACACCGGAGCCGCCCGGAGAGCGCGTAGCGGTGGGAACGGGACGTCCGCGCAGCGCGCTCAGGATCAGCGAGGCGCACGCGAACCCGCTCGAACAACGCCTGCGGCACGATCGGCGGCGTTGCGCCCTCGACCTCGATCCACTCCGACTCGTCCCGCTCCACCACACGGCGGCGCCACTTGTTCCTCGCCACGTCCCGCACCTTGTCCGCCCGGGTGCGCCGGTAGATCGTCCGGCCGGTGTACGTCTCATTGAGGAGCACCCGACGCACGGTGAGCGGGTACCAGCAGCCACCGCCGAAGGCTGGCACGCCGTCCCGATTGAGGTCGTTCGCAATCCGATTGCACGAGAGGCCACTGTCGAAGGCCCCGAAGATGCGGAGCACGCTCGCGGCCTGCACGGGGTCGACGGTTCGGTGTCCCGTCTCCGGGTGGTGCTGGTAGCCGAAGATCCCGCGGCCCGCCCCCTGAGGCAGCCTGCCGCCTCGCGCGCGCTCTGCCTTGCCGCGCATGGTGCGCTCGATGATCTTCTCGCGCTCGACCTCCGCGATGAACGCGCGCGCGGCGAGGATGAAGCGGCCGACCGCAGTGTCCTCGAAGCGTTCGGTCGCGAACTCCAACACCGCTCCGGCCTGCTGAACTTCGTCGAACAGGACGCCGATGTGGTTCTGGTTCCGCGAGAGCCGGTCGACGGCGTACGCGACCACGACATCGGCCTCGCCCCGCCGCAGCGCGCCGCGCCTCGATGCCCTCGCGGTCCAGGTGGAACCCGCTCGCGGCGTCACGAATGCAGCGCACCACCGACCATCCGCGTGCCTCCGCGAGTTCGATGCAGGCGCGCTCCTGTGTGTCGAGCGAGGTGCCGTCGCACTCCTGCGCGTCCGTCGAGACCCTCGAGTAGATGATCGCTCGCATCGGCTGCTCCTACGTTTCCGCCCTCAGGCGAGCCAGTTCTCCACGATGAGGTTCGGGACCCTCACGAAGTGCCGCGTGTTCGCCGTCACCACGACCAGCCCCCGCGACAAGGCAATCGATGCGATCCGCATGTCCGCGTCGCCGATCGGGGTCCCCGCCCGCTCGAGCGTCGCGCGCAGGCCCCCGTAGGCCCGGGCCGCCTCGGTGTCGAAGGGCAGCACGGCGAGGTTGGGGATGAGCAGATCCTCGATCCGTCCGGCGAGCGCGGTGGCACGGTCGCCGAGGCGCTGAGCGCCGTACAACAGTTCGCCGAGCGTGATGCTCGACGTGGCCTGCTCCTCCGGCGGCGTTCCGGCGAGGCGACGCACCAACGCGGGTTCAGGGGCGCGACGGAGCAGATTGCTCAGGGTGTCCGTGTCGAAGAGGTACTTCACGGCTTCAGCCGCACCTTGCGCCCGGTGTCGCGCTCTCGGGCGCTGGCCACGTCGGCGAGGAACGAATCGATCTCCGCATCGGCCACGTCGGCCCACGCCCCCACGAGTGCCAGCGCGCCCGCCGGACGCTCCGCGGTCGGACGCTCCGCCTCGAGGCGCGCGAGGTCCGCGAGGCTCACGAGCGCAGCCACCGGGTGCCCGTGCCGCTCGATGACGACGTGCTCCGCACGGTGGAACACTTGATCGATCACGGCCGAGATGTTGGCGCGGACCTCCGCTAGGGCCATAAACCTAGCCATGAGTCCTCCTCATTCAGTCTGTACTATTTGTACCTTTAGGTCGTTGTCTTGTCCAGCTGGGCGCGCCAGGATCGCGCCGAGCGATGCCTGCACCCGTCGCTGGTTCTCCAGTCTTCGGTGAGGCGCGAGCATTCGATCCACCGAGCGTGTCTGTCGCCGCCCGAGCACGAGTTGCGTGCTGGGATCGTCCAGTCCTGCAGCCCGGAGCGACTCGGCGAGCGCCGAGACCAGCCCGTGCCGGGTCACGTTCCCGTGACCGGCCGTACGCGCCCAGCCTGACATCCGATCCCGCGCGGCGCGTGTCGTGAGCGAGGTGCGGATCACGCGCCCCAAGAAGACGAACGACGAGTCATCGCCGCGGACGCCGACGTAGAGACGGATCAGGGCGCCGGCGGCCGGCCCCG
This sequence comes from Chloroflexota bacterium, assembly GCA_027593235.1. Classification (GTDB taxonomy): domain Bacteria; phylum Chloroflexota; class Dehalococcoidia; order UBA2979; family UBA2979; genus UBA6627. The sequence continues at coordinate 2,693 of JAQCIU010000069.1, forward strand.
TCACCAGGTACTGGCGCCCTGCCCGTCCGCGGCCCAGTGTCACGGTGCAGTCGAGGCGGTCGGTTCCCCAACTCAACTCGCCCCATCGAAGGGCGCACATGCTGCCCAACGGGATCGCCGAGAAGCACAGCAACCCCGCGAGCGCCTCCGACTCCACCGACTCATTCGCGGCGGCATCGAAGATGTCGCGCAGCACATCAGCCGCCGGCGTCGGGCGTTGGACGACGCGACCTCGCTGACCTCCGGCGCGGATGGCCGCGTCGTGCCATCCGCGCGATGAGCGCACCGGGAGGACGCCGTCGAGCATACGGACGCACGCACTCCCCGAGAATCTCCGCCTCGTCGGGCTAGCGGCTGCCGCGTAGGCGGGGGTCGAGAACGTCGCGCAGGGCATCGCCGAGCACGTTGAAAGCGAAGACGACGGCGGTGATGATGATGCCCGGCCAGAACGCCATCCACGGGTTCTGGCGCATGTACGTCAACCCGGCGCCGCTTAGCATCGCGCCCAGGTCCGGCTGGGGCGGCGGGACGCCATAGCCGAGGAACCCGAGCGAGGCGACGATGAGGATCACCGCGCCCAGCGTGACCGTGGCCGAGAACATCACGATGTGGAACACGTTCGGCAGCAGGTGCCGCACCATGATCCTCGTGTTGCTCGCGCCCAATGCGCGGGCGGCTTCCATGTAGGCCTCCTCGCGGACGCTCACGACCGTGCTGCGAATCAGTCGGATCGACGTGGGCGCGTTCGCGAGGCCGACGAGGATGATCAGCGTCGTCGCGCTCGCCCCCATCAGGCCGATCATCGTGATGATGATGATCAGGCGGGGCAGCGCGATCCACATGTCGACGAAGCGCTGGCCGATCTTGTCGACCCAGCCGCCGTAGTAGCCCGTGACAATACCGATCGTCGTTGCGATCGACTTCGCGAGGATCACGGCAGCGAAGCTGATGCCCAGCGAGACGCGCGCACCGTACACCACGCGCGTGAACAGATCGCGGCCCAGGTTGTCGGTGCCGAAGATGTGCGCGAGGCTCGGTCCCTCGAGCCGCGCTCCGAAGTTCGTCGTGGCGTAATGGTAGGGCGTCACGAGGGGCGCGAAGGCTGCCGCCCCGCCCACGATCACCAGCACCATCAGCCCGGCGAACCCCAGCGGCTTGCGTCGGGCGAACTGGAACAGCCAACCGAGGCCCAGCGGCCACTGGCGATTGGCGATCTGCGGTCCGAACGTGATCTCGGCTGCGCCAGTCTTCGCATCGATAGTGGACGGCATCAGGACTCCAATCGCAGCGTGACTACTGATACCGGACGCGCGGGTCGATGAAACCGTAGCTCACGTCCACCACGAGATTGGAGAGGATGATCAGTGAGCCGAAGAACAGGTTCGTCGCCATCAGCACGAACAGATCCAACCGCAGCACTGCGTCCAGCAGGTAGCGCCCGACGCCGGGCAGCACAAACACCTGCTCGAAGATCACGGTCCCCGCGATGAGGTTCGGCACCTGCAGCCCCACCACCGTCACGATCGGCAGCAGCGAGTTCCGCAGCACATGCCTGGTGTACACGGTGCTGGGCGCGAGACCCTTCGCGCGTGCGGTGCGCACGTAGTCCTGGCGGATCACCTCGAGCACCTGCGTGCGCACCAGGCGGATCAGCGTCCCGATCGGACTGAGCCCCAGCAGGAACATCGGGAGCGCGACCTGCTTCAGGTTGGCGATCGGATCCTCCCAGATGTGGTGGTACTCGGTCGGCGGCGCCCAGTTCAGCCACAGGCTGCCGAACACGAGAATCAGCGTCGCGAGCCAGAAGCCGGGGATCGCGTAGAACAGGATTGCGCCGCCGCGGGCGAGGTAGTCCAAGCCCGAGTCCTGCCGCACCGCGGAGTAGACGCCGATCGGGATCGCGATCACGATTGTGATCATCAGGGCGCCCATCCCCACTTCCAGGCTGGTCGGGATGCGTAGGGCCAGCTCGTCCACCACGGTGCGCCCGGTATAGAACGAAACGCCGAAGTCTCCGGTCATGAGCCGGCCGAGCCAGCTGAGGTACTGCAGCGGCAGTGGCCCGGTGATCCCGAGCGACTCTCGCAACGCGGCCTCCTGCTCCGGATCCTTCATCCCGGCGGCGGCGAACTGGAGATCCACCGCGTCTACCGGCACTAGGACGCGAAGCACGAAGAACACGAGCATCGTGAGCCCGAGCACCGTGGGCACCGCGAGCAGCAGGCGCTGGGCGATGTACTTCGACATGGATGGATCACCTTCCGCTGGCTGGTTCGAGCGACGAGATCGCGACGTGCCTCGGACGGGGCCGAGGCACGGGCAACCCGGCCGCGGTGCAGGACGCCGCAGGCCGGGAGCGCGGCCTACGACGTCGACCGGGGCCAGCGTCGTAGGCCACATCGACGCTGCTATCTCTCGCCTTCCATCCAGTAGTCGCGGTACTCCGTCTGGACGGGGAAGCCGCCGGGCCAGCCGTTGATCTCGCCGGGGCCGTGGAGCCCCTTCCAGATCAGATCGACGGACTCCGTCACTGGCCCGATCGGGAGGGTGATCATGTTCTCCATGGTGTAGCGCTGGATGTCGTAGATCCCCTGGCGCTGTGCCTCGAAGTCCGCGAGAGTACGGGTCTTCTTGACGATCGCCTCAAGCTCCGGGAACTTGTCGGCGACCGCGGAACTGACGCCCTTCGAGGTGAAGTACGAGATGCACCACTCCAGCGCGGTGCTCGCCGCAGCGCCGCCCGGCGGGAACTGGACGGCGTTCTGCTGGGTCTCCCCCTTGAACTTTGCGCCGCCGCGCCAGTAGTTCGAGACGTACTTCGTGTAGTCGATCGAGGCCTGCCGGATCTGGAAGCCGACCTCGGACGCCATCGACCCGATGGTTTCGGCGCGGGTCGGCCAGTCCAGGCCGTACTTCACACCGGGGTAGATGACGTCGAAGTTCAGTGGCTTGCCCGGGCTGTAGCCCGCGGCGGCCATGAGCTTCTTCGCCTCGGCGACGTTGTGCTTCATGAAGGCGCCGCCCGGGCCGGCATCCTTGCCCTTGGGATCCAGCCAGAAGTCACCCCAGCCAGCGCCCAGTGGCGTGTTCCACTTCAGGTTCAGGTTCACGCCCACGGCCTTGTAGCGGCCCGGGTCGAAGATCACCTCACCGAAGGTGTCGCGGTCGACCGCCATCGAGAGTGCGCGCCGGATACGGACGTCGTGCCAAGGCTGCCCATCGGCCCAGGTGAAGCCCCACAGCGCGCCATTCTGAATGTGCGACGCGGTGACGATCTGCGTGCCCGGCAACTCCTTGGAGAACTGCGGGATGTTCTGCTGCGAGACGGCGCCCGCGTGCAGGTTCTTCGCGCGGAACTGGGCCTCCGTCTGCGCGCGCTCCGGGATGATCGCCACGTTCACCTTGTCCAGGTACGGGCGCTTGCCCGCACCGGCGAGGTGCCAGTTCGGGTTGCGCGCGAACGTGAAGCCGACCGACCGGCGGTACTCCTCCAGCATGAAGGGGCCGGTGCCCCGCATGTCCTTCGCCAGGTCGAACTTACCGGTGATGCCCTCCACCGGTTGCACCCAGATACTGGCGAGGCCCGCGAGCTGGGAGATGACCAGCGCGTCGGGGAACGCGAGCTTCGCCTGCACGGTGTTCTTGTCGATCGCCGTGATGTCGATGATCGACGCATCCTTGTTGGCCGCGTGCGACATCGTCTTCCGCTCGGCCGCCTCGCTGGCGTAGCGCTTCCACGACTGGACGACATCCTCCGAAGTCACGGCGCGACCGCTGGTGGGCGCGCGGCCGTCGAACTTCGCAGCCTGGTTCAGGTGGAAGACGATCGTCTGCGGATCCGGCTGCTCCCACTTCTCGGCGAGGTCAGCAATGATGTTGCCCTTCGCGGGGCGCCCCTTCCCGTTGTCGAACTGGAGCAGGCGGCTCCCCGTGAAGTACGAGGGCAGGTTCCACCCGGCCGGCGCCTTGCCGCGGTAGCGATCCAGCGTCTCGATGTCCGCGGAGACCGAGGTCTTGAAGGTCCCGCCCGACTTCGGCTGGCCCCCCGACGCGGACGAAGTGACGGCGGTCTTCGCATCCCCCGCGCTGGGCGTCGCCGGTGCGCTGGACGAGCACCCGATGAGCGCTGCTCCGGCGAGCCCCAGGCCGCCGACGGCGGCACTACCGATCACCATCCGACGGGACACGAGACCTGTTTGCTGCTGTGGCATATGCGTTCCCCCTCCGGTTGTGCCGCGCCCTCGACCCGGATGGCCGCCTCGGACGCCCGCTCACACAAGAGCCAAGACATGGATATCAGAATCCCATCTGTGTTACGTGATAACGTTCACAATACGGTTCTATGAGATGCAACATCGTCATCCGATATTGGATACGGACGTCCCCGGCGGGTGCGTGGTTAGCCGGATTGGACTTGCCCCGATCTGACGGACACCCAAGATAGGGCGTGTAGCCCTGGAAGGATGTCTGAATGGAATCGACAGGACGACGTGCACGGCGTGCGTTCACGGACGAGTACAAGGCGGAAGTCGTCGAGCTCTGCCGCACGAGCGGCAAGAGCATCGCTGCGGTCGCGCGCGACCTCGGTCTGACGGCGACGGTGGTGCGGCGCTGGGTGACCCAGGTCGAGATCGACGGCGGACGGCGTGACGGGCTCAGTACGTCCGACCGCGAAGAGATCGCCCGACTCCGCAAGGAGAACCGGGTGCTGCGCGAAGAGCGTGACATTCTGAAGCGAGCGACGGTTTTCTTCGCAGCCGAGACCCGATGAACGTCTACCCGTTCATCGCGGCGGAGAAGGCCGCAGCGCACCACGTCGCCACGGCGTGCGCGCTGCTTGAGGTCTCCCAGTCCGCCTACTACCAATGGTCGAAGCACGCTCCGTCCGCGCGGGAGCGGAGCGATGGTGCGCTCAGAGCCCTGTCTGTCAGGCTGAGTTGAGACACCAGCGATAGCGGATGATCCCTCCAGGGCGAGAGGGGATGAAGTGGACGATGACCATGACGACGGCAACCGCGCGCGTGCCCGCCGATGAGGGCGCGATGCATGACGACGAACCCGCAGCGAGGCCGACGCGGCGGCGGTTCACCGCCGCGTACAAGCTCTCCATCTTGGACGAGTACGAGCGCCTGACCGATCCCGGCGCGAAAGGGGCGTTGCTGCGCCGCGAAGGGCTGTACACCTCGCACCTCGTGGACTGGCGACGCGCCCGCGAGCGGGGTGCCCTGCGTGAGCTCGCGCCCAGGCGCCGGCCGCAGCGCCAAAGCCCAGAGCGGCAAGAGCTGGAGCGGCTGCGGCGGCGCAACGCGCGTCTCGAAGAGCAGCTCGCCAGGCACAAGCAGGCGCTGGAGATCCAGGGAAAAGCATCAGAGCTCTTGGCGCGGCTGCTGGCCGAGAGCGACGAGGAGACGAAGCAGCAGCCGTGACCGAGTCGTGCTTCTGCGCGATCGAGCCGCTGCTCGGAACGAGGACGGCTTGCCGGGCGGTCGGGCGAGCTCGGGCCAGCCACTACCGCCGGCGGCACCAGACGACGCCACGGCATCGACGGCCTCGGCCGGCACCGCCGAACAAGCTCAGTACCGCCGAGGTCACGGCCGTCTTGGACGCGCTGCGCTCGCCGCGCTTCGTCGACTGCGCTCCTGCCCAGGTGCTCTACACGCTGCTCGATGAGGGCATCTACCTGGCCTCGGAATCGACGTACTACCGGCTGCTGCGGGCGCACGGCGAGGTGCGCGAGCGTCGGCGGCAGGCGACCCACCCGGCGAAGGTGAAGCCCGAGCTGATGGCCGCTGCACCGAACATCGTCTGGAGTTGGGACATCACCAAGCTGAAAGGACCGCGGCGCGGCGAGTACTACGACCTCTACCTGGTGCTCGACATCTTCAGCCGCTACGTCGTCGCGTGGGGTGTGGCGCCGTCGGAGTCCGGTGAGCTGGCCAAGGAGCTGATCGCGAATGCCGTGGCGCGCCACCAGGTGCCGCCTGGCCAACTCACGGTGCACGCCGATCGCGGCTCGTCGATGACCTCGCATCCGGTGGTTGAGCTGCTCGCCTTCCTGGGGATCGGGCGCAGCCACTCGCGTCCGCACGTGAGCAACGACAACCCCTACAGCGAGAGCCAGTTCAAGACCCTCAAGTAC
>JAQCIU010000024.1:0-45807 GCA_027593235.1 Chloroflexota bacterium
GCGGGCGCCCGACACCGCGGACGGCCCGCCCGCCCTCGATGCCCCGCTACGCCGTCCGTCGGCCGCGCCCGGCCCCCACACCCTGCGGCTGCAACCGCCGCAGCTCCTCGTAGAACAGATCGGGCGGCCCGAACCCAAGCGTCCCCGCCACGCTCGCCGACAACTGCTGCAAGTACTGCGATGTCCCGGGCGCCGACACCCGCAGCGGTGACACCTGCGTCGGATCGGTGAACCCACCTCGACGTAACGCATCCCGCTGCACGTCCGACAGGAACAGCCGCGCCACATCCGCCGACACCGGCCCGATCGGCACCGGAGCAGTCGGCGCCGCGGCCACCGGCCTCGGCTGTGCCGCATACGTCGGTGGCGGCGCGGGAGCCGCAGACAGCGGCGCCACCCCAGGCGCCAGACCTGGCGTCGCCGCCGGCCCCATCTTTACCGGAACGCTCCCAGGCATGACTTGTCGGGATGCGTCCTGCCCACCCAGGCTGCCAATCAGGCGATCGAAATACTTGTCTCGTAAGTCGGCCGGGAGCCCGACGATCGCCTGCGTGTAGGCGCCGCTTGGATCGTAATCGCCCCGCAGAGGTCATCATCGTGCTCCCGCCCGATGGCTGGGAGAGCCAGGGCGATGTGTTTTCGCCCCCGTCCGTCATGGTAACTGTTGGCAGTGGCGCCGACAGAGTGGAGTGGGCGGCAGACGAATACCGAACAACGCCTGGGCTTGAGGGTCTCAGTCAGATCGACAGTTACACCGTGCCGGACGGGCGCCCCGTCCACGCCACAGGAACGGCCACCTTCATCGATACCCTGGCAGTCCTCTCCGGTCGTGACGCGACGCCAGTAAGTGGTTCATTCGAGGTCACCTGCCCCTGAGCGGGCTGCTGTCCCGGACCTTCGATCCGGCCACACTACCCGGACACTTCTCACGATCGAGCCCGTTGGTGATGGGTTGCTCGCGATCTCGACCACCGGGAACCTCAACGTGGATGCAGGCCTCGCCTTCAGATGCGCAACCGTTTCGGCCCCCTCCTGAGCCCCGGTCGCGGTACTAACAAACTCACCGCCGTCCGGGCGGGCGCGCTAGTCTGCCCGCATCCCCTCACCGTCCGAGGAAGGCCGCCCACCATGCACCGCATGCGCCAGATCGCCCTCGTCGCCCACGACCTCTACGCCGTCGAAGCGGACTTCCACGCCGTCTTCGGCCTGGAGGTCTGCTACCGCGACCCCGGCGTCGAGAAGTACGGCCTGCACAACTTCCTGATGCCCGTCGGCAACGGCTTCCTCGAGGTGGTCGCCCCGACCGAGGAGGGCACGGCCGGTGGCCGCTACCTGGAGCGGCGCGGGGGTGACGGCGGGTACATGGTGATTCTCCAGACCGCCGACATCGCCGAGGTGCGGGCGCGCGTCGCCGACCTCGGCATCCGGCTGATCCTCGACACCAGCAGCTCCCACAGCGACGGTATCCAGCTCCACCCGAAGGACGTCCCCGGCTCCATGCTTCAGCTCTCGTGGAACGAGGGTGATGAAGACCCCGCCGGCCCGTGGCACCCGGCCGGCCCCGACTGGCTCCCCGCACAACGCCTCGAGGTCGTGCGAGCCTTCCGCGCCGCCGACATCCAGGCCAACGACCCGCCCGCACTCGCCGCCCGCTGGTCCGAGGTGCTCGCCGTTCCTGTCGAGGCCAACGCGGACGGCGTCCCGACGATCGCCCTCGACGACGCCGTGCTCCGCTTCGTCCCGGTCACCGACGGCCGCGGCGAAGGCCTCGCCGCGCTCGATATCGAGGTCGCCGATCGCGCCCACATCCTCGCCGCCGCTGCCGCGCGCAACGCGACCATCGAGGGCGACACCGTCACCCTCTGCGGCACCCGCTTCCGGATGGTCTAGCACCCGCGCGGCCAGCGCTGGCAGGAGGCGCGTGTCCTAGCTGATGACGCGAATCTCCCCGGCGACCGGATCCACCTCGATCTGATCGCCGTCGTGGAGGAGTGACATCACCCCGGTCGCGCCGACCACCGCCGGCAGCCCGAACTCGCGCGCGACGATCGCCGCGTGGCACATCGGCCCGCCCTCCTCGACCACCACCGCGCCGAGGATCGGCAGCAGCGAGTTGTACGACGGGCCGGTGAACGAGGTCACCAACAAATCGCCCGGCTCGATCCGTTCGAGGGCGTCCGTCGCGTCGACCACCAGCCGCGCGCGACCTCGGTAAACGCGGTCGCCGATCCCGACCCCGCGCAGCGGCCCTGCTCCCGGCTCGCCCTCCATCGCCCCGATCAGCGCCAGCACCGCCCGCGCGGCGCGCGCCATCGGCGCGGGCAGCGCCTCGAACGGCGGCGGTGGCTCCGGCTCGCCGAGGGTGCTCGGCGGACCCGCCGCCTCCACCGCAAAACGGAAGCGGTGCCGCGCCGCCACCTCGGCCACGCTCGGTCCATCGCCACGCAGCAGCAGCGGCGACACCTCGCGCGCGTCCAACTCGATCGCCTGCCCGGCATCCTCGAGGCGTCCCGCAGTCACGAGGCGGCGCCCCACCTCGAGCAATGCGCGTCGGAGCAGCCCGGCCGGCCAGTTCCAGCGCACACCCACGTTGTCGTCTCGCAGCCGCAGCCCGTAGCGGGCCTCGGTCAGCAGCTCGTCGAACAGCGCACGCTGCGCCGGCGGGACCTTGTCGCGCACCGCGCTCACATCAACCTCGCCCGCCTCGACGGGCTCGACCGCGGACCGCAACGCCGCGAGCTGGAGCGCCGGCGACTCCGCCAGCGTCGCCGCATCCAGGTCGTCGCTCGAGATCACGCGCCACGCGTGCAGCGCCAGCCACTCGTCGATCGCCTCCGCGCACGCAGCACCCAGGCCGCGCACCTCCTCGATCGACCCGACCGCACCGCCGCCCGCTGCGAGCGCCTGCGCCACCGGCGCCAGCAGCCGCGCCGTCTCCATCGAGGCCGGCGAACTGCCTCGGAGTAACGCCGACGCCTCGGGCGCCGCGATGCCCCACTCGGCGCAGTGCGCCAGGTAGTCGCCGACGGGAATAATGTCGCCACCGTGCGTCGCGAAGCCGGCCCGCGCCTGCTCTCGCATGTGACTCGTCAGCTCGGCGAGCTGCCGCACCAGCGCGCCGTCATCGAGCGCCGCGAGGTCGACCTGCTGGAACGACCGGTTCGCCTCGATCACCCGAGCGCGCTCGCCGTCGAACCAGCGGTCGACGTCCTCGCGCCAGGCCCTGTCGCGCCATGCCTCGGATGCCGCGCGGTTACGCCGCCGCAGCTCCGGGTGCACGCGCGCCACGATCTTCATCAGCCAGGTGGGCGGTGGCGCGCTGCCCTTGCCGGAGTCACCGACCGCCCTCGGGCGGATGTACTCCAGGCCGTGGACGTGCCGGACGTCCATCCCCGCCAGCGGCAGCCCGTAGCGGCGGAACATCACCGCCATCCCCTCGAACGCCTCGGCCGAGATCGGCCGCAGGTAGCCCGACAGCGGCCGCCGGCCGTGGTGTGTGGAGTCCAGCATCCACTCGCCCGGCCCCGGCGCCTCGAACGTGATCTGCCCGCGTTCCGTCGTCGTGCTGGTCATCTGAACCGGCCTTTCCGAGGCAGCCTCGCAGTTCCCGAGGCGCCTAGCGAGCACGCAGCGCGCTCACGCTCAACGCCAGCAGCAGCGCGAACCCGGCAGGAACCACCACGAACCCGAGCCCTCGTGCGTCCAGCGCCAATGACGCGATCGACACCACCCCCAGTACCGAGGCCAACGGCGCCACCCGCGCCAGCCAACCCGGCACCCACGCGTCGCGGCCCGCCAACGCCAGCCCGACCCCGCCCACACCCAGGATCAACGCCGTCGCGATCCAGTCCGCGATCGTCGCCGCCTGACCAAGGGCGACGCCAACGGGCTCTAGCTCCGGATGGCCGCCCAGCCCCAGCACCAGCCCCATCCACAACGGAAAGAACCCGATCGCCGCGGCCACGCCGGTCATGAACCCGAACCGCGAGACCGTGGCCGCAACGCTGTCCGGCAATGACCGCGTCAACAGCAGCCCGCCCAGCCCGATCCCGATCACCCCGACGGTCCACAGACTCAGGTTCCACATCAGCACCGTCTGGTCTGCGCCCGCGTCGCTGAGGTACGCCGCCACCTCCCCGTCCGCCAGCGCCACGTCCAGGTCAAGGCCCGACGACGCCCACGTCACCGCGCCCGCAATCATCGTCAGCGTCCCGACCAGCAGCACCCACGCACCGGTCACGCGGAACGCCCGCGCGCCCTCACATGCGCTCGCATCGATCCCCCTGCCCACGCCCGTGTCGAGGGGCGCCTCGCTCGGCCCCGCGCGGGGTGCTTCGATCGCCTGATTCACCGCCGTCACCACGAACCCCCTCGTCAGTCATTTACACGGATTGACGGTAGATTGCATGTATCGTGCACAATTCGTCAAGTGTTATCATTCTTCGCATGACGGAATCGCTCAGGGACCAGCAACGACGGGTCGCCACGGACCGCATCATCCAGGCCGCGGCCGAGGAATTGGTCCAGGTCGGCCTCGCGAACCTGTCCGTCCCCGCCGTCGCCGAGCGCGCAGGCGTCTCACTCCGCACCGTCTACAACCACTTCGAAAACAAGGAGATCCTGCTCGACTCCCTGATCGACGCCAGCGACGCGCTGCTGGAGAGCCTCGGAGCGATCGACGTCGAAACAGACCCGCAAAAGCTCCCGGATGCGATCCGCCACAACTGGCCGCTCTTCGGTCAGCTCGGCGTGATCGGCCAGGCCAGCACGATCGTCTCGATCGACCGCGCCGCAAGCGTCGGCCAGATCGGCCCGACCGCTCGCAACTCCCAGCTCACCGCCGCCCTCCGCAGCGCGCTCCACGACCTCGACGCATCCCTGGACGAAGGCGAGCTCGAGGCCACGATGGCGATCCTCCGGCTCCTGCTCAGCTTCGGAAGCTGGAACCGCTTGGTGAACGAATTCGGCGTCGACCCAACCAACGCCGCCGAAGCCTCGGCCTGGGCCTTCGCCACCCTCCGCGACGCCCTCGCCCGCGGCGAAGGCCCCTTCCCGAAGACCTAGCGGCGCAGGCCCGTCCCAGGCACCTCGCGGCGCAGGCCCATCTCGAACGCGGAGACGCCCGCGCTTCCCCAGAAACGCACAACACTCCCTGGGTGCTAAGGCACGGCCGTTAGCGAGAACTGACGCCTCCGCTCGGTGCCCGCGAGCGCGAACGTGGGCGCCAGAGGGCCGCTATTACAGAGCGCCGGGTAGCACCATTGCCCCTGACGAGATGGTCGACGAAGGTACGAAGGTATCGCCTTGGTGCTCCCCGGCTCCCGTCCGGTGGGGTTCTACAAAACGACTGCACGAGAGGGTGGACGAGATAAACATCAGGTTGTCGGGGTTACTGTTTGCGATGATCGATCTGGCGCTCGTCGCTTCCGCCTGCGGTGGCGGAGACGAGTCCGATTCCGGAGGCAACGGCTCGCCGGAGGCCACGGCCGACAGCGCCAACGGTACCCCGGCTGCTACCAGCGAGGGCGGCTCCGCTGAGGCGACCGGCTCCCCCGCCAGCGGGGAAGCGTCCGGCGGGGGCGGCGTGATCCTGGCCGACCTCTGTTCCGAGAACCAGCCGCTGAACGGCGCGATTTCACTGGACGACCTGGTGAGCTACGGGCTGCTATCGTCGACCGACGCGACCGTCGAAGGAAGTAACGCCTACGGCGCCACCGCGTACGAGACCTTCGGATTCCTGTGCAACATCAGCGAGGACACGGGCGACGGAGAGAACTTCCTGACCATCGGCGTGAGCAGCGGAACCGCAATCTGGGATCTGGCCGTCGAGCAAGGAACCGTGCCGGCCGAGCAGATCGGCGACTGGGAAGTAATCGTCGGGAGCAACTGGTTGTCGCCGCTAACAATGCGCACCACCGACGACGACGGGAACCAGGACAGCCTCTTCGTCACCTGGACCCCGGCCGACGGATCCATCCCTGACGCGGAGACGACGGAGCGCGTCATGCGCCCCCTCGCCGAGGCCATCGCCACCAGGAGCACCGTCGACATCCCTCGGAGTTAGTTCCGCAGCCGCCTCCCGGGCAGCCGCCCGCGCCCCTCGCGCAGTCGGCTGCCCGGAGGCCAAGCCCGAGACGCCCGAGGGCAGTCCCACCCCTTCCGGACAACACAGCGCCGTTGGCGCCGAACCGCGCCAACGGCGCCCCCATCCGCCCGGAGGCCAAGCCGCGAGACGCCCGAGGTCAGCCAACCCGGGTTTGGGAGGGGTACTAGGGGACCCCCGCCCGTAGGGCGATCGAACACGGAGACGCTGCCCCCTAGTGGGGGGACCGGGGGGCAAAGCCCCCGATCTGGAAAGCGACCTCAAAACCCCGCACGAATCCCAACAGCCAAGCCGGCCACTCCATCGAGGTGCGCAGCACCACCTTCCGAATCCGACTCCGATCCCATCCGACTCCCACTTCCCCCAATCCGCCCCCACACCACATGTAGAATGCGCACCCGCCCGAGGTCCCCCGAACAACAAAGGACGGCGACCAATGCCAGGCCCCCTAGACGGCATCCGCATCCTCGACTTCACCCGCTTCCAGCAAGGCACCTTCGGCACCGCCCAGCTCGGCGACCTCGGCGCTGACATCTGGAAGATCGAACAACCCGGCGGCGACCCCGGCCGCACCCTCGGCCGCCACCTCAGCGGCTACTCCTCCTACTTCGAATCCCTGAACCGCAACAAGCGCAGCATCTCCCTGGACCTTCGCAAGCCCGAAGGCATCGAGGTTGTCCGACGCCTCGCCGAGAAAGTCGACATCGTCGCCGAGAACTTCCGTCCCGGCACCATGGAGAAGCTCGGCATCGGCTACGACGACCTCAAGGCGATCAACCACGGCCTGATCTTCGCGTCCGGCAGCATGTACGGCCCGCTCGGCCCGCGCGGTCGTGACCCCGGCTACGACAACATTGCCCAGGCAACCGGCGGCCTCATGGCGTTCACTACCGAGGACGGCGAAGTCCCGCACGGCGCCCAGCCCGGCATCGCCGACCAGACCGGCGGCGCCATGCTCTCCTACGCCATCCTCGCCGCGCTCGTGCACCGGCTCCGCAGTGGCGAAGGCCAGAAGGTCGATGTCTCGCTCTACGGATCGCAGATCGCCCTGCAGGGCATCCACGTCGCCCGCGTCTGGAACGACCACGAATTTGCGCCGCCCGGCAAATCCTCGGGCGTCCTCAGCCATCGCGCGCTCTGCATCGACGGCCGCTGGATCGCCTTCGGCTTCCTCGAGGCACGCCACTTCCCGAGGCTCGCGACCGCCCTCGGTCTCGAGGAGCTCGCCACCGACCCCAGCTTCGCCACCGCCGAGGCTCGCGGCCCCAACATCGGCGCGCTCGTCGAACGCATCGACGCGCAGGTGATCCAGCGCCCCGCCGACGAGTGGATCGACCGCCTCCGCGAAGCCGACATCCCCTGCACCGTCGTCCACAGCTACGAGGACATCCGCACCGACGAACAGGCGATCGCTAACGGTTATGTCCACGAGACCGACCACCCCGTCTGGGGAAAGATCGCCACCCACGGCCCCGTCGCCCAGTTCTCCGCCAGCCCCGCCTCAGTCCGCTTCATCGCCCCCGTCGCCCCCGGCGACCACTCCCACGAAATCCTCGAAGAAGGCGGCTTCACCTCGGACGAGATCGCGGCGCTCACCGCATCAGGCGCGGTCCTCGGTACTCCCGCTGGTCGGGTAGCCGAGGCGCGCTAGCAAGCATCGATCGAGGACAAACGATGGCCGATCTCCGCAGCACAGTGATCGCCGAAGGCCTCTCGTTCGGCGAGGGCCCGCGCTGGCGCGACGGCCAGCTCTGGGTCTCGGATATGTGGAACAACCGCGTCGTCACCGTCGGCGACGACGGCACCGTCACGACCGTCGTCGAGGCCAACGACCGCGTCAGCGGCCTCGGCTGGGACCGCGCCGGTCGCCTCCACATCGTCGCGATGAGCCAGCGCGCGCTGCTCCGCCTCGAACCGGACGGCTCGCTGCAGTCAGTCGCCACGCTCGAGGGCGTCGGCAGCGGCTGGGCCAACGACATGCTGATCGACGCCAACGAGCACGCCTTCATCGGCAGCTTCGGTGACCGCGACCAGAACCACATCCCGCAGCCGACCGCCCTGGCAATGGTCGACCTCGCCACCGGCGCGGTCACCGAGGCCGCCGCCGACATGCGATTCCCCAACGGGATGGTCGTCACGCCCGAGGGCGACCAACTCGTCGTCGCCGAGACGCGCGGCGCGCGCCTCACCGCGTTCGACCTCGCTCAGGACGGCACGCTCTCCAACCGCCGGCAGGTCGCCGACCTCGACCACGCCCAGCCCGATGGCATCTGCCTGGACGAGGCCGGCGCGATCTGGGTCGCCACCCCGTCCCAGCGTCCGCCCGACGGCAGCACGCACCCGCGCAGCCAGTGCCTCCGCGTCGACCGCGACGGCCGCATCACCGACCGCATCGTCACCGAGCACTACACCTACGCCTGCATGCTCGGCGGCATCGACGGCCGCACGCTCTACATCTGCACCTCGCCCACCCCCGGCGACCAACGCGCCGCCGGCAACGGCGTCGCCTATATCGAGGGCGCCCAAGTCGACGTCCCCCACGCCGGCCTGCCGTAGCCGGCGGCGACGGCCATGCCCCGCCATTCCTCGAGGAGGACCCCCGGATGAGCGACACAGCAATCGAAGCGGCACAAGCCTGGCTCGCGCGCTTCCTCGAGGCGTGGAACAGCGCCGACATCGAACGCGTCCGCGACGAACTGCACTACCCACACATCAGCATTGGCGGAGCCGGCGGCCAGGTCGTCGTCGCCCAGACCCGCGACGACTTCAAGACCGACTTCGCCCGCATGGCAGCGACCGAGGGTTGGGCCTCCAGCACGTTTGAAGACTTCACCCCGATCAGCGCATCAGCCACCAAGGTCCACTTCGAAACGACGTTCAAGCGCTACACCACGGACGGCACCTTGTACGGATCCGGCCGTGTCCTCTATATCGTCACCGAGCAAGATGGCCACTGGGGCATACAGCTCCGCTCCGGCGTACCGGACGCTGCCCTCACCGCAGCGCGAACAGCAAACTGACGCCGCACCCACGGCGCCACGATCGGGAGAACCAAACATGGCTTCAGGATCACGCCGGCGCCGTCTTGCCGGCTGCACGATCGCCCTCGCAACGTTCGGCGTGCTGCTGATCGGCGGATGCACTTCCGACGATGACCCCGATCCCTCGCCCACGCCGACCACCGTCGACGCCGCCGCCAGCTCCACCGCAACCGCGACAACCGAATCAACCGCCGAACCAACCCCCGCGGTCCTGCTTCCGCACGAAGATCTGCTCCCACGGTGGGTCACCTACGGCATCCCGAGCTGGCAGCTCACGGACGCCGTCCTGACGAACCAGGACCCCGGCCGCTAAGTCGCCGGCGAGAACGGTCGCATCACGCCGCAGACCTATCTGATCCTCGATTTCGAGCTGGCGAACGAGAACGTCGGCATCAACATCGCCTCGAACGGCGCACGCCTCCACCTCACACTCGCTGACGGCGCCATCGTTGACGGGAAGAACGAACAGAGCACGTCGATCCCCGCCGCCTCGTCCGCCAAGGCCCGTTACTCTTTCGAGGTCCCCGCGGAGACGACCTTCGACGGCCTCTTCGTCACCATCGGCGACCCCGGTCGCGTGCCCTCCGTCGCCCTCCCGCTCACCGGCGACGCCCCCGAGGTCGAGGCACCCGCCGTCTCCGCAACGGATCTCGCCGCCACCGTTCCCCTCCCCGGCATCGAGATGACCTGGACCATCAACCGACAGTGGCTCGGCGCCGACTGGCCGCTACCGTTCGGCTTCCGAGGTGGCGCGACGATGGCCACCACCCGTGCTGAAGACGGCACCCTCTGGCTGGGCATCGAGGTCGAAGTCCTCGTCGCCGCCTGCGACTGCCGACGCCCGCTTCTACGTCACGCGCATCACCGTCGACGAGGCACCGGACGAGCTGTGGGTGCTCGAGCTTGACTCGGATCAACCAACGTTGCTGGCAACGTTGCCCGACATCACCGACTTGATCCGCACCAAAGATGGCCGCCTCTTCCTGCTGGAGCGCGCCGAACAGGTACCAGTCCCCGACATCGGTAAGACCGACCCCGAGGCACTCGCCGCCGAACGCGAGCGCTACCTAGCCACCGCTCGGAACAGCATCGTCGAACTGAGCCCTGACGACGCCAGCGAGTTGGCTCGCTTCGAGATCGACGGCCCGACCAGCATGTTCCGACTCACGCCCAACGAGGAACAGCTTTACGTCTTCACCGGTCGGGACCGCGAGGCAACTGTCATCGACCTCGCAACGATGCAGAGCGAGTCCCGCGTCTTCCCGCCCGGCGGTCCGTGGCCGGGCGTCGGCGCGTTCGGCCCGTTCGCCTCCACCACGTGGTCAGCCGACGGCGAACGCCTCTATCTGACGGGGATGGAGTACCCGCTGTGCGACCCTGCCCAGCCCACCGCCGTGTACTGCCGCCCCGCGGTGACGGGCCTCCGCGTCATCGACCTCGACACCAACGAGGTGATCCACGAAGACCCGGAAATCAACTCGCTCGTCGTGTCCCTGGATGGTCGCTGGCTGCTGGCCTCGTTCGTCGTCATCGGCCACGCCGCAGTCGGCCGCGACGAGGGCATCAGGATCCTGGACGCCGCGACCTTCGAGGTCCCCGCCCACCTCGCACCGAACACGAGATTCCACTCGATCGGCATCTCCTCGGACGGTCGGCGCGCCTATGCGATCTCGGAGCTTGACCCCGCCACCAATGACCTCGGCGAACCGTGCAGCAGGAGCTGTGCGGTCGTCAGCGTGATCGACCTCGACCGCCTGAGAATCATCGCGACCCACCGGCATGACGAGCCCGTCGCGGGACTGGTGTTGGTCCGCTGACCGCGCACCCGGTGTTCACGGCTGCTGGAGGTGCGTCCTCAACCAGCTCCGTCGCAGTCTGCCGAGTGCGGAGATCACCGTTCGCGCAGAGCTCTCCGTCAACACCGTGCGCACCCTCGAGCCGACCAGCTACCCCGCCAGCGTGCCGGCAAACACCTGCCACGCCAGCGCCGACTTCGAGGTCAAACTCAGCACGATGTAGGCGCGCTCGCCGAAGAGGTAGTCGCGCCACGGGCCAACCCGCGCGTACTGGAGCGCCATGTTCAGCGCGAAGCTGTTGAAGAAGAGGAACAGCGACACGAAGATCGCCACCACGAACGCGGGCGGCGTCGCCTCGGTACCAGGGCTCACGAAGTAGATACCGATCGCGATCCACGGCACGATCCCCGCGATGCTGCCGAACCAGAACGGCAGCCAGCTCGCCTCGCCCGGCCGCTCGGTGTGCTCCATCAGCAACCCGAAGAGAATCATCGAGGCGTTCACCCCGAACAGGGCCACCAGCGCGGCGGCGTCGCTGACGCCGCTGAGCATCGCGATCAGCACAATCATCAGCGACGCGCTCAGCGAGTACTCGATCCAGCGCGCGTAGTTCCGCCCGCGATCGAGGTTCCCGAGGTACCACCCGTAGATCCCCGGCGACGCGATCAGCCAGTGCGCCACTGCCGAGATGAACAGGAACGCCGCCACCACCGGGCCTAGTCGCACATCGAACCACTCGGTGAGCACCGGCGGATCGACGCCGGGCGGCCCCTGCAGGAACGTCGCCGTCACCGGGAGCGAGAAGTCTGTCGAGAGTGCCAGCACCGCCACGCCCTGCGCAGCGTGGACCGCGCCCATCGCGATGTTGAACGCGCGCAGCCGACCGAAACGAGAGGCGGAGGGAGTTGCTGAGGTCATAGGGCGACTGTATCGCCCAAACGACACGGCGGCCCGAAACACCTCGCGACGACGGCTGGTGAGCGCACCGCTCGCTGATCGTCGTCGGGGCCTTTGACACTGGCGCGGAGCCGCTACAGGATCACGGCCACCCACCAAACCCGGTTTGGTTGGCAAGGTTCCACCAGTCTCGAGGCGAGGACTCCGTGACCGATCACTCCTATTTCGACCTCCACGTCCACTCAACCGATGGCTCCGACGACGCCGGCGCGACGGTCGAGGGCTACTGCAAGTGGGTCGAGGCCCGTCGCAAGAGCGGTTACCACGTCGACGGCTTCGTGCTCACCGAGCACCGGCGCTACCTCGCCGACGCTGACTACGCCGCCCTCGGCGCGCAGTACGGCGTGACGATCCTGCGCGGCATCGAGGTCGAGACGGACGTCGGCCACGTGCTCGTCTACGGCGTCACCGACGACTTCCTCGGACGCTTCGACCTCAGCGACATCGCCCTGCCCTACGCCGAGGTGTTCGCGGCTGCCGAGGCCACCGGCGGCATCGCCGTCGGCGCGCACGCCGGCCGCCCGCGCATCGGGCTCGTCGAGCACGTCGGTGAACGCGGCGTCTCGCTCGAGACCGTCGGCATCATCGAGGCGCTCAACGGCGGCAGCAGCGACTACGAGAACGGGCGATCGTTCGACCTCGCGGAAGAGCATGGGCTGCAGACCGTCGCCGGGTCGGACGCGCACTTCGTCTCCGCGCTCGGTCGCTGCGTCACCGAGTTCGACGTGCCGGTCACCTCGAACGAGGAGCTGGTCGCGGCGCTCCGCAGCGGCGCCTTCCGCCCCGTTCGCATCGAGGAGACGCGCGAGGGCGCGGCCCGCAAGGAACTCCCCTCTGCCGCACACATCCCCTCGACCAGCGGTCAGGGCGAACTCGGCGGCGACGCGCTCGAAATGGACGAGAGCGTGATCGGCCAGGAGGTCCACGCCGGCTCGCTGGCGGTGACCCTCGAATCAATCGCCGCCTACTGCGAGGCGCTCGAGGAGACCAACCCCCTCTACACCAACGCCGTCTGGGCGGAGAACGAAGGCCCGTACGGCACCATCGTCGCGCCGCCCGGCATCCTCAACACCGCGCGGCTGCGACCGGGCCCGGACCCGCAGGTCCGCTTCGGCGACCAGTCGTTTATGGCCGGGTCACGCCTCGAGACGTTCACCCCGATCCGCCCGGGCGACACAATCGAAGCCTTCACGCAGGTGAAGGAGGTCTACGAGAAGACCGGCCGCAGCGGCCGCATGGTCTTCATCGTCCGCCGCACCCGCTATGCCAACCAGGCCGGCGTGGACGTCGCCGCGACCGAGAACTCGATGGTGATGCGCCAGGTCAAGGCGCTCGACGACTAGCCCGTCCGCCGCCCCCCGCACGCGTACGCCCTCGCTGAGGAGATCCCGATGTCCGATCCGCTGGAACAGCGCTACTTCGAAGACGTGAACCTGGGCGACGAGTTCGAGGAACTCCAGCAGCCGACCTCGGAGCACGTCCAGCAATTCCTGAGCCAAGGCCAGAACGGCGGAGGTGGCGGCGGCGACCGCGCCGGCGGCCGCTTCTCCAGCGCCGCGGCAGCGCGTAGCCAGGGCCTCGAACGACCGATCGTCCCCGGCACCATGTCGATGGCGATGATCACCCGGCTCGTGACCGACTGGATGGGGCCGCTCGGCCACATCGTCCAGCTCGACGTCAGCTACCGCCGTCCCGTCCTCCACGACGATCAGCTCCGCTCGGTCGCCCTCGTCACCGACGCGGAGACGGCGCCGCAGGTCCACCTCGACCTCGCGCTGGAGAACGAACGAGGCGAGCGCCCGCTCCAGGGCACTGCGATCGTCACGCTCCCCACCCGCGGCTGAGCGCGCCCCACCTCCGCCCCACTTCCGCCCCAACGGCAACGCGGTTGCTCCAGGCGCAATGCGGGTCCGTCCCCTCGGTAGCGCGACCGGCACACCGGGCGTCGGCACGGCCTCGAGTGATCCGTTACTATCACATACGGTATGTCGGATGAGCGGTTTGTTAACAGGGGTTATGATCCCTGGGTACCGTTCGTCACCATTCTTTATCAGGCCTCTTGTGTGCCCCCCGGCGGCGCGACCCTGGTCGACATGCTGCCGAATCCGATTCCCGCCGGCAGGCGTCCTCGCTTGCTACGCCGAATCGTCGATTGCACATAGGAGCCCGAATGCCTCGCACGATCCGCGATCTCATGCCTGCTGACCTCGAATTTCAGATGTTCGTCCTCGACGAACTCGCCGACGAGCTGATCGAAGAGGGCGCCGACGTCCTCAAGCTCACCATCGGCGTCACCGAACTGCCGATGCCCGACGCCGTCCTCGACTCCATGGTCGAGAAGCTCAACGACCCGGACTTCGTCCGGCGCGTCTATCCCGAGGGCCTGCCAGAACTGCGCGATGCGATCGCCGCGTTCTACAACCGCAAGCACCACACCGACGTCTCCGCGAGCCAGGTGATCGTCAACACCGGCAGCTCGCCGATCTTCCGCAACATCTTCCAGCTCGTGTCCGGCCCCGAGTACGAAATCATGATTCCGCGGCCGTACTACGCGCTGTACCTGTACTGCGCCAAGCTGGCCGGCGCGACGGTCAAGTTCTACGACATCGATGTCGACACCAAGCGCGTCGACATGGAGTCGTTCCGCCGCAACTTCTCACCAGAGCGCACGTCGCTGGTGGTCATCAACTCGCCCGGCAACCCGATCGGCAACATCGTCACGCCCGAAGAGATGCGCGAGATGTACGACATCATTGATGGCAACGCGTACGTCCTGAACGACGAGATCTACAACAACACGATGTTCTACGACGAGTTCCACTCGCCGCTCGCGCTGCTCCCGGAGCACGCGGACATGACGATCGTCACCAACAGCTTCTCCAAGGGCTACCGCATGTACACGAAGCGGATCGGCTTCGCGATCCTCCCGCAGGAGCTGCAGACCAACCTGCGCGTGATCCAGCAGCACACCCTGCTCTGCACCGATCCCGCGTACCAGTACGGCATGATTACCGCGCTCCAGGACGAAGAGAGCCCCGCGGAGCTCAACCGCGTCTACCGCGCGCGCGCCGAGTACACGACCGAGCGCCTGCTGGGGACCGGCTGCGAGCCGATCGCCGCCGAAGGCGGCTTCTACGCGATGCTCCGTTGCGAGGAGTGGAACAACGCCCACGGATTCGAGTCATCGAAGGAGCTCGCGCGCGACATCCTGAGACAAGTGCACGTCGCAGTGGTGCCCGGCACCGACTTCGGCGTGCCGCACGACCTCCGTCTCGCGTTCTGCAACGAGCGCTACAACGAGGCGATCGATCGCCTGCGCGAGTACTTCTCAACCTCGATCGCTGATCAGCGATCTTCGAACGCACTGCAGCGAGTGGAGGCAGTGGCGAGCGCGGGAGCATAGCCGTGGTTGTCACCACGCAACGCTCCACGGTGTCTCGCGGAATCGACGCGCCGCGCCCATCCAGCACCCAGACGCGTGCGGTCAGTCGCGCGATCATCCTCGCTGCTGGCAAGGGCACGCGCCTCCAGCCACTGACCGCCAACCTGCCCAAATGCCTCGTCGAGATCGATGGGCAACCGCTGCTGCTGCGTGCGCTCGACGCGCTCGCGGCGCAAGGCGTCGACGAAGCCGTGATCGTCGTCGGCTACGCCGGCGACACGATCCGCGGACGCGTCGGCCGGAACTACGCTGGCCTCACGATCCACTATGTCGACGCCCCCGACTTCGCGACGACGAACAATATCCGGTCATTGTGGGATGCACGTCGCTACCTCGACCGCGACTTGCTGCTCCTCGAGGCCGACGTCATCTTCGACGCCGAGATCATCGAGGCGCTGCTAAACCAGTCGGGCAGCAGTGCGGCGGTCGCGCCGTTCCAGCGCCCGCTCTCCGGGACCGCGGTGCACCGCGACGATGCCGGTCAGGTCACCAGCTTCGCGCTCGGCTCCGAGCAGGGCCCGGACTTTGACCTCGACACGGCCTTCAAGACCGTCAACATCTACCTCCTACGCGAGGCGCTGCTCGATAATGTCGTGGTGCCTCGACTCCGCCGCGCCGTCGAGGAAGGTCACGTCGACCGCTACTACGAAACGGTGCTGCAGGAGTCCGTCGCCGCCGGCGAACTCCCCGACCTCGCGGCCGTCGATGTCTCAGCGCACCGCTGGTACGAGGTCGACGACCATCGCGACCTCGACGCCGCGGAGTTCCTCTTCCTGGATCGCGACGCCCAGTACGACCGTATCCAGCAGCTCCACGGTTCGTACTGGCGGTACGGGTTCACCGACCACTCCTACCTCTACAACATGCACTTCCCGCCGCCGGGGATGATGGACGTCTTCCACGACGACCTGCATGAAATCGTCACCAACTACCCGGTGGCACAGCCAGAACTGGCACGCCTGGTCGCCGACTGGACCGGCGGCGACCCGGATCACCTCGCCGTCGCGAACGGCGCCGCCGAGCTCATCAAGATCCTCGGCAACCAGTTCATGCAGCGGATGACCATCCCGACGCCATCGTTCAACGAGTACGAGACCGTGATCGCGGCGGACGGACTCAACCGCTTCCCGCTCGACCCCGTCACCTTCGAACTGGACGTCGACGCCTTCGCCGAATCGGCGATCGCCTGGAAGTCGGATACGGCGATCCTCGTTTCGCCGAACAACCCGACCGCCCTCTCGGTGTCCCATCGCGACATCCACCGGCTCGCGCTGCGCCTCGCGGAGCATGACTGCCGGCTGATCGTCGACGAATCGTTCATCGAGTTCGCTCGCGAGGGCGAGCGAAACAGCGTCGAAGACGCGACCGCCTCGCACCCGAACCTCGTGGTGATCAAGAGCCTCAGCAAGGTCTTCGGCATCGCCGGCCTGCGGATCGGCTACCTGCTCAGCTCCGACACGGAGTTCATCGAGGCAGCACGGTCCGCCCTCCCGATCTGGAACATCAACGGCCTCGCCGAGGAGTTCCTGCGCACCGTCGGACGCTATCGAGAGGACTTCGCGGAGAGCTGCAAGCGGACCCGCGCCAGTTCCGAGGGCCTCTACAACGCCCTCCGCGAGCTCTCGGATATGGAGCCGATCCGGCCCGACGCGAACTTCATCCTCACGCGCCTCGCCGACGGCCAGCCGTCCGCCCCCGCGGTGGCGCGGCGGCTCTACGTGGAACACAACATCCTGATCAAGGACTGCGCCGCGAAGAGCATGCCGGACGCCGACCGCTACCTGCGGATCGCCTCGCGCACCCCGGCCGAGAACCGCGTCCTCGTCGAGGCGCTCGCGACCGTCCTCGGCACGCGGTCAGCAAACGACGTCGCGAGCAGCCGCTGGGCGCCGATCCCGACCCGCGTGAAACGCTAGCCCGCCCCATGCGCGTGAAGCGCTGAGCCGAATCCGCAGAGGAGAGACCCCGCAAATGAGCGATGCCGAGACCGCCGCACTGATGAACCGCCTCGAGCGCGAGATCCCGCCAATGGATATCGCCAACGCGGAGCAGTTCATGCGCGAGGTGAAAGCCGTCTTCGACGCGCACAAGGTCACCTTCTTCCTGCGGCAGGGCACCTGCCTCGGAGCGGTGCGCGATGGTGCGCTGATCCCGTGGGACGACGACCTCGACCTCGGCTCGATCATCGGGCTACACGGGTTCACCGAGGACGTGATCGCACCAGTCGCCGAGGCGCTCCGTGCCACCGGCGCCTACGTCGAGGCAGCCGAGGAAGGTCTCTACACCTCGGTCAAGATCTTCAAGTACCGGATCCGCATCGACTGGCAGTGCTACCGCGTGGTGAAGGGCACGATCGCCCACTACCCCGGCGTCCCGTTCCCGGTCAGCCTCTTCGAGCAACTGACCCCGGTCGACTTCATCGGCGACCAGTACCTCGTCCCCAGCCCGCCCGATGAATACCTCACCTTCAAGTACGGCCCCGATTGGCGCACACCCAAGCAGGTCGGCTACGAAAAAGACGTGCTGGACGCCATGCCCTCGGGCACCGTCCCCGGCCGCCCCGGCCGGCTCAAGCAGTGGTTCATCCTCCGCTTCGCGCCACGCCAGACCGCCCGCCTGCTGGTCCTCGACACGAACGGCGACCCCGTCGCCGGTGCCGAGGTACGCATCGCCGGCCTCAGCCGCTCCCGCACCGACCGCGACGGCGTCGCAAGGTTCTACCTCCCGGTCGCCGAGAACTACGCGCTCTCCATTACCGCGAACGGCGTCCAGGAAGTGCTCTACGAAGAGGCGCTGGAGCCCAGCAAGACCTACGTCTACCAGCCCAACCCCGCCAAGCCCGAAGGCCGCTACTTCGTCCTCACCGAGGGCTAACGCCCACCTCGAGGCGGACTAGCGCGCCCGCCCCAGCACCCAGTACATCGACGCCCACGAGGCCACCGCCCACAACCCGAGGATCGCGAGCGACCGCCCCACGTCCACCCCCAGGTCGGCGGTCAGCCCGCCGCGCATCGCGTTCGCCATGTGCTCAAACGGCAGCCATTCGTGCGCGGCCTGCAGCCAGCCCGGCAACCGTTCGGCCGGGTAGTTGATCGGCGAGAACAAGAACATCGCGATGAAGAACAGGTTCCCGATCGCACTCGTCACCGCCGGTTGCGCCGTCACGTGGCCAATCGCCGCACCGACCGACGTGGTCGTGACCAGCACCAGCAGGATCGCCGGCACCAGGGTCAGGCTGATGTCCAGCTCGATGTCTTAGCGCAGCTCCGCCAGCACCAGGGCGACCGTTGCCCCGGGAGCCGACACCGCGACGAAGATGGTCAGCGTCGCCAGCAGCATCGCCACCCGCGGCACCGGGAGCGCCCACTGGTAGTCATGCGATCCCTCGGCCCGTCGCTGCGCGATGATCGACGGCACGAAGGTCAGTCCCACGGTGATCAACGCCAGCAGCGTGCCGCCGGTCGCGAAGTAGAGGGCCTGCTCTGACGGCACGACGTCGTAGAAGAACCCCAGCCCGATCACCGAGCCGCCGTAGAGCGCGATCTGCACGATCAGCAGCACCGGCAGCACCAGCCGCAGGTTCGCCAGCTCCCAGCGCAGCATCAGCAGGTAGCTCCGCAGCCACCAGCCCACCCCGTCAACGCGCGGCGCGGTCCAGCCGCGGTTGGTCGAACTGGCGTCCAGGTCAATGTGTTGTGTGGTCATGCGACCGGTACCTCCTCGGCGCTCGCATGGTCCGCGTCGGCCGCGGGGCCAACCAACCGCGCGTAGCTGTCCTCAAGTGTGGTCGCGCCAAGTTCGTACTCCTCGGCGACGCCGTCCTCGACCAGTGCGCGCGCCCAGTGCAACGCGTGCACCGCGTCCGCCTCGCGCAGGACCACCGTCAGCCGGCGTCCGGTCACGGACTGCTGGTCACCGAACGCGGGGACCGAGGGCACGCCAGCCTCCGGTTCCAGCGACACCACCAGCCGCACCGAGTCGCGCGCATCTCGCTTCAACGCCGACGGCGTCCCGCTCGCCAGCACCCGCCCGCCATCGATCACCGCCAGCTCGTCGACTGCTCGCTCCGCCTCCAGGACGTTGTGCGTCACCAGCAGCACCGACGAGCCGCCGTCAGCCAGCCGGCGGATTTCGCGCCAGAGCAAGCGGCGTCGCAGCGGGTCCACATCGTTCGTCGGCTCGTCCAGCACCACGATTCGCCCCGGCGCGGCCGCCGCCATCGCGAAGCCGACCAGCCGTTGCACCCCGCCCGACAGCGCGCTGCCAAGCTGGTCGGCCCACGGTTCCAGCTCCAGGGTCGCCAGTAACTCTTCCGCACGGGCGCGCGCCCGTTCGCGGTCGACACCTCGAATCCGCGCCACCAACTCGATCGCGAAGCGCGTCCGCAGCGACTGGATCGGCGGCGACTGCTGCGGCAGGTAGGAACACAGCGCGCGCGCTGCCCCCGCGTCCGCGCTCAGCTCGACGTCCCCCAGGCGAATCGAGCCGGACGTCGGCCGCAGTTGGCCAATCACCTGGTTCACCAGCGTGGTCTTCCCCGCCCCGTTCGGTCCCAGCAGGCCAAATACCCGGCCCGCACCGATCTCCAGCGACACCTCGTCGTTCGCCCGGACGTCGCCGGGGTAGACCTTGGTGACCGCTTCGATCGAGAGTGGTGCGGTCGCGATCGCGGTGCGAGACATTAGGTCCTGCCCTTCTCGGAAGGCCCCGCTGTTCGCGTTTCGGGCCGATCTGTTAATATCTCGCAACGCGATATGATCGGAGTCTAAGGGAGTTCGTCCGGGTGTCAACGTCCGACGGCCAGGCCCGCACGAGCCGCATCGACCGCGATGCCCTGCTGGCTGATCTCGCCGCCGCATCGGCGCAACTCCGCTACGAGGGCGCGCTCCACGCCGACGCCCTCGCCTCGTCGCTCGGCGTCAGCCACGCCGACTTCGCCTGCCTGACGCTGCTCTTCCTTGAGGGCGCCGCGACCGCCGGCCGGATCAGCGAGGTCACCGGTCTCAGTAGCGGCGGCGTGTCAGGCGTCATCGATCGCCTGGAGCGGGCTGGCTACGCCCGGCGCGAGGCCGACCCCGCCGACCGTCGCCGCGTCGTCGTCACGCTCGCCGCGGATCAGCGCCCGCGCCTCGACGAGGCGTTCGCCCAGATCCGCGTCGCCGAAGGTCCGCTGTTCGAGACCTACACGTCAGCCGAGCTCCCGCTCCTGCTCGCCGACGCCGAGGAGCGCCTCGCGATTACCCGCGACGAAACGCGCCGCCTCCGCGGCGAAGCCCGGGACGCCACCCCCACCGCCGAGGTCCGCACCTTCTCCACCCCGCTGAACGAGCGGCGCCACGCACGCCTGGAATTCGTCGGCGGCGGCGAGTTGCTCCGCGTCCAGGGCGACCCCGACCTCCCGGAGCTGTTCCAGGCCGAGTTCCAGGGCGGCGGCGCCCGCGCCGCCGTCGATGACTACGGCACCGTCAGCATCCGCAGCCGGTCGCCACGCCGCGGCGGCCCCACCGACGGCACCATCACCCTCAACGCCAGCGTCCAGTGGACGATCCAGTTCCGAGGTGGCGGCGGCCGCATCGAGGCCGATCTGCGGAGCGTGCCGCTCGCCGGCCTCGAGATCGTCGGCGGCTCCGGCGACATCGAGGTCACGCTCGGCCCGCCCGAGGGGCACGTCGCGCTGCACATGAACGGCGGCACCCGCCACGTCCGCCTGCACCGCCCGCTGGGCGCCGAAGCCCGCCTCTCAGCGAGAGTCGGGAGGGAGCGCACGCGAACAGCGATCTGGTCGCGTCCTGCTCGGCGGACGCGGCGCGGGGTACTGAGCCACCTCGTCATCGACGGCGAGGCAGCCGTGCGCTCCTCGAGCAAGAGTGGTTCCAGGTGGGAGACGCCGGGCCATGCCACCGCGGCCGACCGCTTCGACATCACCGTCCGCGGCGGCGCCGTCCGCCTCGAGCTGGACGAGGTCTAGCTGACGCGCTCGAAGACGTACATCGCCGCGTCCTTGCGGTAGCGCACCCCACGGTTCGTGCGCCGCAGCTCCGCCGCGTCCACCTCGACACCCTCTTTCCGAGGCGTCACGTAGTCCGCCAGCTCCTCCACGACCACGCGGTACCGCCCATCGCGCCGAGTCAGCACGGCGATGAGCCGAAACCCCGGATCGAGCGACGCCATCGACGCGTCGCCGTGGCCATTGTTCGTCAGCAGCAACCCGTCCGCCCGCAGGTAGCGCGCACACGGCGTCGAGATGAACCCCGCCTACAGCGACACCAGCAGGTCGATCGACCCGTCGGCCACCTCGAGCGGCTCCGCGTAGTTGGCCTGGAAGAACCGCCAGCTCGAGACCGCTTCGGTCCTGTCGCCTCGCCGCTCCCGGATCAGCGCGTCCACGCCGTCCTGGTCGACAAAGAAGCGCGCCGCGCGCCGGTCCACGTCCACGTAGGTCACATCAGGAAACACGAACGACGGCGACGCATCGATGTACGAACCGAGATAGAGCACCCGCGCCCGAGCCGGCCAGCGATCGGCCACCGCGCGGAACATCCGCTCCCGATCGCCGGGGTGCGCGTCGTACTCCTCGAACTGGCGTTGGACATCGAGCTTCGCGCTCACGCGCGCGACGCCGCGATTCGCCGCACCCGGTCCGCCACCTGCGGCCGTCCGAGGGCGATGCACACCTTCTCGAGCTCCTCGTCATTCGGTGGCCCGCGCCACTCCCAGTCGTCGACCGTCCCGAATTCCGGCACGTCGCGGACGACGGTCGCGATCGTTCGGAACAGCATCGCCAGCTCACGCTCGTTCGCCAGCGTCTCCGCCAGCCGCGCGGCGCCGCGTACCTGCACGTCCCAGTCCTCGACATCGTCGGGGATCGCCTCGAGGTGGACGTACCGCGCCAGGACCGTCGCCGCGGACTTCGCGCCCCAGCCCTGCAACCCCGGGAACCCGTCCGCGGTATCACCCCTCAGCCCGAGGTAGTCCGGAATCGACTCCGGCCGCACGCCGAACTTCTCGAACACCGCCGCCTCGTCGTACTCCAGCTCCTGCCGCCGATCGAGCTGCACCACCCGCGGGTCAGACACGCACTGCGCCAGGTCCTTGTCCGGCGTGCAAATCCAGACCTTGTCGACGCGGGGATCGGCCTCCGCGATCGTCGCCGCCGTCGCCATCGCATCGTCGGCTTCATACTCCACCATCGGGAAGATGGTGAACCCAGCCGCCTCCAACACCGTCTCCAGGATCGGAAACTGCGCCAGTAACTCCGGCTCTACGTCCTCGCCCGCCTTGTAGTCGTCGTACAGGTCATTGCGGAACGACCGAATCTCGCGGTCCGTCGCCACGCCGACATGCGTCGCGCCGCCCTCCAGTAGGATCAGCATCGACTCCAGAACGCCTCCGGCGGCTGCCACCTCGGCGCCACTTGGCCCCTGCCGTTTTGGCACAGCGAAGTAGTGCCGAAACAGCTCGTAGGTCCCGTCGATCAGATGTACTTCCACGCTCGCAGACTAGGCGATCGGCTCGGTCGTGCGGGCGATTCGCGTGCGCTACTCGTCTGGGTCGAAGGTGCAGTTCGTCACCGGAGCAACGTTCTGCCGAATGACGGATTCGCAGCGCACATCGCTCCACAGCAACGACACCTGAGTGTCCTCGTTCAGGAGGACCGAGCAGGGGGCGGCAGGGTTGCCGGCCCGATCCGCGGCAGCCGTGTCCGCGCACTCACCACCCCAGCGGTGCATGAACGCCGGGGGGTTCGGCGTAATCAGCACCTCCGTGTTCAGGTCGTAGAAGTACGAATAGGTGCAGGGCGTCGGCGCGCAGGTCCGCCGACCGTACGCCGACGAGTTTCCTGCCATCTGCTCCGTCTGTGGTGTCAGCTCGAAACTGCGCCCGGGAACTCCGGTGACCGTGATCGCGAGACGCGGCCGGTCCTCGAACCGCACGCGTACGTGCCGGTCCTGGTCCAGCATCACCTCACAGACACCGCCCCGGGGAAGCGTCCGGGCGGCAATCAAGGCGCAGTCGCCACCCCACTCCACCAGGCGAGCGGACTCCTCCTGCTCGGGATCGAGGCTATTCGTCCGTTGGATATCGACGACGCCCAGTCCGAGTTCGATGTCACACGCTGGCGGGCACACGATCTCCGACGAGACCACCTGCACGCTGCCGTTGCCCTCGACGGTGATGTGCAAGCAGGGCGCACCGGTGGTGCAGGCGCTGGGATTGCCGCCCCGACCGTCGTCGCGGTTCACCGCGCCGAACGCGGCGGGAGTCGGGCTCGCGGTCACCTCGGCGGTTGGCGTGCCTTCGAGGAGCGAGTTCGGGAGTGTGGTGCCCCGCCCGCCCGAGAGCAGCGCGATGGTCCCGGCGACGACCGCCATCGCAATCAACGAACCCCACGCGGCCGCTTGTCTGGACAACGCTGCCCTCCGTGGAAGGTGCGCCTCGCCTCGGTCGCTGCTGCCGGCGGCGAGTGCGCAGCATCATAGCTCCGCTGTCGTCCCAACGATCCGCTAACCGAAGCGGCGCCCATTGAGCCGAACGAACGCCGCCCGAATCCCCGCGCGCGCATCCTCGAGGCCACCCGCATCGCCCGAGGCCGCGCGGTCCTCGATTGCGTGATCGGCTGCCAGCAGTGCCGCCAGCAACGCCTCCTGCAGCTCGTCGTGCCGCGCGAACAGCGTCGACACGCGCACGTCCGCCGGTGGATCGGTCACCTCGAGGTCGGCGGCCTCTTCGCTGTGGCCGGCGGCACGGAAAGCCGCGGCCACCTGCGTCGCGACCTGCTGCATCGCCGCGATCTCCTCGAGGAGCGATTGCGCCGCACCGTCGAAGTCGCGAGCCAGGTAACCCAGCAGCCCAACCGCCGAGCCCAGCTCGGCGCGCGCCTGGTCACTCGCCAGCTCCGGTACCACCTGGATCGCCAGGCCACGCTGCACGCCCTCGAGAATCTCGAGCGGAGTGGGGCGACGCGTGAGCTTCATGGCGCCACCTCATGCCAGCCCAGCAGCGCCATGATCCCGCGGTCCTCGATTGGCGAGAGCTGCAACGAGATGCCGGGCAGGTTGACCGCATCCGCCTCGCCCTCGGCAAAGTTGCGGGCACCGGTCAGCCAGATGCCCTGCGCCTTCACGTGCGCGAACAACGACCACCAGTGGAACGCCTCGGGATCGACGTGCAGCCCGCTCGACCGCTCCCACGTCCCCAGCGCCTCGGTTGGTTCGAGGAAGCCGCCGTACATCTTCGGCCGGCCCCAACGCCAGTTCGGCATGCAGGTCCAGGCGAGGTCCTCGATCGGGTCGCCCAGGTGGCACATCTCCCAGTCCAGCACGCCCTGGATTGCGCCGCTCGGATCGACCAGCACGTTCCCAGTGCGGTAGTCGCCGTGCACCACCGCGACCCGCTGCGCCGGCGGCGGCGGGTGACGGCGCATCCAATCGATCGCCGCGCGCACGATCGGCTGCGCGTCCGATCGATGGCGCTCGATCACGTTCGTCCAGCGATCCAGCTCCCGCTCCCAGCACCGATCCGCTTCGATGCTTTCGAGGAACTCCCAGCCGCCCTTGGCCCAGTCGAACCCGGAGATGCGGCCAGCGATCTCGAACAGCTCCACGCCGATCCGACCTGCGACCGCGTCGAACGGCGGCGCCATCAGGCGTTGCGGCGCTGTCTCACAGCCATCGATCCGCTGCATCACGAAGAACGGTCCGTCGAACCAGCTCGCGTCGTCCTCGATCCAGAGCGCCGCGGGCACCGGCACATCGCTGTCGGTCATTCCGCGATAGGCGGCGTACTCGTGCTCGCGGTTGGAATCGAGCAGCGACGCGGGAGGATCGAGGCGCACGATCAGCCCCGCCTCGGTCGTTGCGCCACCCTCGGACCAGCGCGCATCCAGCGAGTAGGTGACGCGCGACGCGCCACCGACGATCCGCCGCACGTTCGAGACGGCGACGTCCGAGCGGCCAGTGGCCGCCTGTTCGAGGTAAGTCGCAAAGCCCTCGGCGGTGACGACAGGAGTGGCCATGGGCGGGCAGCGTAACCCAACGCAAACCTCGCTGGCGGCGCCGCTGTGTTGTGACGGAATCCGCGGCGTGACAGACTCCCGCCAGCAACGTCCAAGGAGCATCCCATGGTCAACCTGATCCCCGACGCCGCCGCCGAACACGCACCGATGTGGGCGCTGACGGAGCTGCCAGTCCACGAGTGGAGCCCGCAGACCAACCTCGTCGAGGAGACCACCGACCCCCGCGCCTACGAGCGCTACTGGTGGACCGCCCAGGACAGCACCGGCGAACTGCTGGTCGTCACGGGCTTCGCCCTCTACCCGAACCTCGGCACCGTCGAGTCGTTCTCGATCGTCAATCTCCGCGGCCAGCACACCACCGTCCGCGCCCACCGCAAACTCACCGGCAACCGCTTCGACATGCGCGTCGGCCCGATAGAGGCGCAGCTCGTCGCCCCCTTCAAGGAGTGGCACCTCACGCTCGACGAGAACCCCTACGGCATCAGCTACGACCTGCGCTGGCTCGACACAAAGCGCTCGATCGCCCAGCCCGCGATGATCGGCGGCTACGAGACCTTCGGCCGCATCGAGGGCACCGTCCGCGTCGGTTCCGAGGAGTTCACGCTCACCGAGGCCGCCTTCTCCGGCTCCCGCGACCACCACTGGGGCGTGCGCGATGGCGTCGGCGGACCGGGCCACCTCGTGCGCCCGATCGAGCGCGCCACGGCCACCGCCACCAGCGGCCAGTGGGTGGAGTTCGGCGACTGGTCGGTGTGGCTGCACCGAATTCTGTACAACCTCGGCGACCCGCGTCCGGGCACCGGCCGCATCATCAAGATGGAGCGCGAGCTGAGCTTCGACCCGGACACCCAGCTGTTCACGGGCGGCACCGTCCACAACACGCTCGAAGGCGGCGAGGTGAAATCGCTCCACTTCCGCCCGTTGGGCCACCAGGTCGCCTTCCTCCGCTGCGGCATGTACGGCGGACGCGGCGGCGGCACCCCCGAGGGCGATATCTGGCACGGCATGTTCGTCGGCGAAAACGTGGTCTCCGGCGAAACCTACGACGTCACCGATCCCGCGATCCGCCTGAAGCTCCGCGGCGGCAGCAACTACCACTGCGAGGTCACCTGCGACGACGAGGTCACCACCGGCCTCTTCGAAACCCACGACCCG
Organism: Chloroflexota bacterium; assembly: GCA_027593235.1. Taxonomy (GTDB): domain Bacteria; phylum Chloroflexota; class Dehalococcoidia; order UBA2979; family UBA2979; genus UBA6627. The sequence goes on from JAQCIU010000024.1 coordinate 26,510, forward strand.
ATCACCTACGAGATGTGCCGCGACGCCGAACCCGGCCACAGCCTTCGGCTGCCTTGAGACCCTTTGGGCCAGCTAGACGGAGCTTCGAGGCAGACTGGGCCGCTCTTGGTGTCAGAGATAGGAACGGACGCATGCGAGCAGCAGTGATGCGTGGTGGTCAGATCGGCGTCGAAGACATCGCCGATCCCGTGCCCGGCGAGGGCGAGGTGCTGCTCGCCCCGCTCGCGACCGGCATCTGCGGCAGCGACCTCCACATGCGAGAACGCCTGGCGACCGTCGGCATCGAGGCGCCCCCAATCATCCCCGGCCACGAGTTCGCCGCCGAGCTGCTCGCCGCCGGTCCCGGCACCACGCCGCGTTTCGCCCTCGGATCGCTCGTCACCGCGATCCCCTTCGCCGCCACGTCCGAGAGCTACGACACCGTCGGCATGTCGCCCCTGCGCCCGGGCGGCCTCGCCACCCGCATGGTTGTCGAGGAGTCCAGCCTCTTCCTCGTCCCGGACGGCATCCCGGCTACTCGGGCCGCACTCACCGAACCAGTCGCCGTCGGCGTCCACGCGGTTGGCCTCGCCAACCGCCACACCGCTGGCCCGCACATCGTCATCGGCTGCGGCCCGATCGGCCTCGCCGTCATCCTCTCCCTCCGCGCCGCTGGCCGAGGTCCAATCATCGCCAGCGACCCGTCGCCCGAACGTCGCGCGGCCGCGACCGCCCTCGGTGCCGACGTCGTACTCGAGGGCACCGGCGGCTCGCCCTACGACCGGCTGCCCGACTTCGACTTCCTCGAGGCGGCCATCTCGCCGCTGCTCCCGGCGGACGCCACGGGCCCGCCCGCCGGCATCACCGTCTTCGAATGCGTCGGCGCCCCGCGGCTGATCGAGAACGTCCTCCGCTGGGCGCCTCGCCATAGCCACGCCGTCATCGTCGGCGTCTGCCCCGGCGAAGACTCGATCACCCCCGTCCTCGCCATCACCAAGGAACTGACGCTCGAATTCAGCTTCGCCTACCGCCCCGACGAATTCGCCCGCTCGCTCGACCTGATCGCCTCGAACGGTGCGCTCGTCGACACCCTCATCACCAGCCGCGTGCCCCTCGCGGAGACCGGGGCGGCCTTCGACCGCCTCGCCTCGCAGCCGAGCGAGATCAAGATCCTCGTCGAACCGAATCAGTAGCGTCCGTGGGCTTCGGCCCGACCAGCACCGGAGGTCGCCAATGCCCCGTCTCGAAGGCAAGTACGCCATCATCACCGGCGCCGCCTCCGGCATCGGCGCGGCGACGGCCCGCCGCTTCGCCGAGGAAGGCGCCCACCTCGTCCTCGCCGACATCAACGACGAGGCCGGCGAGTCCCTCGCCACCGCCCTCGGCACCGAGGTCGCCCACTACACCCACTGCGACGTCGCATCGCCCGAGGAGATCGAAGCGCTGATCGAGGAAGCGCGACGCTTCTTCGGCGACCACAACGGCCGCCTCAACGTCCTCGTGAACAACGCCGGCATCGGCGGCGGCGGGGAGGTGCCCGACGTCGCGCCCGAGGCCTGGGCGCGCGTCATGGACATCGATCTCAACGCCGTCTTTCACGCCTGCCGTCTCGCCATCCCCGTGATGCGCGACGCCGGAGAAGGCTCAATCATCAACACCGCCTCGATCTCCGGGCTGTACGGCGACTACGGCATGGCCAGCTACAACGCGGCGAAGGCCGCCGTCATCAACCTCACGCGCACCATGGCCCTCGACCACGGCAAGGACGGCATCCGCGTCAACGCGCTCTGCCCCGGCTACATCGACACGCCGCTCACCGCCGGCCTCACCAGCGACCCAACCTTCGAGGCCGAGCTGAGCGCCGGCATCGCCCTCGGCCGCCCCGGCACGCCCGAGGAGATGGCCAACGTCATCACCTTCCTCGCCTCGGACGAGGCGAGCTATGTCACCGGCGCCGCGATCGTCGCCGACGGCGGCCGCACCGCCGCCACCGGCCAGCCCAACCTCCCTGCCGCCGCCAGGCGGCTTCGAGGAAGTTAGCCATCCTGGCTCGTCGGTCACGCGTGGCGATCACAGATCCTTATGCTCCGTTGAGCCTCGAGGTGCCATGCTGATGCTCGCGATCGGCGCCCCACCGCCTATCCCGAGGACTGCCCGATGATCCCCCGACCCCACCTCCGCACCCTGCTCGTCGCCTCGAGCGCCGCCCTGCTGATCGGCGTCACCGCCGCATGCTCCAGCGACGACGATCCCACCTCGACACCCACGACCGAGGCGTCCTAACCCACGGCGACCGCCACGCTCGAGACGAGCGCGACGGCCGAGGCGACCACCGCGGCACCGGCCGAGGCCACCGCCACGTCCGAAGCCACGACCACGGCGCCTGCCGACACCCTCTCGGCGAACGACGCCAGCATCGAGGAACTGACCACCGCCTTCGAGGCCGCCAGCATTTCCAACGCCTCCGTTTGGGCGCGCGAGGTCGACGAATACCGCCCGTACTCCGCGGACGACGCCGATTACGCCAAGCTCCGAGGTGAACTCGCGAAGTACAACCCCGGCCCGGGGGTCGTCGACGCGATCATCGCGACGTTGCACCTGCCGTGACCGCTGCGCTGTTCGAGCGTCCGTTGTGACTGGTGAGCCCATCGCTGAGACCGGGAGCCGCTCCACTGCCGTGCTGCGCTTCTCGCTGCTCGCGATCGCGGCGCTGGGGATCGCCGGCAGCGGTGCGGAGCTGGCTATCGAACGTCACTGGCAAAGCCTGGAACAGATGCTGGCGTGGCTGGCGCTGGCCGTCGCAGCGGTCGGCCTCTTCGCCATCCTCGGGCGCGGACGACGCGGTGGTCTGTGGCTGGCGCGACTCTGCGCCGTGGTCGCGATTGCCTTCGCCGCGGTCGGTGTCTGGCGGCACGTGAACGCCAACTACCAGACAGCCCCGCTCGACTTCCGCTACGAGACCCGCTGGAATGGCATGTCGGAGACCGAACGGCTCTGGGCCGTGCTCAGCGGCGCGGTCGGTCCGGCGCCGATCCTCGCTTCGGGCATCCTCGCCACGATCGGGATCGCCCTCGGAGCCGCGACGATCGGCATTCCCGTCGACCGCCCGGAGGACATCGAGGCGGAGTAGCACCAGCCACTCCGCCGCCCGAGGACCGTCGCGCCTCGCGATTCCTCCGAGGCGCGCTGCCTACCGATCGCGCATGAACGCGAACGCGATGACGACGGCCACGGCCGCGACGACGAGCACGATGATGGTCATCGGTGAACTCCTACTCGTCGCCGCGCCGCGGGCGGCGTCTTGCTACAGCATCCGCTAGGTCGCCAGGGCGACCGCTTCCTCGGTGAGGCCGAGCGCGGCCATACCCGCCGGCGTCGGCACGCCGTTCTCGTCCCAGCCCTGGAAGTCGTAGTACTTCATCACCAGGCCGTCCTGGAACTCCGGCGACAGGCCCTCGTGCATCGGCAGGTCTTCCTGGAAGCGGACCGGCAGCACGTCGTCCGCACGGGTGAAGCCCTGGCGGTTGTTGAACAGCCGCGCCAGCGTGTGACCGCGGTGAGCGATTGTCTTCATCTCCTCGGCGTCGATGTCCCAGCCGGTGACGGCCTTCAGGATCTCCATCGTCTGGTCGTTGTCGTAGGCCAGGAAGCTGCAGATGCCAACCGCATTGCGCAGGCCGTTGCGGTCGTTGGTCGGGCTGCCGTGGTCGCCACCGGTCGGGGCCAGCAGGTACGTCTCGCGCATGTTCTCCATGTGACGCGGGTCGTGCATCCCCATCTCGACGCCCTTGACCGTGGTCAGGAACTCCTCGGAGCCCATGCCGAGCTGTTCGGCGACGCGCTGCGAGCCTTCGGCGAGCACGTCGCCGTAGCCGTCGCGCATCGCGATCTTCTCGATCCACTTCACCACGTCGTCGCCGTGCTGGAAGCGCAGCTGGTCGCCGTCGGTGTCCTCGATCGTGATCAGGCCCTTCTCGTAGGCCTCCATCGCCCAGGCGATCGTCGAGCCCGTCGAGATGGAGTCCAGCCCGAGGTAGTTGCACATCTCGTTGGCCTTGCAGATCGCCACGAGGTCATCGACGTTCAGGTTCCCGCCGAGCGACGCGAGCGATTCGTACTCAGGACCGCCGTATCGAGGATCGACGCGGTAGCGTCCCTGCGGGTCGTAGCTGATCTGCACGCCCTTCTTCGTGACGCCGGCATCGGCCTCGGACATCTCGATCTGGACGACCTTCTTGCAGCGCACGGAGCAGGCGAAGCAGGCATCCATCTGGATGCGGTGGTTCTCGCCGACGGCGACCGCGTCGATCTTCCGGATCTGGTCGAACTGGCCGAGCTTGAAGTTCCTCGACGGTGTACCGCCATCGAGGTTCTTGCCCTCCATCGCGACGCCGGTACCGAAGGCGCTGAAGTTCGAGTGGTTCTGTTCCAGCGTGCTGGACACCCACTTCGCGGTGCTGGTGAGCACGCTCTTATCCGCGATCGGCACGGACATGGTGCCGCGTACCGCGACTGCCTTCAGCTTCTTCGATCCCATGACGGCGCCCATGCCGCCGCGGCCGGCTGCCTCCTTGCCGTCGTTCATCACGCAGGCGAAACGCACGAGGTTCTCGCCGGCCGGGCCGCACTGCGCGATCCGGATCCGCGGGTCGTCGTGCTCCGCACGAATCGCGTCCTCGACGTCGCCCGTGATCTTCCCCCACAGGTGCGAGGCGTCGCGGATCTCGACGGTGTCATCGTTGATGTAGAGGTAGACCGGCTTATCCGACGCGCCGTGGATGACGATGCCGTCCCAGCCCGCGCGCTTCAGCTCAGCGCCCCAGAAGCCGCCAGCTTCGGACTCCGCAATACCGCCGCTCAGCGGCGACTTCGCGCCCACGCTGTGGCGACCGGCACCGGGCACCGGCGCGCCGGTGATCACGCCGGGCGCGAACACGAAAACGTTGTCCGGGCCCAACGGGTCCGCGCCCGCCGGCACATGCTTCAGCAGGTAATGCGCGGACATCGCGCGCCCGCCGCCGTACATGCGGTAGAACGCGTCACCGGGCTCCTCAATCGAAGTGGTCCCCGCGTTCAGGTCTACGTGCAGGACCTTATTCCAGTAGCCAAAGCGCTCAGTCATTGCTCATCGCCTCCCTGAACGTGGTTCGTTGTTGTGATGGTGTCATCGCTGCTGGATCGCGACCGAGTCGCCGCACCACCGGTCATCGCCGCGACGATCGTTACCTCGTCGCCATCGCTGAGTGGGTCACTGTGTGACGCCTTCGTCCCGTTCACCCCGACCACCAGTGACTGGCGCTCCGGGATCTCCAACCGATCCAACAGATCGTCGATCGTCGCAGGCGCCGCCAACTCGAAAGCGCCTTCGCCTCGATCACCGCCCGGCAGATACCGGCGCAGTTCACCGACAAGCCGGCAGCGGAGAGTCAACGTGCCAACTGAGTCCGGCGACTCACCCACTGCTCGACCCCAATCCGCGGAACGGCTGTAATCGCCGACCCCGGCACCATAACGGCTCACCACCTGAGTCGGACATGATACCCGCCCTTTCTCCGCTCGTGATCGCCCGGTATCACCGGGCCGCGCCTACTCCCCACCACGGGAGGCCACCCGAACGCTCGCCTCCCGTTCCGGGAACCTCTCTCCTTCCTCGCTCGTTCTATCGAGAGGCGCGCCACTCTCGAGGTCCGCCGCCCCGGAGGCTCCGTGCCACGCTCACTCCTCGCCAGCCTGGCCCTCCTCGCCACCCTCGCCACCGTCGCCTGCACCGACAACTCCGAGGACACACCGACACCGTCCGCGACCGCCACTCCCCAGGTCAGCGCCACTCCGCAGGTCAGCGCTACACCCGAAGTGACGGCGACGCCCGCGCCACCTCGACAGACCATCGCTGGCATCGAGGTCGGTCGCGAGGTCCGGCGGGTTCACCCGCAGTGCGCCGGTGAGCCAGAGTTCACGATCGGCTCTTACGACGACGTCTTCGACGGGCCGCTCGACTTCCTACCCACCTACCTGCCGAGCGGGGCGGAATTGAGGGACCCACCCACCGTGACCATCTGCGGAACGGAGCAAGTCTCGATTGGCTTCAGCTACTGGGTGCGTGGGCACGGCCTGCTGACGATATTCGCCTTCGTCGGTGAGCCTCTGTTCACTGTCCCCCAGGGCGCCGAGCGGATTGTCCCGATCAACCTTGGCGCCGACGATCCGCGCCCCGCGCTGATCATTCCGCCAGAGGTGCCGGGCGCGCGGGGCGACAACCTCTTGCTGCTGATCCGCGAGCCGTTCGGCCTCATTACCGTCCATGCGTCCGGTCTCACCGAGGCGGAATTGATCGCCATCGGCACTGGCGTGCAGCGGGGCGGCAGCCGCGTGCCCGCTCTCGAACCGGTGCCGACCGGCATCCCCGAGGTGGACGCCGTCGTCGATGCGGTGCTGACCCACGATAGCGACAGCCTCGTGGCGCTCGTCGATTACCTCACGCTCACGTGCAACTCCAGCGATTCGCCCGGCTACGACCTCTCCTGCGACCAGCTCGGGCTCATGCCGGGCACGACGTACGAAGCTCTCGAATCGTCACAATGCGACGGTGGAGTCACGCGGCGCGAAGACGTGCCGGAGGCGCTCGCCGCCCAATTCAGCCAGGACCTCGCGTTCCACGGCGTCTTCGTCCCGACTGGCGGAGAGACGAGCGCGTCGCACTACCAGGTGTTGTTCACCGGACCGCAGTTGGCGTTGGGCTCGGGATACACCGCGATCGGGCTGCGCAATGGTCGAATCACAGGGATCACCGGGTCCTGTGGACACCTGCTACCAGCCAAGCCGGACGTCGAACGATGGATCGTGGAGCCGGCGGCAATGGGCTTCGACCCGCTCGACTTCCTCGGCCCCATCGTGTCGGACCCGACCCGCGTCCTCCGGACGCTCGAGGGCGCCGGCTTCTCCACAACCCCGCTGTCGGAGGTCGTCACGCTCGACTGGCTCGCGGTCGTGGGCGTCCCACTCACCGGTACAACGGTGACCGCCGATGACGCGCGGTTCGCGGTCTTCGATCTGCACAGCGATGCAGGACGGGCGGCGGTCCGCACCGCGATCAAGCGACCTCTGCCCTCGGCCTCGGCCCACGAGCCCCCTGGTGCCCGCACCATCTGGGTAACCGACCAGATCGTCGTCGTGCTCTGGGACCGCGATCGATTCCCGGCCGTCGAATCGCAAATCACCCTCGCCCTCGGCACCCCGGCACTGACCGAGGTGTCCTCGTGACCCGCGCCTCGACACTCCGCTCGTTCGCCCTCGCCAGCCTCGCCCTCCTCGCGACCCTCGCGCTCGCCGCCTGCACCGGGGACACCGAGGACACGCCAACCCCCACCGCCACCGCGACTCCCGAGGTGACGGCCACGGCCATCCCGCCTGCCGTCGTGGACACGCTCACGCTGCCCGAGGGCTGTTCGCTCTTCGACGAGGGGTACTGGGAGCAGCCGTTCACCGCCGGGGTAGCGGCGACGATCGAACTGGCGACATCACCGTGCGGTGGGGCCGCCCTCGCCGGCGCGGGTCGATTGCGTCTGGAGTGGCGTCCGCTCGGGTTCGAGGATCCCGTCGTGACCGCTGTCCTCACGCCGGCGACGTCGACCGGCCGCTGGTCGGCGAGCGTGACGTTCCCGGAACCGGGCATCTGGCGGGCTGACCCGCGCGTCGGCAGCGCGAGCTTCTTCGAGGTCTTCTCCGCCAACGATGGGCTCCGGAGGCCCTACCCCGACCTGCCACTCCCCGCGTCACCGCAAAACATCGTCGTGCTGGACGCCGAGGGCAGCGCCGTCCTCCATCGCTTCAGTGCCGATTGGGGCCGGGTCGGGATGCTGCGCAACCCGGACCGCGTCCTCTTTGTGCGCCCGCGCGACGGCGGGGCACGGCTGGTCGCAGCGGACCTCGCGACGGGGTCGGTCGAACCGCTCCTCGATGTCGCGTCGTTCGTCAGCATCTATTCAGCGCCCGACGGGCGCGCGGTCGCCGTCGAATGGGGCGCACCCGGAAGCGACGTCCGCCACCTCGCGTTGATCGACGGCACCAGCGGCAATATCACCAGGCACGACGACGACCAGGCGGGTTCCGCGATCCGTGTCGCCTGGTCGCCGGACTCGCGCTTCCTCCTCGCCGCCGGCAGGCAACTGCGCATATTCGCTTCAGACGGATCGATCTGCGCCGAACGGGTACTGTCCGAGGCCGACGCGGCGCCCTTGGTCCTGTGGGCGCCGAACTCGCGGTACGCACTCCTGCACTTCTTCGGCCAGCCGACCCGCATCGAGCGAATCGACACGGCCACGCTCGAGCCGAACGCGACACTCAACGTGTCCGCCGCTGCCATGATCACTGCCCTCTCCGCGATCGCGATCGCACCGAGCAGCACCGAGATTGCGATCGCCTGGACCGTGGGCGCGGGCGAGCCGTTCCAGCTCTCGGTGATCCCCGCGGATCGCCTCGATGGCGCGGCGCTCACCGATTGGTCCGTCGCCGCGTTCGACGTCATCGAGGGCTTCGGCGAGTTCGGCGGGCTCGCCTGGTCCCCGGACGAAGGGTCCATCGCCTTCACCGCAGCCGGCGTCATCATCGAGGATTCCCGACCAGCGCCAGCGGTTAATGCCGGGTCGATTGTCGGGGTACTCGATCTCTCCTCGGGTGGCGCACGCCAGGTGGCGTCGTCCACCGAGTTCTACGCCACGTACATCAAGGCGCCGGTCTGGTCGGCGGACGGGCGCTCGCTCGTTGCTCTCCGCTTCCCCTGCAGCGGCTGCGGCCCGCCCACGTCCGGCGTCGACGTCATCGATGTCGCTGCCGGCTTCATCCTCGAGTCGTTCGAGGACAGTTGGCACGTCGGTCCGGCCAGCGCGGGCGCACACCTCCTCGTAACCCCGCGCGGTCTCCTACGGACCGACGGTCGTGACCTACACGACCTCGTACTGGGGGCGCCCGGTGGCAACTCGTTCTCCGCCGCGGTCGCCACGCTGCCCACGACCGCCCGCGAGGGCGCGTTGATCGCGGTCGCCATGGGAACTCCGCGATTCCAGGTCCTTGCCACTCCGGCAGACGGGTCCAACCTCGACTTCCTCGGGACGCCTGCCGGCGTTCCCGTCGCGCTACTCGATTCGGACCACGCGGTCATCCGGACGGAAGGCGGCTGGTCCCGCGTCCGGCTCAGCGATGGTCGGACTGAGCCATATCGCGCCTCGCTGGACGCCCCGGAGAAGTACGACTTCGTGGTCTCCCCGTCCGGCGCGCTTGCGATTGATCTCGACAACGAGGGGTTCGCCATCCTCGATCCCAGCGCACCGGCCGCCAGCGCGATCGTCCCGCGACGCGCCATCCCTGGCGGTGTCCGCGGCAGAGCTGCCTGGTCGCCAGGCGAACGGCGGATCGCCTCCTCCGACACGAACGCCCTCGCGGTCTTCGACCTCGACACCAACGAGGAGCACCTCTTCTCGGTCGACACGCTCGGCCTGAACCCGACCGGCGACGAGATGCTCGCCCCACTCTGGGCAGTCGCATGGACCCCGGACGGACGGCTGCTGCTCGCGATGCCAGGCGCCCTCTGGGCGCTCGACGTCGACGCGGGCGTCGCGACGAGGCTCGTCGATGCGCCACGGCCCGGTGCCTTCACCCAGGGCACGCGCCTCGCCTACTCGCCAGACGGCGGCACGCTCGTCGTAGTCACACAGTTCGGTGCCTTCGTGCTCAGCCCGAACGACGCCTGGCGCCAGATCGCCTCCCTCGGCGGCGGGACCGCGGGTGGCACGCTCCGCTGGGCGCCGGACGGATCAGCGATCGCCTACGGCGCGGACTCCGGTCACGTCCCGCAATGGATCATCGTCGTGCCACTCGATGGCAGCGGCGCTTACCGGCTCGTCGGAGGCTTCGCGTCGCGCGTCCTCGGATGGCTGCCGGACGGGCGTCTCGTCTGGATCGGCGTCGCCCTCGGCGAATAGCGGGCGCCGGCCCTGGCCGGATCAGCACGAGCGGCCCACTACCGACGAATGAGCATCGCACCCACCCTGCAACCCTCGGGGCGTCGGTCGCGTGCACGGCACACCCCACCCGGGCGGGGTATCTTGTTTGCATGGAACCGCTCCCTCCCGCCGACCAATTCATCCAGCACGTCGCCCAGGCGCGCCGCGATCACGCGCTGCCTCCCGGCATCGAACACCGCACCGAGGAGTTCACGCGCCGCACGCTCGCGCTCCTTTTCCCGCACTTCGCCGCCGCCGATCGCGCCTCCGAGGATCAGGTCCGCCGCGAGGTGATCGAGCTCGGCCGCCATCTCTGCGACCTTCTCGTCGGCCATGGCATGCCGTCGGATCACGCTGGCGAAATCTGCTCCGCATTCATCGAAGACCTCCCTACCCTGCAGCGCGAACTCCAGGACGACGCGGTCGCCACATACGAGGGCGATCCGGCCGCACGCAGCGTCGATGAGGTCCTGCTCGCCTACCCGGGCGCGCTCGCTCTCACCTACTACCGCATCGCCCACCGCCTGCACGAGCTGGGCGTCGAATTGCTGCCGCGGCTGATCACGGAGCACGCCCACCGGCTGACCGGGATCGACATTCACCCCGGCGCGACGATTGGGCGCTCGCTGGCGATCGATCACGGCACCGGCATCGTGATTGGCGAAACGGCGAAGATCGGGGACCACGTCCACCTCTATCAGGGCGTCACGATCGGTGCCCTGAGCGTCCGCAAGGAACTCGCGCGCCAGAAGCGCCATCCCACGATCGGCGACAACGTCGTCGTCTACGCGAACGCCAGCCTCCTGGGCGGCGAGACCGTGATCGGTGCCGACAGCATCATCGGCGGCAACGTCTGGCTTACCCACGCGGTGCCGTCTGGATCCGTCGTCACCCACGGCGCCACGGTCCAACGTCGACGGACGCTCGACGAGCCGCTGCTCGAATATCACATCTGACCGCGGTCCCTTCGCCCAACCGGACACCCAACCGGACACCCATTCGGACACGCCGCCGGACATCACGTCTGACTGATCCGGACGCCCGCTGATCCCGCTATGCTTCGGTCTCAAGCCGCGCGCCAGCGGCCACGCCCCCCGCACAGCTGAGGACATCCCCATGAAAGTCAATTCCATCCTCGAGACGATCGGGAACACGCCACACGTGCGGATCAACCGCCTCTTCGACCCGCGCGTCGAGGTCTGGCTGAAGCTGGAGCGCGCCAACCCCGGCGGCAGCATCAAGGACCGCATCGGCCTCGCGATGATCGAAGACGCCGAGGCCGCCGGCACCATCAAGCCGGGCTCCGTGATCGTCGAGCCGACCTCCGGCAACACCGGCATCGGCCTCGCGATGACCGCCGCGGTGAAGGGCTACCGCCTGATCCTCGTGATGCCGGAGTCGATGTCGATCGAGCGCCGCCGCATCCTCGCCGCCTACGGCGCGGAGGTGGACCTGACGCCTCGTGAGCTTGGCATGAACGGCGCGATCGCCCGCGCTCAAGAGATCCGTGACGCGACCGAGAACGCCTGGATCCCCCAGCAGTTCGAGAACCCGGCCAACATCAACGCCCACAAGAACACCACTGCCCCGGAGATCCTCGCGGACTTCCCGGAGGGTCTCGACTACCTGATCACCGGCGTCGGCACGGGCGGTCACATCACCGGCGTCAGCGAGACGCTCAAGCAGACGATGTCGAACCTCAAGACCTTCGCGGTCGAGCCGGAGAAGTCACCGGTCATCTCCGGCGGCGGCCCCGGCCCGCACAAGATCCAGGGCATCGGCGCCGGCTTCATCCCGGTCAACCTCCACGTAGACACCCTCGACGGCTCGATCCAGGTCACCGAGGAGGAAGCCTTCGCCATGGCCGTCCGCGTCGCCAAGGAGGAGGGCATCTTCGTCGGCCCATCCTCGGGCGCCACGCTCGCGGCCGTCGCGAAGAAGATCCCTGAGATGGCGGACGGCGCCCGCGTCCTCGCCTTCTGCTACGACACCGGAGAGCGCTACCTCTCCGTCGAAGGCCTCTTCGAGTAGCCGCTTTCAGCGGCTGATTTCCCTTCGGGGTCTGCGCCTGTCAGGTCGGTCAACGGCGAGGCGCAGGTCCCGAGGGCGGAACACCGCCGTCGAACCCGACTGATCAGGCGACGTCGATGACGACGTTCCCGATCTTCTGGCCGGACTCGACATACCGGTACGCCTCGACGATCTCATCCAACGAATACCGCCGGTCGTCAATCACTGGCCTGAACGCCCCCGACTCCATCAACCCTGCGAAGTACTCCACCATCGCCTGGTCGTCCTTCGGAATCGGGAACAACACACGCTTCCCACGCAGCAGCGGCGTCACTAGCGCCAATAGCGGGTTCTGCCCCAGCCACCCCAGTTCCGAGGACTGATACACCCCGCTGGGCTTCAACAACCGCCGGCACCGTCGGAACGAACTCTTCCCGACAGAATCGAGGACCACGTCATACCGCTGCATGTCCTGCGTGAAGTCCACCGCCGTGTAGTCGACGACGCGGTCCGCCCCGAGCCCACGCACCAAGTCCAGATATGCCGTCGCGCACACCGCCGTCACTGTCACGCCCATACTCTTCAGGATCTGCACCGAAGCTGACCCGATCGCCCCCGTCGCGCCGTTGACCAGCACGTCCTGGCCGCTCTGAATGCCGGCCGCGCGGATAAACGACAGTGCGTAGTGCGCGCCCTCGGTCGCGGCGGCAGCCACCTCGAAACTCACGTTCGACGGCATCTTCGCCACCGGCGAATCCTGCGCGACCGTCATGTACTCCGCGTGTCCGCCGAACGGCCTCTCGCTGTAACCGAACACGCAATCGCCTACCTCAAACGACGTGACGCCAGGACCGACAGCCTCCACCTCACCGGCAAACTCGTTCCCGAGGATCGTCCGCCTCGGCCGTCGCAATCCCGTGAAGAACCGCGTGATGAACGGACTAGCCGCCCGGAACCCGCAGTCGGTGCGGTTCACCGTCGTCGCGCGCACCCGCACGAGGAGTTCAGTGGCCTTCTGAATCGGCCGATCGACCTCGGTGACCTGCACCACTTCGGGCGGGCCATATCTGGTGTGAACTGCTGCCTTCATAGGCGCAGTGTACCCACGCCCGATTCGCCCCATTCCGGGGCGAATCGCGGTCCTCAAGGTGGGCGAGCGTCAGCCCTCGGTGGCAATCCCCGCCCGGTACCGCTCCAACAGCGCGTCGAAGTGCGCATCGCTCTCGGCGTCCGGCGGCTCGGTCCCTCCGAGGTGCATGGCGAGCCGATCGAGGTGCCAGTGCCAGCCGGCCGCGAACTCCGGTGCCGCCGGGTCCGGCAGGAAGTGATCGAAGGTCAGCAGCGTCCCGTCGTCACCCTCGCTAGTCAGCTCGAACCGGATGCGCCAGGGCATCTCCGTGTCAGTGCCCCACTCGTACTCGAGGACCGACGGCTCGTCCCACTCCAGGACAGTCCCCTCTGCGCCGCCGCCCTCGCCGTAGTCGAAGGTGAGCTTGCCGCCGCTCCGCGGCTCCAACGCGCCTCGATAGGCCCAGCGCGCCATCCGGTCGGGATCGGTAATCGCCGACCACAGCTCGGCACGGGACACCGAGTACCGACGGGTGAACCGCACCGCCCGCCGTCCGCCGAGGTCGATCAGCCGTCCGTCGTCGCTTCCGTCGCTCGGTGCGTCAGGCACTCTTCCCCCTCGCTGGTCGCGCTGCCCGACCGCGGGCGGCTTCCCGCCCGGCGCGCCGTCCCCGGCGCACCTCGGTATCGAGGGCATCGAGGCGGCTGCTCCAGAACACGCGGATCGGCGCCAACCAGCGGTCGATCTCCATGAGCTGCTCCGGCTCGAGCCGGTAGATCTGCTGCTGCCCTGAGCGGGTTACCGACACCAACCCGCCCTCGCGGAGTTGGCGCAGGTGCCGCGACACGCCCGGGCGGGCGATCTCGAACTGGGCCGCGATGTCACCGGCCGAGAGTTCCCGCTCGGTCAGCAATTCGATGATCCGACGGCGGGTCGGATCGGCGAGTAATGCAATCGCATCCATGGCCAAAGAGTACATCACCAGTTACGTAACGCAACCGGTACTCATTAATCGGCAACCGCACCTGCTCCGCGAAGCTGACACAATCGACGGGCAAAACACGGGGGACCGATGGACGACCTGATCAACATGCTTGGCGGCCGCAGCGGCGGCTCGATCCAGCAGCTCGCACGCCAGTTCGGCATTTCCGACGAGCAGGCGGAGGGCGCCGTCCGCGGCCTCGCACCCGCGCTCACCGGCGCGCTCGGCAAGAACGCGGCCAGCCCCGGCGGCCTCGAGTCGCTGCTCGGCGCGCTCCAGAAGGGTCAGCACCAGCGCTACGTCGACGAGCCAGCGGCGCTCGCCGAGGAGACCACGGTCGCCGACGGCAACGCGATCCTCGGGCACCTGCTCGGCAGCAAGGACGAGAGCCGTCGGGTCGCCGCAGCGGCCTCCGATGGCTCGGGCCTCGATGTCGGCATGCTCAAGCAGATGCTCCCGCTCGTCGCCTCGCTGCTCATGGGCTCCGTCGGCGGCCAGGCAAACAAGAGCGGCGCGCTCAGCGGCGGCAACCTCGGTGGGCTCGCCTCGGTGCTGCAGGGTCTCGGCGCCGGCGGCGCCGGCGGTGGCCTCGGCGACATGCTCGGTGGCGCCATGGGCGGCGGCGGCGGCGGAGCGATGGGCGGCAGCTCCTCGACGAGCGGCGGCGGCGGTCTGCTTGGCGGCCTGCTCGGCCGCTTCCTCAAGCGCTAGCGACCATCGAGGTCAGACGAAGCGGCTAAACAACCGCTGGCACGTCCGCGAACCGCGGCATCACGTGCTTGCGGAACAGGTCGAGGGAGTGCGACGCCTCGGCGTGGGTCAGGTCGCCCCACTGGAACGAGCCAACGAAGTAGTTCGCCCCGCTCTCCTCGACGTACCGCTCCACGTACTGGCCGACTGACTCTGCGGTCCCGACCAGTAGCGCCTCGGAGTCCATCGCCTGCTCGGGCGTCATCCGCATCGTCAGCACCGAGTTCGGCCGCGCGGCCGGCGCGGCCTCATGCTGCTGCTGCTTGAACCACTCCGACTGGCGCACCACCTCGTTGAACGCACCGGCCGCACCCTTCGTCGCGTCGCCACCCTCGGGCGACGGCTTCGCGAAGTGCGAGAGGTACGAGTGGTACGCGGTGACCGCCCGCTCCCGAGCCTCCTCGACGCTGTCGCAGATCAGGATCCGGCGCGTCCCGCCGTAGAGCGGATCGGCGTGCCGGTACACGTTGGCAGCGTCGCCCGCCCTCGAGGTCTCCCACGCGTCGCGGTAGATCTGGGTGACCGTCGCGATCTGGTCGATCGACCCGTTCGCGATGAAGTTGGCCGCGCGCCGCGCCGCGCTCTCCGGACCGCCCGCCCACCACAGCGGCGGGTGCGGGACCTGTCGAGGTCGCAGCTCCATCCAGAGATCCTGTACGTCGAAGTGTTTGCCATGGAACGTCAGGAACTCCGACTGGAGCCCCGTCCGCAACATGTCCAGCGTCTCCTCGAAGAGCTCATAGCTGGGGTCCGGGTTCTCGCCCCACATCGCCAGCTCCGTGCCGCCGCCGGTGCCCGGCCCGACACCGAGGTCCAAGCGACCGTCGGAGAGCTGGTCGACCATGCACACCTCCTCGATCAGCCGGATCGGCTGATGGAGTGGCAGCACATATACGAGCGGCCCAATCCGCATCCGCTTCGTCCGCTGCGCTGCCGCGGCGAGAAACACCGACTGGTTCGGAGCGAGGCAGAGCGGCGAATGATGGTGCTGCGCGACGTGGTACGAGTAGATGCCCGCCTCTTCGGCCAGCTCCATGAGCTGCAGGCGCTCCTCGTACTGCTGCGCCAGGCCGACGTCGTCACGCCGTTCGATGTGATCGAAGATCCCGAACTTCACCGTGGCCACTCCCCTCGCGCCCCGACGCGCCCAATCGCCATCACAGGTGCGATGGGAGCGTAGCCGAAGGAATCGGGTACGTCTGACGGCGGTCATCGAAGGGGGCGGGATCGACCGAGTTGCTACGTCTGCGGCGTGACGAACTGACAGCTCGGACCAGGCGCGCCGACCAACCGCAGATCAAGCGTCGCCAGGCCGGTTCCAAGCGCCTCTGCCAGCGCGACGTACCAGGCGTCGTACGCCATAACGCTCTGTCGCAGCTCCCAGACTCGCCGCCCCAGCGCCTCATAGGGAACGAGCGCGACCGGCAACTGCAGCAAGCTCTCGTGAGCAAGCGAAGCAACATCTCGGGAGATCCGGGCGGCGCATTCCGCGCGGCGCAACACGTTTGCGACCTCGACCGGCAGCAGGTGGGGCGCGACCAGATCGCCGCCAGCGATCAGATCCTCGGCCCACGCGCCGGTCGGGCCGTCATCGATCAGTGCCGCCACGACGACCGAGGCGTCGACGACCAGCGTCAACGACGGTCCGCGTCGCTGTAGTCAAGTATCTCGTCGCCAGTGAAACGAGCGCCGGTTTGCTGCTTCCGTTCCCGAACGCGAGCCACCCATTCTTCGGGGTCGGGGCGCGCGGCGATCCGAACCAGCTCCCCCCGCAGGTACTCCTGGAGGGAACGACCAGACCGAGCCGCGCGAGCCGCCAGCTCGTCGCGGGCATCATCTGGCACGTCACGAATGGTGATCGATATCGGCATACATGCATTTTGCTGCGACTAGCAGCATATTGCAATCGATGCTCGCGTGACGATTCAGATCGGCGCAGCAACACCGGTCAACTCCGGACATCCTCCCCACTCCCGCCCTAAGCTCTCGAGGAATCCCGCTTCGCCCGCGCTCCGCGATCGGAACCTCGATGCCACTCGCCGACCTCGACCGCGATCTGCGCGCATACATCGAGGGCGAGCGCGAACGCCTGCACGTCCCCGGCGTCGCCGTCGGCGTCATCCACGGCGACGACGAGTGGTTCGCCGGCTTCGGTGTCACCAACGTCGAGGTACCCGCTCCGGTCGACGACGCCACGCTCTTCCAGATCGGGTCGAACACCAAGACCTTCGTCGCCACCGCCGTCATGCGTGAGGTCGAGGCCGGTCGCATCGACCTCGACGCGCCGCTCCAGCGTTACCTCTCGAATTTCGCCCTCGGCGAAGGTGGCGATGCTGCCGCCGTCACCGTGCGGCACCTGCTCACCCACACCGGCGGCTGGGACGGCGATTGGGTGCTCGTCCATCCCCAGGGCGGCCGTAACGACGACGCGCTTGCCCGCACCGTGGAGGCGATGCCGCAGGCCGCCATCCTCACCGCGCCCGGCTCGCTCTACCACTACAACAACACCGGCTTCAGCCTCGCCGGCCGCCTGCTTGAGGTCGTCCGCGATCAACCATTCGAGGAGGGGATGAACGAATCGCTCTTCGCGCCGCTCGGCCTCAAGCACGCCGTCTGGTTCGCGGAACAGGCCATTCGCTACCGCACTGCCGTCGGCCACATCATTCGCGGCGGCCAGCCCCAGGTCGCGCCAACCTGGGAGATCGCGCGCGCCAGTTTCGCCGCCGGCGCGATCGCCTGCGACATCCGCGATCTGCTCCGCTGGGGTCGCTTCCACCTCGGTGACGGCCGCGCCGCCGACGGCACCCGCGTGCTGAGCGCCGCCTCGATGGCCGCACTCCACACGCCGCTGGTCCCGATCGGCGATACCACCGAGGCCGTCGCACTCTCCTGGATGATCGGCGCCGTGGACGGCGCGCGCACGATCTCGCACAACGGCGCGACCAACGGGCAGATGTCGCTGCACACCATCTACCCGCAACAGCAGGCGGCGATCGGCCTGCTCGCCAACGCCGACACGGGATCCGAACTGAACCGCAACGTCACCCGCTTCATCCAGTCCCGCGTCCTCGGCCTCGAGTCCCGCGACCCGGAGCCGATCGATGCCGGCGACGCCCTCGAGGAATACGCCGGCACCTACGAGCGCGAGCTGCTGCGCATCGAACTCGCGCGCAATGGCGAACGCCTCGTCGCGACCGTCACCCCGCTCGCCCAGATCGCCGGCTGGGAAGCCAGCACCCCACCCCCGCCGGTCCAGATTGGCCTCCTTGAGGATCGCGACGCCTACGTCATCCTCGAAGGATCCAACCGCGGCGCTCGCGGTCGCTTCATCCGCGACGACGCCGGCGCGATCGAGTGGCTCCGCTGGAGCGGACGCATCCACCGCCGCAAGGCACCCGAGACGAACCGCAGCCCAGCACGATGACCGGTTGCCTGCTCTGGCTGATCCTGCTCGTCCTCGCCTGGCCGCTCGCCCTCCTCGCGCTGATCCTCTACCCGATCGTCTGGCTCGTGCTGCTGCCGTTCCGTCTCCTCGGCGTCGCTGTCGACTCAGTCCTCGAAACCCTCCGCGCGGTGCTGGGCCTGCCTGCCCGCGTGCTGCGCGGCCCGCGCGGCTAGTCGCCCGGTTCCCTTGCCAGTCGGCGTGAATCCCCGCGGGCGAAGATAGTCCCCCTCGATCAGCCCCAAGGTCATCTGCAAAACCCGACCTTCAGCCCTGCTCGCGGCACGGCCGAGCTGCGAAGATCACCACAGAACGAGGTGGAGCCAGAAACACCACCCCGCAAGCGACACGGGAAGGGGGGACACCGCCCTTGGGCATAGATGAATCGCCAGAGGGTCAGCGGTCCCGACTCACCTAAACGCGAACCAGCGTCCAGGCGGTTCGCCCTCGGTCAGTTGGCCGGATATTGAGCGGCCCGCGACCCCAAACACAGGCCCCGCGTTGCGGGGCCTGTCGGCGTTAACGCCAGTCGCTACCCAACCGCGTCGAACCGCTTCTGCATGAAATACGACACCGGCTCCGGCGCCTCGCCCAGCACCCCGAACGTCGTGTACCCCTGTCGCTCGTAGTACGCCGGCCCCGCCTGGAAATCGTACGTATCGAGGTGTGCATGGGTCGCACCGCGCTCGATCTCATACCGCTCCGCCGCCGCCAGCAGCGCTCGCCCGTGCCCATGCCCGCGCAGCAACTCGTCGATCCAGAGGAACTCGATCGACAGCCGCTCCAACCACACGTCGCCGCTGATCCCGCCGAGGAACGCGCAATCCGCGCCCAGCAGATGGAACACCACCGGGAAGTGGTCCGTGCGCCCGACCGTGTCGAAGTTGTACCGAACCAGCCCGCTCCGCACCCGCCTCGTCCGAGGTCGGCTCGGTCAGATGCACGATCCGCAGCTCATCGGTCATGCGGCGCTCCCCTCGATCCCCTCGACCCGGCTACGCCGGCGCCATACCGGGACCCGGCTACGCCGGGAGGGCCGGGAGGGCCGGGCGGGCCGGGCGGGCCGCA
>JAQCIU010000025.1:0-45801 GCA_027593235.1 Chloroflexota bacterium
CGCCCGCGCCCGCGCCGCCGGTCGTGGCTCCGCCTGCCCCACCCCCACCCGTGGCCGCCGCTCCCGCTCCACCGCCGCCACCGGCACCGCCTCCGCCGACGCCCACCACCAAGGCTTCCTGATGACGACGTTCACGCCGCCCTCCTCCGCCGTGGCGACTGCGCGCCACACCTACAACGAGGTCCTCGAGTTCCGCGCGATGGGCACGGCCTGGTGGATCGGCGCTGACGGCGTCGACCGCGAAACGCTCGCCGCCGTCCCTGCACTCGTCGAACTCGAGGAGCAGCGCTGCTCCCGCTTCCGCGCTCACTCGCTGCTCTCGAGGCTCAACGCGGCGCGGTTGGTGACCGACACCTCGCTCGCCGCGATCGTTCGCGCCGCGTTGCTGGTGCAAGAGCGCACCGGCGGCGCGTTCGATGTCGCCGTGGGCGACGCGGTCATCGCCTCCGGCTACGACCGCACGTTCGAGGCCCTGACCGGCTGCGCCGGCCCGGCGCCCCAGAGCGACGTCGAAGTCGCCGTCGACGGCGACCGCGCCTGGTTGCTCGGCGCCGGCACCATCGACCTCGGTGGGATCGCGAAGGGCTGGACCGCCGACCTCGTCGGACGCCATCTCGCGGACTGCGGCGCGACGCGCTGGCTCGTCGATGCCGGGGGCGACATCGTCGCCGGCGGTCGCCCCGGCCTGTGCCGCGAAGAGCCGATCGCCGTCGGGTTCACCGGGTACACCGTCGGCATCGAGGTGGGCGCGGTCGCCACCTCCTCGACGACACGCCGCGCGTGGGACACGCCGCTCGGCCGCATGCATGACATCGTCGCGCCGGCGACCGGGCGACCGGCCGAGGGCCCGCACGTCCTCGCGACCGTCGTCGCACCGACCGCGATGGTCGCGGACGCGCTGGCGACGGCGATGCTCGCGGACGCGACGCTCGCGATCGGCGCGCTCGCGGCCTACGACGCTGACGTGCTGCTGATCGACGGCCAGGGCGGCGCCACGATGACCCCGGGGATGGAGCGCTACCTCCGATGACCTCCTCGAAGCTGCGCCCGGCCACGATCGTTGCGCTCGCCGTGATCGCCATTGCCGCCACGCGCGCACTGCCGGCGTTCTTCGCGCTGTGGGACACCGAGGCGCCGCTGCAATGGTGGACGTCG
This sequence comes from Chloroflexota bacterium, assembly GCA_027593235.1. Taxonomy (GTDB): domain Bacteria; phylum Chloroflexota; class Dehalococcoidia; order UBA2979; family UBA2979; genus UBA6627. The sequence continues at coordinate 1,156 of JAQCIU010000025.1, forward strand.
CGCGCGACCGGGTTCGTCGCCTACGTCGCGCTCTGGGCCTCGATGGTCCTCGGCCTGATGATCAGCGCACGAGGGCTCGACGGGGTGATCAACCGAAAGACAGTGCTCGAGCTGCACCAGCAGTGGACGCTCGCCGCGGTGATCGCGCTTGGCTTCCACATCGCCGCGATCGTCGGTGATCCCTACGTCGACATGTCGTGGCGGAGCGCCTTGGTCCCGGGGTCGTCGGCATACATGCCCGGAGCCGTCGCGCTCGGCGCTATCGCCACCTGGGGCGTCGCCCTGCTCGCGCTCTCCAGTTGGCTCCAGCGCCGCATCAACTACACCGTCTGGCGGGTGATCCACACCACGGCCTTCGGCACGTTCCTCGTTGGACTGGTCCACGGCGTCGTGTCCGGCACCGACTCGGGGACCATCGGCGCGCAGGCGCTTTACGTCGCGACGGCGGCGCTGCTCGTCGGCGGCGTGATTTTCCGGGTCCTCTACTTCCCCACCAAACCGAGCCGCGCGCGAGCACCCGCGTGACGGCACGGCACGATCCCGAGACGATGCCATTGGGCAGAGAAGTGCGATGAGATGACCGAACCACCGTTCCCCCCGCGCGAGCCGGGCGATCCGCCTGACCTCGACCGCGTCATCCGCGGACTCCGCGATGCGTGGACCGAGGTCCCCGACGCCGATCGTTCCGCGATCTGGCAAGCGATCGAGGGGCACCTGGGGCCGCAGGACAATCCGGGACGCGATCCGCGCCCCGGATTCTTGCGTGGTGCGTTCGGCGGTGTGTTGCACGGTTGGGGCGGCCTCTTCAGCGGCAACCCGCTGCGCCAGATCGCGATCGCCGGCGCAGCAGTGATCGTGGTCGGTGCGCTCGTACTCAGCGGCACGTTCCGCTCCGGGACCAGCGCCAGCGCGGAAGTCCTCGCGCAGGTGAACACACTCTCATTGACGACCATCGCTGCACTCGATGACGACGACCTCAGCGCCGAGGAGATTCTCCAGCTCCGCGATGAGGCGCGGCGGCTGCTCGCACAGATCGACGACGACGATCAGGCCTTGCGAGGGCTCACCGCCGAGCAACTGGCCGGTGTTGTCGACACCCTGCAGCGCCTGATCCTCCGCCTCGACGATCACGAGGACATCGACGACGACGACTTCCATGAGACCGTCGCCTCGATCCGCACCACCAGCGAGCGCGCCGAGGGCGTGCGACGCGAGCACGAGGACGACGACGACGATCACGACGCGACCGCCACCCCGCTCGCGGCGCTGACCGCACAGCCAACGGCAGTCCGCGGCACCGCGTCCGCCACACCGACGGCCGCCGCCGCGGCGAGCACCGCCCAGCCGACGGCCACGTCCGAGGTCGAACACGACCCCGAGGACGATGACCATCCCTCCGCGACCGCCTCGGCGACGCCCGTGAAGACACCGTCGCCGTCACCGACGAAGACCGGGACGCCCGGCGGTACAGCGACACCAGCACCCACGTCGAGCCCCGCGCCGGGGACGAACAGCGAGCAGACAATCCCGGCCGTTCCAGCCACCTATGTCCGGAGCGTCGGGGCGGCCGGCTCCGTCACCTTCGCCTACGGCTCCGGCCAGCTCACCGTGGTCAGCGTGACGAAGGCCACTGGTTGGCAGGCAATCGTCGAGGAGTCCGCCGGCTCCGAGATCCGCGTCCGCTTCATCTCGGGAGGTACCAACGCGCGGTTCGAGGTCGAGCGACAGGACGCCACCCTCGAAATCACCATCTCGTGGTCAACGGGGGCGAGCTAATGGTCGGGGCGCCCGCGCCGCGCTTCGACGACGGTCCCACCGCTGGCGTGGCTGACCTCGAGTTGTTCGTGGTGCGCGCCCAGCGGGGTGATCGCGCCGCCTTCGGCGAACTGTTCCGCCTCCGCGTGGACACCGTCCACCGCTACATCGGCGCCATCCTGCGCGATCCCGGTGCGACCGAGGACGCGACCGCGGAGACATTCCTCTCCGCCTGGAAGAGCCTGCCCGCGCTCCGCGAGCCGGGGCGGTTCGATGGCTGGCTCCTCCGCATCGCCCATCACCGCGCGATGGACGAGTTCCGCCGCCGCCGTCCCGCGATCCCGCTGGATGCTGCCCCGGAACCTGCCGACGACCGCGTCAGCACCTCCCCGGCCGAGATCGTCGAGCTGAACGCCGACGCCGAGGCCGTGCGCGCGGCCCTCGCCGATCTGCCCGATGGCCAGCGCGAGGTACTGACGCTCCGCTACCTCCACGACCTCTCGTACGACCAGATCGGGCTCCAGATCGACCGCTCACCGCAGGCCGTTCGCCAGCTCCGCCAGCGCGGTCTCGCGGCGCTCAGGCGCGTATTCGACCCTCGCTGAGGCATGCGCCGCGCTGTCCGGTAAGACGGAGGGTTGGACCGAATGGCCCCGCCCGGGATACTCATGTGACCCGCGCGCACCCTGGTCCCCAGTTTCGTCGCGCGCCGTGCCGACACGATCGTCCGAGGAGTACGCCATGCCGCTAGCACTGAGCTTTGAATCGAAGGTCTTCCCGGTCGAAACACTCGACCTCGGCGGCGGCGTCAGCGAACAGATCATTCGAGGTGGGCGCAACCTCTTTGAGCTGCTGCCGAAGGCCTTCGAGGGCATCTCCCAGATCGGCGTCATCGGCTGGGGCTCGCAGGGCCCCGCGCAGGCGATGAACCTCCGCGACTCCCTCGTCGGCACAGACATCAAGGTCAAGATCGGGCTGCGCGAGGGCTCGTCCTCCGTCGCGCTCGCCGAGGCCGAGGACTTCACCGCCGCGAATGGCACTCTCGGCGAGATGTTCGATGTCATCCGCGAATCGGACATGGTGCTGCTGCTCATCTCCGACGCCGCCCAGTCCGAGCTCTACCCGCAGGTCTTCGCCGCCCTCAAGCCGGGCGCCACGCTCGGCCTCTCGCACGGCTACCTGCTCGGCCACCTCATGAACGTCGGCGACAAGTTCCCGGACAACGTCAACGTCGTCGGCGTCTGCCCCAAGGGCATGGGCCCCTCCGTCCGCCGCCTCTACGTCCAGGGTGAGCAGGTCAACGGCGCGGGCATCAACGCCTCCTTCGCCGTCCAGCAGGACCTCGACGGCAAGGCCACCGACCAGGCGCTCGGCTGGTCAGTCGCGCTTGGCTCGCCCTACACCTTCCAGACCACGCTCGAGTCGGAGTTCAAGTCCGACATCTTCGGTGAGCGTGGCATCCTCCTCGGCGCCGTCCACGGCATCGCCGAGAGCCTCTACCGCCGCTACATCGAGGAAGGCATGTCCCACGACGACGCCTTCGCCCACTCGACCGAGGCGATCACCGGCCCCATCTCCAGGACCATCTCCAAGCAGGGCATCAAGGCCGTCTACGACCAGCTCGGCGCCGACGAGCGCCCCGTCTTCGAGCGCGCCTACGCCGCCTCGTACCCGTCCTCCCGCACCATCCTCGAAGAGATCTACGACGAGGTGTCCTCGGGCAACGAGATCCGCAGTGTCAACCTCGCCGGTGACCGCCTGAAGCGGCAGCCGATGGGCAACATCGACCAGACCGAGATGTGGAAGACCGGCCAGGGCGTGCGCTCCGGCCGCGTCGAGGACCAGATCCCGCTCGACCCCTTCACCGCCGGCGTCTACGTCGCCACGATGATGGCCCAGATCGACGTCCTCATGGACCACGGCCACCCCTACTCGGAGATCGCCAACGAGTCCGTCATCGAAGCCGTCGACTCGCTCAACCCGTACATGCACGCCCGTGGCGTCTCGTACATGGTCGACAACTGCTCCAACACCGCCCGCCTCGGATCCCGCAAGTGGGCCCCCCGCTTCGACTACCAGCTCCGCCAGGAGGCCTACGTCGCGATCGACGACCACGACGCCGTCGACGGCGAGCTGATCGAGGCGTTCAAGAACCACAAGGTGCACGCCGCCATCGCCGCCTGCGCCGAAGTCCGCCCCTCCGTCGACATCTTCGTCGAGTAGGGCCGCGGTCCTTCTCGGGCCTGTAGCGAAACGCGGGGGTGTGGCCCCCGCAGCAGTCTGGCGTCCGCGCTAGAACCAACCCGCGTCGCGGGACGCGAGCCAGACAAAGGCGCCGTACGGCACGCCGGCAACCGGCAGACCGCGGCGGTCGCTCGCTGTCGCATCCCCGATCATCGAGCGGTTCGAGCGAGGCCGCAGGCGCCGCCGTTACCTCCCGCTAGTCCTCCCGCGGGGCATCCTCTCGCAGTCGCGGTCCGCGCGTGCGATGCTCGCCAGTCCACGGAGGGGGCAAACGATGGCTGAGCAGACTCGAGCACGCTGGACGAACTGGGCGGGGAACCAATCCGCCGCACCGCTGCGGATCCACAAGCCGCGCAGCGAAGAGGAAATGGTCGCGGTCGTGCGCCGCGCCGTTGCTCGGGGCGAACGGGTCAAGGCCGTCGGCTCCGGCCACTCCTTCACCTCGATCGCCCTCACCGACGGCCACCTGCTCGATCTCACCGAGTACAACCGCATCGTCGAGAGCACCACCGACCACGACCCGGAACGGCACTACGTCACCGTCCAGTCCGGCATCCGGCTCAAGGAGCTGAACCCACAGCTCTGGGACCTCGGCTACTCCCTGACCAACCTCGGCGACGTCGCCTACCAGTCGATCTCCGGCGCGGTCTCCACCGCCACCCACGGCACCGGCAAGGACGTCGGCGGCCTCGCCACCCAGATCCAAGGGCTGCGCGTCATCACCGGTGACGGCGACATCGTCGACTGCTCCATGGACAACGAGCGCGAACTCTTCCAGGCCGCCCGCGTCGGCGTCGGCGCCGCCGGCCTCATCTCCACCGTCACCCTCGAGGTAGAGCCCGCCTTCAACCTCCGCGCGCAGGAGATCCTGATGGACGCGCAGGTCCTCTTCGACAAAATGGACGGCTTCCTCGCCGACAACGAGCACTTCGAGTTCTTCTGGTACCCCGGCTCCGATAACGCCCTCACCAAGCGCAACAACCGCACCACCGCCGAGGCCGAGCCGCTCCCACGCTGGCGCGAGTTCGTCAACGACGAAGTCGTCGGCCACCGCTACATGGCGCAGGCAACCAAACTGCTCCGCGTCCCCGGCGTCCGCATGAAGCTCCGCAGCGCCCTCGAGGGCGCGCGCGGCGAATACGTGGAACGCTCCTACAAGGTCTTCACCTCGGAGCGAAAAATCCGCTTCTACGAGATGGAATACTTCATCCCCAGCGAGCACGCCCGCGAAGCCTTCGAGCGCGTCCGCAACCTCATCGATCGCTCCGGCTTCGGCGTCGTCATGCCCATCGAAATGCGCTGGGTTGCCCCCGACGACATCCCGCTCAGCACCGCCTACGGCCGCCCCACCACCTCAATCGCCGTCCACATGCTCAAGCACCAGGAATTCCAGCCCTACTTCGAAGCCGTCGAAACCATCATGAACGACTACGAAGGCCGCCCCCACTGGGGCAAGCTGCACTTCCAAACCCACCGCAGCCTCGCCCCGCTCTACCCCGAATGGGACGCCTACCAGCGCGCCCGCAAACGCCTCGACCCCCGCGGCACCTTCGCCAACGAATACACAGACCGCGTCCTGGGCCCGGTGAGGTAGCTTCGCAGTTAGACTTCCGCTAATCTTCCGTGCTATTGGACACGGAGCGGGGGCACTGTGACCACATCGTCGACCGCAGACATGTTTCGGCAACTGCAGGGACGCCTTGAGGCTGACCTCCAACTAAGCCGATTTGCTGTTGCGCATGGGCCGACCAAGGGCGTCGCCAGAGAGTTGAACTGGATCGGCATGCTGCGGGGTTTTCTCCCCGCTCGCTACCGAGTTGATCACGCGTTCGTCGTCGACTCAAAGGGTGGCATCAGCGAGCAGATCGACATCGCGATCTACGACCGGCAGTACACGCCGATGCTGTTGGAGCTGGGAGATACGAAGGTCCTGTTTGCCGAAAGCGTCTATGCGGTGCTTGAGGTCAAGCAAGAGATATCGAAGACCACGATTGGCGAGGCTGCCGCCAAGGCAGCGTCTGTTCGAAATCTCGTACGCACTGCGGCACCGATTCCACACGCAGGGGGCGTCGAAGTTCCGCGTCCCCACTTTGACATCCTCGCGGGAATCGTTGCGACGGCCAGCTCTTGGACCCCACCTATGGGTGAGGCGTTTCGCACCGCATTGAATGAACTTACGCTCCCGGGCGCTCTCGATATCGGCTGCGTTGCCCACGACGGAGCGTTCTCGAAGGTAGATGATGGCCCGATCAAATTCGTCGATCGGACCCACGCTTTAGCCTTCTTTGCACTGAGGCTCACAGCTGCACTTCAACGCGTTGCTACCGTGCCAGCCATCGAATTCGGGGAGTACGAGAAGCTGCTGGGAGGCTGATCGACATGTTGGGCACTCAGTTCCTCGAAGCAACAACACGGGTCGATATCGGACGTCCGCGCCGTCTGTTCGCGCAACGATGCCATGTGGAGGTGCGCGGGGTCCTCGAATCGGATGCTCTACTCAGGGAGTGGGGAATAGACACCGTCCTCATCGGGTCCTATTCCCGCCACACGGGGATTCATCCCGGGCGGGATGTGGATGTCTTCTGCAAGCTGACAAGCTTGGATGTGGCAGCGGAACCGAGAACGGTCTTTGACCAGATTACTGACGTGTTGAAAGGCCATTTCGGTGACGCCCGATTGGAGTACGACCCACCTCGTCGCTCGATCAAAGTAGCGTTCAGCGAGGCCGGACTGGAGCTGGCCGTCGACGCCGTTCCCGCGGTGCGCTGGGATGGGCGCTGGGGTATCCCGAACAGGGATCTCGGTTTGTGGTCGGACTTGAACTCGTCGGTTCGATGGGTTTTGACCGACCCCGAGCGGCTCGGTGACCTAACCACCGACCTGAATGGTGATGTCGAAATCGCTGAACGAGGCGCCTACGTACCGGCTGTGAGGCTGATACGGCAGATTCGCGACACGGCACTTGGTGATGAGAAGCCTGGGGGACTGTACTTCGAACTCCTAGCTTACTGGGCGGCCAAGAGCGGCGTCGCCCGTACCGATGACTGGGATCTCTTCATCGCTGATCTTCTTGGTCGCATTGCCGCTGAACTCGCGGGCAGCGACACGAGCATAGTCTTAGATCCGGCCTCGCAGACGCCCTTCGCTCCTCCACCGTCTGGTCCCGAACTCACTAGGGCTGCCGGCGAATTCGCTCAGATCGCCGCTGATGCGGCGGCGGCGAATGCCCTCACGGATGTGTGCGAGGCGGCTGCGATCTGGCGCCGGATCCTCGGCGAGAACCCGCGGGGGTGGTGTTTTCCGTTGCCTGACGGCTGCGACGACGAGGGAAACGAAGTCGCCCCGATCTCGAGTGTTCGGAGTCGTGGTCCGAGGGAGGCGCGCGGTTATGGCGGCGGTCGAGACGCTTGATCAGGCGTCATTGGAGCGATTCCACACGGAACTGATCGCTCACGGATATGAACCATCGGACGATGACTTGCGCGATTGGCGCGGGCCCGCTCCCGCCAGCTTCGGCGCGCTTACAGGCGCAGGTGAGATGCGACTGATGTTTCGGGATGGCTGGCCGTATCGCTGGCCAGCTTGCTACGTGGAAGGTCTCGATCTCGAGCACGTCACTGGGACGGGCGACGTATGCCTGTGGATTCCCGGCGATGAGTCCATGGAGTGGGTCACCTTCGAAGGCGTACTGAACAGGATTGAAGAATGGTGCACTGATGCGCAGCGCGGTTTCCCCGATCAGCCTCGCCCGCTCGACGCTCACCTCTATTTCAGGTCAAAGAAGGGCCTTGGGCTCGTCGATCTTGATGGGCTGGTTGGTCCGGCGCCCGATGACGGTGCGATATTTCCGATGCGCGGACAACCCCGTCATGGAGGACGGGTTGTCAGGCTTTCCCGGTTACCAGATCACCTCCTCGCGCTACTTCAACAATCCGACACCGACATAGGCGGCCGCGCTTATACGCGAGACGACATACTACATCCACCACGTTCCTTTGACGAGTTTCGCGCAGCTCTAACGGCCGAGCAGTTGCGTGACCTCGATCTGCGTGTTTTGGGGCCGATCGAGTCCGGGGAACGAGAGCTCGCGCTGGCTCTACTCGTTTGGCGCATTCACGGCGCGAGAAACGCCCTACTTCTCGTCTTTCGACGCGTTAGCACCGGCACGGACTTGTTCGCCATCGAGTTGGCCGAATCCGACGTCAAGACTCTGACGCTCCGGTCAGGACCAGCCCAGGCGGTCTTACGAGATAAACGTGTCTGCCTGTTTGGCGTCGGTGCGATCGGCTCCACACTCGCAGTCGCGCTCTCGGCCTCGGGCCTTGGCTCGCTCCGTCTGGTTGACGGCGACATCCTCCGTCCCGGAAACGTGGTGCGACACACCGGGTCTCGTTCAGACGTAGGTCGCGCCAAGGTTGATGTGGTGCGACTCGCGCTATCTCAGGACGCCGTCTGGACAGGGGTCGATGCGGTACGCGAAGAGGCAAATGATCCCGGTCGGATCGCTGAGCTGATCAACGACGCTGACGTCGCAATCGACGCAACCGGTGCCGCCTTGTTCACGGATCTCGTTTCCCGAGTCGCAAGCCTGAATGCAACCAGTCTTGTGTCTGCGGCCCTCTATCGGGGTGGGCGCATTTCGCGCGTACGCCGTCAGCGGGAGGGGGTGATGCCGATCTTTCATCGCTGGAATAAACCTGGCGCTTTCCCCACGATACCGATAGGAGATGACGACTTGATTGGCTTCGAGCTAGGGTGTTCGGCCCCGACGGCGAACGCCTCTCCGGTATCGGTTCTCTCTGTTGCGTCGCTCGCAGCTCGCGTTGTCATCGATTTACTCTCTGGGGCTCTAGAGCTCCCGGATGAGATCGTCGACGTGCTCGAGACGGTCGAGGCGCCATTTGACAGTCGGGGATGGGTGTCGTTTGAAGTCGAAAGTTCTGATGACTGAGACCGCGTACCGGGAGCTCGTCGCGTTGGCCGATGATGCTCACCCGTACGAAACGGGTGGCATTTTGGTGGGAGTTCAGTCGGACGATTACCCCTGGATTACGCAAGCCCTGGAACTCAAGGGTGACAATGCGTCAAAGAATCGGTTCCGGCTCGAGGGCGATATCGGACGGGCGGCGGTCGATAGCGTCCGGGCGGGAGATGCTCGGCTCGGGTATTTGGGCGACTGGCACTCACACCCATTCGATGTCTCCGCAAGCCCCCGGGATCTAGCGGCACTTGAGGTGATCACAGCGGCGGAGCAGGGCGAGCCGCTCTCGCCCTTCATTGTCGTAGTGCGGCGAACTGCACGCGGGCAGCGGCTCGATGTTCTGCGACACGACGGGGACGGCGTATTGTCGTGCGACATCGTCGTGACTGGAGAACTGCCTCCTTCCAACGCGCGTCCGCGCTGACCGGGCCGACGTTGAATACTTCGAAAAGAACCGCCTACCGCTTCGCGGCAGGCACCTCAATCCCAAGGAACCGCGCCGCGTTGAGCCCGAGCACCGAGGCCCGCTCCTCGTCATCGAGGTCCGTCATCGTCCGCTCGATGGCGGCCGCCGAGTGCGGCCACGTCCCCTCCTGGTGCGGGTAATCGTTCGCCCACATCAGCGTCCCCATCAGATCGAACTCGCGCGCAAGCTTCAGCCCCGGCACATCCTCGCCAAAACTCGCGAAGAAGTTCCGACGGTAGTAATCGCTCGGCAGCATCGGCAGCTTCGGGAACGCCCACATGTGGTGCTTGTGGTACGCCTCATCCATCGCCGTCAGCGCCCACGGCACCCAGCCAATACCCGCCTCGATCGTCGCGATGCGCAGCTTCGGGAACCGCTCCAGGACGCCCGAGCTGCAGAAGTTCGCCACCGGCTCCAGCGACTGGCTGAGCGAGTGCACTGCGTAGTTGATCACCGCCCCGCCGTCGCCGCGCGCCCCGCGCGGGTCCTTGCCGGTCGAAATGTGCAGCGTGATCGGGAGGTTCGCCTCCTCGATCGTCGCCCACAGCTCATCGAAGTGCGGCATGTTGTAGTTCAGCTCGCTCCCGTCGCCGGGACCCCAGACGGGGCGGTTCGGCAGCGTCAGACAGCGGTGTCCCATCGCCGCGACGCGCTTCACCTCCGCAATCGCGCCCGTCAGATCGCCCGGCGCCAGCGCCGCCGCGGGCACCATCCGGTCGCGGTGACCGTTGTATTGCTCGAACGACCAGTCGTTCCAGACGCGGCACATCGCCTGCGAGAACACCGGGTCCGGGGTCGCCCAGATCGACAGCCCCTTGTTCGGGAAAATCAGCTCCACCTCAACGCCGTCGCGCGCCATGTCGCGCAACCGCTCGTCCACGTCGTAACCCGCGCCGTTCCGCTCCTCGTCCTCACCCTCGAGCTTGAGATCGCGGATCTTGATCGGGCGGTGCCCCTCCGTGACGGACCACTTCACCCCGTCCTTGTCGACCTCCTGCCGAGGAATGCGATGCCGGTACTCCGGCTCGATCCGCTTCGCCCACAGGTCCGCCGGCTCCTGTGCATGGCAGTCCGCCGAGATCATGAAGAACTTGTTCGGATCGCCCGGCTGTGCCGTCCGCTTCCAGCCGTCGTGACCCGGGGTCTCGCTTCGCCAGGCGTTCGGGTTCTGCGTGTCCGGGTTCTGGGCAATGACCATCGAGGTCCTCCTCGTTAGTGAACGTGGGCGGGGAGCAGGCTGAACGGCTGTTCGCGCTCGAAGGACGCCTCCGCGGCGTCCACCGGGCCGGCTGGCACCGGGATCAGATCCGCGTACTCCGGCGCCAGACCTTCGTTGGGCCAACGTCGCAGCCGGATCCCTGTCGCTCCCGAGGGCACCCGGTGCGCCGTGCTCGCCGCCCCGCGGCCGCTGTGGAACCAGTCGCCCTCGACGCCGGCATCGCCGACGAGCCAGGCGCCGAACCAGAGCATCGGCTGGTCGCCCTCGTTCAGGAGATCGGGCCAGTCGATCGCCACGTCGCGAGGCTCGGCCATCGTCACTCCCAAACGCCGTTCGATTTCGCGAATCCGCGCGCAGCATATCACCCGCGTGATGCGCCCGCCGGCCTCCGTCAGCTCGGGACGAACATTCGCGGCCGCGGGGTACTGGCGGACTCGCCCATCACCGAGGGGTGCGTGATCGTCAGCACCTCCGGCATCCGCCGCGTCAGCGCGCGCGGCCCCTCGAACGTCATCCGGCCGGCGCGGACGGCGGCCTGGACGCTCCCCCGCCCCTGCCACAGCGCGCTCAGCGTCGCGACGTCGCTCCGCACGATGACGTCCACCTCGAAGCCGGGGTCACTGAGGCAGATCGACGCGCCGATCTCCGGCTCGGCGACGATCCAGTAGACGCGCGGGTCATCGGAGAACCGGAACTGGATCACCACCCGCGTGTCCGGTAGCGCCGCCGTATTGATCCGGCTGTGCCCCCACCACATCGCCTTCTCCGAATCCAGTTCCTCCGGCTCCGGATCCGCGAGCAGCCAGCGCGCCGTCCAGTCCCCGAGGCCGAACACGATCGATCGCAGACCCTCCCCGGCGGGCGTCAGGTAGTACTCGCCGTGCACCCGCTCCAGCAGGCCAACCTCCTCGAACTGGCGGAGTCGCTTCGAGAGCAGCGTGCGCGACATGTCCGGCAGCCCGCGTGCGATGTCGTTGAAGCGATGGCTGCCGATCAGCAGCTCGCGCACCACCAGCATCGACCACCGTTCGCCCAACACCTCGCTGCCTTTCGCGATCGGGCAGTACTGGCCGTAGCTCTTCATGCAGTCCTCCGAGGCAGGCGCCCGGCGCGGGCGGTACAGAATCTGTACCGCTTTGGTCCAGATCGTGCACTGGGTGCGGCCAAGTCGTGCACATAACGTGAGATCGGTGGATCAAGGAGGAGTACCAGCGATGACGATGACCGAAGTAGCCCTGGCCTTGCGCGGCGAGTTCGACGGCCGTGCCGCCGATCTCGATCGAGCCGGCGGTTTCCCCACACAGAACTACGCACGCATGCGCGAAGCCGGCTACCTCCGAGGCCTCGTCCCCGCCGACCTCGGCGGCCTCGGCGGTGACCTCGCCGACGGCGTCAGCGCCCAGCGCGCCCTCGGCTGGGCCTGCGCCTCCACCGCCCTCGCCGTGAACATGCACCACTTCCAGGTCGGCGCCGCCACCGGCGAGGTGCTCGTGGTCGGCCTCCCGATGTCGCTCCCCGGCATCTCGGTCATCGAAACCTGGGACACGCTCGGCATGCGCGGCACCGCCAGCCACGACGTGCTCTTCGAGGACGTGCGAGTCCCCGCCTCCGCCATCGCCGCCCGCCTGCCGGCCAACGCGCCCGCCTGGGACCCGCGCTTCGCCAACGCCATCAAGTGGTTCCTCCCCCTGCTCAGCGGCGTCTACGTCGGCATCGCTGACCGCGCCCGCGACGAAGGACTCTCCGCCGCCTGGAACGGCAACAACAGCTCCTTCCGCGACGCCCCGCTCACTGAGGCGCTGGTCGGCCAGCTTGAGACCGCGCACTTCCGCGCCGCGGCCGCCCTCGAACTCGGCGTGCAGCGCGTCGCTGCGGCGCCGGATCCCGTCGCCGCGATGATCGCCGCCATCACCCTGAAGGACGCCGCCACCGAATCCGCCGTCGAGGTCGTCGACCTCGCCGTCCAGATCGCCGGCGGCAAGGCCTACTTCAAGAAGTCGCTGCTCGAACGCCTCGTCCGCGACGTCCGCGCCGCGCGCCACCACCCGCCGAGCGCGCCCGTCTCGTCGCAGATGATCGGCCGCGGCGTGCTCCAGCAGCACGAAGCTGTCGCCGCCGTCGAAGCAGCCGTCGCGGTCACCGCGAACTGACTCGCTGTCGCCGCCGGTCGTGATCCTGAGGGCGCATCGCTGCATGATGCGCCCTCAGTCGATCCGGGACCGCGCAGCGACAGGGCATGTATGGACTACGAGGAAATCCTCTACGACGTCGAAGATCGCATCGCCACGATCACCCTCCATCGCCCGGAGAAACTCAACGCCCAGACCGGCCAGATGACCGCCGAACTCCACTCCGCGTTCGCGGCTGCCGAGGCCGACGACGACGTCCGTGCCGTGATCGTCACCGGAGCCGGCCGCGCCTTCTGCGCCGGGTCGGACATGTCCGCCGGCCCTCGCGCGAGCCTTCCGGGTGACGCCCCTCCCTCCGGCGACGGCACCGCCTCGATCACCATGCGGCTCTTCGACTTCCCGAAGCCGGTGATCGCCGCCATCAACGGCGCCGCCGTCGGCTTCGGCATCTCCTCGACGCTCGCCATGGACATCCGTATCGCCTCCACCGCCGGGCGCTTCGGCTTCGTGTACTCGCAGCGCGGCATCGCCCCGGAGTCGGCGTCTAGCTGGTTCCTGCCGCGCATCGTCGGCATCGAGCAGGCGCTGACCTGGATGTACTCCGGCAGAGTCTTCGGCGCCGACGAGGCCCTCGCCGGCGGCCTCGTCAGCGAGGTCGTGGATCCCGAGGACCTCCTCGACCGCGCCCGCGAGATCGCCGACCAGATCGCCACCCAGACCTCCGCCGTCTCGATCGCCTTCATCCGCCAGTCGCTCTGGAAAATGCTCGGCGCCGCCCACCCCTCGGAAGCGCAGCAACTCGAGGCCCAGATGACCGCCGCCACCCGCGGCTCCCCCGACGGCCGCGAGGGCATCCTCTCCTTCCTCGAACAGCGCCCCGCCCAGTTCACCGGCAAGGTCAGCACAGACATGCCGGACTTCTATCCCTGGTGGACCTAGCGGTCGACTGCTAGGGGCCGCGCCTGCCCTCGTCTCTGAGTTTGGCTATCACCAGCCCCGACGCTCGCCCGCCGCCGTTTGTACGATGGCGGCGGGAGGCGCTCCGATGCCCAACACCACCGGCTGCGATGCACTGCGCGATGAGCTGATCGCCTTCGCCCTCACCTTCCCCGAGGCGTGGCAGGACTTCCCCTGGGAAGAACCGACCGCGAAGGTGCGCAAGAAGATCTTCGCTTTCTTCGGCCGCCGCGAGGGCGAGTGCCTCCGCGTCGGCGTGAAGCTCCCCGAGACCGCCGATGCCATCCTTCAGGAGCCCTGGGCCGAGCCCAGTTCGCATGGCCTCGGCCGCCACGGCTGGGTCACCCTCGGCTTCGATGATCCCGAGGACGTCCCCATCGATCTGCTGTTCGACCTGATCGTCGAGAGCTACGTCGCGGTCGCGCCCAAACGGCTCGCCGCCGCCTACCTCGCCGCGGCCGAGCTGTAGTCGTGCTGCTGCCGGGCGGGCCTGCCGAGAAACCCGCCCTGCTGTACCACTTCTCCGAGGACCCGACGCTGACCCTCTTCGAGCCACGCGCCGGCCGCGCCATCCCCGGACGCCCCGAGGGCGAACGGCTCGTCTGGGCGATCGACGACCGCCACGCCCCGATGTACTTCTTCCCGCTCGATTGCCCGCGCATCATCCTCTGGGCCTACGCCGACTCGACGCCCGAGGATGTCGCTCGCTGGATCGGCCCCGACGCACCTCGCATGGTCGCCCACATCGAGGCGGCCTGGCTCGACCGCGTTCGTGCCTCCCGGCTCTACCGCTACAGCTTCGACGTGTCGCCGTTCGAGACGATCCACGACCACGGCACACACGTCAGCCCGCTCGCCGTCAGCCCCGTCGCCGTCGAGCCCGTCGGCGACCTCGAGCTCGCACTGACTGCGGCGACGGTCCCGCTCCGCGTGCTGGATGTGCTCCAGCCACTTGCCGAGGCCTGGGGCAGCTCTCTGCACTTCTCCGCCATCCGCATGCGAAACGCGATCGCTTGGACGCCGCCGGCCTAGCCGGCCGTTCCTCCTCGCGGCGCATTGGTGGCGCCCGCTAGGGTTGGTCCATCGCCGCCGCGAAGTACCGTCCGAGGAGGAACGTCGATGGCTCACCCGCTCAAGCCGACCGGCCCCGAGGTCGACGCCATCCTCGACCGGCTCCGCGCCATCTGCCTCGACCTCCCCGAAGCCATCGAGAAGCTCGCCTGGGGTGAGCCGACCTTCCGTGCGGGCAAAGGCAAGATGTTCGCGCAGCTCGATAACAACCATCACGACTCCGGACACGTCGCGGTCTGGGTGCCCGCCGGATTCGACGCGCAAGAGCTGCTCGTCGCCGACGACCCGGACCGCTACTTCGTGCCGCCGTACTAGGGCGTGCGCGGTTGGGTCGGCATCCGCCTCGACGACGCCGCCGTCGACTGGCACGAGGTCGCCGAGGTAATCGAGGACGCCTATCGCCTCGTCGCGACCAAGAAGCTCCTGACCGCTCTCGACGCCCGCTAACATCGAGGTCCAACCCAACGACACCGAACGACGCCAGGGAGGCGAACATGGCCGAGTACATCCCGAGTACCGCTGAGTGGGTCCGCGATCAGGTCGAACTGTACGAGCGCACGAACGGCGCCGAAGGCAACACGCTCCGTGACACCGGCATGCCGGTGATTATCGTGACCAACACCGGTAACAAGACCGGCGCGGTCCGCAAGACCCCGCTGATGCGCGTCGCCGACGGCAAGAACTACGTGCTCATCGGCTCCAAGGGCGGCGCCCCGCAGCACCCGGTCTGGGTGCACAACCTCCGCGCCAACCCCGCCGTCGAGATCCGCGACGCGGCAGACGTGAAGTCCTACCGCATCCGCGAGGTGGCGGACGACGCCGAACGTTCGCGCCTCTGGGCGATCGGTGTCGAGGCGTTCCCGCCGTACGCCGAATACCAGACGCGAACCGAGCGCAAGATCCCGGTCTTCCTCGCCGAGCCGGTCTAGTTCGAGGCTACGCCTAGAACGTCCCGACGAGGCTAGCGAGCAGCTCCGTCGTCCGGTCCACCGAGGCCTGCGCGTTGTCGCCCACCGGGTAGGCAACCGCGGCCACGTCGGTGACCCCGGCGGCGGCGTACGCCGCGAGCTGCTCGGCCACCTCGGTCTCCGTGCCCACGACGGCGACGTCGGCCGGCCCGCCCATCTCGCCGCGGTCGAGCACGCGTCGGTAGTTCTCCAGCCGCCCGTAGACTTGGAACGTCTCACCGGCGGTCTGCCGCGCCGCCTCGGCGTCGTCGTGCACCGCGACCGGGATCCCGGCGACGATCCGCGGCGCGGGCCGGCCGGCGCTCGAGGCCGCCTCGGTGATCTTCGGGACCACGTGCTGGCGGAGCGCAGTCACGCCGGCCATCCAGGTGATCGTCCCATCGGCGACTTCACCCGCCGCCTTCAACATCAGCGGCGCCAGCGCGGAGATCAGGATCGGGTAGGGCTGCGCATCGACGAGGCCGATCCGCGCGGTGAGCTGGTAGTACTCGCCCTCGTACTGCACCTGTCCCTCGGTGTTCAGCGCGCGCAAGATCTCGACGTACTCGCGAAGCTGGCGCGCCGGCCGGTCGTACTTCAGCCCGAGGCCTTCGATCACTGGACGGTGCGACGGCCCAATCCCGAGGGTCAGCCGCCCGCCGCTCGCCTGGTTCACCGTCGCCGCCTGCTGCGCCATCACGTTTGGGTGCCGCGTGTACGTCGGCACGACGCCCGTCGCCAGCTCGATCCGCTCCGTCTCGCGCCCTGCCAGCGCAAGCGTCGTCAGCACGTCGGTCTCGCCGGTCTGCGCGTACCAGTAGCTGTCGAAGCCGCGTCGTTCCGCCTCGACGACGTCCGCGACCTGGTCGCTCACCGTCTTGCCGGTCGCGAGCGCGCCGACGAAGAGTCCAAGTTTCATCGTCAATTCCTCTGCTCTCTATGCGTCCGCGAATTGCTCGACGAGCTTCGCCTGCTTGTCCAGCAGCGGCAGTAGCTCCGCCTCCGGCAGCGCCGGCAACATGAAGATGCAACGCGTCGCGCCGAGGGCGGCCATCCGCTCGACCGCCTCCTCGTTCGGAGCGAGAGCGAAGGCGCTGAAGGGAATCGGCTCACGCTCGGCCTCGGAGGCAAGCTCCTTCAGCTCCGCCAGGCGTGCCTTGAGGTCCGGGATCCGCTCCGTGATCGGCATCCACTCATCGGCGTAACGGACCACGCGCTCCAACGCGCGCGCGCCCGCATTGCCCAGGAGGATTGGCGGGTACGGCTGCTGCACCGGCTTCGGCCACTGCATCGAGGGCGAGAAGTCGACGAACTCGCCGTGGTACTCCGCCTTCGAGTTGGTCCAGATCGCCTGCATCGCTTCGATCCGTTCGCGCATCAGCTTCCAGCGCGTCTTCGGGTCGGCGCCGTGATGCTGCATCTCCGGTCGGTTCCACCCAGCCCCGACGCCGAACAGAATCCGCCCGCCAGAGATCTGATCGAGGCTCGCAACCGCTTTCGCGGTGTTGATCGGGTCCCGCTGCGGGATCAGGCAGACCCCGGAACCGATATTGATCCGCTTCGTGACCGCCGCGGCCGCCGCCATCGCGACGAAGAGGTCCAGCGTGTCGAAGTACTGCTTCGGCAGATCGCCGCCGCCAGGGTAAGGGGTGTGGTCCAGCGGGATGTGACTGTGCTCCGGGAACCAGATCGACTCGAAACCTCGCGCCTCCGCCTCCTGCGCGAGCTTGCCAGGGCCGATCGAGTAGTCGGTCGGGAAGATGTGCGTGCCGAACTTCATCGCTGCTCCTCTAGGTTGCGGGTGTCATCTGCGGTCGTCGCAACCCTCGCTACCCGCTTCGCCTCGTGTGTGAGTCGGTGTGTGGTCGGGGTGTCAGTTGCTGGCGAACTGCTCGACCAGCTTCGCCTGCTTGTCCAGCAGCGGCATCACCTCGTCGGCACCGGCGGCCGGCAGGTTGAGGATGCAACGCGTCGCGCCGAGCTTGAGCATCTGCTCGACGGCTTCCTCGTTCGGTTCGATCCCGTAGCCGGTGAAGGGGATCGGATCGCGGCCGGCCCCTGCCGCCAGCTCCTGCAACTGATCCAGCCGTGCGCCCAGGTCGTCGATCCGCCGCGCGATCGGCATCCATTCGTCCGCATAGCAGACGGTGCGCTCCAGCGCACGCGCGCCAGCGTTCCCAAGCAGGATCGGCGGATGCGGCTTCTGGACTGGCTTCGGCCACTGCATCAGCGGTGCGAAGTCGACGAAGTCGCCGTGGTACTCGGCGGTTGAATTCGTCCAGATCGCCTTCATCGCCTCGATTCGCTCGCGCATCAGCTTCCAGCGCGTGACCGGATCGGAGCCGTGGTGTTGCATCTCCGGTCGATTCCAGCCAGCCCCCACCCCAAACAGCACGCGCCCACCGGAGAGTTGATCGAGGCTAGAGATCGCCTTGGCCGTGTTGATCGGGTCGCGCTGGGGAATCAGGCAGACACCCGACCCGACGTTGATCTTCGATGTCGTCGCCAGCGCCGCCCCCATCGTCACGAACAGGTCGAGTGTGTCGTAATAGCGCTTCTCAACCTCACCGCCGCTCGGTGCCGGCGAGTGATCGACGGGCATGTGGCTGTGCTCGGGGAACCAGACCGACTCGAAGCCGCGGTCCTCGGCTTCTTTGGCGATGTCGCCCGGTCTGATCGTGTAGTCGGTCGCGAAGATGTGGACGCCGAATTTCATCGGAACTCCCCGTGCTGCGAGCAGTCAGTGTTTCCCGGCTAGCTGGCTAGCCGGCCAGCCGGCTAGGGTGCGCCTTGATCTGCGTCATCACCTCATCGAGCACCCGCTCGGTCTCCTGCTGGATCAGCCAGTGCCCCGCGTCCAGCTCCACGAGCCGGTACTCCGCTTTCATATACGGCGGCGTGCCGTCGACGCCGGTCCGCCCGATCGCGCCGTCCTGGTTTCCCCAGATCAGCAGCGTCGGCACGGTGATATCGCCGACCCGCTGCGTCGCGTCCGGCCCGTCGTAGCGCAACGAGGAGCGGTACCAGTTCAGCGCCCCGGTCAGCGCGCCCTCCTGCGTGAACACGGATCGGTAGTCCGCCTGCTCCTCGTCGGAACTCTCCGTCCACATCGCATCGAGGCGTCCCGCGATCGCCTTCTCTGCCGCGCCCACGATCTGGAACTGCGCGATGTACTTGCTGCGCTCGCGCTGGTCCGGGTCGTTGCGGATCGCCTGCCCGAACGCGTTCGGGTGCGGCACCGACAGCGCCGTGTGCGAGAGCAGCCGCTCCGGGTGCGCGTGCGCCACCGACCAGCTCACCCCAGCCCCGTGGTCGTGCCCAACGAGGTGGAATCGCTCGAACCCGGAGGCGTCCGCCAGCGCAATCACATCCGAGATCAGCTTGGCGTAGTCGTAATCCTCCATCGCTGCCGGCCGCGCGCCCGGGCTGTACCCGCGCTGGTCCGGCGCGATCCCTCGATAACCCTCGTCCGCAAGCCGCTCCAGCAGCGGCGTCCACATGTGCGATGTCTCCGGGAAGCCGTGGAGCATGATCACCGGCTCGCCCTCGCTGCCCGCCGCGCGCACCCGGAACGTCAGCCCGTTGGCCTTGACCTCGTTGATCGTGATCGGCATCCGTACCCCCCGCGTCGCGTCTCTCGGGCCGAGCCTACCGGCTCCCGAGGGCGTGTGGCGAAATGTCCGCACCGCAGCGCGTAAGATGAGCGTCCGGGTTTGCGCCGATGGGGTTTCGAGGAGTATGACGTTAACGTAAGAGTGCAAGCGGCCCGCGGCTACTGCCCGCGAGCGCGGAGATAGCTGTTGGCCCAGACCGTCCTTCGCACGCCGCCTCCCGAGCCGGATCACATCCCGGACGAGGTTGAGGCGAAGCGGCCGTGGTACTTCCCACGGACGTTCGATGCGTTCGAGTTCGGTCCCTTCCGCTGGTTCATGGGCGCCATGATCTGGTGGAACGCCGCGATGAGCATGCAAATGCTCGTCCGCGGTTACCTCGCCTACAACCTCACCGGCGACTTCCGAGCACTCGGTATCGTCGGTCTCGGCTCCGCGATCCCGATGCTGCTGCTCTCCCCGTTCGGCGGCGTCATCGCCGATCGCGCCTCGAAGCGGCTGGTGCTCCAGATCGGACAGACGTTCAGCCTCGTCATCGCCGTGGTCGTCGCCGCACTGCTCTTTGCCGGCGTCCTGGAGTTCTGGCACCTGTTCATGGCCTCGGTCGCTCAGGGCTTGATGATGGCCCTCGTCATGCCATCACGGCAGGCGCTGCTGCCCGAGGTGGTCGGCATGCGCCGGCTGATGAACGCCATCCCGTTGCAGAGCGCCGGCATGAATCTCATGCAAATCATGGCGCCGACGCTCGGTGGCTTCATGATCGACTGGATCGGGGCCGGTTCAGTCTACACCTTCATGGCATTCATGTACGCGATGTCGGTGGTGATGCTGTTCGGTGTGAAGTCGCTGTCGCCCGAGGAGCAAGAGGCGGAACGCAGCGGCACCGCGGCGATGGCTTCCAGTGCACGCGTTCGCGGCCGCGGCCGCGGTTCCACCGGACCACGCGGCGGGACGTTCTCCGAACTCAAGAGCGGCTTCGCGTACATCTTCGCGGACCGGACCGTCCTCAGCATCCTCGCCTTCGCATTCCTCGGTTCCACCCTCGGTATGCCGATTCGCATGCTGCTCGCCGGGTACGTGGCGGCGGTCTTCGATGACTCCGGATCAACGCTCGGCATCCTCCAGATGGGGATGGCCGTCGGCGCCCTCGGCGGCGCGCTGGGCCTCGCCACGTTGCGGATGGACCGCCACCGCGGGCTGTTGCTGGCTGGCAGTTCCGCCCTGATGGGCCTCGCCATGCTCGGCTTCTCCACTACTGGCGTAATGATCGTCGCCTGGTTCGGCCTGCTGGTGATCGGCATCGGCTCTGCCGGGCGCCAGGCGATGAGCCAGGTGCTGGTGCAGGAGTACGTGCAGGACGAATACCGGGGCCGCGTGATGTCGGTCTTCATGATGCAGTTCAGCCTGATGTCCGTCGGAACCTTCATCGTCAGCCTCTATATGGAGGCGGTCGGACCAGAGTTCGCGATCGGGTCGCTCGGCGTCGTCTTGATGGCGGCAACCGCCTGCTACCTCCTGTTCGTCCCACGTTTCCGCCGTCTGGCCTGACTCTCCCCTACGGGATCACCCCACCCTCCTCCCACTCGTGCCGTCGCCAAACAGGCCGAATCTCAAGGTGCAAGATCGCGCGCAGCCAGCGGCGTGAGGGGTATCGATGCGCCGAGCACTGCCCGAAGTATTGCCGTGGATCATCGCGCTGACAGCGTCGACGGCCGCTGCGATCGCGCTGTTAACCAGCGCGAACCTCGATGCTCAGTTCACACTCGCGGCGCCGCGCGGACACTTCTACATCGTCAGCCCGGTCGCGCTGATCAGCGTGCTCGTCGGCGTCTTCGCGGTCTTCGCCGCCCACCGCAGCGCCAGCCTCCGCGTGCTCCTGTTGGCGCTGGCCTTCCTCAGCATGGCAACGATCTTCGCCGTCCACGGATTGGCGACGCCCGGATTCATCCTCGACGCGCGCGCATTCGGTGTCACCGGCTTCGCGTCACGCCTCGCGTTGCTGGTCGCCGCGGTCTTCCTGGGCCTAAGCGCGGTTCCCTGGCCGGCGCGCCTGGAGGCCGAACTGGTCGCCCGTCGCATCGCCGTGATCGCCGTCTGGGTAGCGATACTGGGGGCGTTCACGGCCGTCGCACTGACGGCGCCCGAGTCATTGCCGCCGGATCTGGTGACCAGCCAGGGGTTCCAGACCGCCGCGTCGGTAATCGTGATCAGCCTCGGATTGGCCGCCGCGACGCGCTACTTCCAGGGCTACCGTCGCACGGCGCGTCCGCTGTTTGGCGCCGTCACCGTCGGCGCGCTGCTCCTCGTCGAGGCGCAAGTGAGCATGCACTATGGCGCGCTCTGGGGCGGCACCTTCTGGCTCTACCACGTGCAGCTCCTCACCGGCTTCTCCGCCATCTTCTGGGGCCTCGTGACCGAGTACTCCCGAGGTGATAGCTGGCTCGACGCCATCTCGCGACTCGGCGAGCGCGACCTCGTCGCCCAGATCGAATCCGGCCACAGCGAGTCGATCGTCGGGCTCGCCGCAGCCCTCGAGGCACGCGATGGCTACACGCTCGGGCACGGGCGCCGGGTCGGCGCGCTTTCCGTGTTGATCGGCAAGCAACTCGGCTTCTCCGACGGACGCCTGCGCGCGCTCTCGCAGGGCGCGCTGCTCCACGATGTCGGCAAAATCGGCATCCCGGACGCGATCCTCCACAAGCCCGGCTCCCTCACGAACGAGGAGTTCGAGGTGATCAAGGAACACCCCGCACGCGGGCACCAGATCATCGGGTCGAGCTTCGACACCAAGATCGAACAGGGCGTCATCCGCCACCACCACGAGAAGTTCGATGGCAGCGGCTACCCCGATGGCCTGGCCGGTCAGGCGATCCCCCTCGAGGCCCGCGTGACCGCAGTGGCGGACGTCTACGACGCGCTCCGCTCGGCCCGCGCGTACCGCGTCGCCTGGGACCGCGACCGTGCCGTCGCCCAGATCGCGCAAGACGTCGGCACCCACTTCGATCCGAGGTGTGTGCAGGCGTTCCTCGTCGTCGTGGACCAGTGGGAGCGCTCCTTCGCCGCCGATCACGCGCACTACGAGGAACGCCGTGCCTCCGCCTGACCCCCGCGCGGCCGCGACCAACCCCCACGTCGCCGCGACCAACCCCAGCGCCGGCTCGACCAACCCCCGAGGTGTGCGACTCCTCGGTTGGTTCCTCGCCGCCAACGCCGTCGCCGCGCTGACCGCCCTCCTCGGCCCCGGAACCGGCGGCGCCGCCCACCACCTCGCACTCTGGTGCGGGATCGGCTGAACGAGCCGGGCGTATCCTCGCCCGATGTTGCCGCTCGCTCGCCCCGCTCTGTCGTGACCGCGGTCCCGCTCGCCGATCCGGCGGCCGAACGCGTCGGCGCACTGGTCGCCGACGCCTTCCGCGCCGTGCTCGCCGATCGCCTCGAAGCGTTGCTCGTGCACGGGAGCGCCGTGACCGGCGGCTACATCGAGGGCTATAGCGACTTCGACTTCGTCGTGTTCATGCGCGGCAGCATCGGCAACACCGAGGCCCGCGCCCTGCAGGCCCGCCTCGGCGAAGCGGACCACACCCCCTTCGAATACCTGCAGGTGAGCCGCGTCGTCGACCTCGACGCGCCGCCGCAGGGTGAAGCCCGGCGCCTGCTCATCGAGGGGGCATACGCCGCGCTGGTGGGAGACTATCCGCAGGGCTGGCCGTTCCTCGATGCCGACGCGCTCACCGCGCGTGGCGCCGAGGTGCTCGCGGCGCTGCCGGCCGCGCTCGATCGGAAGCGGCGGCACTGGGCGGCGGCAACCGGCGCCCGCCGCACGCTGGAGGTGCGCTACCACATGACCGATCTCAAACCCGCCGTGCGCGCACACCTGGTCGTGCTCGGCGAACCCGCGCTCGAGGTCTGGCGCGCACCGTATCCGGAGTTGGCGCGCCGCTGGTCATCCCGCGAAGCAGCCGAGGGCGCACGCTTCGCCCACGTGCTGGCGTCGCTCCCCGCCGCGCACGACCGCGAAGCCGCGGTCGGCGAGGAGTTGCTCGCGCTCATTGAGGCGATCAGCGAGGCCCACCAATGAGCGAGCCCGGCGCAGCCGCCTCCGTCTACGTCACCCTCGCCACCGCCCGCGCGATCGAGTGCAACGGCTGCGGCGACTGCTGCGACTCGCGGCGGACCGACGGCTACTGGACCTGGGGCGCGCTCCCCCTCGATCAGTTCGCCGCGCTCAACGACGGTGCCCCCCTGATCATCCCGCTCGAACGTGTCGAGGACGGGGGGCTGCGCGACCGCGCGCCACGTCCCGAGGACGAGAGCGAGCTCTTCCCGACGTCGTTCCGCTGCGCGGCGTTCCTGCCCCAGGAAGACGGACGCGGGCTCTGCGGACATCACGACCGGGAGCGACCGGACCGCTGCGGCGAATACCCGGTGCACGTGCCCTACCTGGAGTCAGAGCTGGAGCAGTACGGCGAAGTGCCGCTCAGCACCTCCGCCTTCCCGCGCTGTAGCTGGTACCGAATGGTCGTCGTGCGCGACGACGACCCGAGGGCGACTCCGGCTTCCGAGCTCAGCTCGCCCTGACCGCAAGCCCCTCGTGGAGTGAGCTGAGCTGCTGCCCGTCGCCGTCGAAGTTGGACGGGTCGAGCCAGCGCTCGAACGACGCTTTCAGCACCGGCCAATCCGCATCGATGATCGAGAACCAGTCCGTATCCCGGTTGCGGCCCTTGTACATCACAACCTGCCGGAACTGGCCTTCGTACGTAAAGCCGAGGCGTTTCGCCGCGGCCCGCGATGGCGCGTTCAGCGAGTCGCACTTCCACTCGTAGCGCCGGTAGCCGAGGTCGTCGAAGACGTGCGCCATCATCAGGTACATCGCCTCGGTCGCCGCGCGCGTCTGCGCCAGCAGCGGTGAGTAGTTGATGCCGCCGACCTCGATCGAGCCCATCTGCTCGTCGATACGCAGGTAGCTGGCGACGCCTGTCGGGCCGCCTCGTTCGCGGTCCACGATCGCGAAGAAAAGTCGGCTGTCCGTCGTCATCATCGCTTCGACCCAGGCCCGGTAGTCCTCGAAACGGTCGAACGGGCCGTACGGGAGGTACGTCCAGCGGCTGCCGGTCTCATCGAGGTTGTCCGCGGCGAAGAGCGGCTCGGCGTGCTGTTCCGCGTCGATCGGCTCCAGGCGGCAATAGCGCCCATCGATCGCTTCACGCGACGGGGAGAGGCATGGCTCCCACTCGGGCACCGGGAAGCCAATCGGCTGGCCAAGGTCATTGCTGTGCCCGCTCATCGCACCCATCCGTTGCTGCACCTGCTGTCGAGCGGCTGAGTATAGGGGCGCGTCAGCTTCCGGTAACCGCCGCCCCCTCGCGCGCGTCCACGACGCCCGCCGCGCAGAGCGCCGCGACCTCCTCGACGCTAAGCCCGCCCTCGATCAGCACCTCGCTCGAGTGCTCGCCGTACGCCGGTGCCGGGCGGTAGGCGCGCGTCGGCGTGCCGGACATCAGCACCGCCGGGCCCATCAGCCGTTGCGGACCCGTGGCTGCGTGCTCGTGCTCCCAGAACATCTGATCCGCCGCCACCTGTGGGTCGTCCGACATCTCCTCGGGGAACTGCACCGGCGCGACCGGTACCCCCGCCTCGTCGAACAGCCGCACCCACTCGTCGACGGTCTTGTCGAGGAAGATCGTGCGGATGCGCGCGCGCCATTCGAGGGCGATCCGCTGGTTCTCCGCGTCGTACGCGTCATAGCCCTCGCGGTCGGAGTCCTCGTCGCCGTAGATCCCCAGCACCTTCCGCATCCCATCGCGGTTCGCTTTCGTCAGCGCGCCAAGCACCACCCCGCCGTCCTTCGCGCGGTAGCCGCCGTAGTACAGGCGGAAGGCGATCCGGATCTCCTGCAGCGACTCCCGCGCCTCGATGATCTCGCCGTAGGAGCCGCCGTTCGCCTTGATTTGGTCGATGCGCCCCAGCATCTGATCGCGGATCACCGCGTCGTGGACCGGCTCGCGCATCACCGAGCCGCCCATCATGAACAGCGCGCTGCGCAGCAGTGATGTGGAGAGCCGCTGGCCCTCGCCGGTCTGGGCCCGGTGGTACAGCGCCGCGCAGATCCCCATCGCCGCCGCGAAGCCGGTGACGATGTCGGAGACGGGGCTGGAGATCAGGTCCGGCGCGCCGTCGTCCCGCAGCTTCCCATCGAGCGCCATCAGCCCGGAGTAGGCCTGCGCCACGATGTCCGAACCGGCCCGATACGCCTCCGGGCCCTCTTCGCCGAAACCGGTGTTCTGCCAGTAGATCAGGTTCGGCTTGATCGCCCGCAGCGAGTCATAGTCGATGCCGATCCGTTCCGGGACGCCCAGCCGAAAGTTGATCAGCACGACATCGACATTTCGAACCAGACGGTGAATCGCGTCTCGGCCGCGCTCGTCCTGGAGATCGAGGATCAGGCTGCGCTTACCGCGGTTCAGCGCCTGGAACCCCTTCCCCTCCCTCGGGATCACCGCGCCGGTGTTGCGGATCGACTCACCGCCCGGCGGCTCGACCTTGATCACGTCAGCCCCGAGGTCCGACAGGTTGATGCCGCAGACCGGTGCCGCAACGATTTGCGAGAACTCCAGCACGCGAACGCCGGCCAGCGGTCCAGGGAACGCCTCGGCCGTTTCGAGGCGAGGGTCGGGCATCGATGCCTCCTCGTACTGCGGAGTCGCGAGGGCGCATCGTAGCCGAACGAATCACGCGCGTGGTCTCGCAGCCCGTCGCCACGCACTCCCGCGCCAGCTCCTCGTTCATCGGCCGCGCGAGCGACCCCGATATCCCACGACTGGCACCGTGGTGTCTTGTCAGAAACCAGAGGCAATTTCTTCCGTGTTGGTCGGAAAGACCCTGCCATCAGTCAGCCAGCCTCTGCCGATTCTCAGGGTGACGAGTGGGCCAAACCCGACGATCGCGCGCCCGAGGTGCTAGCCGGGCGCACGAGGCATGGCGGCCGCCCATTGCGAGGTTGGTATGCGCTCAATCCGGTAACGCGCCGAATGTTGCTCATCGCCGGCATCACCATGCTCGGTGTGCTCGCCTTCGTCGTCGGTGTTGCGCGACCCGGACTGGGTGTCCAGCTCGCGCCGTGGCTCCTGACGGCGACCGTTGCGCCAGCCATCGCCGTCCTCGGCGATCGCGCACTCCGCCGCTCACGAGGCCAGTCGCTCGATCCGGCCGCGATCGAGAGTGGCATCGTCGCGACGCCGAGCGGTGAACAGTTCCGTGCCGTCCTCGACGCGATGGCCGAAGCAGTGCTGATCTACGACGAGAGCGGCGTTCGCTACGTCAACGCGCCCGGCGCGGAGCTGCACGGCACCGACCCGGAAATCCTCATGCTCTCCAAACGGGCGCAGGACTTCGTCGAGTACCTGGACGCGGACGGGGGTCGGGCGGTCTACGCCGAGCTTCCGACGCTCAAGACGTTCATAAAGAACCGCGCGCACCCGAACGAGGTGATCGGCCTCCGACGCCTGCGCGATGACCACCTCTTCTGGGTGATCGCCAGCGCCTCTCCGCTGGCTGCCCAGGTGGTCCCGGACCCCGTCGGCCGCCAGGTGATCGTTACCTACACGGACATCACTGAACGACGCCGGCTGGAGTCGGAACTCGCCTCCGCACACCACTCCGCGGAGAAACTCGCGAAGTTCGATGGCCTGACCGGGCTGCCGAATCGCAACCACACCGTCGATTTCCTGATCGAAGAGTTCAGCCAGGCGCAGGACGAAGGCCGTCGTGTCGCGCTGTTCTTCGTGGATATCGATCACTTCAAGGACGTCAACGACTCCAGCGGCCACATGGCCGGCGACGCGCTGCTCCGCCAGGTCTCGGAACGCTTCCGTCGTGTCGTCCGGTCAGGTGACCTCGTCGGTCGCTTTGGCGGCGACGAGTTCGCCTTCGTCCTCCGCTCCGTCGGTTCCGCCGACGAGGCCGCCGAGGTGGCGGAGCGGGTCCTCGAGGCGATGCGAAAGCCATTCTCGATCGAAGGACGCTCCCTGCAGGTCAGCGTCAGCATCGGCGTCTCGCTCTCCAGCGACACCGGCTCCAGCGTGTTTGAGCTACTGCGCGAGGCCGACACCGCCATGTATCTCACGAAGGCGCTCGGCCGGAACGGCTACCAGTTCTTCACCCCGGAACTGAGCGAGTCATCGCAGCGCCGCGTTGCCCTGCTCCACCGCGTGCGCGAGGCGCTGCGGACCGACGGCTTCGAGCTGCACTACCAGCCGATCGTCGACCGCGCCGGCGAAACGATCGCGGTGGAGGCGTTGCTCCGCTGTGACGATGCACTGTTGGGCCAGATACCGGCGGTCGAGTTGATCGCTACCGCCCGCGCCGCCGGACTGATGCCCGATGTTGGTTGGTGGGTCCTTGAAACCGCGATCGGCCAACTCGCGGCCTGGCGTGCTGCCGGTGCGACGTTCCGGATGGCCGTCAACGTCGATCCCGAGCAGCTTCGCGATCCGATGTTCGTACCGCGCATCGAGCGACTGCTCGTCCGGCACGGACTCCCCGTCCATGCGCTTGAACTCGAGCTCACCGAGCAAGGACTCGTCGACGACGAGGTGGGCGCGAAGACGGTGCGCGCGTTGCGCTCGCTCGGCGTCGGGATCGCGATCGACGACTTCGGCACGGGCTACTCCGCCCTCACCTACCTGATGAAGCTGCCAATCTCGACCGTCAAGCTCGATCGCTCCTTCATCCAGCAGACCACCACCGAGGTCGCGAACCGCGCCGTCGCCGGCCACGTCATCGAACTGGCGCACTCGCTCCACCTCACCGTCGTCGCCGAGGGCGTGGAGGATGAGGCGACCCTGCAATTCCTCCGCGACAACGGCTGTGACGCGTTCCAGGGCTACCTGTTCTCGCGTGCCCTCCGCCCCGCCGCCCTCGAGGCGTACCTCTCCCTGTCGCGCGCTGCCTAGCGAACCGTCCGCGCCGCCCTCGCGGTCTCCGAGGGCTGAACTACTCCAGCAACTGCTCGCGCAACGCCTCGAAGGTGTCGTCCTTCACGCCGTGGGACGCCAGCAGGTCGGCGACCGACCCATGCTCCTTGCGCACGCCCTCCAGGAAGCCGTGCATCTTGTCGGCCGGCGTCTCCATCCGCGATCGGATCTCCTCGGGCGTGCCTTGCGGCGTGCGCCCCACCTGTTCGAGGTAGTTGATCAGCCCGTCGATGTCAGCGTTGCTGCGCTCGTACTCGGAGGCGATCGTCTCGTCGTCGACCCCGACCAGCTCCATCGCCATCGCGACCAGGATGCCGGTGCGATCCTTGCCGGCCGTGCAGTTGATCAGCACCGGATACCGATCTTCCTCGGCCAGCAGTTCGATACTGCGCGCGAAGCGTTCGGCGGCGCCGACCTTCAGGTAGTGCAGGTAGCGGTCCGCGCTGATCGCCGATCCGTGGAGGCCGTTCAGCTCGGCGGTGAACTGCGCCAGCGGGACGTCTTCGCGAAAGATCGAGTGGAAGACGACGGATGCCGGCGGCTCGCCGGTGCGGTACTCGGCGGCGCTGTTGATCTCGTCGGGGTGGCGAAGGTCCAGGATCGTCTGAACGTTCGCGTCGAGCCAGGCACGATCGGCCTCGGTGATGCGCTCCCAGGCGCCGGCGCGGTACAGGCGGTTGCCGCGCATCCGCCCGCCAGCGACGGTGGGGTACGCCTCGACGGCGCGAAGGTTGTGGAGCGACCCCATCCGGATCAGGTAGTCGGGCATCGTCATTGCGGCCTCCTGGTGCGTTCCGCGCTGAGGCTACTCTCGCAGGCGGCTGTTAAGCGCGAGGTAACGCGCCCTCCGCTACGCTCGCGCGATGAACCTCCTGGTCACCAACGCCCGCGCCATCACCCTCGATCCTGACCGCCCGCGCGCCGACGCCGTCCTCGTGCTCAACGGCCGCATCGTCGCCGCCGGCGCGGCCTCCGAGGTGGCCGCGCTGGCCCCCGAGGGCACGCCCACCCTCGATGCGCGCCAGCGCGTGCTGGTCCCCGGCTTCGTCGAAACCCACACCCACCCGCTCGCCGCCGGCGTCGCCCGCCGCACCTCCGTGAACTGCGGCACCCCGCCCAACCGCACCATCGAGGACGTGCTTGACCGCCTCTCCGACGCGGTCGGGCAGAACGAGGGCGTGACGCCGGTCCGCGGCAGCGTCTACGACGACTCGCTGATCGAGGACAACCGCCACCTCACCCGCGCCGACCTTGATCGCGTCTCCACGGATACGCCGATCGTCGTCACCCACGTCAGCGGGCACCTCGCGTACGCCAACTCCGCCGCCCTCGCGGCCGCCGGCATCGACGAAACAACCGCCGACCCCGAAGGCGGGCGCTTCGCGCGCGACCCCGCGCCCGATGGTGGGGCCGGTCGGCTGAACGGCGTCCTCTACGAGACCGCGCTGCGCCTGGTCGCCGGCGTCGCCCGCCGCCCGGACCGCGAGGAGCAGGTGGAGGCCGCGATCTACGCTGGCCGCGAACTCGCGAAGGTGGGCGTCACTTCCGTGCACGACGTGTCGGGCGGGATGGACTTCGCGAACGCCCTCGATGTCTACGGCGAGGCGATCCGTCGAGGCGAGTTCGCACCGCGGATGCGCATGTGCCTCCCCTACGCCACGCTCGCCAACCGCCATGGCCAGTTCGAAGCCGTCCCCTACCTCGCCGATGCCGGCTGGCGCAGCGGGTTCGGCGATCAGCGGCTCGCCGCCGGGATGATGAAGATCACCCAGGACGGCTCGCTGCAGGGCTACTCCGGCGCGATCACCACCGGCTACCACGACCGCCCCGACGAGACCGGCATGACGCTCATCCCGCAGGACGTCCTCGACGTCGTGATCACCCAGGCCCTCGATGCCGGCATCCAGGTCGGCATCCACGCCAACGGTGACCGCGCGATCGACTCCGTCCTCGACGCCTACGAGCGCGCCCTCGAGGCGAATCCCGTCGAGGATCACCGGCTCCGCATCGAGCACTGTCAGGTCGTGCGCGAAGACCAGCTCGACCGCATCGCACGCCTCGGCGTCCACGTCTCGTTCTTCAACCTGCACGTCTACTACTGGGGCGCCCGGCACCGCGATCGGTTCTTGGGACCTGAACGCGGCGCTCGCATCTCCCCGCTGCGTTCGGCGCAGCAGCGAGGCATCCGCTTCGTCGGCCACTCCGACTGGTGGGTCACCCCCGTCGACCCGCTCTTCAACGTCCACGTCGCCGTGAACCGCCAGACCCGCGAGGGCGATGTCCTCGGACCGGACCAGCGCATCGACGCCGAGAGCGCACTCCGCATGATGACGATCGACGGCGCGCACCTCGCGTTCGAGGAGCACGAGAAGGGAACGATCACCCCCGGCAAGCTCGGCGACCTCGTACTGCTCTCCGACGACCCCCTCGCCGCCGCCCCCGAGGCGATCGACGCCATCGAGGTCGACGCCACCATCATCGGCGGCGCCATCGCCTACGACCGTGAGCGCGACGGCGGCTCGCGCCGCGACGAACGCCTGTCGCGCGATCCAGGCCGCCCCGAGGCGTACGCGTGACCGTCGAGGACGCGCGACCGGTCTGCGTGATCGTCGGCGTCGGTCCGGGGACAGGCGCGGCACTGGTCAGCCGCTTCGCCTCGGCGTACCGCATAGCCATGATCGCCCGGTCGGCCGATCGCCTCGAAGCGCTCGCAGGAGAGGTGGACGGCGCGTTCGCCTACCCCTGCGACGTCGCCGACGGCGCGGCCTTCGTCACCACGCTCGGACGGATCCGCGACGAACTGGGCGCGCCCGCCATCGCGATCCACAACCCGGTCGTTGGCGCGTGGGGCACCTACGATCAGCTCGATCCCGCGGTGCTCGCCGAGTCGCTGGCGACGAACGTCATGAGCCTGCTCCACCTCGCCCAACAACTCGTGCCGGCGATGGTCGAAGCAGGCGACGGCGTGCTGCTGTGTACGGGCAGCACCGGCGCCTACGAGGGCAGCGTGCAGATGACCGGCTACGCGCCCAGCCGCGCGGCGCAACGAACGCTCGCCGAGTCCATCGCAAAGTCCGTGGCGCCCGACGGCGTGCACGTCGCCTACCTCGTCATCGACGGCGTGATCGACACCCCGCCGATGCGCCGGTTCTACCCCGACGCGGAGGACGACTTCTTCATGCAGCCGGACGTCATCGCCGAAGAGTGCTGGCGCCTGGCCCACCAACCGCGCTCCGCATGGTCGTTCCGTGCGGAAATCCGTCCCGCCCACCGGCACTGGTAACGGGACAACGCACCGGCACTGGTAACAGGACAGCGGACCGGCGCTGGTAACAGGACAGCGCACCGGCATTGGTAGGCCCCATGACCTCGTCACCGACCTCGGACTTCGACCCTGCTGCGCTTCCCTCCGCGCCCCGCGTCATCGCGATCGCCGGCATGCCCGGCGCCGGCAAGAGCACCACCGCCGCGCTGCTGGCGGCCCGCCTCCCTCGAGCGGCACACGTCGAGGCAGACGTCTTGCAGCAGATGATCCTCGGCGGCGGCGAGTGGCCCGCCGGCGGCCCAATCCCCTCCGAGGAGGCCGCCCGTCAGCTTCGCCTCCGCCTCCACAACGCCTGCCTCCTCGCCCGCTCGTTCGTCGACGCCGGATTCACCGCCGTCGTCGACGACATCCTCATCGGCTCCCGCATCGACGACCTCCTCCAAGACCTCGAAGGCGTCCCGCTGAGCTTCGTCATGCTCACCCCGGATTACGAGCTGGTCCGCCAGCGCTGGATCGCCATCAACAGCCCCTTCGCCGACACATGGGCCTGGATCGACGAAACAATCCGTACCAGCACCCGCCGCCTCGGCCTCTGGCTCGACCCCACCACGCTCACCCCGGATCAGGTCGCCAACGAAATCCTCCGCCGCCTCCCCGAGGCCACCGTCACCCTCTGACCACCTGCACCGCCTGACCGCCTGACCGCCCGACCACCTGACCACCTGACCGCCCGACCACCTCACCACCCCACCCGCCTGACCACCTGACCACCTCACCACCCGACCGCCCGACCGCCCGACCGCCCGACCACCCGACCATCTGACCGCCTGACTCGATACCCATCGTTCAGACCCAGGAACCGGCTGGTCGCCTACCCGAGTCAAGACCCGATGCCGCACGCCACCGTGCCGGGATGATCATGAAATTCCTCATCCCCGACCAGGCACGAAAACATGCCCTCACGACCCGCCGTTGCCGGGAGTCGGGCGTACGATCCGCCGATGCCAATCCAACCGGGCGACACCGCCTCCCGCACGATGCTCGTCACCCCCGAGGTCGTAGAGGCCTACGCCCAGATCACCGGCGACCGGAACCCACTCCACTTCGACGAAGACTTCGTCCGCCGCACCCGCTTCGAGGTCTTGATCGCCCAGGGTGGCATCGCCACCGGCATGCTCCACGCCCTCGTCGCCATGGACCTGCCCGGTCCCGGCACCGTCTTCCTCAAGCAGGAGTGGACCTTCCCGGCGCCGGCGCGGATCGGCGACACGCTCACCGCGACCGGCACCATCCAGTCGTGGCGCGCCAATCGCGCGATGGGCGTGATGTCGTTCGCGGTCACCAACGACCGAGGTGAAACGGTCCTCCAGGGCGAAGCGACCGTGATGCAGGTGACCCCTGCGGAGTGAGCCCCCGCGCTGAGCCCGCTGGCGCGCGCCCCGCGGCGGGCACGTCGAGCCGTATGCCGAGCGCTAGCCGATCCAGACCACCACGCCGAGCCCCACCATCACCACCCCGATCGCGAGGTAGACCAGCTCGGTCGTCGACCAGCCGGGCTCGTCGTTGAGGGCGGCCACCTCGACGGCAATAAACCCGCCGAGCAGCGCGCCCGCCACGATCGAGAGCAGCCCGCCCATCTCTCGGTTGGTGATCAGTTGGACGGTGGCCAGGACCGCACTGCCGCCGACGACCACCGCGAGGATCAATCCCGGGACCAGGAAGCTGCGGAACGGCGTGCGGCTCAGCACCTCGGTGGGATAGCGCGTTCCCTCGAGGCCAGCGATCAGCGCAACGCCACCGCCGATCGCCGTCAGAGCGACGAACAGGTCGAAGAAGAGCAGCAAGGCGTGAGGAACTTCGCTCAACGCATCGTCCCTTGGGAAAAGCCCGGCAGCGAGGTGACGGTCCAGCCGGTGGTGAGCAAGACAATCACGGCGATGCGGGCGTTCGTTTCCCAATCACTCTGCCACACCCCGATCGCGAGCATCCAGAGCCGCAGCGCGATTCACTCGATCGCCCGCTGCCGCAGCGCCAGATCGCGGCTTGAGTCCCGGTAACCACGAATGTCCATCGGAGGCGCGCCGCCCTTCCGGCGGTGGAGCCCGGTTCCCGACCCTCGATTGTTGGCTGCTGCGTTGGCGATCAGGAGGCTGCTCCCGTCCCGCGCTCAGCCCGCGCCGGGGGCTAGCCGGCCGCGCAAGGCCAGGGGACTCGCCTCGTTCGTCGCGACCGTCCGCGAGCGTGATCCGAATGGGTGGGGGTACCCCGCTACTGCGCGCTTCAAGAGCGTGTTCAACTGGTAGCAGGCCGATCTCGTCGATTCGCCGTCCCCAGCACCCCATCCCGGAGCTTCGTTATCGATAATTCATCCGCCGCCGTCGCGGCGCCCGTCGCCGGGCGCGCTGTTCGCGAGGACATTCGCAACGTCGCCATCATCGCCCACGTCGACCACGGCAAGACGACGCTGGTCGACGCACTGCTCCAGCAGTCGGGACAACTCGATGCGCGCGCGGAGATCGTCGATCGGGTGATGGACTCGAACGACCTCGAGCGCGAGAAAGGGATCACCATCCTCGCCAAGAACACGGCTGTCCGTGTTGGCGACGTCAAGGTGAACATCATCGACACCCCCGGCCACGCCGACTTCGGTGGCGAGGTCGAGCGCGGACTGACGATGGTCGATGGCGCACTGCTGCTCGTCGACGCTTCCGAGGGCCCGCTGCCCCAGACCCGCTTCGTGCTGCGCAAGGCGCTCGAGCGCAAGCTGCCGATCATCCTGGTCATCAACAAGGTCGACCGCCCCGACGCCCGCATCGCCGAGGTCGTGGACGAGGTCTACGAACTCTTCCTCGATCTCGAAGCGACCGAGGAGCAGATCGACTTCCCGATCGTCTACTGCGTCGCCCGCGAGGGTCAGGCATCGCTCGATCCGGAACATCGTGGCACGGATCTCAAGCCGCTGATCGACCTGCTGCTCACCCACATCCCGGCGCCGACCTACGACCCGGAGCACGGCCTGCAGGCGCTCGTCACGAACCTCGATGCCTCCCCGTACCTCGGCCGGCTGGCACTCTGTCGCGTCATCAACGGGACGCTCAAGCGCGGCCAGCAGGTCGCGTGGTGTCGTCACGACGGCACGATCGAGCGCGCGACGTTGAGCCAGCTCTACGTCACCGAAGCACTGGAGCGCGTGGACGCCGACTCGGCCGGTCCCGGCGAGATCGTCGCGATCGCCGGTATCGCCAACATCACGATCGGCGAGACGCTCGCCGACCTCGAGAACCCGCAGCCGCTCCCGGTAATCACTGTCGACGAGCCGAGCCTGTCGATGCTGATCGGCATCAACACGTCGCCGCTCTCCGGTCGCGAAGGCGCGCTGCTCACGGCGCGGATGCTGAAGAGCCGCCTTGACACCGAGTTGATCGGTAACGTCTCCCTGCGCGTGGAGGACTCCGAGCGCCCGGATGCCTGGATCGTCCAGGGCCGAGGCGAGCTCCAGCTCGCCATCCTCGTGGAGACACTGCGCCGCGAGGGCTTCGAGCTGACGGTCGGCCGTCCCGAGGTCGTGACCCGCGAGGTCGATGGCAAGCGACACGAGCCGGTCGAGGCGTTGACCGTCGACGTCCCGGACGACTTCCTGGGCGTCGTCACGCAGCTCATGGCGCTCCGCAAAGGCCGGATGACGCAGACGATCAACCACGGCACCGGACGCATCCGCCTGGAATACCTGGTCCCCTCGCGCGGGCTGATCGGCTTCCACACGGAGTTCCTCACCGAGACCCGCGGTACCGGCATCGCCCACCACGTCTTCAACGGCTACGAGCCATGGCACGGCGAGCTGAAGGGCCGCCCGAGCGGCAGCCTGGTCGCCGACCGCCGCGGCTCCACGACGACCTTCGCGCTGATGAACCTCCAGGAGCGCGGCTTCATGTTCGTCGGCCCCGGCGTCGAGGTGTACGAAGGCATGATTATTGGCGAGAACTCCCGGTCCGGGGACATGGATGTGAACCCGACCAAGGAGAAGAAGCAGAGCAACATGCGCGCTGCTTCCGCCGACCAGACGGAGAAGCTGATCCCGGCACGACCGCTCTCGCTTGAGCTGGCGCTGGAGCTGCTGCGCGAGGACGAATGCCTCGAGGTGACGCCGTTGTCGATCCGCCCGCGCAAGGTCATCCTCGAAGCGAACATGCGCGCCCGCGCGAAGTCGGACCGTGACCGCGGGTAGCGTTCCCTCCGTCGGGACGCCGCCCTCAAGACGACTCCCTCGAGACACGCGGCCGCTGTCTCGGGCGCGACGCGTTATCTGTCGGGTGTTTGACAGCGGTGCGATGCGGCTGTTTCGATTACAGGTGTCGTGTCGCGCGAAGGAGGGTCCGATGAGGCTTACCAATATCCCCCGACCCCCCGTCCGCGCCCGTGTCGTCGCCGGTCACGCACTGACCGTCTCCCGCGCCCACTGAGCGACGGCTGGCCTACCGGACACGGTCCGGGGCGTCTTCCCATCCCAACATCCTGATTGCCGGACCTGACGCCGTGTGGCGCCGGGGGCCGGTACCCGGCCGTCCCGTGTGCGCTGCGCGCCGCCCGACGGCTCGACAACGAAGGTCGAGGTCAATGTGACCACGCAGACGATCGCGGCACCCGCCGCGGCTTCGCGCTGGAAACGCCTCAAGAGCAACCAGCGCTGGCACTACCTGCGCATGTTCTGGCGGCAGTACGCGCTGGGGCTGACGCTGCTTACCGGCGCGGCGTTCCTCTCACTGATGCCGCCGATCATCCTCCGCGACGCGATCGACGGGATCGATAACGGCACCACCACACGTCAGCTCGCTACGTTCGGGCTGATCATTCTCGGGCTGGCGTCCGCGGAAAGCGCGATCCGCTTCGTCGGTCGGCTGCTGGTGTCGAACAGCGCCCGGCGGATCGAATACCACCTGCGCACCGATCTCTCCGATCAGTTCATGCGGCTGGATCGCGGCTTCTTCCTGCGGTCGCGCACCGGCGACCTGATGGCGCGCGCAACGAACGATCTGCAGTGGGTGCGCGATCTGCTTGGGCCGACGTTCAACGAGATCTGGCGCACCGTCATCATGGTCAGCTTCGGCATCGTGCTGTTGCTGACGATCGACGTGCGGCTGACCTTGATCGCCATCGCCTACATGCCGTTCATCGCCGGCATGGTGACGTTCCTGGAGACGGGGATGGAACGGCGGTTCATCAAGGTGCAGGACCAGTTCGGCGTCCTCACCAACCGCGTCCAGGAGAACATCAGCGGTATCCGCTCGATCAAGGCGTACGCACAGGAGGACGCCGAGGTTGAGACGTTCGCCGGCGAGAACCGCGAGATGATGCGGCGCTCGATGTCGTTCGCCTATTACTCGGCCGGGTTCTTCCCCGCCATGATTTTCGCGACTGGGTTGGGAACCGGGCTCGTGCTCTGGTTCGGCGGTCGTAGCGTGGTCGATGGCGACATTACGCTCGGCCAGTTCGTGCAGTTCAACACCTACCTCGCGCTGCTTTCGTCGCAGCTCGCGGGGGTTGGCTGGTTTGTTGCCGCCTGGCAGCAAGGCACCGCCTCGATGCAGCGGATCGCCGCGATCCTCGAGGAGGAGCCGGCGATCGCCGACCCGCCGCACCCGCGCGACATCGGCCAGATCCGCGGTCAGATCGAGTTCCGAGGCGTGACGATCCGCCACTCGCCCGACGGCCCGGCGGTCCTCGATCGCCTCGACCTGACGATCGAGGCCGGTACGACGGTCGCGATTGTGGGCGAGACCGGGAGCGGCAAGACGACGCTGGTCGATGCGCTGGCGCGCCTCGTCGACCCGGACGAGGGCGCGGTGCTCGTCGATGGCGTGGACGTCCGCGAGTTGTCGCTTCGCGACCTGCGTGCCGCGATCGGCTTTGTGCCGCAGGAAGCGATGCTCTTCTCGGACTCGCTGCGCGAGAACGTGGCCTTCGGCCGCGTGGACGCCTCCGACGACGAGATCGCCCAGGCGGTTGAGATCTCGAAGTTGTCGAACGACCTCGAGCAGTTCGCGGCCGGGATGGACACCGTCATCGGTGAGCGCGGGATCTCGCTCTCAGGTGGGCAGCGCCAGCGCGCGACGCTAGCGCGGGCGCTGGTCGCTGATCTGCCGATCCTGGTGCTCGACGACTCGCTGTCACACGTCGATACCCATACCGAGGAGGAGATCCTCAACGGCCTGCGTGAGTACATGCACGACCGCACGACCATCATGATCGCGCACCGCACCTCCGCGCTCGCGGCGGCCGATCGCGTCGTGGTCCTCGATGGCGGGCGGATCGTCGAGGACGGGACGCACGACGAGCTGGTGGCGCACGGCGGCGTCTACGCGCGGCTGTACCACCGTCAACAGCGCTTCGAGACGCTGGTGGATGCGGGGCTCGTCGAGGACGCCGCGGTCGTCGATGGCGACGAGCGCGCTTCGGCTGGCAGCAAGCGGCCGCAAGGAGGCCCGGCATGACCTCGTTCTTCCAGGAGGACGAGGCCGCAATCGGCAACGTCTATGACCGCCAGATCGCCGGTCGTCTGCTGACCTATCTGGGACCGTACCGGCCGCTGATCGCGCTGATCTCGGTGCTGATGCTGATCGGCGCGGGGCTGACGCTGACCGGGCCGCTGATCGTCCGCCACGCGATCGATGAGCAGCTCATCGTGGGGCGTACCGACCAGCTTGGCTTCCTCGCGTTGCTGTTCTTCGGCCAGCTCGTGATCGCGTTCGTGCTGCGCTACATCCAGGACGCGCTGATGGCGCTGGTCGGGCAGCGCGTGATTATGGACATGCGGCAGCAGCTCTTCCGGCACCTCCAGCGGATGTCGATCTCCTACTTCGATCACAACCCGGTTGGGCGTCTGGTCACGCGGGTGACGAACGACATCGCGACGATCGAGCAGGCGATCACGGTCGGGGTGGTGACGATCCTCGCCAACCTCGTGATGTTGATTGCGGTGATCGGTGCGCTGCTCTACCTCGACTGGCGGCTCGCGCTGCTGATGTACGCGTTCCTGCCTCCGTTGCTCTGGTCGATCCGCTACTTCGCGGAGAAGCAGCGGGATCTGTTCCGGGAGCAGCGGCTCTGGCTCGCCCGCATCAACGCGTTCCTCAACGAGACGATCACCGGCGTCGCGGTGGTGCAGCTCTTCAACCGCGAACGGGAGTCCGGGCGCCGTTTTGACCGCCAGAACCAAGCGTTCCTGAGCGCGAACCTGCGGTTCGTCTTCTGGTACGCGGTGTTCGAGCCCACGGTCGTGCTCTTCGCTGCCGGCACCACGGGCGCGATCCTCTGGTACGGCGGCGGGCGCGTCCTCGGCGACTCGCTGAGCCTCGGGACGCTCGTGGCGTTCATGCAGTTCATGACGTTCTTCTACTGGCCGCTGCGCGAATTGGCGCAGCGGTACACGACGCTGCAGCAGGCGATGGCGTCGGCGGAGCGCGTGTTCGGCGTGCTCGACACCCCCGAGGAGTTGACCGACCTCGCGGAGCCGGAGCACCTGGGCGCTCGCATCTTCGGGAAGATCGAGTTCCGGAACGTCTGGTTCGCCTACGACGAGCCGAACTGGATCCTCAAGGACGTGTCGTTCACCGTGCAGCCCGGCGAGTGGATCGCGGTCGTCGGTGCGACGGGCGCCGGGAAGACGACGATCCTCTCGCTGCTGACGCGCTTCTACGACGTGCAGCGGGGGCAGATCCTGGTCGACGACATCCCGATCGAGCGGCTGCCGCAGCGGGAGCTGCGCCGGCACGTCGGGCTGATGCTCCAGGAGCCGTTCATCTTCACCGACACGATCGAGGAGAACATCCGGCTTCGCGACCAGAGCATCAGCGGCGAGCAGGTCCGCACCGCCGCCGAGCAGATCGGCGCCAGCACCTTCATCGATCGACTGCCCGAGGGCTACTCGACCCTGCTCGCCGAGCGCGGCGGGAACCTCTCGACCGGCCAGAAGCAGCTCGTGGCGCTCGCGCGCGTCGCGGCGTTCAACCCGGAGATCGTGCTGGTTATGGACGAAGCAACGGCGAGCATCGATCCGGAGACCGAGGAGACGATCCAGCGCGGTATCCGCGAGGTGATGACCGAGCGCAGCTCGATCATCATCGCTCACCGCCTGAACACGATTCGCACGGTGAACCGGATCATCGTCCTCGATCACGGCGTGCTCGTCGAAGAAGGGACGCACGAGGAGTTACTGGCCGCCGGCGGCCAGTACCACCGCCTCTACGAGCTGCAATACCGGGATGACGTGGTGGTGACGGGGGCCTAGGGGCGCGCGACATCGAGGCGGAGCGTCCATAGGCGACCCGCTCGGTCCGGGGATCGTCACGGCGCGTCCCGATGCGCGGTCCTCCCGGAGAACGGGTAGCATCCCGCTCAGCCTCGGACGGTTGTCCGGGCGTGGGAGGAGCGGTTCATGCGTCTCGAGGGCAAAGTCGCGATTGTGTCCGGCGCGGGGAGTGGCATGGGCGCCTCGATCGCCACGCTCTTCGCGAAAGAGGGTGCAGCCGTTGTGGTCGCGGACATCTTCGAGGATGGCGCTACCGCGACGGTGAAGGCGATCACCGATGCAGGCGGCCGCGCGAGCTTCGTGCGGACCGACGTCACGTCCGAGGCCGACTGGGCCGCAGCGGTTGCCGCGGCGGAGGAGAGCTACGGCAAGCTCGACCTCCTCGTAAACAACGCCGGGCTCAGCAGTTCGGCGTTCGAGGACCCGCTCGACCTCGATGGCTGGAACGCCATCATGGACGTCAACGCGACGGGGGTGTTCCTCGGAACCCGCGCCGCGATCCCGGCGCTGCGGCGCGCTGGTGGCGGCGCGATCGTCAACATGTCTTCGATCCTCGGGTTCGTCGGATTCGAGACCGGGCACCCGGCGTACTCCGCTTCCAAGGGCGCCGTGCGCTCGTTCACCAAGGCGACGGCTAACCGCTACGGACCGGAGGGCATTCGGGTGAACTCGGTGCACCCGGGCTTCATGCCGCCGATGCGGTCCGGGAACGTCCCGCAGTCCCTCGATCGTCGCGAGCGCGCCATCCAGGCGACGCCGCTGCGCCGCACCGGGGAGACGATCGAGGTGGCCTACGGGGTGCTGTTCCTCGCGTCGGACGAGGCGTCGTTCATCACCGGCACGGAGCTGGTGATCGACGGCGGATTCATCTCGAACTAGTCGCCGCCAGCTCGGCGGGATGCTCGGCGGGCGAGTTTCCGGAGACCGCTCCCGAGGAGTTCCGGGTCCCCACGGGTCACGCGTGCATCGACGGCGTGCAGCGGATGCAACTGCTCATACAGCTCCGCCCTAAGGCGGAGTTGTTCGTCGTCTTGCGCCGGGCTGTCCGCGAGCACGAGGTTCGTGAACGGCCAGCCGTAGTGGGTGGCGAGGTTCGCGAAGTCGATGGCCGGATCGGTGATCTGCGGACCGCCGAAATCGAGCACCGAGACGAGCCGTCCGCCGTCCTCGATGACGAGGTGCTCGGGGGCGAGGTCGGCGTGCACGAGGGTGTGGCGGACGGGGCCGTCGCCGATTGCGGTGGCCCACTGCTGCCGCAGGTTCGCGAGGTACGCGCGGGTGCGTGGGCCGAACAAGGCGTCGTGCCGGTGCATCCACTGCTCGTAGCGGCCCCACTTGTCGCGTGCCTCGATTCCGCAGGCTCGCGCCTGGGACAGCGGCGTCGCATGAAGAGCGTCGAGGAAGGCCGCGAGGTCTTGCGCGAGCCGACGCCGTCGCCGGCCGCGGTTCATTGACCGCGTCGCCAGTTCGCCGTCGCCGAACCGGTAGAGGCCGGCGAGGACGGTTCCGTTGCTGTCCGTGAGCAGGCGTGCGCTCTTCGGGACGGGGAGGCCCGCGGCCTCGAGCGTTCGGTAGAGGCAGGTCTGGCGCTCGATCTCGGGTGTGGCGCCCTCAAGCTTCGGGACGCGGACTAGCCAGTCGCCGTCAGCGGCTGGGACGCGCCAGGCGGTTACATTCCAACCTTCGCCGACGGACCGTGCTTCCTCGACGCGGGCGCCGTGGAGTGCTTCAGCAAGGTGCTGCGCGATTCGAGGTGAGAGCCGGGCCTTCATCTCGCTAGGTCGGCCGCACGTCGTTGGTGAAGCCCTGGGCGGAGCCGGCGAGGAATGATGAGCGGAACTGGAGTCCCCAGCGGCCCTCGATCTTCGTGAAGATCCAGAACGTGTCGAAGCCGTTGTACTCGCTGCCGTCGGCGTGTTGCCTCGATTGACGCAGGGCAAAATGGACCTTGTCGGGACCGACCTGCACCGGTTCGACCGATAGCGCGGAGGTGTGATCCCAGCCCTCGGCCTGCAGGCGTGCAGTGAGTTCGGCCTGTGACGCCTCGAAGTCCTCGGCGGTTGCCCACTGCATGAAGCCGTTGGCAGCGGTGAGACGGACGTGGGGGAAGTGCATCTCCGCCGTCTGGGCGGCGACATCGCGCGCGTTGAACGCGGCGTTCCAGCGGTCCAGCGTTGCTCGTGCTTCAGAGACGGGGTCGGTCACCCCGCCGCCATCCCCTCGGTGCGCACGGCACCCGAGGTGATAAGCGCGTCGAGCCGCTCGCCGAGACCGACCTCCGCGAGGATCTCGGCCGCGTCCGAACCGGGCGTCGGCGCGGGGCGGCCGGGGACGAGCGGGGTCCGGGAGAGGCGGGCCGCCGGGCCAGTGGTGGTGACGGGGCCGCGGTCCATGTGTTCGCGGGTGAGGCTGAGGCCGTGTTGCTCGACCCAGGGGTCGGTCATCACGTCGCGCACGTCCTGGACCGCGCGGTGCGCGCCGGCTCCCGCGGCGACGAGCGTCGTCACCCACTCGTCGACGGTGCCGCCGGCGATCGCGGTTTCGAGGGCGTTCGCAAGCGCGTCGCCCTCGAGCGCACCGATGCCCTCGAGGCCTGCGAGCATCTCCAGCCGTTCGATGTCGGCGGGGCGGGCGCCGAGGAACAGCCAGCCGTCGCCGGCGCGGTAGGCGCGGTGGAGCGGGCCGTCGCCGAGCGCGTCCTGGCCGTGGGCCTCGTCCCAGACTTTGCCCTCGTAGCCGATCAAGAAGGGGGACTGGAGGGTGACGGCGGTGTAGGCGAGCGCGCTGTCGATGTGCTGGCCCTCGCCGGTGCGGTTGCGGTGCAGCAGGGCGAGCGCGACGCCGTAGGCGCCCATAAAGCCGGTGCCGTAGTCGTTGATCGCGTTGACCTGCAGCGTGGGGCGCTCGCTCCCGAAGCGGAGCTGCATGCCGGTGGTGGCCTGAGCGAGTTGCTCGTGGCCGGGACGGCGCGCCCATGGACCGATGTGGCCGAAGGCGTTCATCGATCCGTAGATGATGCCCGGCTTCCGCTTCTTCACGGACTCGTAGTCGACGCCCAGTCGTTCGGCCGCGCCGTAGCGGTAGTTCTGGACGATCACGTCCGCCTCGTCGACGAGCTGCCAGAAGACCTCGAGGCCTTCCTCGCTCTTGAGGTCGAGCAGGATGCTGCGCTTGGCGCGGCTGACGTCGCTGAAGAACATGATTTTGTCGCCGCGTGTCGGCGAGTCGATCTTGATCACGTCCGCGCCGTACTCGGCGAGGGTGCGGCCGGAGGCCGGGCCGGCGAGGACGATGCAGAGGTCCAGGACCTTCACGCCGTTAAGCACGGAGCGGAGCTGTTCGTCGGAGGCCGGCGGCGTGGCGGGTGCCTCGGCAGCATCGAGCTCGGCGAGGATCGCGGCGCGGTCGGCATCGAGCAGCGAGCGCGGGCCGCGGATCGCGCCGGGCGTGGCGGACATGCGGGCGTTGATGCCGGGCTGCGAGGTCTTGCCCAGCAGCGGGTCGACGACGTCGACGATCGCCTGTGATTCGCGGGCGTGCGGGTGTGACATCCACTCTTCGCTGGTGCGGCAGACGGTGCACTCGCAGCCGGCCTCGGCGACGATGTCTTCCCATTCCTGGGCGGTCTTCGTGCGGAACAATGCTTCCTCGGCGGCCTCGAGGTCGTCGGCGCGGTCGGGGTCGAACAGGCCTTG
The DNA here is from genome assembly GCA_027593235.1 of Chloroflexota bacterium. Taxonomy (GTDB): domain Bacteria; phylum Chloroflexota; class Dehalococcoidia; order UBA2979; family UBA2979; genus UBA6627. The sequence continues at coordinate 44,773 of JAQCIU010000025.1, forward strand.
CTCGGGCCAGTCGGCGATGCCGGCGAGTTCCATGAACTGGGGCACGTTCTGGTTGCCGGTGTGGAACATAATCCAGCGACCGTCCGCGCACTCGTACTGGGTTGTGCGCATCGCGCCGCCGCGGGTGGGGCGGAACCCCTGCGGGTGCTGGCCGCGGTAGCCGATGGCGCCGAACATCGCGTCGAAGAGCGGGACCTGGATGCGCTGACCGACGCCGTCTCGGTCGCGCGCGATCAGTGCCATTGTGACGGCGACGGCGGTCTGGAATGCCGCGTAGCCGGAGGCGTTAGGGATGGCGGTGTAGACGGGGCGTGCCTCGCCATCGGCACCGACAGTGCCGCGCGGGAAGTAGGTGGCGGCGGCGGCGCTCACCACGCCCTCCCAGCCAGGTACGTCGCGCCTCGGATCGTCGTCGGCGAAGCCGGGCAGCGAGGCGTAGACGAGCCGCGGGTTGCCCTCGGCGGACGCGACGGCACCGAGGCCGAGGCGATCCATGACGCCGGGGCGGAAGTTCTCGATCACGACGTCGGCGGAGGCGACGAGGCGGTGCGCGACCTCGAGGTCGGCGTCGCTCTTGAGGTCGAGGGCGATGCTGCGCTTACCTCGGTTCCAGGTGGCGTTGGCGGGCGTGTCGTAGGACGGACCGGTCGGCGGGTCGACCTTGATCACGTCGGCGCCCTGGTCGGCAAACAGCATGCCGGCCATTGGCCCGGCGATGTACTGCCCGAAGTCGATCACCCGTACGCCGTCGAGCGCGCCCATGTTGCCTCCTCGGAAGTGTGGTTCGGCAGCAGAGTAGCCGGTCGGCGGGCCGCGTGGATCACCGCTCGCGGAACCGAGGACTCGCGCGGGGCGTTGGTGATCGATGAAGCGCCGCTCGCTGGTTCGCGATGCGATCGACGTACGCTGATCTGCGAGCGACTGGTCCGACGCTGAAAGGGCAATGCGATGAAGCGACGCGGGCTGCGTCAGATCTGAGAGCTTCGAATGGCTGCGATCGAGAGGGTCGACCGGCCCCCCGCGACGACT
>JAQCIU010000026.1:0-44756 GCA_027593235.1 Chloroflexota bacterium
ACCTCCTGCGAGTTCTGGGTGCTTCACACTTCCCAGTCTCGCTGGAGGTCCCTCCGCAGTCAGCCGTCTCGCAGGTGTGTGGTCAGTACAACTAGCGGCGGTCAGTGAGGGAGATGTGGATGGCGAACGAACCAGGTAGTCAGGGCGGCGGACCCGCCGACGACATCCAGCGACAATTCAACGACGCAGTGGGCAAGCTGACTGGTCCCGGCGAACCATTGATCGCACTCGGCGCGATTCTCTTCGTCTTCGTCGACATCTTCGGAAACATCATCTTCGATGACTGGGGCGTCGACTATCTGCAACTCGTTCCCGCCTGGTTCGTCCTTGCGGCCATCGGGTTGTTCCGCTTCAAGGGCTCAGCGCTCCCGGTCAACTACACGTTGCTGCTCGCAACGCTCGGGCTGATCGCTGGTTTCGTCGGTGTCCGCGAGATCATCGGGGACCTCGAGAACAGCTTCTTCGACTACGACACCTCGAGCATCATCTTTGGGCTCATCACCTGGGCCGCCAGCATCGTCATGCTCCTCGGAGCCATCCAGCTCTGGCCGAGCGTGAAGAACGGCTAGCGAAACGAACGGTCCAACGCACGGCGGTTCCCGCAGGGGAGCCGCCGTTCTCCGTTCCCGAAACATCGAGGGCGCCCCGTCGCGCCCCTGCGAGTGCTGGTTCGCCGTTGCGCGCTAGCCTCGCTCGATGACCTCCCCTCCCGACACTCAACACCGCACGCTCTCGGACGGCATGTCCGAGGCCGATCGTCGCCGCGCGGAGTCGCTGCCCGGCATCGCACTCCTGATCGCACTCACCGCCGTCGCCCCGCTCGCCGTCGACATGTTCCTTCCCTCGATGCCAACCATGGCCGAGGAGTTCGACGTTCCCTCGTCGACCATGCAGCTTGCCGTCACGCTCTTCCTCTTGTCGTTCGCCGCATCGCAGCTCGTCTACGGGTCCTTCTCGGATCGCTACGGTCGCCGCCCCGTGCTCATGGCCGGCATGCTCCTGTTCATCGCCGGTGGCGTCATCGCATTGCTTGCGCCCTCTGCGGAGGTGCTCATCCTCGGCCGCGTCGTGCAGGGACTCGGCGGCGGAGCCGGACCGGCCATCGGCCGCGCTATCGTCCTCGACGTGTTCGGGCGCACCCGTGCTGCCCGCGTCATGGCCTACATGACCATCGCCACGCCACTCGCCCCCGCGATCGCCCCGATCGTCGGCGGCTTCCTCCATGACGCGTTCGACTGGCGCGCCGTCTTCGTGACACTGATCGCCATCGGCGTCTTCCTCCTCGTCGCCTACCGGATGCTGATCCCGGAGTCGAACCTCCAGCCGGCGCCGGATGCGTTGAACGCCCGACGGCTGGCGGCCAACTACGCGACGCTCTTCCGCAGCCGCCCGTTTGTCGCCTACTCGCTCGTCATGGGCCTGATGTTCAGCGGCCAGCTGGTCTTCATCTCCGGTTCGTCATTCGTCCTGATCGACGAACTCGGCGTTTCACCCACGCTCTTCGGCTTCTCGTTCGCCTTCGTCGCGGTCGGGATCATGAGCGGCGCCTGGATCTCCAGCCGCCTCGTATCCCGCTGGCTGGAAACGCGGGTGGTGCTCCTCGGCGCGACGATCGCCGCTGGCGCCAGCCTCGTCATGGCCGCCCTCGCCTGGGGCGATGTCGCCAGCCCCTGGGCCGTGCTCCTGCCGATGTTCGCCACTGCTGGCGGCCTCGGCATCTCCCGCCCGCCCGCGATGGCCGGCGCGCTGATCCCCTTCCCGCACATGGCCGGACTCGCCTCGGCCGTCATGGGCTTCACCCAGATGATCTTCGCGACGCTCTACAACATCGGCTACAGCAGCTTCATCGAGGTGGATCAGGTCGCCCTCGCCAGCGGCGTCGCCTTCGCCACCACCACCGCGCTCGTCATCTTCCTCGCCTTCCGCCCGCCCGCCGCCTCCGAGCTCGCCGCCTCCGAACTCGCCGCTAGGTAGCCGCCGCTCACCCCGGCCCAACGGTCCGCCCTGCGGACGTCGTGACCACCGAGGTCAGCCGTCACGTTCGTCAGACCGTCGGTGTCGCCGTCGTGGTCCACGCGCTCTCCCGAAAGCCCGCGAGTATACGAAGCGCCCTCACGCTCGTATCGTCGCCAGCGAACGTCCGAGGAGGGTTGAACCGATGCCGATCGCCGAAGCGATCCCCGCCGCTGATCTCCTGCGCGCACTGCGCGACGCCGCTGTCACAGACGTGGTTGCCGTACCCGACACGCACCAGCGCAGCCTCATCGAACTCCTCGATCACACCGAGGACATTCGATTCATCCAGGCCGCCACCGAGGACGAAGCCGTCGCCCTGGCCGCCGGCCTCATCGTTGGCGGGCGCCGGCCGATCGTCCAGATCCAGCACGCCGGCCTCTACGCCTGCGTGAACCACCTCCGAGGAATCGCCGGCGACGGCCGCTTCCCGATGGTCTTCCTGATCGGCCTCCTTGGACGCGACCCCCACCGGATGCCCAGCGATCACGCCGGCTCCATGGTCCGTCTCGCCGAGCCCCTGCTCGACACCATGCAGGTGCCGCACTGGCTCCTCGATGGCCCCGCCGACGTCGCAATGGTGACCGAGGCATTCGCCGCCGCCGAGGAACGCCAGGGACCCACCGCGCTGCTCATCGGCGTGAACACGGCTTAGGGAGCGACCGATGACGACCTCAACTACTTCCGGCGCACGCATCTCCGTCGACAGCGCGATCGAAGCCCTCGCGCGGCGCCGCGACGACCAGGTCGTGGTCTCGACCATGACCGTCATGCGCCCCTGGCGCACCCGCGCCGAAACCGATCGTGACCTCGTCTGCGTCGGTTTCATGGGCGGCGCCTCCACCTTCGGCCTCGGCGTCCAGCTCGCCCGCCCGGACGTCCCGGTCTGGGTCCTCGATGGCGACGGCTCACTCGCGATGCAGCTCGGCTCCTTGCTCACCATCGCCAACGCCGCCCCGCGCCGCTTCCTCCACGTCGTCCTCCACAACGGCGTCTATGACACCAGCGGCGCCCAGCCCGTCCTCGCCGAGGGCAGGATGTCCTTCGCAGATATGGCGAAGTCCGCCGGCTACGCCGACGCCGTGCGCTTCGACGACATCGAGTCCTTCGAGCTCGCGCTGGACGACCTGCTCGAGACGGATGGCCCCGTACTCGTCGAGCTCATTACCGAACCGACCGGCGACTCTTACCAGAACCCTGAACCCGGTACCTCGCCCGACCTCCCGGCTGATGGCCGCCCGATCGCTTCGGCACTCGCCTCGGTCTGGCCGAAGGTCCGCGATAGCCTCGCGAACGGACCCGCCGCATGAGCAACACCGACACCATCCGCGCCTTCCTCGACGCCTTCAACGCGAAGGACATCGATCGCGTCATGTCCTTCTTCTCGGACGACGCCATCTACCACAACATCCCCACCGCGCCGGTCCACGGCGCCGCGGCGATCCGCAAGAGCATCGAGGGCTACACGACCCCCGCCTCCGCGATCGACTGGGAATTGGTCGCCGTCGCTGAGACCGCTGGCGGCACCGTCCTCACGGAACGCCTCGATCGCTTCGACTTCAGCGGCCACAAGGTCGAACTCCCGGTGATGGGCGCCTTCGACTTCGAGGACGGCAAGATCCTCGCCTGGCGCGACTACTTCGATCTCGCCCAGTTCCAGAAGCAGATGCCGGGCAACTAGCGGTCACCGCGACCTCGTCGAGGCGCCGTTCCGGCAGGGAGTCACGATGAGCGTCCGCATCGGCTTCGGCCTCGCCAACCTGCCCTTCAACAGCGCCCGCGAACTCTGGCGCTGGGTCGACATGCTCGAGGACGGCGGCGTCGACTCGCTCTGGCAAACAGACCGCCTCATCTCGAAACAGCCGATGCTGGAGTCGATGAGCTTCATGGCCGCGCTCGCCGGCCGAACGGAGAAATTGAAGTTCGGCATGAACGTCGTCGTCTTGCCGTTCCGCGATCCGCTCGTCCTCGCCAAGCAGTGCGCCACCATCGACTACCTCAGCGGCGGTCGCCTCCTGCCCGCTTTCGGCGTCGGCCGCGCCACGTCGCCCGAATTCGAGGGCGCCGGTCGCTCCGCCAGGGCCCGCGGCGCCTGGACCGACGAGGTCCTCCAGTTCTTCGCTCGCGTCTGGTCCGAGGACGATGTGACCTTCGAGGGCAAGCACGTCACCTATCGCAACGTCACCATCGAGCCGAAGCCGGCACAGGCGCAGCTCCCGATCTGGATCGGGGGAGTTTCCGAGGCGGCAATCCGCCGGACCGCGCTCTACGGCACCGGCTGGTTGAGCGGCGTTCAGGCGCCCACGCAGATCGCACCCGCGATCAAGGCGATCCGCGAACAGTCCGCCGCGGCCGGCCGGCCGGTCGATGACGATCACTACGGCGCCGGGTTCAGCTACCGCTTTGGCTCGTGGGACGACCCGATCGTCCAGCGCACCGCCGCCGGTCTGGCCCGTGTCCCGGACGCCGGCGATCCGCGCTCGATGATCGCCGTCGGCGACACCAGCGACATCATCGCGAAAGTCCGCGAGTACATGTCCGCCGGCGCATCGAAGTTCGTCGCGCGCCCGCTCGCCGAGACCAGCGCCGAGGTGTTCGCGCAGACCCAGCGCCTGATCGAGGAAGTGCTCCCCGCGATCCACGGGCTGGACCTCCCGGCCCATCCGCCCACCACAACCCCGATCGGCATCGGCCCCAAGAGCCGCGAGATCCTCGAGCGGATCGGCATCACCACGATCGAGCAGGTCGAGGAGCGCGGGCTCGTCGAGACCTATCTCGACGTGCTCGATCTCGGTGACACCGGCGCCACCGTCAACTTCCTCTGGGGCCTCGAATCGGCGAGCACCGGGATGCACTGGCTCGAGATTCCCGAGGAGCGCAAGGCCGAACTGCGCGGCGAGGTGGAGCGGCTGCGCACACCGCGCGACTAGGGGACGAAGCTCGCCGAGAAGTCGGTCCCCGCCGGAGCCGGAGCAACGTTCGCCGTCGCCGCCGTGAACTCGACGGCCTCATAGCCACCCTCGGCGTCAACCTGGAACAGCCAGATCGCCATCGACACGGTCGCGTCGTTCTCGCTGAGCCCGGTGCAAATCACCAGGTGTCCCGTTGACACCGCACCCGCCGGATCGAACGTGCGGATGTCTTCGAAGTAGCTCGGCGCCGAAGCGCCATCCGCGCAGAAGTCGATCCCAGCTCCGAGGTGTGCGGTCCCCTGCAGCAGATCGACTTCGCCGCAGAGCGTGCGGAGGATCTCTTCCGGTCCCGCAATGTCCACGTAGATCACGCCGTCGTCGCCGCGCAGCAGCCGCACGCTCACGTCGCCGTTCCAGGCCGGAACGACCCCCGTCGTCCTGAAATCCGCGCCGTACGTCTCCGCGACGCTCTGCTCGGCCACGGTTCCGTGCTCGCCGAACACCGAGGTTAGCGAGGCTGCTGCCTCGGTCGCTGTCGCTTCGGCGCTCGGCGTCGCCGTCGGTTGCGTGCCGCCACCCGCCGCCGCCGACGTGGCGGTCGCGGAGGCCGCGCCGTCGCTGTCGCCTCCGCCACTGCCGAGCAGCAGCCCACCGACGACGATCACGGCCGCTGTACCGGCGACGACCAGACCCGTCACGATCGGGTGCGCGCGAATCCGATCGAGGAACCCGACCGAGCGCGGGCTCGCGGCCGGCCGGACAGCGGCAGGCGCGCGCGGCGGTGTCGGTGCTGGCTGCGCCGCCTCGAACTCCTCGCGCGTCACCGCGTACTGCGGGTACATGCTCCCGAGGTAGCTGAAGTCGCTGTCCGAGAAACCGCCACCGCGATTGGCAAACCCGATCAGCCCGATGATCTGCTGCTTCACACAGTCCCGGTACGCATCGATCGCGGCATCGAGCGGCGCCCGCGCGGCACGCTCGCCTGCCGCCGCTTCGTCGTAGTTCGCCTCTGCCTCCTGCAGCAGCTCCCCGGCCGAGGCGCGTGCACTGTGCGCGCCCGCCACGTCCGCGCGCAACTGATCGAGGTTCGCGGAACCCTGGCGGGCAGCGGGGGATGTCGCCGTCGCCAGCGCGGATTCGGCGCGGTCCGCATCCTGGCAGGCAAGCTCGAACCCGCCGCGCGCGTTCGACAGCCGCTCGTCCGCCGCCTCGCGCGCACGGGCCGCGTCGCTCCATGCCTGGATCCGCGGATCGTTCGTGAGTACCCGCTGCTCCTGGCAGCGGCTTTCCGCGCTCCGCACCACCACCTCGGGCTCCGGGATGCCATCCGCCGTCGGCGTCGCCTCGCGTTCCGCGCGCGCCAGCTCGATCATCTGCTGCGTCGTCGCGGCAATCTCGCCGTCGAGCTCGCGGATCTCGTCGCCAAGCCGCTCCTGCGCGGTTCGCGGCACGAAGTACATCCGCGTGCCCGGCCGGATCGTCGCCCAGATCCGTTCCGACTGCGCCTTCACGGCCTCGATCTGCTGCACCGAGGCCGCGATGTTGCGCACCGCCAGCACGTACAGCTCGAAGAACTGGCCGAGCCCGGGGATGCGTTCGATCAGCGGGCCGAGCCGCTCGTTTGCGGCCTCAAGCGCGTTTGCCAACGCCTCGAGTTGGGCGGCCGGCTGGGCGTCCGCAAGCTCGAACGCCTGCTCCAGCAGATCCAGCGCCTCGTCGACCGGCCCGATCGCCTCGTTCGCCGCATCGAGGATCGACGCCGCCGTGTCCAGGCCGCCGGTCACACCCTCGGTCAGTTCCTCGATGTGTGGGTCGGAGAGCGCCTCGCGGACTGCCGCGCTCGCGTTCCGGAGATCGCCGAGGTGTTCCTCGATTTTGTCCTTGACCTCGGAGGCGTCGCCAGACGTGCTCTCCAGGACTTCGCGGATCTGGTCGACGGCGTTGTTGACCCGCGCCACCTCTTCACGAGGCGTTCGTTGCTGCATCAACTCGTCGCGTCGGGTCTCCAGATCACGACGACGTTGGTTCAGCCCGTCCCAGTTGATGTGGTCCGGCATGCCGGGAGTGTACCCAGTCCGCGCGCGCGGGTGGCGCACAGTACCGGCTCCTCTAAGTGTCAGCTACGTTCGTTCGTCGGGGGGCACGTTGAGTCGATTCCATCACGGCTGGGCCGTCGCCGCCGTCCTGTTCATGACCTACGCGCTGACGATTGGCATCACCCAGTACTCGTTCGGCGTGTTCGTCACGGACCTGGAAGCGGACCTCGGCTGGAAGCGAGCCGGCATTAACGGTGCCCTCACGCTGTTCGCCGTGGGCGGCCTCCTCGCGCCGTTGGTCGGTCGGTTCATCGATCGCTACGGAACGCGCTCGGTGATGATGGCGTCGTTCGCGCTCCTCGCCGTCAGCCACCTCGCCCGACCCTGGATCACTGAGCTGTGGCAGTTCTACGCGCTCAGCTTCGTCCAGTTCGCCGCCATTCCCGGAACGATCATGTTGCCGGCGGGCAAGCTGCTGGCGATCTGGTTCCCCACCGCGCGCGGTCGCGCGATGGGCTTTACATCGATGGGCGCGAACGTCGGCGGCGCGACCTTCTCCGCGCTCAGCGCCGTGTTGATCGGCAACATTGGCTGGCAGGGCGCCTACGCCACCTATGGGTTCGTGTTCCTCGCCGCCATCCCGATCGTCTGGCTCGTGGTCCGCGAGGACGGCCACCCGCTGGCGGAAGGCGCGCCGCCCCCGCCCCGCGCCGAGGGCCTCACCACCCGCGAGGCGATGCGAACGCGTGCCTTCTACGTCGTCGTGATTTCGCTCACCCTCGCGCAACTCCAGTACCTCTCCGTCCTTACCCAGATCGTGCCCCACCTGGAGAACGTCGGCTTCAGCCGCGGCACCGCCGCGACGGCCGTTGGCGCGATGGCGATCTTCGGTGCGATGGGCAAGGTGAGCTTTGGCTGGCTGACCGAGCGAGCGCCCAGCCGCTATGTCGTCATGCTCAGTCTCGGCATGCAGGTTGTCGGGCTCGCGATCCTGGTCAGCGCCGGGAGCAGCGACGCGATGTGGACCTTCGTACCCGTCTTCGGGCTCGGCGTCGGCGCGATGGGCGCGCTGATGACGCTCTTCGTGCAGGAAACGTTCGGCATCCGCGAGTTCGCCACGATCTTTGGCGTCGTCAACTTCTGCACGATGGGCACCGCGATCGTCGGCCCCCCACTCGTCGGCGCGTCCTTCGAGGCCACCGGTGGCTACGAACTCGCGTTCACGGTCATCGCCGGCCTCTTCGTGCTCGCCGCCGCGATCGTCTTCTTCGCCGTCCCGCCGAAACCGACCGCGGCTGTCATGCAGGCGGCGGAACTGGAGGCGTCGTGACGTCCAGCCGCTTCGAGTTCGTGATCTTCGATTGCGACGGCGTGCTCATCGATAGCGAAACGATCGCCCTCCCCGTCCTCGGCACGATGCTCGCGGAACTTGGCGTGCACCTCGATGTTCCCGAGGTCCATCGCCGCTTCGGTGGCCTCTCGATCGCGCAGGTCATGGCTGCCGTCGCCGACACCCTCGGCACGATACCCCCCGAAACATTCGAGGCCGATCTGGCGCGCCGTTGGGAGGACGCCCTCCGCACCGAACTCGTCCCGATCCCCGGCGTCACCGCCGTCCTCGAGGGCCTGCGACTCCCCTTCTGTACCGCCTCGAACGCCGAGTCGCACGAAGTCCGGTTCAACCTCGATGTGGTCGGGCTGCGGCACCACTTTGGCGACCGCATCTTCGCCGCCACCGACGTCGCGCACCCGAAGCCGGCGCCTGACCTCTATCTGCTCGCCGCACGCACGTACGGCGTCGACCCCGCGCGCTGCGCGGTCATCGAGGACACGCCGACCGGCGCCGCCGCCGGAGCCGCGGCCGGCATGCACGTCTTCGGCTACTCAACCCGCCACCCCGAGGATCTGCTCCGTGCCGCTGGCGCCCGCGACATCTTCCGCCCCATGGACGAGCTGCTCCCGCTCCTCCACGCTTAGCGTCTCGATCGCGGGCGGTCGTGCTGGCGTACGCTACCGGCCCAACCGCACACATCGAGGAGCCACGCGATGAACCCGAGCGAGCGATTCCCGATCACCCTCGGCGACGCGATGTACTCGCTGCGCGCGATCCGCCGCGTGAAGCCCGATCCGATCCCCGACCAGGACCTGCGCGACATCCTCGACGCCGCGCGGCAGGCCCCGAACGGTGGGAACACCCAGCCGTGGCACTTCCTCCTGATCAAGGACGAGAACGTGCGCTGGCAGTTCGGTGAGCTCTACCGGGAGGCCTGGTGGGCGAAGCGCGCCGACCAGGGCATCCACGGCCCTGCCGACATCGACCCGTCGAACAAGACCACCCTCGCCGCGATGAAGCTCTCCGACGAGTTCGGCGCTGCCCCCGCGATCGTCCTCCTCTGCGCCACTGCGCAGGGAGCGGGTGCGATGGGCTCGGTCATCCCCTCGGTCCAGAACATGCTCCTCGCCGCCCGCGCGCTCGGCATCGGCGGCACGATCACCACCCTGCACGCCGTCGTCGACGCGCGCGTGAAGGAGCTGCTCGGCATCCCCGAGGACATCCAGATCGTCTACGCCATCCCGCTCGGCTACCCGCAGGGGAACTTCGGTTCGGTCACCCGCAAGCCGCTCGCCGAGATCGTTTCGGTCGATCGCTGGGGCAACTCGATCGGGTAGGGCGCGCGCCTCGGATTGACGCGGTAGGGAACGGACGACGATGGATCGCTCGGCGCTGGTCAGTACCGAATGGCTTCAGGCGCACCTCGATGACCCGACCGTTCGCGTGATCGAGGTGGTCGCATGGCCCGAGAGTCACGACTACGAGGATGGGCATATCCCCGGCGCGCTCCGCTGGTTCTGGAAGGCCGCGCTCTGGCACGACACCGACCGGGAATTCCCCACGCCCGAGGAGATGGCTGATCGTCTTGGGCGCGCCGGTATCCGTGACACCGATACGATCGTGCTCTACGGCGACCTGATCCAGTTCGCCACCTACGCCTTCTGGGTGCTGACGATGACCGGCCATCCGGACGTGCGCCTGCTCGAAGGTTCGCGGCGGAAATGGGTTGCCGAAGTACGGGCGCTCGACGTTGACGTGCCGTCGGTCGCGCCCGTGACGTACCGGGCTCAAGCCGAGGATCAGTCCAGCCGTGTTGGACGCGATGACGTCCGGGAGCACCTCGGAAACCCGGGACGCGTCCTCCTCGATGTTCGTTCACCGGAGGAGTACGCGGGCGAGCGGGTCGGCATGTCGGCCACCGGCGACCACGGCGCAGAGCGCTACGGTCGCATCCCCGGGGCGGTGCACCTGTTCTTCCGGGAACTCCTGACCGACGACGACCAGTTCAAGTCGGAGGGCGAACTTCGATCGATTCTCGCGTCGCGCGGGGTCGTCGCGGACTCCGAGCGGGAGACCGTCGTCTACTGCCGGCTGAGCCATCGCGCGACGCTGGCGTGGTTTGTGATGCGATACGTCCTCGGGCTCGACGATGTCCGGGTGTACGACGGGTCATGGACTGAGTGGGGCAGCATCGTCGGGTTTCCGATCGAACGCTGACGATGAGGCGCTCGAGGGCCTAGGTTCCCAGCGCAGCCTTCACCTCGGGACGATCCTTCCACGCCGGCATCGTCGCCATGAACTCGATCGTCTTGCGCCGCGCGATCGCGGGATCGAGGTCGGGCTCCTCGCGGAGCGTCCAGCTCATGAACCGCTCGAGGCGCTCCTCGAACGGCTGCAGCGTGCCGCGTTCGTCGCTGCAGTGCTCGCAGTAGGTGCCGCTGTCGATCGTCATGCTGCAGCTCTCACAGGCCTTCTGGTCAGTCATCGTCTTCCCATCCCTGTTCGCTCGGTTTCGTATCGATCAGCGCGCGCATCCCATCGAGGAGCTGCGCGCGGCTGGTGACAGGCATCTGCGCGAACGCCTCGGCGATCGTTCGCTCGGAGAGCGCGTTCCCGGCCTTGCGCACGACCTCGACGCCGTTCGAGGACAGCCAGACCAGCGTCCGCCGTCGGTCGCGGTGATCGGGTACGCGCTCGATCAGCTCGCGTTGTTCGAGGCGGCTCACGATCTCGCTCGTCGCCGCCTGCGAGCGACCGAAGTGGTCGGCCGCCTCGCCAATCGTCAGCGGCCCCACGGCCGCGAGGTGACGCAGGATCGCCAGCGACTCGAGCGAGGGGCGGTATGCGGTCGGGCGGACGCGGCGGTAGAACCGCTCATGCACCGCGGAGTAAAGCCCCAGGAACTGTTCGGCGTCGTCTCGCGTCTCGCTCATCACTCCCATCCTCACCCCGGGCGATGCATCGTCAATCCCGATGGATTCCCCGTCGGGTCACGCGGCATCCCGCCTGTGGAGATCCTCCGCTAGAGTCCGCAGACAACCGCTGCGACGAGGGGAGACAGAGCGTGCAAGATCTGACCGGGCAGGTCGCCTGGATCACCGGTGCCGGAACCGGCATCGGCGAAGCCGGTGCCATCAAGCTCGCCGAGGCCGGCTGCAAGGTGGTGATCTCCGGTCGCCGCGCCGAACCCCTCGAGGCCGTGCGCGCCACCATCGCGGCCGCCGGCGGCGAAGTGATGGTTGAGCCGCTCGATGTCTCGAACAACGCGGACGTGCTCGCGGTCGTCGCCCGGATCAAAGAGCGCTTCGGCCGGATCGACATCGGTGTGTTCAGCGCCGGCATCAACATCAAGGATCGCAACTGGCCGGTGGTCACGCCGGAGCTGTGGGACCAGGTAATCGGCATCGACCTCAGTGGCGCCTTCTACTGCTGCAGCGCGGTCCTGCCGCTGATGCGCGAGCAGGGCGGTGGCCTCGTGATCAACGTGTCGTCGATGGCGGCGAAGGGCGTCAGCCCGCTGACCGGGCCGGCCTACACCTCGGCGAAGCACGCGATGAACGCGATGACCGCCAGCCTCCTCGTCGAGGAACGCAACAACGGCATCCGCGCCACGGCGATCTGCCCCGGCGAGGTGGCCACGCCAATCCTCGACAACCGTCCCGTCCCCGTCAGCGCCGAGGATCAGGCGCGCATCCTCCAGTCGGAGGACCTCGGCGAGCTGATTCTCTTCGTCGCGCAGCAGCCGCCGCACGTCACCCTCAACGAGGTGCTCATCACCCCGACCTACAACCGCTTCGCCGCTCGCTAGCGCGCCAGCCAACCCGAGCCACCCGACCAGATCTGAGGAGTTCCCCACATGGCCTTGAGAGTCGTCAACGGCGGGCGTCCGCTCGCCGACACCAGCATCTTCACCAACGCCGGCATCGAGCTGGTCGAACAGCAGGTCGGCGCGACCACCTCGAAAGAGGACTACATCGAGCTGCTGCGCGACGCCGACGGCGCGATGATCAGCACCCTTCCGCTCACCGATGTCGACGTCCTCGAGGCCTGCTCGAAGCTGAAGGTGGTCAGCCGCGCCGGCGTCGGCGTCGACTCAATCGATCTGCCCGCCGCGACCCGCCTCGGCATCCTCGCCTGCAACACCCCCGCCGTGAACACCACCGAGGTCGCCGACCACGCGATGGCCCAGCTCCTCGCGCTCACGCGCATGATCCGCGAGTTCGACACCGCCGTGAAAGCCGGCCGCTGGAGCAGCGACACCGCCGCGGTCCGCGGCATGGCCGTCGGCCTCAAGCGGATCGCCGGAAGCACGGTCGGGATCATCGGCTTCGGAAACATCGGTCGCGCCTTCGCCACGCGCGTGAAGGGCTTCGGCCCGTTCCGCGTGATCGCCTACGACCCCTACATCCAACAGACCTCGGCTGACCTCTTCGGAGTCGAGCTGGTCTCGCTGGAGGAACTGCTCAACGAATCTGACTTCGTCACCGTGCACACCCCATCCACGGCGGAGACGCACCACATCATCGGGACCGACGCGCTCAAGCGGATGAAGCCCTCGGCGATCCTGATCAACTGTGCCCGCGGCCCGATCGTCGATCCCGATGCCCTGCACATCGCCCTCACCACCGGCGAGATCGCCGGTGCGGCTCTCGATGTCACCGAGCAGGAGCCAATCTCCGCCGAGGACCCGCTGCTCGGCCTCGACAACTTGATCATCACCCCCCACATCGCCGCCGGATCGCCGGTCACCGCCATCGAGGGCGGCAAGCGGCAGGCGGAGAACGTGCTGATGGCGCTGACCGGCACCGCCCCGCACGGCCTCGCAAACCCCGAGGTCATCAAAACCATCGCCGTCATGCGTGCGACCAATCCCGGCCGTTGGGAAGGCATCCCAGACTTCTCGACCGCGCTCATGCTGTAGGCATTGCCGGCCCTCGAACACTGCCCGTCAGGGGCCGAACGGCAGGTCCGGAGCACCGACCACAGGTGTAGTCTGACCGCAACGAGGAGGCACAAATGAGCGAGCAAGAGCGATTCATTGCTGACCCGGCCTACCGGGCCTTCGTGAGCTACATCGACAAGTCGCGCGAGTTCTACGGCGCGCAGGGATACGAGCGGCCATACCGCTGGGCGCGGAACGACGAGTCGCCGTTCACCCCGCTCACCAAGCCGCTCTCCGAGAGCCGAATCGGCCTCGTCACCACCGCCGTCAACCTCGACCTCCCGGACGACACCGATACCGAAAAGCTCCCCATCGCCTCGACGTTCGCGGCGCCCTCCGACCCCCCGCCGGAACGGCTGTTCACGCAGAACCGCTCATGGGACAAGGAAGCAACCCACACCAACGACGTGGATTCGTTCTTCCCGATCCACCGCATGCAAGAGCTGGTCACGCAGGGCAAGGTCGGCAGCCTCTCGCCCCGCTACTACGGCATCCCGACCGAATACAGCCAGCGCCGCACTAACGAGGTGGACGCGCCGCAGCTCCTGGCGCTCATGCGCGAAGACGATGTCGACGTGGCCATGCTGGTGCCGCTCTGACCGGTCTGCCACCAGACCGTGAGTCTGGCCGCACGACACCTCGAGGCCAACGGCATCCCGACCGTGATCTGCGGTTCCGGTCGCGACATCGTCGAGCAAGCCGCGGTCCCGCGCTTCCTCTTCACCGACTTCCCGCTCGGTAACCCGATCGGCAAGCCGTACGACGCCGAGATGCAGCGCGCGATCACCTCGATGGGTCTCGACCTGCTCGAGTCGGCGCGCTTCCCGCGCACCACGGTGCAGACGCCGTTCTCCTGGGGTGACGACTCCTGGCGCCCCGGCTTCATGCGCGTCGATGAGTCGAATCGCGAACTGCTCCGCCGCGCCGGCGAAATCCGCAAGAAGCAGCAGGCGCGCCGCAAGACCGAAGGCCGCGTCCGCCCCGAGTAGCCACGCACACCTCGAGGGCCGCCGAGCCCTCGAGGTGCCGCACCGGTCGCGCCGCTACGCCGTCCGTCGCTTCAGCGTGAGCGCGCCAAACACGAGGGCGAGCGCGACGCAGCCCATCCCCACCCCGATGTCGATCCAGAACCGCCCGTCGATGTCGTTCGCCGCCGCCTTCGCCAGCGCCTCGTAGGCGTACGTCAGCGGAAGGAAGTTCGAGGCGGCCTCCAGCGGTGCGGCCATGTGATCCCGCGGTGCGAACAGGCCCACCACGAAGAATTGCGGCATCAGCACGGCGGGCATGAACTGCACCGCCTGGAACTCGCTGGTCGCGAAGGCGCTGACCAGCAGCCCCAGCGCCATGCCGAGGATCGCGTTCGCCACGGCCAGCAGGATGACCAGCCAAACTGGCCCGGCGGTCTCGAGCCCGAGTGCGCCGAATGCGACGAGTGCGGTCACCAGCGCCTGGATGCTCGCCACGACGGCGAACGCCAGGCCGTACCCCAGCAACAGGTCCAGCTTCGCCAGCGGCATCGACATCAGACGCTCCAGCGTCCCGTTCGTCCGTTCCCGCAGCATCGCGATCGAGGTGATGATGAACATCAGGATCAGCGGGAACAGCCCCACCAGCGGCGGCCCGATCCGTTGGAACACTTGTGGCTGCGTGTCGAAGACGTACTTCAGCAACGCCAGCAGCACGACTGGCACCAGCAGCACCAGCGCCACCGTGCGGCGATCGCGCCGAATCTGCTGCAGCACCCGCCGCGCCGTCGCAAGCACGATCGAGGGATGTACGAGCGCGTTCACGATCCGCCTCCGCTCGCCACGTCCTGATGGCCTGCTGCCAGCGCGAGGAACGCATCTTCGAGGTTGCTCGTCCCGGTCCGCTCGAGCAGCGCGTTGGGCGGAGCGTTGGCAATCACCTCGCCGCGGCGGAGCAGAACCAGCTCATCGCAATAGCTCGCCTCGTCCATTACGTGAGTCGACACCACCAGCGTGGTGCCGCCATCCGCCAGTTCGTGGAAGGTGCGCCAGAGATCGCGGCGCAACGTCGGGTCGAGCCCAACCGTCGGCTCATCGAGGATCAGCAACTCCGGCTGCCCCAGCAGCGCCGCCGCCAGCGACGTCCGCGAACGCTCGCCACCGGACAGCGTGCCAACCACCTGACCTGCCTGCGGCTCGAGCCCCACGAGGCCGATCACCCGCCCCACGTCGTCGTGCGGCGCACCAAGCACGGAGGCGAAATAGCGCAGGTTCTCCGTGACGGTCAGGTCCGCGTACACGGAGGGTGCCTGCGTTACATAAGCGACACGCCGCCGTAGCTCGGGGTCGCCGGCCGCGATGCCCAGCACGCTGAGGCTGCCGTCCGCCACCTGCTGTACGCCCACGATCGCGCGCATCAGCGTCGTCTTCCCGGATCCGCTCGGACCCAGCAAACCGGTCACCGCGCCGCGCCGGATCGAAAGCGACAGGTCGGGAAGGATCGCCTTGCCACCACGCCGGACATTCAGATGCTCAATCTCGATTGCTGCCAACTCAGGGGGAGTAGCCACCGTTGTCGTCACTGTGAATCTCCTATCCGGAATCTCCACCTCCAGTTATACCACTTAAACGGAGGAAAGCATTCCGGTTACCTGATAGACTCAGCCCATGACTTCGACCCCCGACCCGGATCGCACCCTTCGCCGCGATGCCGCCCAGAACCAGGCGCGCATTCTCGCGGTCGCGCCACTCGTGTTCGCTGAACAGGGCTGGGGCGCCTCGATGGATGAGGTCGCCCGTCGCGCTGGCGTCGGTGTCGGCACCGTCTATCGCCGCTTCGCCACCAAGGAAGACCTCGTGGACGCCGTCCTCGCCGAACGCGTCGGGTTGATGGTGCAGTGGGCCGAGGCCGCCGCTGCGGAAGCCGATCCCTGGACCGGCCTCGTCGGCTTCATCGAGCAGATGATGGACGCGCCCGGCGGCGTGCTCGCGTTCAAGAGCGTCGTCCAGCTCCGCTGGACACTTGAGGACGCCCAGCGCTTCTTCTCCGGCTTCGCCCCTCTTATCGTCGGCCTGATCGAACGCGGCCAGCGCGATGGTCGCTTCCGCGCCGACCTCACGCTCTCCGATCTGCCGATGCTGATCCTCGGCCTCGACGCGATCCGCGCCGCGAGCGCGTCCGTCGCGCCCGACCTCTGGCGGCGGTTCCTCGGCATCTACCTCGATGGCATGCGCCCCGAGGCCGCAACGGACCTCGCCTCGCCCGGCCTCACCCCGCCCCAGATCGTTGCGCTCATGAGCGGTCAGTCCGAGGCGGCCCAGACGCCCTCGACGGCATAGGCCTCCTCGGCTCCCGGCCACGGCGGCATCGTGATCCCAATCGCGCTGAGTGGCCCCTCCTCGGAAGCGCGGAACTGGAACCGCGTCCCCACCGGGATCGAAATGCACGTCCCGGCCTCTACCGCCACCGTGCTCTCCTCGCCGCCAAGCGCACGCCAGATCTCCCCACGCCCTCCGAGGAAGAACCAGATCTCCTCGACGGTGCGGTGCGCCACCGCTTTCGAGGCGCGCCCGGCCGCCAGCTCGAAGTGCGCCATGCTGCCGCCCGGTCGCGCGAGCAACACCCGCACGTCCGACCCGTCCGGCGCCACGATCGTCGGCTCCTCCGGCAGCTGCATCGTCTCGAACGTCATCGGGTGGACTGTCTCCTCCGCTGCTGGTTCAGGCGACCACCGCTCGTACCGGGTCGAGCGCCTTCCTGTTAGGGATACGGTGAGACAGCTAGCGTTTCACTCCGACCAGCACGTAGTGGCTGCCGCCGCGCTTGCCATGTGCCTTGACCCGATGCGTTCGAGGCTCGAACCCCGCCTGCTTCAGCTTCCGCTCGAAGCCACGCTGCTCATCCACCGACCAGACCGCCAGCGCGCCGTTGGGGCGCAGCGCGTTGTGGATCGCTTCGAGGCCGGTCGGGTCATAGAGGCGGACGTTGGCCTTCTGCGTAGGTGCGCTCGGCCCGTTGTCGACATCGAGGAGAATCGCGTCAAAGCGGTTGGTCGCGTCGCGGATCACCCGGACAACGTCCCGCGGCTCCACCTCCGTCCGAGGATCGTCGAGCGGGTTCCCCGCGAGCGGGCCAAGCACCCCTCGATTCCATTCGATCACCTCGAGGATCAGCTCGCTCACCACCGCCGCGCCGTCGGCGGGGAGCGCGTCCAGCACCGCCCGCAGCGTGTAGCCCATCCCGAGGCCACCAACCAGCACGCGCGCACCGCCGCGCGGCTTCGGACAGGCGAGGGCCATCATCTGGTCCTCGGACTGGTGCGCCCGGGAGACCATCAGGTCGTAGCCGTCGGCGCGGATCGCGTAGTCGCGGTCATGCCGCCACAGCTCAAGGCTGTACCCGTCCGGCGTCGGCGCGGTTCCAAGGTGTTCCCAGGGCTTCATCAACTCCACGATAGGCGGCGCCCGGAGTACCGTCAGGCCCGACCCACCTGCCCTGCACCCCCACCGAGGTGAACGATGAGCGACCAGCCGATCAGCCGTTTCCCTGTTCCCGAGCTGGCCGATCTTCCGGATGACATTCGCGAGCAAATCCTGCAGGTGCAGGAGAGCACCGGCTTCGTGCCGAACGTCTTCCTCGTCTTCGCCCATCGCCCGGCCGAGTTCCGCGCCTTCTTCGCCTACTACGACGCTCTGATGACGAAGGGCGGGGGCCTCTCCAAGGCCGAGCGCGAGATGATCGTCGTCGCCACCAGCGCCGCGAATCACTGCCTCTACTGCGTCGTCTCCCACGGCGCGCTCTTGCGGATCTTCTCGAAGGAACCGTTGCTCGCCGATCAGGTCGCCATCAACTACACCAAGGCCCCGATTACCGACCGCCAGCGCGCCATGCTCGACTTCGCCCTGCTCATGGCGAACGACTCCCACCTCGCGAGCGACGACGATTTCGAGGTGCTGCGCGACCACGGTTTCACCGACGAGGACATCTGGGACATCGGCGCGATCACCGCGCTCTTCGCGCTGTCGAACCGGATGGCCAATCTCACCTCGATGCAGCCCAACGCCGAGTTCTACTCGATGGGCCGTACGCCGAGGTAACCGTCTGCTGGTCGGGGAAATCCCCCGCTCACGTTGGCTGATTCCGATGCTCGCGTCCTCGCCGACAGCTAGCCGTCAGTGTGGAGAGCAGCGCGTCAGCCGATGATCAGGAGTTGCCGCTGAACAAGGCGGGAACGAGCGCGGATGGATGCGATGCGATCACGCCGCGGCGGGGGACCGCCGACTGCAGTGCTCTGGCTGGTGACGGTCCTCCTCACGGTCGGATCCGCGTGCGCGATCCTCGTGAATCTCCCCACCTGGCCCGATCTCCATCCCACTGACCTCGCCACCGGGCAAATCGTCGCCACGCTGCCGTTGCTCATCCTGCCGGTGATGCTGATGTCGCTCCTCGCGACCTGGCGCACCGCGGTCGTCCTCGAACGCGCCCGCGCCGAACGTGCCGAGGGCCGCCTGGAATCCCTTGCCGCCGACCTTCCCGATCAAATGCTCTACGAGGCCGATGCCGCGGGCCGCCTGACCTACGTCAGCCAGGGCTCCCGTTCCCTCCTCGGCTTCACCCCGGAGCAGATGCTCGGGCGCAGCCTCGGCGAATTCATGGCCGACGATCTCGCTGCCCTGTTGCCGCGCAACGCCGAGGGCGTTCGATCCAGCGACGGCGTCTGGTCGCACGCCGATGGCACCTTGCGCACCTTGCAGCTCGTACTCCGCCGCGTGCCGGGGGACGGCCCCGCCCGCTTCCGCGGCGTCGCTCGTGACATCGGCGCCCGCGTCGCCGTCGAGAACGAGCTACGCGAGACCCACCAGTCGTTCCTCGCCATGCTCGAGTCCGCGCAGAACGGCATCCTGATCGTCTCGAGCACCGGCAAGATCCTGCTCTTCAACAGCGCCGTCTGTGACCTCCTCGGCTACGCGCCGGAGGCGCTGCGCGTGAAGGCGCTCGGCGAACTTACGCCGGCCTCGCCGACCGGCTCGCTCATGTCGCTGGTTACCGCCCGCATCTGGGGCGCCGCCCCGCCCGGCCGCTACGAGAAGCAGCTCACCCGCGCCGACGGCGAGGTGCGCGACGTCGAGGTATCCGTCTCCAGCTACCCGCTCGGCGAAAACGAGCGCAGCGGCTGGATCGAGATCAGCGACATCACCGACCGCAAACGCGCCACCGAGCGAATCCAGCAGCTCGCCGACTACGACCACCTCACCGGCCTCCCGAATCGCCAGCTCATGGAGCGTTCGATCGCGGAGGCCTTGGAGCACGCCCGCATCGCCCGTCGCTCGTTCGCCGTCCTGCTGATGGACCTCGATCGCTTCAAGCTGGTGAACGACACGCTCGGTCACTCGGTCGGCGACCAGTTGCTCCAGCAGGTCGCCATCCGGTTCGTCGACGCGCTGCCTGCGGGTGACCTCGTCGCCCGCTTCGGCGGTGACGAATTCCTCGTGCTCATCCCCGATCTCGACGACATCGAGGGCGCCATGCTCTCCGCAAGCTCCCTCGTCGCGGCGCTGAACACCCCGCTCGAGGTCGATGGCCGCGTCCTCCACACCGCCACCAGCGTCGGCGTTGCCGTCTACCCGCACGACGGTACGGATGCCGCCACGCTGATCCGGCGCGCCGACTCGGCGATGTACCGCGCCAAGGAACTCGGCGGTTCCGGCTACCAGTTCGCTACCGCCTCGCTCGACGCGGACTCCCGCCACCGGCTCAACATCGAAAACGACCTCCGCGCCGCGATCGACGCCGGCGAATTGACCGTCTACTACCATCCGGAAGTCGACATCGCGACCGGGCGCATCGTCAGTTTCGAGGCCCTCGTCCGTTGGAATCACCCGGATCACGGCCTGCTGCCGCCGCTTGAGTTCATTCCTATCCTCGAGGACAACGGCCTCATCCGCCTCGTCGACGAGTGGGTCCTCCGTCAGGCCTGCCAGCAGTCGCAGCTCTGGCGGGCGGACGGCCTCGGCCCCGTCATCGTCTCCGTCAACCTCTCCGCGCGACTGTTCGCCAACGAAGGCATGCTCGAGACCATCCAATCCGTGCTCACCGAGACCGGCGTTGACCCCACGCTGATCGAGCTTGAGGTCACCGAAACCGCCGCGCTCAAGAACGTCGAGGACGCCGTCGCGATCCTCCGTCAGATCAACGACCTCGGCGTCCGCACCGCGCTCGATGACTTCGGGACCGGCCACTCCTCGCTCGTCCGCCTCAAGGAGTTCCCGCTCAACACGCTCAAGATCGACGGCTCGTTCGTCCAGAACGTCACCACCGATGACGATGCCGGCTCGATCGTCAGCGGCGTGATCGCACTCGGACACGCCATCGGTATGACCGTCGTCGCCGAGGGCGTGGAGAACGAACGCCAGCTCTCGCTGCTGCGGCACCTCGGGTGTGATCTGGCGCAGGGCTACCTGTTTGCGCGGCCGCTCACCGCTGCCGACGCCACGACCCTGCTCGGCGAGCATCGCCGCCTCGGTCAGGGCTACGCCGCCTAGCCCGTACCGCTTGGTCAGGACGGCCGCGTTCGCACCGAACAAATTGATTCGAAGGACGGTTGTCCGAGGGCTATTCGCCGCGACCGGACCAGCCGCGTTCGTCGCGACCGTTCCGGCTCAGTGCGCGGCTATTCGACGTGCGCGTCGTCGCTGCGACGGCCGGCCGATCCGAAACGCATCAGGTCCCGCACCTTGGGGCGCAGCCTTCGCAGTAGTCCTTGCCGTTCGCCATGTACACGAACGGGCCGCGCGTCTGACGGCAGGTCGTGCAGCGCATCACCGGTGTGCGAGGAACGGGTTCATTGGTCGTCATCGTGAGCCGATCATCGGATCGATCTGCGCATCCCGATACCGCCCCGCGAACCAGGAGATCAACGCGTGAGGCGTTCGTCAGCCCCGCCGGAGCTTGCGGATCTCTGCCGAAACCACGCCGTTCTTGATGTCTAGGTTCGCGAACGTCCCCAGCTCACCGGAGGCGTGCCGGAAGTTCGGACGGGTGGTGCTCCCGGGGTTCACGAACAGCATCCCGCCCACCATCCCGATGTACTCGTGGTGCGTATCCCCGAAACAAACGACGTCGACCGGCCCGCCGAATCGCCGCTCGATCACCTCCCGCGGGTCATGTCGAGGAAACTCCACCGTGTGTGTGAACGCGATCGTGCCGCCGTGCAGCCGGATATCGTGCACCATCCCGATCCGCACCCCCTCGATCTCCACGATCCGCGTCTCCTCCGCCAGCCGCTCCCCCGCCTCGCGTGGGTCCGGGTACCCGCGTACCGCCAGCACCGGCGCGATCGTTTCGAGGTGGTCCAGCACACCGAGGGCATCGAGGTCCCCGCAGTGCAAGATCAGATCGGAACCCTCGAGGGCGGCAAGCAACTCCCGAGGCGAACCCCAGCCGTCGCCCTGTTCGTGCGTATCCGACACGACAGAGATGCGCGTGCTGTTCACGCGCATCACGCCCGGCCAGGCGTCACCCGTCGATGCCAAGCGCGTTACCCCCCGAGGACCGACGTCTCGGCGCCGACCGGCATGATCGACAGGTGCGCCATCGGCGACCCGCTGTCGTGCGCCCCGTGCCAGTGCTCCAGGCCTGCCGGGACGACCGCGCAGTCACCGACGCTCACCACCCGCTCGCCCTCGCGATCGCCGACCTTGCCGATCCCGCTCACCACGTACAGCACCTGGTCGCGCGTGTGCGTGTGCCACCCGGCCCGCGCGCCCGGCGCGAAGTGCACCACCGCCACGTTCGTGTCCTCGGTCAGCCCCGTGCTCAGCGGGCGCCCCCACACCTGGCCACCCTCGAAGATCGCGGCCTCGGTCCGTTCGACCGTCTCGCCGTCGTCGGATTTGATCACGTGAACCTGCATCAGTGCTCCTTGGCGATCTATGCGACGGGTTCGGGCACCCGCGCCTCAATGAATTCGTAATCCTCGGGGTCTGGTCGTTGTGTCTGCGTCCAGAACTCCAGCAGCGTGAACGGCCAGTTCTGCGTCACGTGCCCATCCGCGTTCTTGTACCAGCTCGTCACCCCCGAGGTCCCCCACGCCATCTGCGCGTTCCCCCGGTCGATCCGATCGTTGTAGGCGTCGTGCACCTCGGGACGCACGTCGATCGCCGCTTTCCCCTCCGCCAGCAGGAGTTGGATGCAGCCCATCACGTACCGCATCTCGCACTCGGCGAAGAAGATCGTGCTGCCGTTCACCACGATGTTCGTGTTCGGCCCGTAGAGCAGGAACAGGTTCGGATAGTTCGGGATCGTCACGCCCATGTACGCGCGTGCCGTCCCCGCCCAGTGGTCGTGCAACTCGATCCCGCCGCGGCCGTACACCGCCATCGGCATCAGGAACGAGGATGCCTGGAACCCCGTCGCATAGATGATCACGTCGAACGCCTCGCTGCGCCCGCCCGCCGTCTCAATCCCACTCGGCGTGATCCGCGCGATCGGATCGACCACCACCTCCACGTTGTCGCGCTGCAGCGCACGCAGCCAGTTGCCGTCATCCACGACCATCCGCTTGCCGCCCGGCGGATAGTCCGGGATCGCGTGCTCCAGGACCGCTGGTGCGTCCTGCAAGCTCGCGTTGATGTACCCGGTCAGCGTCTCTCGCATCTTCTGGTTCGCCGCGCTAACCGAGCCGGCCTCGTCCCACTCGGGATCGACCGTCACCGACTTCAACATCCCCTCGCTGCTCCGCCAGAACAGCGAGAACCGGTACCAGTTGTAGTAGAACGGCACGTGCGTCAGCAGCCAGTGCTTCCCCTCCGGGATCGGCTGGCGGTAGATCGGCTGTGGCGCCATCCACGGTGGTGTCCGCTGAAAGATCACCACCTCCTCCGCCTGCTGCGCGATCTCCGGGACGAACTGGAACGCGCTCGCCCCCGTCCCCACGACCCCGACCCGCTTCCCCTCCAGCGACACCTCGTGCTGCCACTCCCCCGAGTGGAACGAGGGCCCCTCGAACGTCTCGCGCCCCTCGATCTGCGGCATCCGAGGACGGTTGAGCTGCCCGACGGCGCTGATCACCGCCGCCGCTTCGATCTCCTCGCTGCCCCCGCCCGGTGGTCGTACCATCACCGTCCAGCGCCCCGTCGCCTCATCGAGGCGTGCCGACTCCACCGCCGTGTTGAACCGGATCTTCGAGCGAATCCCGTACTTGTCGGCACAGTGATCGAAGTACTCGAACAGCACCTGTCGGTTCGAATACCAGTACGGCCAGTCGTACGGCTCGAACGAGTACGAGTAGATGTGGTTCTGGTTGTCGACCCGGCAGCCCGGGTACTGGTTCTGCCACCAGGTCCCGCCGACCTGCCCGTTCTTCTCCACGATCGTGTACGGGATGTGCTCCTGATCGAGCCGGATCGCCGCGAGTAGGCCGGACGTCCCCGCGCCGATGATCACCACGTGGAAGCCCGCTCGGGGCTCCTCCGCGATCCCCTCAAACGAGGCGTGCGCGTACGGATCCTGTCCGTCGATCCCCAACTCCGAGTGCAGGAACGCCTTGTAATCGCGCGGGATCCCCTCCCCCACGATGTAGTCCGTCATCTCCTCGATCGCCTCGTCCGAGGGCCGCGCCGGCAGCGTGCTGCCGCCATCCCGAAAGCGCTTCAACACCTCGAGGGCAATCGCGCGGGCGCGCGCCTGATCCTCCGGCGGGATGCCGCCCTGCGGATCCTGGAACAACGCCGCGATCGGCTTGATGTCGCCGCGGATGTGGCTGATCTCGCCGCTGACGTGCACCAGCGCGTTCATCAGCGAGGGAACGTGCGCCACCTCAAGGGCGGCGCGCAACTCCTCATCGGTCGCGGTGATCGGTGGGTACGGCTCGGCCTGAGTCATCGTGGACGCTCCGGTGATCGAGGGGGATCGGTCCGGACGATAGCAAGAATGCCGCACCCGGATACCGGCCCTCAGCCGTGCCCCCGCCCGGGGCGGACGGACCGTTCGTCCGCCCCCTCGGGCTCGCCTGCTCTCTGCTGCGGGTGCTACGGCGTGATCGTGACGGTGACCTGCTTCCCGAACCGCGCCTCACCGTCGCTGATGCCGATGTTCATCGAGTACTGCCCGGGCGCGAGGCCGCTCAGATCCCACTGCACCTCGGCAGTCTGCGGGTCCTTCGTGCCCGTGAGCCGCACCGTCGGCGGCGCAACCGTTCCCACGAACGGCGACCACTCAACCGTCACCGGGTCGCCGTCGCTGTCCTGCACCGTCACCGTGTAGGTGAAGATCCCGGCGCGCCCCTTCAGGCCGTTGGTCAACTCCAGCACCGCCGGAGCCTCGTTGGGCGCCTCGACCGCCACCGTGCTCGTCGTCACCTCTACGTTGACCGACTTCCCGATCCAGCCGGTCCCGTCCCCCACCCGCACGGTCATCGTGTAGGAGCCGATCGGGAACGCGCTCAGATCCCACTCCACCGAACTCGTCACCCAGTCGGGTGCTTCGCCGATCTCCTCGATCTCCGGGTCGACCGTGCCCAGGAAGGGATTCCAATCCAGCGTCAGCGCCAGCCCCTCCGGGTGTCGCGCGCGAATCTCAATCGTGTACACCTCGTTCGCGCCGCTCAGGTCCGGCGTCAGGATCTCTGCCTCAATCGCGTTGAAGGCGTCACCGGAGAGGCCCGGACTCGCCGCCTGTACCAGCGCGTCAATCAGCTCGCTCGCGCTGTCGGCCTCGAAGTACTGGCCACCCGCCGCCGCTGCGATGCACTCCAGCTCCGCGCGCACGTTCGCGTCGACGTCAAAGCCGATCGTGTGAATCGTCAGCGTCGCGTTCGCCGCAACGAGGGCTGCCGCCACCTCGCACACGTCCGCGCCACACGTCTCGAGGCCGTCCGACACCACGACGATCGTGTTTCGCTGTTCGCCGTCGCTCGGCAGGCTCTCCGCCGCCGCGATCATCGAATCGCCGATCGGCGTCCAACCCTTCGCGTCCAGCCCGTGCGCCATCTCGTCGAACTGCGTCGGCTCGACCGGACCGAGCAGGATCACCTCCTCGATGTCCTTGCAGGACGCCTCCTGATCGGAATCGTCCAGCCGGTGCCCGTACACCCACAGGCTCGCGTGCGCCTCGCCCGGGAACGCCGTGCTGAGCCCTGCCACCGCGTCCTGCGCGATCGCCAGCCGCGTGCGCCCATCCAGGACGTTCAACATCGACCCGGATGCATCGAGGATCAGCGCGATGTTGTCCGTCACTACCGGCTGCGGCACCACCGTCGTTGCGCGCGGCGTCGCGCTCGCGCTTGCCGTCGCTGCGGCCGTGGCGGTTGCGCTCGCCGTCGCCTCCGCGGTCGCCGTCGCCGTCGCGCTGCTCTCCACGCCCGCGGTCGCGGTTGCCGTCCCGTCGTCACCGCCGGAACAGGCGCTCACACTCAATGCAAACAAGATGCTCACGAGGGCAATCGCCCCAACTCGCGGATTCAACAGCGGATCCTTACCTAAGGCGTACGGCACGCGCGGAACCGTACCAGCCGATCCGCTTGCGCGCGCCTGCGAAAGGTCATGTTCGCGAGCGCTCTACGCGGGCTCCCACAATTCGGTCTCGGGATAGAACTGCGACCAGGCGAACCAGAATGATTGGTGCGTGGCGATCGTTTCGCCCGACGGCGTCTCCGCGCGCAACGCACCGTCCACCAGCCGCACCGTGATCCCGTCGAACATCACCGCCGCTCCGGTCGCGATCGCGAAGCGTGCCGCTGCCGCCGGGAATGCCACCACGGTGCCCTCGTGCCGCACCCCCAGCACCGGCTCCTGCACCAGCAGCCGAGGGTCGACAGACCCCGTCGGGAAGATCGGGCCGTTCGCGTCCCGCTCCCCCAGCGGGTCGAGCGTGTAGCTGCCTAACTGCCCCGACACCGCCGCCACAATCTGGGCGTCCGGCCGCGCCGCTCGGAAGTGCCCCCACTCCGCCACCCCGACCGACACCGGTTCGAGGACCAGCCCCACGTCGTGCAGCGGACCGGAGATCGCCCGCCCCCGGAACGTGTCGAACAGCGAGTACGTGTGGAGCTCGAACATCACCTTGTTCGATCGCGAGAGCAGCCCCGACGTCCGAATCTCCAGCGTCCCCGTCGATGTCTCGATGCCCTCCGGCAACTCGTCGGTGAAGAATGCCTGCGCCGTCCCGCAGAGCGTGCAATACACGAGCGCGATCCGCCGACCGCCGATCGTGTCGTTCACCAACTCGTGCACTTCCATCACGTTCTTCGGATACGCGCGGATCTCGCCGTTGACCTCAACCGTGAACACCAGCCGCTCGTCCGGGTACCAGTCACCGTTTGCCGCCCCTGTCACCGGCGGATCGTTGAGCGACGGGATGCAGTTGCCGCACCCGCGGTCCGCCTGGTCGATCGGGCGGTCATCGATCGCCACCCCGCCCCAGCTCACCAGCCGCCAGTCCACCTCGCTGTTCGGGTCGTCGAAGAACGGATTCCAGTCCGCGCCGATCAGTTGAATCAGCGCGATCTTCAGCCGCGCATAGTCGTCCGGTGCCGCGATGTCGTTGCCGATCAGGTAGTCGGTCGTCTGTTTCCAGCCGCGCGGGTACTCCTCCTGGCCGGTCAGCTCCTGCCACGCATCGTTCAGCTCTTCCGCCGTCTGCCCGCGCGGGAAGAACTGCATCAGGTCCGAGAGATACCAGGCGTTGCGAACGTCGCCGCTCCGCCCCACCCGCGCGATCCGCTCCGAACTCAGCCCGCGGTTGAACGCGTGCATGAGGACCTCGATGTCCTTCGCGGTCTGCTCCGGGGGAGTGGTCGGGGTTGCGAGCGCTGCCGCGGTCGTCGGCTCGGCCGATGACACCGCCGTCGCATCCGCTCCGTCGTCAGTGTCGGAGCAGGCCACGAGGCCCAGCGCGGCGGCAGCCAACGCCACGGCTATCGCCGCCCGGAGGTTCAGGCGCATCTCAGCTCCTCGGATCGCCGGGTGGGGGCGCGCTGCCCGATCGTACGCGAGCACCCCTCTCTACGAGGGTGATCGCCGCTCCGCTGCCGCCCGCCTGACTGCGTTAGAGCTGCCGCCGCGCCGTCGGACCGCATTGCCTACTGACGCGCCCGCCGCTCCTTCCACCAGGCGTCTTCCTCGGCGAATCGCTCCGCGTTCCACGTGAGCGCCGCCTTCAGACCGCCCTCCGCCCGCCGCGCGTTGTACTCCTCGATCACCGGTGACGACTCCGGGCTCGCGAGGGCATTCGCTTCGAGTTCGAGCGAGCGCTCGAGCACCTGCCGGACGCCCATCAACTCGTAAGACATGTTGATCAGCTTTTTGTTGTACTCGACCGTCGGCTCGGGCAGCTTCGCAATCGTCAGCGCCTGCCGCCGAACCGCCTCGTCCAGCTCGTCAGCCGGAACAACCTCGTTCACGAGGACCAGCCGCTTCGCCTCTTGGGCGTCGATCAGGTTGCCGGTGTAGAGCAGCTCGCGCGCCTTCGTCATCCCAATCACCCACGGCCAGACTGCCGGGATGTACGGCCCGCCGGTCCGGATCTCCGGCGCGCCGAACAGCGCATCCTCTGAACAGATCCGCAGGTCGCAGAACGTCGCGGTCGCCAGCCCGCCGGCGATACAGAAGCCGTGGATCTGCGCGATGATCGGCTTGGGGTTGTTCCAGAACACATCCCACCACGCCGAAGCGCTGAACCCCTTTCCCTTCATGAAGCGGTTGCGAACCTGCACCGCATTCGATCCCCCACCCCCGCCGCTGATGTCGAACCCAGCACTGAACGCGCGACCGGCCGCCTTCAGCACGATCACGCGAATCTGCTCGTCGCCCCAGCCCGCATCCTCCAGGGCGTCACGTACCTCCAGTTGGAGGTCTTCCGAGAGCGCATTGATCTTCTCGGGACGGTTGAGGGTGACCGTGGCGATCGGCCCGTCCTTCTCGTAAACGATGTTCTCGTAGTCCATGGCCGCCACCGTCTCCTCCGCGCACAGCGTGTGCGGCGGCATTGTAGGCCGCGTCAACGAGGCCGATGCGCTAGCCGAAGACCCGCTTCGCCGCCAGCGCCGCGACCTCTTCCGCGCTGAATCCGTAGCCATCGAGGACCTGTCGCGTGTGCTCGCCGACGGCCGGTGCGGGACCGCGCGCGTGGATGTCCGCGCCGTGGATCTTGAACGGCGCCGCGAGCACTCGGTAGGTCTGCCCGGCGGCGTTGGTGACTTCCTCGAACGCGCCGCGGTCGCGGAGTTGCGGATCGTTCACCACCTCGAACGGCGTCGCGATCAGCGACCAGATGCAGCCCGCCGCATCGAGGCGTGCGCGCCACGTCGCGAGGTCGTGCTGGCGGAAGATCGCGTCCACCTCGGCGAGCAGCGCGGGCCCGTTCTCCCGCATCGCCGCCGTCGAGGTGTACCGGGCGTCCTCGGCGAGGTCGTCGCGCTCGATCGCCGCGCAGAAGCGCGACCAGTACCGCTCCGGCAACGGCATCGTGAGCTGCATCCAGCGGCCGTCGCTCGTCTCGTAGGTGTTGCGAGTGACGTGCCAGTGCTTCGACCGGTCCTGCCGTTCGAAGTCCCACTCATCGCGGTTCAGCGCCTGCTGCGTATCCGACGCGATCGCCCAGACACCTGTCTGCAGCAGCGACACGTCGACGAACTGGCTCTCCCCGTCACGGTCCCGCAGCCGCAGCGCCGCGAGCGTTGCCGCCAGCAGGTTCAGCGCTGCCATGTGATCGCCCTGTCCCGCGCGCGATTGCACCGGCGGTGATCCCGCCTCGCCGATCAGCCACGTCAGCCCTGATCGCGCGAAGAACGTCGTCCCATCGAACCCCGGCCGCTCCGAGTCCGGCCCGTCCGATCCGTACCCCGTCAGCAGCGTGAACACGATCCGCGGCGCGGCGGCGCGCACTTCCTCGTACGTCAATCCGTAGCGACGCAACCGCCCCGGCGTCAGGTTGGTCACCAGCACGTCCGCTTGCGCGGCCAGCCGCTTCACCACATCGCGCGCGTCGGGGCTCTCGAGGTCCAACGTCATCGAGCGCTTCCCGCGGTTGTCGACCGCGAACGGGAAGCTGATCGGATCGCCCTCTCGGACGGTGCGATGCCCTCGATAGACGTCACCGTCCGGCGGCTCGATCTTCACCACGTCGGCGCCCAGGTCGGCCATCAGCGCCGCCGATGCTGGTGCGGCGAGGTAATTCGCCAGCTCGATCACGCGAATGCCCTCAAGTGGTCCGGCCATGGATCGCCTTCCCGACGCGGGGCGTGCAGCACGCTCCGACTCGGGGAGGATGCTATCTGCCCGACGCTGTGCGTGACATCCCGAAACCCACGTCGACCACGGCGTGCCGGGGTCCACGGATTGCATCTGTTGTATCGACACGGCGCCGGCCCGAGGCGTACCGTGCCGTCGTAACCCATGAGGAGGTGCGTACGTGAGCATCCGCGGGAAAGCCGCGATCGTCGGCTTCTACGAAATTCCGACCCGGAAGGAGTATCCCGGACGGACCACGTTCGGGCTGCTCGCCGAGGTTGCGCGTGGCGCGATCAGCGACGCCGGCCTCCGTCGCGAGGACATCGACGGGCTGATCACCCCCGAGGCTCTCAATTCGATCACCGTCGCCGAGGTCCTCGGGCTCAAACCGCGGTACACGCAGTCGATGACGACGCATGGCGCCAGCGGCGCGACCTCCGTCGTGAACGCGGCGCAGGCGGTCGCCAACGGCCTGGCCGACTACGTGATGTGCATCTTCGGTGCCTCGCAAGGGCGGGGAACCACGCGCGCGCGCGGTCAGGCCGAAGCGCGCGGCATCCTGCCCCCCGCCAGTCGCACCAGCGAATGGGAGGCGCCCTACGGCCCCGTCATCGCCATGAACGGCTGGTACGGGCTGATGAAGCAGCGCCACATGTACGAGTTCGGCACGACCCAGGAACAGTTCGCGAAGGCCGTCGTCGACCAGCGGTTCAACGCGTCGAAGAACCCGAACGCCGTCTGGTACGAGCAGCCCGTGACGATCGAGGACGTGCTCAACTCACGGTTCACGAACGAGCCATTGCATCTGCTCGAAAGCGTGATGCCGTCGTCCGGCGCGCACGCGATCATCATCGCCTCGGCGGAGCGCGCCCGCGCGATGCCCAACCCCCCGGTTTACATCCTCGGGATGGGTGGTCCTGCGACCCGCCACGACATCATCTACACGGACGACGACATCACGACCACGCCGGTCGTCGACTCCGCGCCGACCGCGTTGACGATGGCCCAGGTCAACATCAACGAGATCCAGCTCGCACAGTTCTACGACTGCTACACCATCCTCGAGATGGCCTGTCTCGAGGACGCGGGCATCGTGAAGAAGGGCGAAATCGGGCCCTTCTACGAGAGCACCGATACCACCTTCAAGGGGCAGTTCCCCATCAACACGGATGGTGGCCAGATCGGCGCCGGCCAGTCGGGCAACGGCGGCGGCGGATTCCGCCACGTCGTCGAGGCAACACGTCAGGTCTCGGGACGCGCCGGTGAGCGGCAGGTAGAGGAGGCCGACCTCTGCCTGGTCAATGGCTGAGGTGGCTCAGGGAGCGTGATGTGCACGCTGGTGCTCGGTTCGAGCGCCACACTCTAATTCAGGAATCCAGCCAGCAAGGAACCAACGGACGGCACGCGGATGACCACCGAAACCGAATACAAGAAACCGCTCCCACGTCCGGCTGAGCCGGAGTTGACCGAGCCGTTCTGGGAGGCGGCGAAACGCGGCGAACTGGTGATCCCTCGCTGCAACTTCTGCGCCGACTTCTTCTGGTATCCACGCGAGGCCTGTCCACAGTGCCTGCGCGCCGACTGGGATTGGACGCCGGTCAGCGGGAACGCCCGCCTCCACACCTACACGGTGGTCCGCCAGCCAGCGCACCCCGCGTTCGCGGACGACGTCCCCTACGCCTTCGCGATGATCCAGCTCGACGAGGGCGTGCGCATGATGTCCAACGTCGTGAACTGCGAGATCCCCGATGGCCTCGCGGTCAACATGCCGCTGAAGGTCGTGTTCGACTCGATCACCGATGACTGGACCTTGATCAAGTTCGAGCCGGCCTGACCCGATCGAAGTCATCGCCAGCGGCCGCCGTTGGCGGCGGTCCGCGTCGCTACGGGTGGAGGCGGTGCTCGCGCATGAACGCGGCGACGTCGTCGTCGATCGAATGGAGGAAGTCGAAGCCGGCGTCCTTCGCCATCATCTCGTCGATCTCCGTGTCGCCGATGTGCAGGTAGTGCTCGAGATCGTCGAATTCCGCCCGCACGACTGAGAGATGCTGCTTCAGCACCGTGAACTGCATCGGCACATCGTGCTGCGCCCAGAGCCCCTGCTGGTAGCTGATCGGCCGGTCCGAGCAGGACCCGATCACGAAGCCGAGGCTGCGCGCCTGGCGGACCGCGGTGAGCGGGATGACCCCCGGCGGGTCACCCACCTCAAGGGTGCCGTCGATGTCGAAGCTGATCAATCGGAGCACAGGTCCCCCGTCTTGCCCGCGAAGGAGCCAGCTTAGCGGTGCACGGCTGTGATGCCGACGCCCATCGGTGGCAACGCCTTTTGTGACGGCGTACACTAGCACGCAAGTCTGACCATGAAGTCAGCAGGGACGGGAGCCGAAGATGGCAACCGCAACCAGAACACCCGAATCGCGCCCCCTCGACGTGTGGCGTGACGCCCTCGGTGACCGCCGGCCCTCGGAGCCGGAGACCTCACCCGAGCACCGCGCCCGTCGCTCCTCTCGGCGTAGCTTCATCACCACCTCGTTCTGGACCGGCCTCGGTGTCACCTTCGCCGGCGCGCTCGGTGGGGCGGTCGACTACCTCTACCCCAGGAACACGCCTGGATTCGGCGGCCCTGTGGCGGCGGGCAACGTCGCCGACTTCGCCGTCGGCGCTGACCCTCGAGCGTTCCGGGCCGGCCAGTTCTGGCTCATGAACCTCTCGCCCGAGGAGACGCGACCCGGTGGTTCCGGTGGCGCCGCCGGTCTGCTCGCGCTCTGGCGGAAGTGCCCGCACCTCGGCTGCGCCGTGCCGTGGAATCCGACATTCAACTTCAAGGGCGACTCGGCAGGCTGGTTCCGCTGCCCGTGCCACATGTCGACCTACACGAAGGCCGGCATCTGAGTGCACGGTCCCGCACCTCGCTCCATGGACACGATGCTGATCGAAATCGACGAGGTCGGCGACATCACCGTCCAGACCGGCATCCGCCGCAACGGCGGCGAGGACAACCCCACCCGCGCCGTCACCCACCCGCTCCTACCGACCTAACCCCGCACCGGGTACCGTGAGCGCCGCCACGCGCAACTCACGAGGGGACCCCACATGCCGAGGATGACCGGCGCCACCGCGCTGATCGAGATGCTCAAAGCCGAGGGCGTTGAGTACGTCTTCGGCAACCCCGGCACCGCCGAGAGCGCCATCCTCGATGCCCTCGAGGACGCCCCCGAGCTGAAATACATCCTCTCCGTGCAAGAGAGCGCGGTGATGGGCATGGCCGACGCCTACGCCCGCGTCACCGGCAACGTCGCCTTCGTCAACCTCCACATCGACAGCGGCCTGGCGAACGGCATCGCCTTGCTGACCAACGCCTACGAGGGCGGCACCCCGCTCGTCCTCACCTCCGCGAACAAGGACGTGCGCAAGCTCGCCGAAGGCCGCGTGAACCTCCACCACATGACCGAGGAGTTCACGAAGTGGAGTGTGGAGGTCACGCACCCGGAGCAGATCCCCTCCGTCGTCCGCCGCGCCTTCACCATCGCCAAGACCCCGCCGACCGGCCCCGTCTACATCGCCTTCGCCGCCAACGCCCTCGACGACGAAGGTGAGATGGCGATCGTCCCCTCCGCGCCCGGCTACGCCGAGGCGCGCCCCGATCCCGCTGCCATCTCCGCCGCTGCCGCGATCCTCGAGGTCGCCGCGAACCCCGTCCTGATCGTCGGCGACCGCGTCGGCCTCGCCGGCGGAGCCTCCGAGGCGGTCCGTCTCGCCGAGTTGACCGGTGCGCGCGTCTACGCGACCAACCTCGGTCGCGTGAACTTCCCGACCAGCCACCCGCAGTACCTCGGCACTATCAACCCGACGATGCCGGCCGCACGCGCCGCGCTCGCCGACGCGGACGCAGTCGTCATGGTCGGCACCGCCTTCTCCGGATTCTTCTACTTCGAAGGCGAAGCGCTCCCCAACGCGAAGCTGATCCACATCGACTCTGACGCTGACGCGGTCGGCCGCTCCGAACCGACCGACGTCGGCATCGTCGCCGGCCCGAAGGCCGGCATGGCCGACCTCTCAACTGCCCTCGAAGCTCGTCTCGGCGGCGAAGCGCGCGAGGCGGCGACCATCCGTGCTGCCACGGTCGCTGCCCAGAAGGAGGCGCAGCGCCAAGCGTGGCGCGCCCGCCTCGAGGCCCGGCGTGACCTCTCGCCAATGTCCACGGAGCGGATGATGACCGAGGTGGCCGCCGCCCTCCCGCAGAACACCCTCTTCGTCGACGACTCGATCACCACGCGGGCGTCCGTCTACGGCGCGCTCGACTTCGACGAGCCGAATGACCTCGTCGGCATCTCTGGCGGCGCGCTCGGCTGGGGCATGGGCGCCGCCCTCGGCGCGAAGCTCGCGAGGCCCGATCAGCCGGTCGTCGCCGTCGTCGGCGACGGCAGCGCGATGATGACCATCCAGGCGCTCTGGACCGCCGCTGCCTCGAAGATTCCGGTTGTCTGGGTGGTCTGCAACAACGAGAGCTATCGGGTCCTCAAGCTCAACATGAACGTCTGGCAGACCCAGATCGCCCACCGTCCCGAGCCGCAGACCAACTACCTCGGCATGGACTTCGCCGTCCCCTTCGACATCGCCGCGATCGCCAACGCCTTCGGCGTCCGCGGTCGCCGCATCGAGGACCCCGCCACCCTCGGCGCCGCGATCACCGAGGCGATCGCCTCCAACGAGCCGACCGTCCTCGATGTACGCATCGACGGCTCGATTTAGCGGCGGACGCCGCTACTATCCCGGTCTGGCATGGCGGGAGGATGAGCGATGGCTGAGCACACCCTGGGGTCGGACGCCCCGCACTACGCCTGGGACAACTCGCTCGAGCCGAAGCTCACCATCGACCCGGGTGACACCGTCACCATCCACTCGCGCGACGCGGGCGATGGCTTCATCACCTGGGACACCGAACCCGAGGACCTCGCCAACCGCGAGTTCAAGGGGCACGCCCTCACCGGCCCAATCGCCATCCGCGGTGCCCAACCCGGCGACACGCTCCAGATCGAGGTGCTCTCGCTCCAGCCCGGCGCGCTCGGCTACACCACCTTCGCGCCGGGCCGCGGCCTGCTCCCCGACGACTTCGCGCGCGCCTTCCTCCAGAAGTGGGACCTGACGAAGGACCCCACGCCCTTCCGCCCCGGCATCGCCGTCCCGCTCGAGCCGTTCCTCGGCGTCATGGGCACCGCCCGCGCCGAGGAGGGCATCTTCTCGACCGCGCCTC
Source organism: Chloroflexota bacterium (assembly GCA_027593235.1). Taxonomy (GTDB): domain Bacteria; phylum Chloroflexota; class Dehalococcoidia; order UBA2979; family UBA2979; genus UBA6627. The sequence goes on from JAQCIU010000026.1 coordinate 34,684, forward strand.
CGACCGCCAACGGCGGCAACATGGACGTGAAGCAGCTCGTCGCTGGCAGCACCGTCTACCTGCCGGTCTCGGTCCCCGGCGCGCTTTTCTCCTGCGGCGACGGCCACGCCGCGCAGGGCGACGGCGAGGTCTGCATCACCGCGATCGAAACCTCGATGACCTCCCAGCTCCGCTTCGGGCTGATCAAGGACTGGTCGGTTCCCGAGCCGCAGTTCAAGACGCCCGGCCCGCTCACCCCACGTACCAACACCGAGGCCTGGTACGGCACCACCGGCCACTCGCCCGACCTGCTCGAGGCATCGAGGGCTGCCGTCCGCCACATGATCGACTACCTCGTCCGGGTGCACGAGCTCACCCGCGAGGAGGCCTACGTCCTCTGTTCCGTCGCGGTGGATCTGAAGGTCTCCGAGGTCGTCGATGCCCCGAACTGGATCGTCTCGGCGCTGCTCCCGGACTCGATCTTCGTCGACGCCTAACCGCTAGGTCAGCGCGTTCGATCCGAAGGGCCGCGAGAAGTCCCGCAGCCGCCGTTCGTTGCGGCTGTACTCCGCCGACATGATCGCGTCGCGGGAATCCGTGCGCGCCAGCTTCACCATCCGCTCGAACTCCGCGAGGTTCCCGTTCGCCACGAACAACACGCAACGCGCGATCCGCGCGTGCTCGCGCGTTGCGGACGCGAGGCCCTCGAGGGCTGCGATCACCTCGGTCTGTCGATCGGCCGGCAAGTCCCGCTCGACCCGCGCGAGGATGTCGGCCGGGAGTGTTGCGGTCATCGTGCCACCGTCGGACGGGCCGGCCGCCGGTCCGTGCGAGCGACGCCAACGGCGTAGATCGCAATCCCGACAAACGGAAGGAAACCCATCAGCACGAAGCCGAACGAATACGAAGTCGCGTCGATTATGAACCCCAGGATCACCCCGCCGATCACTGCACCCACGTCCCACGCCATCGTGTAAGTCGCCATCGCCGCGCCGCGCGCTGCTGACGGCGTGCGATCGACGATCAACGCCATCGTCGACACCTGGATCCCGCCGAGCGCCAGCCCGCCGACCCCCGCCGAGATCAGGACCGTCGTCTGCGACTGGGCACTCGCCAGCAGGAACAGCGACAGCCCGGCGAGCGCGAGCCCCGGCAGGACCACCGTCGTCCGCCCCAGCCGGTCTGCGAGCGTTCCGCTCAGGAATCGCGATCCCAGCAGGAACGCCCCCCATACCGTGTAGTACAGCCCGGGATTCCCCAGGTCGCGCTCTTCGGAGAACAGCGGCAGGAACGCGCCAACCGCTCCGACCGTCGTCGTCACCGTGCAGAACACGATCGCCGGGATCAGCGCGTGCTTCGATACCCATTCCCGCTGTCGCCACGCGATCGGTGGCCCGGGGACCGGTGGCTCCAGGTCGCGCACCATCGCGCCGACCACGAACCCCAGCCCCGCCGCCGCCGCGCCCACGAAGAACGCCATCTCGAACGAAGCCTGCCTCGCAATCCAGACCGACAACGGCGCGGCGTAGAGCTGCGCGATCGCGTTTCCGCTCTGGTACAGCCCGATCCCGACGCCCCGCCGCTCAATGGGGATCAGGCTCGCCACCATCGCCAGCAACGCCGTCGTGAACATCCCCATCGCGATCCCGTGGATCGCCCGAAAGATCAGCATGATCCACGGATCGAGGCTCAGCCCGTAGCCGACGAACGCCACCGCCGTCGCCGCGCCACCGATCTTCAGCCACTTCTCGCGCGCGCTGCTGTCCACCCACACGCCGATCAGCGGCCGCGTGAACATCCCCGCGAATCCGAGGGCGCCAACGACAATCCCCACCACCCAGTCCGCCTCGTTCGACAGCGAACTCGGCACGTTCACGACCGAGATCCCGTACGAGACGAAGTACAGGTGGATCGCCAGCGTTGCGAGGGCAAACTGCATGCTGCGCAAGCTCGGCCCGCCCGGCTGGCGCCCGGCCGTCGCGATCTGCAGCGGAGAGTGCGTCATCTGCCAGCCTGTCGGGTTGTCCGAGGACAGCGTAGCGACGGAGCGTACGCCCCCGTCGACCCGCGCGCACCGTCCGTCCGATCCGTCAGCCGCCGTGCTCACCCGCGAGGGTGCGCGTCACCACTGCGCACCGCGATCGCGCACCGCGGCGCCGCGTCCTAGGCGACGTACGCGCGCCACCACGTCTCCAGGCCGACCACTCGCCAGAGCGGACTGGCCAGGTACGGCAGGTGCGCGATGTCCGTGCGCACCGCCTCGGCGAGCCGGTCGTAGTCCGCGAGGACTGCATCTCGATCGAGCAGTCCGGCCGCTGCCAGGTGCGACGTTTCCAGTTGTTCCCGCACCCACGGGTGCTGCAAATGCTGCGCATAGCGGTAGTCGAAGTGCACCTTCCCGCGGCGCGCCAGCAGCTCCGAGGGCAGTCGAGACCCAAACGCCTCGCGCTGCAGCCAGCGCGCGTCGTCACCCCGGTGGCGCATCGAATCCGGGATCCCCAGCGCCAGCTCGATCAGCCCGACGTCGAAGAACGGCATCCTGAACTCGACGTCCGACACGCGCGAACGACTCGCATCGATCGATCGCCCCACCGCGAGCTTCGCCGAGGTGAAGTACTCCGCTCGTTCGCGCCCCGTGGCGTGGATCCCCGGCAGGCTGCGCGGCGGCACAAGCCGCGTGCCGAGCAACCGCCGCGCGGCCGCCGGAACGTACGCAGGTACCCGGCGTCGAGCGCGAATCCCTCGCGTACCGACAGGATCGAGGTCGCTCAGACGCCCGCGCAGCTCGCGTCGGATCCCCCGTCCCCCCTGCAGCCCCCACCAGCGACCGATCGTCCGCCAGCGTCGCTGCAGCACCAGCTCCTCGATCCCCCAGCGGATCGGCGCGAACAGCTCGTCGCCCCCCACGCCATCAATCGCGATGTGAATGCCCTCGCGGCCAAGCGCTCGGTACAGCTCGTCGGTCTCCGGCGCCGCGACGTGCACCGGCATCGCCGCCGAGGTGATACGGGCGACATAAGCGTCAACGTCGAACGGCTGCGGTTCCACCACCAGCGGTTTCAGCCCGGTGAAACGGAGCACCGCCTCCTGGTACGCCGTCTCGTCCGAGGGCAACCTCGGGTACCGCAGCGAAGCGGCCACCGCCGGTTGTGGGAGCGTCTCATCCGCCGTGATCCAGCCCGCCAGCGTCGAGGAGTCCAGCCCGCCACTGAGCAGCAGCGCGTACGGCTCCGCCGGGAGATGCCGTCGCAGCGCGCCCGACAGTTCGGGCCGCAGCCGGCCGAGCCACGTCTCCGCGTCCGCGCGATTATCGAGCTGCGCCACCGGCTGCCAGTAGCGCCGCAACTGCGCGCCGCCCGCGTCCACCACCAGCCGGTGACCGGCCGGTACCGTCCGGACCCCCTCGAACAGCGTCTCCAGCGGATCGCTGAACGACCACGCGATCCACTCCAGCACCCGCGGGAGATGCGGCGCCGCCGGCGTCCCCAGCTCCGCGAGGAGGAGCCGCAGATCGGATGCCACAATCGTCTCGTTGGCCTGTCGCGCCCAGTAGAGCGGCACATCGCCGAGCTGGTCGACCGCCGCTTCCAGACGACTGCCGTCGGTGCTGCGGCGCACCACCGCCCAGGCGCCCGTCGCCTCTCGGAGCGCCGACGGCGTCAGCGCGCGTGGATCGCCCGCCGACGCCCAGCCGAGCATCGCACTATCGAGGTCCGTCGCTCCGCTGCCGCCGACCAGCCGCACCGACGCCCGCCCCGCGGCGAACCGTCCGAGAATCTCCACGCCACGCTCGCGGCCGGGAACGGGTGGCGCTCCGGCCGTCATCGCGGACTACGCCTGCGTCGGTATACGCACGGCGTCGTCGACCGCTTCCAGCACTGCGTCGAGCATCCGCGGGTCACGCGGGTACTCGAGTCGGAACACCGGCAGCCACGCCGCCAGCGACGATGCCAGATCCAGGTAACGGATCGCCGAGGCAGGCGGCCCCGGCGGTGCGAAGAACGACCGCGCGATCACGTCCGTTGATTCCGCCGCGCCGCAGCGCGCCACCCGCACCGCGGCTCCGTCGCCAACGCGATCGATCGCGAACAACGCGAGGACGGGCCGCGCTCCCGAGGCCAGTCGAATCCCCTCCGCGTCCGCGTCAATCCGGCGCTTGCCGGTCAGCGTCACCACCTCGCCCGCCTGCACCGAGGGCAGCAGGTCCGTCGCGTGTTCCGCATGCAGACGCAACGTCGTAATCGACCCGATCCCCTGCCGATCGACCGCGCTGACCAGCACCCCGTCGTCGGCCACCAGCGCCGCGCCCCGCGTCGCCCCGGCAATCGCCAGCGTCGACTTGCCACTGCCGCTCGGACCGGTGAACAGCACCGCGCCCGCCCCGCGGTCAATCGCCGAGGCGTGAAGCACCGGCTGGTCCCACGCCGTCAGCGCCGTCGGCACCGCCACGTCCACCAGCAGGTGTTGAAGGATCGGCGCCGGCATCTCCTGAAGCTGCTGCAGGTGGACATGCCGATCTTCGCTGAACGTCAGCATCGCTAGGTCGAGCAGTTGGTAGTGCGCCGGGCCCGCCATCGCCTCGCGATCCGTCGTCAGCCGGAACACCGGCGCCGCCGCCCCCGCTCCCGCGATCGGCAGATCGAGGTCAGCGGTCGATGCGATCGTCCGCCCGTAGCTCGTGTACAGCCTGACGCTCATCGGTCAGCGCCCCGCGCGCCCGGCGCGCCCTGAGCACCCCGAGTGCCGCCCATCACCGACGCCGATCCTTCGAGGGCTGCGAAACGCTCCCGGACATCCGGTCCGTCGTCCACCGCAACTTGATCCACCTCGACCCACGCATGCGCCTCGAACGTCGCGCCGTCCCGGCGTGACCCGATCACCACCACCGCATCGACGCCCCGTCGACGCAACAACCACCACAGGAACGTCGCGCGCGCCAGGCACCCTCGTCGATCCAGACGCAGCGCCGCCGCCACCGTCGCCACCGGTGCCGCGAGCCGTCGCCCGGTCGCCACGCCATCCATCGAGGTCTGGTCGTGGCGCCCGCTGAGCGGATCGCCCAGCACGCGCCGCACCGCCCGCAACCCGCCGAAGCGAGCCGTCAGGTGCACTGCCGGCAATGCGAACACGGACGCGACCGCGATCCGCCGCTGCTCGCCGTCGAAGTCGCCGAAGCGTCGGAAGGCTCTACGCTGGTACGAGGTCAACGAGCCCGGCATCGAGCAGCTCCCGGAGCAGCACCGCGAGGTCGGCGCGGACGGTCGCCTCGGCTTCCCCGTGCGCCTCCGCCACCTGTGCCGCCACCGCGCTCGGCGACGCACCATCGACGAGCCCGTCGATGAACGCCCGCGCCGTGAGGTTCAGCCCGAAATAGGCCTCCGTCTTCAGATCGAGCAAGATCAGCTCGTCGCCGACTTCGCGTCGCAACACGTCCGCGCCCAGGCGGATTTGTCCCGTCAGTAGTTGATCGTCTGTCACGGACATGTCCTCTCCTCAGACCAACAACGCGTGGGGAGCAATCGGGATCGCGTCTAGGCTGTTGCCGTTGCGACGCTCGTCCCCGGCGGACACCTGCCACCGCCAGACGTCGCCCGCGTCCAGCCGATCGAACGACAGTTCCACGTTGACCTCGTCGCCTTCGAGGAGTTGCAGCGGCTCCAGCAGGGGGAGCGTGATCTGCCCGTACGTCGTGTAGCTATCCCCCGGTGCGGAGTCGTAGCTAATCCCCTCGATCAACGTCGCGTCGAACCAGAGCGCGATCGTGTTGGCCGGGCCATCCGCGAGCGCCCGGAGGATCGTGCTCCCACGCCGCTTACGGCTGCGCAGGTTGTCCGCATCCGCGTAGTCGATGCTCGTCCAGACCCCCGAGGTCGTCACGATCTGATCCGCTTCGAGCTGCACGCGCCGCGGAACGCTGAGCGCGTGTCGCCGCAACGCATCGAAGTCGAGCCCCGGCTCGTCCCACGCCGTCTCCAGCTCCGCGCGGTCGACGTACGCCAGCGCGGCGCGCAGATCGTCGCGCTGCTGCAGCCAGACGCCCCCCGGAGCCATCACGTCCTCCCGCACGTCCGCGACCACCGACAAACCCGAGGTGTGCAGGGGCAGCGGCCCGCGTAGATCCGCGATCACCACGTTCGGAGCCTCTGGCAATTCGATCGTTCGGATGTCGCCTCTGAAAGCCTGGATCCGCTCTTCCAGCCCGTTGGCGCGTGCCAACAACGGCACCGCATCCACGGCCTCCAGCAGATCCACCGCGAACACGCGGCGCGCGCCCAGCCGGGCCGCGACCGCGGCGAAAAATCCCGGTCCCGAGCCGAGATCGAGCACCACGCTATCGGGACCGACGGTCCGCGTCAGCGCGGCCACATACGCATCGCGTCGGCGGCGATCCCGCAGCATGGTGCTGAAGTGGACCATGTCATAAGGCATTGGCTGATCACCCGATCTGCACGATTGAGGGTCGGACTGCGGGGCTTAAATAAAGAGCGTTGCAGGGAGGCTCGCCTCCCTGCAACGCTCTTCGAGTCAGGGTTCGCGATCCGCGAGGGACCGCGACTGACTAGTCGTCGCTCTTGCCAAGGATGTCGAAGTCGTTGGCCATGCCAACTGCCTTCTCGTTGCCGTCGTTGCCATACCCGCTCTTCGCGGAGGTCAGGTCAGCGAGCAGGCCAAGTCGCGTAACGGTCGGTCGTTCGTACAAGATCCCCGCCTTTCGGTGTTTTGGCGATGCCGCGCACCGCCTGGAAATATGCTCTGTGATCCCAGTGTGATCCGCAATAACCGGTAACCTAATTGACTGTCAAAAGACTGATGGATCACACACTAATCTGTCAGGCGATCCTGCTCTGTGATTTCACTGCCCCACGAACGAGCCGGCTGGACCGCTGAATCGACGAGCATCCTGACCTGTGCGATTGAGCTCCGCGTTCTCGCTCCGCCGGCTCCGCCCTCGCCGTCAACGGCCGCCGTCGGCCATCGCCGTCTCCGGCCACCTCTGCTGGCCGCGCCGCCTACTCCACGAGGGCGCGCACCACGGCGGAGCGCACCGCCGTCACCTGCGCGCCGAAGCTCGCGAGGATCCGGCTCCCCCCGCCGTCGGATCGTGCGACGCCGATCAGCAGGTGCGCCGAGTCGATCTCGCCGCTCTCCAGCTCCCGCGCCTCCGCTGCCGCGAACTCGATCGCCCGCTTCGCCTCATCGGTCAGTCCGCGCACCGCGCCCGCGTTGTCGTCACGTCGGCCGGCGCGCCCGATCGCCCCCTCGACTGCCGCGATCTCCACCCCCAGCGCCTTCAGCGCCCGCGCCGCGGGACCGTCGTTGGGACGCGCGATCGCCAGCAGCATCGATTCGGTGCCAATCGGGCCACCGCGTCGTCGCGCCTCCGCGTCGGCCTGCGTTAGCGCCGCGCGCGCCCGCCCGGTGAACCTGTCGAACCGGTCGGGCGATCCAGTCGGCCGCGACATCGTAGTGTGGCCGTTCCGCGGATCCAGCATCCGTATCGTCTGCCCCGACTCCGATGCCGCCCGCACCGCATCCAGGATCTCCTGACACGCCACCGCGTCGTCGAAGTTCGGCGCCGGCGAGCTGCCCTCGCGGATCCCCCGCTCGAACTCCCGCACCAGCAACCGGAACGAGGCCAGCCGGTCGTCGCGGTTGTCCACGATCGGCACATATCGAGGATCGACCGGTAGCTCCTCGAGCCGGCGGTCCTCGGCCCCGCCCGCGCGCACCACGCCGTCCGGCTCCGGGTTCGGCCCCCGCTGCGTCGCCACCAGCACGCCCCTCGACCCCGCGATCGTGATCCGCGCGCCCAGGCTCGGCGCGACGAGCGACGAGGCAGTCATCGAGGCGACGACGCCGTTCTCGAACAACAGCGTCACCGCGAACGAGTCGTCGGTGTCCGCTTCGCGTGGGTTGCCGTCGGCGTCCATCCGCGCGGGCATGCGCGTCGTCAGCCGGCCACTCACCTCCGCGACATTGCCGAACCAGTGCCGTAGCCCGTCGATGTAGTGCGATCCCAGCGCGCCAAGCAGCCCGCCCCCCTGCGCCTTGTCCGAGGCCCAGCTGAACGGCGGCGGCGAATCCGGCCGCGGCCGTCCCATCAGCAGCTCCGCCGACACCAACTCCGGCTTCCCGATCCGCCCGCCGTCCAGCAGGTCCTTGATCTGCGCCCGCTGCGGCGCAAACCGGAACTCATGCGCCACCATCGCGGTCAGCCCCTGCTCGCGAGCCAGATCGCGCATCGCCCGCGCCTCGACCCCGTTGAGGGCGAACGGCTTCTCGCAGAGCACGTGCTTCCCCGCTCGCAGCGCCGCCATCACCATCTCGCGGTGCGCCGCCGGCGGCGTCGTCACCGCGACCGCATCGAGGTCGTCGCGCGCGACGAGGTCCTGCCAGTCCTCGGCCACCCCGGCGATACCCAACTCGGCGGCCTTGCCGGCGGCAATCGCCTGGCGGCGGCCCCAGACGACCGGCACCTCCCAGCCCTCGGCGAGGAAGGCGGGCACGTGCACCCGCGCGCCGAACCCGACGCCGATCACGCCGATGCGCAGCGGTTGGTTCGCGGTCATCGCGGCCTCCGGTGGATGATGGGACTCGCCGGTGTGTGGGCGGTGAGCATACTCGCGCCGCGCAAGCCTATCCGGCCCCGGCGACACCGTCGGTGTCCTCCGGAGGATCCACCACGATCCCCAGCTCCGGGTCCCGCAGCTCCGCGTCCTGCGCCACGATCCCACCAACCGCGACCGCACAGGCGATCGCCCCCAGCACCACCGCCAACGGCGCACCAAACGCCGCCGCCAGCGCACCGCTCAGCGTGAAGCCCAGCGGTGGACCGCCGCCCGCCAGCATGCTGCGGAACGCCTCCACCCGCCCACGCAGCGCGTCCGGCGAGATCGCCAGGATCGCCGAGTTCCTCGGAATCATCTGGATCACATTCGTCGCGCCTAGCAATGCTCCCGCCACCAGACTCAGTCCGAACCAGGGCGACGCCGCAAGCAGCACCAGCGACAGCGCGTAACCCAGAACCCCGAACACCGTATAGAGCCCCTTGTGGCGGACGTCGCCCAGCGACAGCATCGCCGTCGCCGCAATCATGCTGCCCACCCCCGGCGCGGCGCTCAGCAGCCCGAACCCCGTCGCGCCCACCCCCAGCGAGTCCGCGAAGATCGGCAGCAACGCCCGGTAGCTGCCAAGCACCGTCGCCGCCAGATCCAGCATCAGCAGCGACACGATCACCCGCCGCTGCCGCACGAACGCGAGACCCTCCAGGAAGCTCCGCCACGGGCTGTCCGTCGTCGCCTCCGGCGTCGACGGTGTCCGGATCCCGACGATCGCCACCATCGCTGCGAGGTAGATCGCCCCGTTCAGCAGGTACGTGGTCCCCAGGTCAAACATCCCGACCACGATCCCGCCGAGCGCCGGCCCGATGATCTGCGAGGTCTGGCCGATCGTCGCGTTCAGCGCGACGGCATTCACCAGGTTGCGCCGCGGGATCAAGCTCGGAATCAACGCCGTCCGCGCTGGCTGAGTCACGGCGCTGAACGACGCGTTGAGGAACGTGATCGCATAGAGGTGCCACAGCGAGACCGCGCCCGTCAGCGTCAGCCCCGCAAGCGCGAGGATCAGCACGCCGTTCGCGATCTGCCCCGCCTGGATCAACCGCACCCGGTTGAACCGATCGGCGAACACCCCGCCCACCATCGACAGCACCATGTGCGGCAGCGCCCGCGCCAACCCCGTCAGCCCCAGCAGCAGCGCGTCGCCGGTCAGCTCATAGACCTGCCAGAAGATCGCCGTCTGCAGCAGTTGCACGCCCAGCGATGTGAGCAGCAGCGAGCCAGCGAAACGCCGGTAGTCGCGATAGGCGAGCGCCGCTACGGCGACGCGTAGCCCTCTTTCCCCGGCCTGGCTCCGCGCCATCGGCGCGCCGCTCCATCCTCGTCATCAGCGAACACAGAGCGTACGCGCCGCTATGGCGAGGAGGGAGGTGGTGGCAGTCGCTAGTGCACTGTCTCAAGAACGGCTTTACAGCGGCCGACCTTCTCGAGGATGGCGTCAACTGAGGCGGTCCAGACGAACGGCTTGGGGTTATC
>JAQCIU010000027.1:0-44214 GCA_027593235.1 Chloroflexota bacterium
GCCGCTGGAGCCGGCGGCTCCGGATCCGACCGCGCCGACCGTGCCGGCGGCCACGCCGGAGGTGACCGGCGCGCCCGAAGCCACGCCGACGATCGAACAGGCGCCACCGATCGCAGCGACGCTCGCGGCGGCGCTCCTGCCGGCGGCAAGCGTGGCGGCGGAGGATCGCGAAGCGGCGAGTCCGGCGAACGCCGCCAGAACCTCGGTGGTCTCGCTGCGCCCGACGCGGATTTCGGTCAACGGTGGCGCGAGCGCGATAGTGATGGCGCAGACACACCCACGGGTGATGGCGGAGCCGCTGGCGAACCAGTTGGTGCCGGAGCTGGATGCGCCACTGCTGGTGGCAACGGGGGAGCCATTGGATTCGCTGACGACGCGGGAGCGCGAGGTGCTGACGCTGATCGCGCGCGGTTACTCGAACGCGGCGATCGCGGAGACGTTCGTGATTTCCGAGGGGACGGTCAAGACGCACGTGAAGCGCGTGCTGGCGAAGCTTGGGTTGCGCGATCGAACGCAGGCGGCGATCTACGCATACGAGACGAACTTCGTGGCCGCGCGTGTGGTGGTCGACGTGCCGGAGCCGATCGTCCTGACGCGGGTGCGCTAGCGCCGCTCGCGGTGGCTACGCGGGAGCGCCCACGCGGTGGCTAGCGCGGAAGCCCCCCACTAAACCAGTTGATCCGCGCCTCGAGTTGAGCGGGGCCACCGGCGTGCATGACGGCGATCGCGTCGTCATCCGCTTCGGTCAGGGTCCGGGGGCCGCGCGGGCTAACGCCGTCGCCGATGCCCAGTTTCACGGTGAGCTGGCGGGCGCGCCGGACGACAGCACCGATGCCCTCCGTGGCGTCGTGATGCTCGCCGATCGCGGGGATCAGCGCGTCAGGCAGACCCCAGATCGAGGCGACCTCGATACCGAGCGTCTGGTGATCCGTGTCGAACTCCGCGCGTTCCGCTTCGATGTCGGTGGCGCCGGCCTTGATGCGGCGGAGCACGCGCTGGTAGTGAGGCGGCGAGGAGCAGGCGAGTGCGAGCCGCCCGACGTCGTGGAGCAGCCCGGCGCTGAAGGCGAGCGGGCGGATCGCGCGGACAGATTCGTCAGTGGAGGCGATGGCGTCCGCGAGGAGCGCGGTACCGACGAGATGACGCCAGAGTTCATCCTGATCGAGGCCGGACTTGGTGAGATCAGCGCCGGTGGATTGCTGCATGACGATGCCGAGGATGACGCGCTGTGTCTCCTCGAGGCCAAGGCGCACGATCGCGTCGGAGGCGCGAACGATGCGCTGTGCCGGCGCGTCCGCTGCGGAGTTGGCGAAGCGCAGCAGCGCGAGGGTGATCGCGGGATCGACTTCGACGACGGCGGCGATCTCCGTGATCGTGGCCTGCTTCGACATGATCAAAGAGACCGACTGGGAATGCGCCGGTGAGAGGACGGGAACACGAGCGGCGTTGATCGTCATACGACGGGCCTATCTGTTGGGATCAGGAGGAGTTGGATCGAACGCCGCAGGGTCGAGCCAGCGCCGATCGTTCCGCAATGCGGTTGCCGCGGAGAGGCTGTCCCCGACGCTCTTGATGCCGATCCGGAGCCAGTTCCCACAGCGATCGCAGAGGTGGAGCAACCGGAGGTTGCTGCGATGGGTGATGCGGGTGGCGCCCTGTTCCCCGGCAACCGGCTGTCCGGTGATCGACGAAAACTCGAAGGCAGCGCCCTGGAGCGGCCGTTCGCACACGTTGCACAGGAAGGTCTGCATCGCGGACCTCGATCATCGCGCGGGTTTGAGGCGTCCCACGGTTGGGGGTGCCGTTGGGTTCATCCTCGGAACATCTGGAGTCGATCAGCGGACCGGTTATAGAACGTTGAGCGAACGTTGATTGAACGGAAAGCAGAGCGAGCCGTCAGGATTCCACCGACCCCCAGTTGCTCAGGGCGAACACCGAAGCCGCCTTCACCGACCGAGCCGAGAATCGTGATATCGGGATGACGTGATGGTGAATGGGGAGGAGGGGCGATGTCCGTTGACGAAGAATTTCGCGGCCTGCCGATCCCCTCCTCGATACTCCTCCCGCACCCGCCGGGGTTCGCGATCTTCGATCAGAACGGGGTCCCGCTGGACGTCGCGAAGCTGGATCCGCGCATCGATCCGATGGTGCTGATCCATCCGAAGGACTCCCCGGCGTTGCTCAAATGGGGCGAGCAGCACGTCGCGGCGATCCTGACTAACGAGGCGCTCCCACTCTGGGAGCGCCAATACTTCCTGCACTACGGTCTGGTGTTGCAGGCGGGGCGGCTGTTCCGGTACCGGGCGCGATTCGCGCGGGTGCAGCCGCTACTCGAGATCTTGCAACTGGCGGCAGCGTTCGTAACGCGCGAGCCATCCTCGTTCGCGGCTTCGCTCTCGATGATGGTTGGACCCTACCGGACGGATTCGCACGCGGCGGGCACGGGGTTGTTGGCGGCGGCATTGCTGGTCGGCACGGCACCCGCAGGTTCGCTGGCGGCACCGATCCTGGCGGCACCGATGCTGTCGGGGATGGTGGCGGATGTAGGGTTGGTGGAGAGCCATCGCGATTTGCTGAGTTTCGAGCGGGCGATGACGCCACCGGAGCGGAACATCCTGCACGCGCACCCGCACTCCTCATCGCAGCTCGCGCGGCGGATTGGGCTGACGAGCGAGCGGATCCTCGAGGGGATCGAATCTCACCACGAACGAATCGACGGCAGCGGCTACCCGCTGGGGCTGGGCGGCGACATGGTGCCGCGGCTGGCCCAGTGCGTCGCGCTGGCGGATACCTACCTGACGCTGATCACGGAACGCCCTCGGACGGAGGCGCTGTCGCGGGACGACGCGCTGCAGGCGGTTTCGAACGAGGTGTTCTCGCGCGAGCTGGTTGAAGCACTGGCACGGCTGGTCCGCAGCAGCTACGACAGCGAGGCCGAACTGATGGCTGCGATGCAATCAGTTGCGTAGCCGACTAGATCAGGCCCATGCGGGCAGCCGCTGAGACAGCGGCAATCTTCGAAGAGACCCCGAGCTTCTGATACGCGTTGTAGGCGTGACTCTGCACGGTCCGCCAACCGACGCCGAGTGCCGCACCAGCTTCGCGGTATGAGTTTCCATCACGGAACAGCCGCAGCACTTCCAGTTCGCGCGCCGTGAGGTCGGTATCCGCCTGGGCCGTCAGCGTGTCGATGCCGGGCATGAGATCGAAGCGCCCGAGCGCGGCGGCGATACGGGCGCGGTGGGCGTGATGGGCGTAGGCAATGCCGAGCGCCCGGCAGCGGTCGGTGCCGGCACGGACGAGATCGCTCCAGCGTTCCCGGGCGCCGTGCGGCGGGTCGAAGACGAGCAGTTCCGCACATTGGACACGGGCAAGTGCGGCCTCCACGGGGGAGTCGATCCGATCGGCGATGACGATCGCTTCCTCAAGCCAGCGGAGGCCGCGCGGGATGTCGCCGGCGCGGCTGGCGAGCAGGCCACGCACGCGGTGGGCGAGCACGGGCCACGCGGGCGCGCGGAGTACATGATCCGGCCACGCCCGATCGAACCAGGCGGACCATTCGGCAGCGGCTTCGCGGGTACCGCTGATGGCGACGGCTTCGGCGGCGATGAGCACCGCACCGATCGAGTAGAGCGCGAGCGGCCCGTCCGGAGGCGCGGGCTGGTAACCACTTGCGCCCTCGATGGCGTCGCAAAGCGCGCGTAGCGCGTCCGGGTTGCTGCGGAATGCGGGCGGCGCTTGCGAACGGAAGGCGACGATCTGCTCCACAGTGCGGCGCGCAGCGGGGACATCGCCGTCGACGAGTCGCCAGTAGAAGTCGACCTGGAGCCGATACCAGTCGACGGGTTTGAGCCCGGCCTCGGTGGATGGGCCAGGCACCGCAGCGGTCGGGCGCTCGCCGCTGACGACGCGCATCTGTTGGTCAACGAGCTGGGAGAGGGTCAAGTGCCACTCCGGCGCGTCCGGCTGCATCGATGCCGACGCCGCAGCGAGGATGGCGCGGGCTCGCTGCGTCTCACCGATCGCGAGCAGCCATGGCGTCAGCAGACGCCGTTCGACCAACTTCGTTCCCGACGGGGCGCACGGCGGGGTCGAGCGGAGGAGCGTGTCGATCTCCTCGAGGGTGACAGTGGCAAGACCATGGCAGCGCGCGACGGTTTCTCGCAACACCTGGTCACGACAGTCGACAGGGGTGGACATGCCTCCGACGACGGCGCGGGCCTCGGCGAGCGTGCGAAGCGCTCTGGCGGGATCAAGCGCCAACTCGAAGCCGGAGCGGATGCGGAGGGCGCGAGCGCGATCGAGATCGGGGGAGCCGGCGCGCTCTGGTGCGATGATGCTGACGCCGACCGGGAAGCGCGGGAACCGCGTCTGGAGCTCCGCGAGCTGGGCATGAATCACCCGCGCGACACCGCCGTCCCGACTGGACGACCGGTGTAGGGTCGCGCCATCGCGTGCCGACCGGTTCTCACTCACAACGGCGGGGCCTTCCGCGATCCCTGCGGTTCTCTACCTATCGAGGGTCCTCGGAAATCGATCGCCCGCACTATTGCGTTGACACTTATATCAATGCTTAAACTGTCAACGCAGCGACAGATTCAGGTGGTGTCTCCTTCAATGTTTACTGGGCTTTTTGACCGAACGAGATCGGGGCGTGATCGAGCCGGTGATCGGTTCGTGATCGGTTGTCCGACAAGCGTGAGCGAATGTTGACATTCACCGCGCGCGTACCCCTCAAGGGTCGTTCCGCAACGGGCCGAGATGTGGGACGACGGGCCGCGGTGAGTTTCTGACGAGGCACGCGGGCTTCTGAAGAGTCACTGACGAGAGCGTCGAACTCAGTCACGTGACGCAAGAGAGATGGCTCAGCGATTCCTACGATAGTGACGTCGGTGGTGGCTTCCGGTTCCGATCGGGGCGATGGAAGGCACGCTGGCGCGGCGGGGCGCAGCGGTTGGGATGGCGGCGAGTCAATCGCGCGCCAGAACTGGGGTCCGCAATGCCAGCGATTCTCTGTGACCTCTGTCGTCAGGAGCTGCATGGCGCCGCGACGGAGATACGTCTTGCCCGCGGGCTCGCCGGGACGAATGCTGCCGGCAAGCCGTTCCTGGTGCCCCGTGACGATGACTCTCCGCAGTTCCTCTGCACCCGCTGTACCGCGTGGGTAACGACGGCGATCGATCAGCTTCGAGACTCCTTTGCCTCCTAACCGCGTGACCTGGAGCAGCGACGAGCGGCCGGGCGACAGCCACGGGCCGGTGCCAGAACGTCCTCGGTTGGCGCTACTGGAGGCACCAACCGACGGCGCCGCGGACGATGTCCGCCTCGCCCCAAACGCCAGGCGCGCCTGGGTGGGTGGCCGCGAACTCGAACTCACAACGCAGCTCTTCGACCTGTTGTCCTTCTTCCTTGCCCACCGCGGCGAGGCGGTCAGCTTTGAGGTGCTGGCCTCCGAGGTCTGGGCGTATCCGCACGGCGCGGGCGATCACCACTTCCTCCATACGGCGGTCTACCGGCTGCGTCGGATTTTGAACGGCGCCGGCATCGACGACCTGGTCGATGGGATCCGGGGCTACGGCTATCGGATCAGCGCTGGGCCGCCGATCAAGGAGGAGCCCGCCGTCCTCGCGACGCGGGCGATCGGCGTGTTCGACCCTCGCGATGCGGATCTGCCGCTCTCGATCGTCAACGACGCAGCCGTCGGGCTGACCGGCTACAGCATGGAAGCGCTGACGCGCATGCCGCATATCGTGGACCGCCTCTGGCCACCGGAGGCGCGATTGGTGATCAATGCGGTAGTCGATGACGCGGTGCGTACCGGGGCCGCCGACGCAGCGGGATTGTCACTGCGACGGGCGGATGGATCCACGGTGTTGGTGGATATCGCAATCACGCGGCTGGGAGCGTCCGCCGCGCCATTGTGCTTAGGTGAGGCAACGCCGCTCGATCGCTAGGCTGAGATGGCTGATGGTCCAGACGATCGCGGGTGCGCACCCGCTCGGGAGTGAAGCAACGATGGACTCACAACGAACTGCCAAGGCGAAGCACGTCGATCTGACTTGCCCTCGCTGTCGTGACTCCCTGAAGCAGCCGGATGGCGATCCGGCAAGCGCGCACACCATGGGGAGTGGCTGTGTCGTCTACCGGGAGCGTCGAGCGGCAGCGACCGGGACGCCGACCAGCACCGCGAACGGCGACTAACCGCCGTCCGCGCACCGGTCAGGGGCGCAACGCATCCCGAGGGCCGGCCCGGCCGCGGGAGCCGTCGCGTCGAATGGCGGTCGTGCGTAGCTCCACCACAAGCCCCCGAACCCCGCAGTTCCGCCCAGCGATCACGGGGCTCCACTGACGCGGCGCACAGTCGCGCCGCTGCTACGATATGGCGGCGCTCGAGGGCACCGACGGGCCGCTCTCGCCGTTGCCGGCGAGCCGTTCCTCGTCAGCCCCGCGCGTCGTCGCACGCCCCCGTAGCTCAGGGGATAGAGCAGCGGACTTCTAATCCGCCGGTCGGAGGTTCAAATCCTTCCGGGGGCGCCACGATCCCTTTCCGACGAGACGATTCGGGGCGATCACGACGGCGCTCCGGCGGAGCACCATGACGGGGCGCCGCGAATGTCGTGCCGCAGTGCGGAGAGGAATGCAATGGCCAACGTGAGCGTGCGCTACATCGTCCACGATGTGGACGCGGCGATTCCGTTCTATGTGGAGCAACTCGGGTTCGAACTGGTGATGCACCCGGCACCGGGGTTCGCGAGCCTGTCGTACGGCGCGCTCCGCCTGCTGCTGAACCGGCCGGGGGCCGGCGGCGCTGGTCAGGCGATGCCGGATGGCCGCGAGCCCGCGCCAGGTGGCTGGAACCGCGTGCAGATCGAGGTTGGCGACCTGGATGAGGTGGTCGCGAGGCTGACCGAGGCGGGCACGAGCTTTCGCAATGAGATCGTCACCGGGAACGGCGGCAAGCAGATCCTGGTCGACGATCCGTCGGGGAACCCAATCGAGCTGTTTCAACCGTTCTGAGCCTGACGGGCCTCACCGGCGCACGGCCGACCGCAGAATCTCCCGAGGCGTTACCGCCGGCGAACCGTTACCGTCGGCGACGGGGCGCGCGGACCTCGGTGCCGGGCCAGCTTCCGAGGCTCAGGCCGGCACGGGCTGGCGAGCGCTGAGGTTGAGCCGGCTGGTGATTTCCACGTTGCTCAGGGTGTTGCAGATCGGGCAGGTGCAGGCCAGCGCCTCCAGCTCCGAGCGGTACGCCAGCAGTGCGGGGTCGGCGACCTCCAGATCGATGTCCACCACGATGCTGACGACCCGCGCCGGGTTCTGTGCCATCTGCGCATCCAGGGTCGCTTCGGCGCGCAGGACCGTCACATCCTTCAGCCGGTCCTGGTTGAGGAGCGCGCCGAGCGTGCAGTTCCCAAGCGCGATCAGCAGCAGTTCCGTAGAGGTGTAGCCCAGCGGGCCATCATCGACGGCTTCTCGAACGTTGACCTGTGAACGGCCGCGCGCCGTGAAGACGATGCGCTTCCGATCCTGGTAGTCGGCGTGAACCGTGGCCATGGTCGCTCCTCGATCGGTGGGGGCTGGGCGGGCGATCGGGCCCGCGTGGTTGTTGACTATTCTACTCAAGTTTCTGAATGAATTTTGGATCGAGATGGTGCGCTAGAGTCCCCGTCATCACCCGACAGGACGGCGATCCATGGATCTGCTGCGCACTCGCTTCCCGGCGTTCGGGGTCGCTGACTATCGGCGCCTCTTCATCGCCGCCTCTTTCACCTCCGGCGCGCGCTGGGCGTTGGTGCTCGGGCGCGGCTGGCTGGTGTTCGAACTGACGGATTCGGCCTTTGCCGTCGGCATGGTGACGTTCGCGGGGTTTTTCCCGTTCGTCGTCGTTGGTCCGTTCGCCGGGGTGATCGCGGACCGGGTGGACCGGCGACGGATGCTGTTGGTGACCTCCGCACTGGGGGTGGTCACCTCGTTCGCGCTGGTGGCGGTCACCGTCACGGATGTGGTCCAACTGTGGCACGTGCTGGTGCTCGCGTTCATCGCGGGTTCGGCGCAGGCGTCGACGATGCCGCCACAACAGGCGTTGCTGGCGAACATCGTCCCGAAGGAGCATCTGCTCAGCGCGGTGTCGCTTAGCGGGCTGGCGCAGCACGGTTCGCGGATCATCGGGCCGCTGTTCGGCGCGGCGCTGCTTTCCGCCTTCGGTGCGGGAGCGGTGTTCATCCTCTCCGCGGCGCTGCTGACGTGCGGCCTGATCGCGGTCTGGCTGATCAAGGCACGTCAGTCCGAGGCGGAACAGGCGCTGGCGAAGGCGCCGGGACGTCCGCCGGTGCTGGTCCAACTCCGCGACGGCTTCGACTACGCCCGGAGTGATCGGCGGGTGGCGACGGTGCTGATCCTCGTCGCCTTCCACTGCGGCTTCACGATGGCCTTCGATTCGATGATGCCGACGCTCTCGACGATGATCGGGGGCGACAGCGGGACGTACGGCTCGATCTTGATCGGCCTCGGCGCCGGTGCGGTGGTGGGGATCCTGGGGCTGGCGATGCTCTCCAGTCCGGCGGCGCAGGGACGCGCGTTCTTCGTCGCCTCGGTTGGCAGCGGCCTGTCGATGCTGGCGCTGGGCTTCGCGACGATCCCCGCGGCGGCCGTCGCGGGAGCGGTGCTGGCGGGAGCCACGCAGGCGTCGTTCATGGCGCTCTCCGTGACGTTCATTCAGCAGATCGTGCCGGACGCCTACCGAGGACGCGTGTTGTCGCTGTACTCGCTGCTGGCGGCCGGGCACATGGCGTTCATCAACCTTGGCTTTGGCTGGCTCTCCGAGATCGTTGGGGTCCGGCCGCTGTTGATCGTTCCCGGCCTGCTCTGGGTGGTGATCTTCCTCGTTGCGAGCGCGGGCCTCGAGGATGTCCGTCAGCTCCTCCGCGAGGGCAGCTTCGGGACCCCGATTGCACCGCCCGCCACGGCCGCTGCCGCCGGTGGCGGTGGCGGCGCGGGGGGCGACTAGCCACCTCAAGAGGCCCGCTTCCGGGTCCTTCCCCGGTGGGGCGATGCGTCTGGCATCATCCTCGGACTACCGAGGAGAGGCGCCATGTCCAACGACCTGCCCGAGCACATCGCCCCGCTGCGCGCGGCGGTCCGCGACTTCGCCGATCGTGAGCTACGGCCGCGCGTCGAGTCGATGGAGGACGCGGGCGCGATCGACCGCGACCTGATCGATCAGATCGGCCAGCTCGGCTACTTCGGTGCGCCTTTCGAGGAGCGCTGGGGCGGCTCGGGGATGGGTGAGATCGGCTTCTCGATCGTCCAGGAAGAGCTGGCGCGGGCGCACGCTTCCACCGCGGTGATGGTGGCGGCCTCGTCCGGCCTCGCGGCGCGGATGGTCGCGGTGGCGGGCAGCGACGAGCAGAAAGAGCGGTTCCTTGGCCCGATGGCGCGTGGCGAGGGGGTGGGCGCGTTCTGCCTGACGGAGGCGAACGCGGGGAGCGATGTCCCGGCGATGACGACGACGGCGGTCGCCGACGGGGACGATTTCATCCTGAACGGCCAGAAGGTCTTCATCAGCAACGGGCGGCTCGCGCAGTACTTCGTGACATTCGCGAAGACGGATCCGGCGCAGGGCGGGCGCGGCATCTCGCTGTTCGTGGTCGACGCGGGCACGCCGGGCCTCGAGGTGGTGCGCCTCGAGGACAAGCTGGGGATCCGCGCATCGGACACGGCACAAATCGCGTACGACAACGTACGCGTGGGGCGCGACCGGCTAATCGGCGACGAGAACACGGGGCTGCGCCACGCCCTGACGACGCTCAACCAGTCTCGCGTCGGCATCGCATCGATCTCCCTCGGGATGGCGAAGGAGGCGACGAAGCTCGCCTTTGCGTACGCGCACGAGCGGGAGTTGTTCGGCGGGACGCTCGCAGACCAGCAGGTCAGCCAGCACGCCCTCGCGGACATGCAGATCGCCGTCTACACGGCGGAGTCGATCGTCTACCGGACGGCGCTGATGGCGGACGCGGGCGAGAACATCGAGGCCGAAGCGTCGATCTGCAAGACCTACGCCTCCGAGGCAGCCGACCGGGTGATCGACCGTTCGCTCCAGATGCACGGGGGCGTCGGCTACATCCGAGGTTCGGCGATCGAGCGGCTCTACCGCGACCACCGCGTGCAGCGCATCTACGAGGGCGCAAACGAGGTCCAGCGCAACAACATCTACCGCGTTATGCGGCGGATGTACGGGTAACGAGGTGACGCAACGTCACTGGGACGAGGCGTACAGCGGGACCGCAATCGAGCGAACCGGCTGGTACGAGGAGACGCCCACGATCTCGCTCGCGCTGATCGATGAATGCCGGCTCAGTCCGCAGGACTCGATCGTCGACATCGGGGCGGGGGCCTCCACACTCGTCGATCGCTTGCTCGATCGAGGGTTCGAGAACCTCGCGGTGCTGGACATCAGCGGCCAAGCGCTCGACCACCTCCGGCAGCGGCTGAGCGCGGAAGACGCGGGACGGGTCCGTTTCATCCGCACCGACGTCACGGCACCAGACGTGGGATCCGAACTGGGTCCGGTGATGCTCTGGCACGACCGGGCGACGCTGCACTTCCTGGCGGAGGGTGCGGATTGCGACCGTTACGCGCGGACGCTCCAGGGGTGCGTTGCTCCTGGCGGCTACGCGGTCCTGGCCACGTACGCGCTGCACGGGGCGCCGACCTGATCCGGGCTCCCGGTGCGTCGGTACGACGCGTCGATGCTTTCGGAACTCGTCGGCGATGAGTTCACGCTAATGCAGTCGATCGACCACACGTACTATCAGCCCTCGGGAGACCCGCGTCCGTACGTCTACGCGCTCTTCAAGCGCACCACCCGACCGGAGCCACCGCAATGACCACCGACAGCAGCCGCTACCTCGTCGAAACCGACTGGCTCGAGGCCAACCTCGACGCTCCCGAGGTGCGCGTCCTCGACTGCACCACGTTCCTCCGCCGTGGCGACGACGGACGCCTCCGCGCCGAAAGCGGCCACGAGGCGTGGGCCGAGTCCCACATCCCCGGCAGCGTCTTCGCCGACCTGCCCGGCGAGCTGTCGGACAAGGACGCGAAGCTGCGCTTCATGATGCCGCCGCCTGAACAGTTCGCCGCCGCGATGTCGAGCTACGGCGTCGGTGAGGGCACGCGCGCGGTGCTCTACGACCGTGCCGCGGGGATGTGGGCCGCCCGCATCTGGTGGATGCTCCGTGCCTTCGGGTTCGAGGACGCCGCCGTGCTCAACGGCGGCTGGACCAAGTGGACCGCCGAGGGCCGTCCCACCTCGAACGAGCCGAGCGCGCCTCGGACGGCGGCGTTCACGGCGCGGCCGCGACCGGAGCTGATCGCGACGCGCGAGGAGGTGCTCGCCGCCACCTCGGATGGCGCGACCTGCATCATCAACGCGCTCTCCGAGGAGCAACACCGCGGCGAGGGCGCCTCGCCCTACGGACGGCCCGGTCGCATCACCTCGAGCGTGAACGTGCCGGCGAACTCCCTCGTCGACCCGGCGACCAACGCCTACCTCCCGCTCGAAGTGCTCCGCGACCGCTTCGCCGGCGTCGGCGCGACCGAGGCCGGGAAGGTCATCACCTACTGCGGTGGGGGCATCGCGGCGAGCAACGATGCGTTCGCGCTGACGCTGCTCGGCGTGGAGAACGTCGCGATCTACGACGCGTCGCTGTCGGAGTGGGCCGCCGATGACTCGCTGCCGATGGAGATCGGCTAGCGCATCCGAAGGCGGCTGACGCAACGAGGGCGATGAGATGTCGCCCACTGCTTTCGTCGTTTCGGGACGCGCCGGATTCGCTGCGTCGAGCAGGTACCGATAACACGCCTCCTCGCAGCCGCTATTACAGACGTGCAGATTGATCGAGCGCGGTATAGGCTCACGCCCTCGTCATGTGCGAGGAAGTTGCTGGCGGCTGAACTGGGGGTTGCGATGGATCCATGGATCGTTGGCAGTGAGCCGAGCGAGCGTTTCCCGCTCTGGACGCGTGCGAACGTCGGCGAGGTCTTTCCTGATCCAGTCTCACCGCTGACCTACAGCCTTGCGATGCCCACCGACGTCGAGGGCGGCTGGCGCGACGCGCTGGTGCGAATCGGCGGGTTCACGCACAAACGAGTTCGCGCCCGGGCGGATGGAGACGCTGGGCGTCTTTGGCGGCTATTGCTACCTGAACGCGTCGGTGACGCGGATCCTGGGCGAACGGGCGCCCGGCCTCTCCGCGCAGGCGATGGACGACCTCTTCTTTGGGGCGCAGCCAGGGGTGCCACCCTACGAGGAAGCGCCGGGCGATCAGAACGAGGAGCGCACCGTCGCGGTCGGCGAGGTCTTCCAGTGGGCCTTCGGTGCGGAGCGCCTGGAGGGACCGGCCGAAGGCGCGAAGCTGGTTGCGGAGCTGCACGCCAAGCGGCCGAACCTGGACGAGATGTCGAACGAGGATCTGTGGTCCTACGGGAAGACGCTCTACAACGACTACTTCCGTCAGCTCTTCTCCGAGCACATCTTCACCACGTTCATGAGCACCGTACCGGTCGGCGCGCTGGCACAGGTTTGCGCGGCGGTGGGACGTCCCGCCGACGCGATGGGGATCATCTCCGGCGTCGGCGACGTGGAGTCGGCGGCACCCTCGATGGCGATGTGGCGCCTCGGGCGACTCGTGGCGGCGGATCCGGCGTTGACCGCGTACTTCAACGGCGGGGTGCCGGGGCTGTTTGAGCAGCTTTCCGAGAACGGCGCCGGTGCGGGATTCCTCGATCAGTTCGACCAGTTCATCGAGCAATTCGGGGCACGCGGGCCGAACGAGTGGGAGTCGCGAAACCACACATGGGAGACGCGCCCGGAACTGGCGCTGGCAGCGATCGATCGGATGCGCCTGGCACCAGAGACCGCGTCACCGGAGCGCGGGAACCGGCGAATGGCGGAGGAGCGCGAGCGGCTGGTCGCCGAGCTTTCGGCGATGCTGGCCGGCGATCCGGAGACGCAGGGCACGTTCCTCGCGGCCGCGCGTGCCGCGACGGTGTTCCAGGCCGGGCGCGAGCGCACGAAGACCAACGCGATCAAGCTGGTCCACGAGGGTCGGGTGGCCTTCCACACCATCGGACGGCGAATGGTCGCCGCCGGTCACTGCGCCGAGGTGGGCGACTACGGACTGCTGCTCACCACCGAGTTCGACGAATGGCTCAAGAACCCGGCGGCGTTCAAGGAGACGCTCAACCAGCGCCGCGCGCTCTACGACACCTACAACTCGCTCCAGGAGCCGTTCGTCTTCTGGGGAACGCAGGACGACCCGGCGACGTGGCCGCGCAAGGGCGAATCCCCGGTGGCAGCGGTTGCCGTTGGCGACGTGCTGCAGGGCTTCCCGGGTTGCCCGGGGGTGGTAACCGCGGTGGCGCGGGTGATCCTCGATCCGATCGACCCGAGTGCGCTGGGGCCGGGCGAGATCCTGATCGCGCCGATCACGGATCCATCGTGGACGCCGCTCTTCGTGGCGGCCGGCGCGGTGGTGGTGGACGTCGGCGCAGCGCAGAGCCACGCGATGATCGTCAGCCGCGAGCTGGGAATCGCCTGCGTGCCCTCGGTGACCGAGGCGACGCGGCGGATCCCGAACGGGGCGACGATCACGGTGAACGCGGATGCCGGGACCGTGACGATCGTCGCGCTCCCGTAGCCGCCCCGTGACGAGCACCACGGTCCCGGAGGCCGTCTCCTTCGACGAGCCGCTACCGGCGGGCGTCGATCCTCGGATGTTGCTCGGCGGCAAGGGCGCCGGGCTCGCCGAGATGCGCGCGCTCGGGCTCCCGGTACCGCCCGGCTTCGTAATCACCACCGAGGTCTGCCGGCGCTATCTCGCCGACGGCTGGCCCGCGTCGCTGGACGCCGCGATCTCCCACCAGCTCACGCTGCTCGAGGAGCGCGCCGGCCGCCGCTTCGGCGATTCAACGGCACCGCTGCTGGTCTCGGTGCGATCCGGCGCGCCCGTTTCGATGCCGGGGATGATGGACACGGTGCTCAACGTCGGCATGACCGCGGCGATCCGCGATCGCCTGGCCGCCGAGAGCGGCGATCGGCGTTTCGCTGACGACACGTGGGAGCGCTTCCGGAGCGCCTACCTCGAATGCGTCGTGGCTGACGAGGATGGCGGAGCGCCCGAGCCACCGGCCGATCCGCGTGCGCAGCTCCGCGGCGCGATCGAGGCGGTCTTCCGTTCATGGCATTCCGATCGCGCGCGGGTGTTCCGCAAGCGCGAGGGGATCAGCGATGACCTCGGGACCGCAGTGACGGTGCAGGCGATGGTGTTCGGGAACCTCGACGATCGATCAGGGACCGGGGTGGTTTTCACGCGCGACCCGGCGACGGGCGATCCGCGACCGTACGGCGACTACCTCGCGCGGGCGCAGGGTGAGGACGTGGTCGCCGGGACGCACCTCACCAGTGGCCTGGACGCACTGCAGGCCGGTTTGCCGGCTGTGTACGACGCCTTGCTCAGCGCGCTCGCCCGGTTGGAGCGGCACTATCGGGACATCTGTGACGTTGAGTTCACCGTGAGCGCCGGTGAGCTGTACATCCTGCAAACGCGAATCGGGCGACGCAGCCCACTCGCGGCGGTGCGGACGGCAGTCGCGATGGCCGAAAACCCGGCGTTCCCGCTGAGCCCGTCGGAAGCGGTCGCGCGCGTGGATCACGCAACGATGCGAGCCGTTGCCGAGGCCGCGGCGGTCGACCCCAACGCGCGCGCGCTCACGTCCGGGCTCGCCGTGTCGCCCGGGGTCGGTGTCGGCGTGCTGTGCTGCGATCCGGACCGGGCAGCCGATCTGGCGAACCGCGGAATCGCGGTGGTGTTGGCGCGCGCCGCGACCTCACCGGCGGACGTGCACGGGATGGTCGGCGCCTCGGCGATCGTGACCACGCTCGGCGGGGTGGCCAGCCATGCGGCGGTCGTCGCGCGGAGCTGGGCGATCCCCGCCGTCACCAGCGTTGCGAACACCTCGGTCCTGGCGGCCGGCATCCAGGTGGGCGACGTGTTCGTCGCCGAGGGCGAGGTCGTGACGGTCGACGGCGCCAGTGGCGCGCTCTACCTCGGCGACCAGCGCCGTGCCGGAACGGCCACGGTGCCGGAGTTGGACACGCTCCGCCGCTGGGCGCATGAACTCGGGGTCGAGCCGGGCACGCGCGCCAACGAGGCGAGCGCGGAAGGCCGCGACGCGGGCGTGACGCTCCTCGAACTCGCGCGCACGGTGCAGCTCAAGGGGCTGTGCAGCCCGGAACGGGCGGCGCAGGCACTGTTTACCGCGGAGCAGCGCATCGCCGCGTTGCTAGAGGAGCACCGCCCGCTGTTCCAGGAAACACCACGCGGGATGCTGCTGAGCGCCGACGGTCGCGGCTGGCTTCAGGAGGAGCTGGGCCGCGAACGCGCGGCACTCGATCGGGCGGCGCTGAACGGGAGCTACGAGCGCTTCATGGAGCTGAATCACGAGTTCAAGCGCGTGGTCAGCGAGTGGCAGATCGCCTCAGCCAGCGGACACAGCGACGAACAATGGGCGCAGCTCGTTGCCGAGGTCGCGGCGATCGACCTCGGTCTCACGCCGCTCGCCGCCGAGGTGTCGGCGCAGATCACGCGCCTGCGCGGCTACGCCCCGCGCTTCAAGGCGGCGCTGGAAGCGCTCCGCGCCGGCGACGCCTCGATGCTCGCGTCGCCGCTGAAGGACAGCTACCACACGGTCTGGTTCGAGTTTCACGAGGAGCTGATCGGCGCCAGCGGCCGCGACCGCGCGACCGAGGAAGCGGCGACCTAGGGCGGGCCGACTTCGCTTGCCTCGCTGCCGGGCGAATCGGTCGAGGTCAGGCGGCGCCGAGCCAGTCTACGACCGCGCGACGATCGCTGAGTTCGGCGGTGCGACCATCCTCGGTCAGTCCGACCATGCGGACCGTTCGGCATCGCCAGCCGAGCATCTCCCCTGCGGCGTCGTCGCGGCAGACCGCTACGCCCTCGGCGAAATCTTCGGCCCGGAGGCCGAGGCCGAGCGCATCGGTATCGCGGAGGACCACCTCGTCGAGTTCGTCATCACTCAGGCCGGGTCCGCTGAGCCGGGCCAGCAGGTTCGAGCGACGGAACTGCAGGTAGAGGTGCGATTCATCGTGACGGCGACCGCCCTCCGGATGTAGCTCGATCCAGAGCTGGCATGCGTTCTCCACCGGCAACCTCCCGTCGTACCCAGATACCGTATTGCATCCGTAATCGCTCGAACAAGTTCGTACTAGTGAGTACAAATAAGTATGAACGCGATCCGCGGCCCGCTAGGCCACCACAAGTGGATACGCGTCCGCGGGCTTCCAGGAATACGGCAACAGTAACGACGGCTCAGCGAGACGGCCGGGCGCTAGGAGAAATCGAGGTCCATCCAGCGGTGCTCGATGCCGGCATCGAGGAAGACGTCACCGCGGGCGACGTAGCCCAGCCGTTCGTAGAAGGGCATCGCGTGGAGCTGTGCGGAGAGCGTGATGCCCCGGCGTCCGAGGCGACGCGCTTCGTCTTGCAGCGCCAGCATCACCACGCGCCCGGCCCCGGTTCGGCGATGCTCCTCGAGCACGGCGACACGACCGATGTGCGCACGTTCCGCGGGCGGATCGTCGAGTAGGAGACGGCCGGTGCCGATCGGCTCCGCGCCGAGACAGACGAGCATGTGGATGCAGTCGTCGACGGTCGTCGGATCCTCATCGAAGCGATCCAGCTCCTCGTCCTCGGGGACGTGCTGCTCATCGATAAAGACGCGCCGGCGGATCTCGAGGGCGTCAGCCAGCTCCTCGAGGGTCGCGATGCGGGTGACGATCAGATCGGCCATGCGTGCAGCCTACACAGCGTCGAGGCGTTCGACGAAACGGCGGATCATCGCGACGAGTTGATCGGGAACCTCGAGCTGGACGAAGTGCCCGCAGAGGGCGGCCTGGGCAAAGGCAGCGTGTGGCAGCACCCGGTGCACCGCCTCGGCGGGACGGCGGCCGTGGCCGCCGTCGACGTACAGCACAGGCTGGCGGACGCCGGCCGCGATCGTCGGGATGTTGGCGGTGAGGGTGGCGCGCCACGAGGCGAGCGCGGCGTGTGGCGGGGTCTTCACCGCGTCGGCGACGACCCGCTCAGCCAGCACCGCGTCGCGCGGATCCGGGAAGAACGCCGAATACAACTCGGTCATCGCCTCCTCGTGCGGGCGCTCGGCGAGCGACTTCCAGAGCGCGCTGCCCTCGAGGTCGCGGGCGGTGCTGAACTGGTCCACCGCTCCATCGACCATGACGACGCCGCGTACCAGCCGGGGATGGCGGCGGGCCAGTTCGAGGGCGACGGTACTCCCCATCGAGTGACCGACGATCACCGCCGAGCGAATACGACGGGAACGGGCGAGGGCAGCGGTGTCGTCCGCGAATTGCCACATCGAATAGCCGTCTTCGGGCGCCTCGGAGCGACCATGACCACGCAGATCCAGCCGCAGCACGCGGTGCTGTTTCGCCAGCGGCGCGACGATCGGCTGCCAGTGGTCGAGGCGCGACCCCCAGCCGTGGATCAGGATCAGCGCGGGTCCCGTCGCTCCCGCCTCGCGGTAGTTGAGCTGCACGCGATCGGGCGTTCGATAACTCGGCATGGTGGGTCCCTCCGGTGCGAAGATATCGATCAACGATCGGGTTCGCGCGACGGAGGTCTCATGCCATCACAACGGTTCGCCCGTGTCCGACTGCTGAGCCTCGCGCTCGTGCTCGGCCTCGCGATGACCTTCGGCGCGACGCGGCCCGCGAGCGCGCAGCAGCCGATAGTCGTCGGCAACGTACCGAGCGAGGGAGTCGCCATCCTCGTTACCGGCGCGCCGACGACCGTGACCGCGCTGGAGCAGGCGCGCGGCGACCTTGGCTGCGCGCCGGTTGGCATCGCGATCACCGAAGCTGGCGCCTGGCTGATCTACATCCCGACCGCACCGACGTTCGTGAATGCGGCATTTCCGGCGGCGCTCCCCAGCGGGCAGGGGTTCGTCGTCCGCTGCACGCCGTCGCTCGCCGCGCAGCGGTTCGACCTGCTCACGGCCAGCGGAGCGGGCACCGCCGCGCTGATCGCGACGTTGACCGACGCACGCGCCGGCGGACACAGCGGCTTCGATCGCTTTGTCATCGAGTTCGCGGACGAAGCGATCCCGGGCTACCAGATCGAGTACGTCACAACGCCGCAGTTCACCTGTGGAGCGGGATTCCCGGTCACGACAACGGGAAACGCGGTGCTCCGGGTCAAGCTCGCAACCGCGCGAATCAACGATGACCAGGGACAGCTCTCGATTCCGAGCCGCACGCTCACGCCGAACTTGCCGGAGCTGCTGCAGGCGGAGGAGATCTGCGGGTTCGAGGGCGACGTGACCTGGCTGCTCAGCCTCCAGGCGAAGCGGCCGTTCCAACTCCAGCTTCTTTCCGCCCCGGCGCGTCTGGTGATCGACGTCCCACACGCCCCGGTCGCGACGGTCAGCGGCGTCAGCGGCATCGCGCTGGCCGGTCCGCAGTGCCCGGTCGTGATCCTCGGGCAGCCGTGTCCCGACCAGCCGATCGACGCGACGCTCGCCTTCAGTCAGGGGGCGACGACCGTCGGGACGGTGCAGACCGGCAGCGATGGCACGTTCGCCCTCGATCTCCCGCCCGGCACCTACACGGTCAACACGGTCGGTGGGTTCCTACCTTCGCTCGCGGCGACACAGGTGACATTGCCGGCGGGCTCGCACGGGTGGCTGGAACTGCACCTCGATACCGGCATCCGTTGAGCGCGCGCCCCGCAAGCGCCGACGACGGCGCCGCGATTCGGACGCCCCGGCTCAGCCTGGTGCTCCTCGAGCTGCCGGTCCTCGAGGCGGTCGAAGGCCCAACCAGCGAGGAGCGGAGCCTCGACTGGCCGGCGGACTGGCCCGCCGGCTGGCCGGAGGGCGAGGACCGCGCGAACCTTGCGTGGTTTCGGAAGCGCCTCGAGCGATTCGGGCGCACGCCGTGGGGACCGCGGGCGATCATCGACGCGAGCGGCGCGATGGTCGGGCACACGGGCTTCCACGCGCCGCCGTCCTCGATCCTCGATCTCCTGCACGACGATGCAACGTTCGAGGGCGATCCGGGCGCGCCCGGGAGCGCGGTCGAGATTGGCTACAGCGTCTTCGCGAGCGCCCAGCGACAGGGCTACGCCGTGGAAGCGGCGTCGGCCCTCGTCAGTTGGGCGTTCGCGTCGGGCGCCGTCGATGCCGTGATCGCCTCGGTGGCGGTGACAAACGCGGCATCGCTGGGCGTGCTCGAACGCGTCGGCGGTTTCACGGCGATCGGTCGCTGCTTCGACGAAGAGGACGGCGGGGAACGAGTCTTCCGTCGCGACCGAGGTGGATCCGCCTAGTCGGCGCGATTGCGCTCGCCGGAGAGCCAGCGGCCACCGAAGAGCAGCAGCCCGAGCGCGAGCGCGGCCGCGACGAGCTGCACGTCGGGAGCCGCCTGCTGGGCGAGCAAGCCGGCGCTGCCGCCCTCGGCGGGGACAATCCCGGTATCGGCCGGTTGCGGTCCCGCGGCGGTGCCCCCGGTTCCCCCAGAGCCAGTTCCCGGCCGCGGCAGCGCGTTGCCGGGGGTCGACTGGACGAAGGAGTCATCGGAGATCGCGCCGAAGGTGCTCAGGCCACTCTCGAGGCCCACGAGCGAGATCGACACATCGGCCTCCGCGGCGCTGGCCGCCGGCTCGCAGCATGCAATCGTCACACCGATCTGGGCGAATGCCGCGACGAGCCCGTCGCCAAGTGCGTCGCGGACGGCCTGGCGGTCGGCGAGCGAATCACCGCTCTGCGGCGTCCAGATGCGGCAGCGGCGAGCCTGCTCAATCTGTGCCGCGCCGTCAGGCGTGGCGAAGACGCCGGCAGCAGCGAGCAGCAAAGGCGCATCGCCCGTCGGAACGGCGTCGATGACCGAACGCACCTCGGGATCCCCGTAGTACAGCGGCGTGTTGGAGAGACCGGCGGCGCTCATCACCTGCGCTTCGTCCAACAGGAGGACGAACGCAGTGACGACGCGCGAGTCGACGAAGACGCCACGAGGGGCGAATTGCCAGACGAGATCGCCCTCGACCACTGGCACCTGCTGGCTGGGGGCACCAACGATCGAGGCGGTGGTCGGACCGCCATCGTGCTCGCCCGCCGCCCCGGCGGAGCGAGGCAGCAGCGACACCAGGACAAGCACGGCGATACCCACGAGGAACGCGCTACGCGGGACGCGGAGTGTGCCCATAGATATCTGAACGTCCGGCGAGCCACGGAAGTTCCCAGAACCTTCGAAACTTAATTCCGAACGCGCGCAAGCCCCTCTGGGGCCCCACCGGTTCGGGGGAGTCCGCCTATCCCAGCGCCGCCCGCAGCTCGGTGGCCAGGTCCCCGCGCCGCCCCACCGCGACCGCCTCGAGACCCAGCCAATCCGCCATCGTCCGCAGCTCGCCCGCCAGTTCCGAGGCGACGCGCTTCACGTCCGCGCCGTCCTCGAGGTGCGCCGCCTGGGCGCGCAGCACCGAGGCCTGGCGATCCGCCTTGAGATCGACGCGGGCGACGAGCTGACCGTCGAGCATGAACGGCATCACGTAGTAGCCGTACTGCCGCTTCGGCTCTGGGACGTAGATCTCGATCGTGTAGTCGAAGTTGAAGAGGCGGCTGGCGCGTTCGCGGAGCCAGACCACCGGGTCGAACGGGGTCAGCAGCGCGCGTCCCTCGATGCGGCGCGGCACCGTGGCGTCGGGGTGGAGGAACGCGGGCTGCTTCCAGCCCTCGATGGTGACGCGTTCAAGCTGCCCGGCGTCGGCCAGCTCCTCGAGGCGGGGGCGCGCTCGCGGCACGTTGAGGCGGTAGTAGTCCGCGAGGTCCTTCGCGGTCCCAACGCCATGCGCCTCGGCGGAGAGCATCAGCAGTTGGCGGTGTGCTTCCTCGGTGGAGGGCTCCGGCTGCGCGAGGACGTGGTCCGGGATCACGCGGTCAGTCAGGTCGTAGACGCGGGTGAAGCCGCGGCGCTCACGGGTGGTGACGTTGCCGGTGCGGAAGTGCCACTCCAGCGCGACCTTGCCGGGGCCGTAGCCCCACCACGGGCCGGTGCGTTCGCCGGGTTGCTCGAGATCCGCGACGGTCAGCGGTCCGCGGTTACGCACTTCCTCGAGGACCGTGTCGGCGTACCCGGGCTGATCGCGGAACAGGGCCTGGGGGCGGTGGCGCGGCTTCGCCTCGGCCATGCGGTGGCGGAAGAGGTGGTGGTGCTCCACCGGGAGCAGCGACGCCTCGTGGCCCCAGTACTCAAACAGCTCGCGCCGCTTGAACGCCAAGTCGTAGAGCAGCTCCTGCGGGTAGGGACCGAGCCTCGAGAAGAACGGCATGTAGTGAGAGCGGACGACGACGTTGACCGAATCGAGCTGCAACAGCTTGATCCGCTGCAGCACGCGCCGGAGATGGCGCACGTCGACGCGCCCCGTCGGCCGCCGGTCCGCGAAGCCCTGCGCCGCCAGCGCGACGCGGCGGGCTTCGTCGTTGGACAGGTCAGTCCGAGGCATGCGTTCTTCGGCGGCTAGCGGAACGCCGAAGCGACCTCGCTCTGGAACTGGTCTGCCGAGGCCTTGGCACGGTCGGCGTTCTGGTCACCTCGGAGCTGGAAGATCGGGACGACCAGTTCGTCGACGCCGGCGTCGATGTACTCCTGCACGATCGCCTGCAGTTCCGAGGCCGACCCAGCCTGGAGGCGCGGGTTCTGCTGCTTCGCGGTCTCGGCAGCGGATGCGTCGTCGGTGACGAGGAACATCGCGTTCGCGGACTTCCGGATCTCCGAAGGGTCGCGTCCGAGGTCGGCGCAGTGCCGTTCGAGGACGCCGATCTTGTGGCGCAGGGTGTCGGGGCCGCCCCAGACGTTCCATTCGTCGGCGTACTGGGCGGCGATCCGCATCGTCACCTTCTCGCCACCGCCGCCGATCAGGAGCGGCAATCGAGGTCGCTGGGCTGGCTTCGGGTTCAGCGGGGCGTTGGCGAGCTGGTAGAATTTCCCGTCGAAGGTCGTGCGCTCTTCGTCGAACAGTCCGCGCAGCACCTGCACCGACTCCTCGAGGCGACGCAGCCGGCCACCGACCGTGTAGAAGGGGATGCCGTAGGCCTCGTGCTCGTTCTGCTGCCAGGCGGAACCGATGCCGAGGACCAGCCGGCCGCCGCTGATGATGTCGACCTGCGCGGCCATCTTGGCGAGAATTGCGGGGTGCCGGTAAGTGTTGCCGGTGACCATGGTGCCGAGGCGGATGCGCGGCACCGAGGCAGCCAGCGCGGCCAGTGAGGTCCACGCCTCACCGGTTGGTCCACTGTTGTCTTCCTGGTTCGGCATGAAGTGGTCGGCGATCCAGAGACCGTCCCAACCGCTCTGTTCCACGTGCTGCGCGAAGTCACGCAGGGGCTCCCACGCTCCTGGCTGGTTCGGCCATGCGCTGAATTCCACGGTCTGTCCTTCCTTCGCGTCGCGGCGGATCAGGCGCCGACCGGCGCAGTTGAGTACTTCTCGATGAAGCCGAGCACGCGGGTCCACGCGTCGTCCGACTCGGTGGCGTACTCCTCGAAGCCGCGATCGAAGAAGGAGTGTGGAGCGCCGGCGTAGCTGTCGAGCTCGTGCGGCTTGCCGGCGGCCTGGAGCGCGGCCTCGAACTTGTCGACTTCCTCGCGCGGGATGCCCTGGTCCGCGCCGCCCATCAGCCCAAGGATTGGGCACTCGAACTGCGGCACGAGGTCAATGATCGCAGCGCTGCCCGGCGGCATGTTCTCACGGGTGGGATGCCCGTAAAACCCGATCGCGCCGGAGAGGCCATGCCCGTTCGCTGCCTGCGCCCACGAACCGCTGCCGCCGTAGCAGAAGCCGATCGTGAACACCTTGCGAGCGCCGTTGCCGGGTGCTGAACGGAGGTAGGCCACGCAGGCGGCAACGTCGCTCTTCACACCGTCGAAGGTGGTCTGCGGGATGTGTTCCCGAAACGGGAAGTCGGCGTCGCGCTTGCCGACGCCGGCGGTGCGACCGAAGTAGTCCATCGCGACGGCGTCGTAACCGCGCTCCGCGAAGCGCATCGCCAGCTCCTCGTAGAACGGGAACAGGCCGCGGACGTCCGGCATGACGACGACGGCGGGGCCACGCGACGCCTCGGCGCGCGCAACGAAGGCGGCGAACTCCGTGCCGTCTGCGGCGGTCAGGGTCACGTCCTCGGTGTCGATGGCGGCGCCGGCGATCGGCGTGATTGGCGGCACTGCGTCATACGGAAAGCACATCTGCAAACCCCCGCGCTGCTTCACTGGAAGCGGCCGTCCCGACCGCCGGGCCACGATACTACGCTGGCGAGGCCTGTGAGCCGCCAGGAAGTCCGGAGCATCGATGCCAAGCCTCACGGACCCCCGAACGAACATCGCCAGCCGAGCCGCCGCCGTGTTGATCGTCAGCGGGCTGGTCGGCTCACTCGCGGGCAGCCACGGACCGCCGCCAGACTGCCTCCGCTCCCCCCTCGGGTCACCGTCTCGCGAGGGATTCGGCGGCCCCGAGTTCGGCGAGCTGGCGCCGCCACCAGATGACGTCCGTGTCCTCGCGGAGCACATGATCGCGGTCGTGCGCGGCTCGTATGTGGAGATCCTCGAGACCACCGCTCAAGGGGACGTCGACGACCGCGTCGACCTGACCGCGGAGCAGCGGCGGAACGGATTCCCCACGCGGGCATGGCCGGTCACGGTGATGCGGTTCCGTGTAACGCGGTACATCGTGGGGGACGGGCCGACCGAGTTGACCGTCGGGCAGTACGGGGACTTCGCGGCGAACCAATACTTCTCGATGCCGGCCCCTCACTTCGGGCAGGAGATCACGTTAATCGTCGGTACCTGGAACCTTCATCCGAGCATCAATAATGCTGTCTACGGGTCGTATGGGCGGCTTGTCGATCAGGGCGGACGGGTCTGCTACGCGTTCGTCGACGACGAGGCGTTCCGACAGAATCCGTTCCTCGAAAGTGCGTCGGTGCCGTTTGCCGGTGACATGTCGCTCGACGAGCTACACGAGGTGTTGCGCGAGGCCGGGCGCGAGCGCGGCCTCCACGTCCCTGGCGACTAGCCTCGGCGGTCGCTAGACGTCCTCGAGGGCGAGCAGGTCGTCGACGGTCTGGCGGCGGCGGATCAGGCGCGGCTCGCCGTCCTCGATCAGGACCTCGGGGGCGAGGCCGCGGGTGTTGTAGTTGCTGGCCATCGAGGAACCGTAGGCGCCGGTGTCGTGGAACACGAGGTAGTCGCCGACCTCGACGCTTGGGAGATCGCGCGGGACGACGAGGCCGCCCTCCTCCTGGGTGAAGACGTCGCCGGATTCGCAGAGCGGCCCACCAACGACGGTACGCTCCGTCGGCCCGCCGTCGACGCTGCCGTCGCGGTGCACCACCGAGATCTCGTGGTAGCTGCCGTACATCACCGGGCGCATCAGGTCGTTGAAGCCGGCATCGACGAGGGCGAAGCGGCTCAGCGAGGTGCGTTTGACCGCGCGGACCTCGGCGATCAGCTGGCCGGCCTCAGCCGCGAGGTAGCGGCCCGGCTCGATCTCCAGCGAAACGTCGTGCTCGAGGCTGCGCGCGATGTCGCGGCGGGCGGCGTCCCAGACCTCGTAGTAGGCGTCCACATCGATGCCCGCATCGCCGGCACGGTAGGGGATCGGCAAGCCGCCGCCACAGGACACGGCGCGGACGTCGCGGCCCAGTGACTGCACCTGCTCGACCATCGCGCCGGCCACGAGCTGGAGGTGCTCGAAGTCGGTGCCGGAGCCGATATGCATGTGCAGGCCAACGAGGTCGAGCTCGAACTCATCGATCACGGCGAGGGCGTCCGGCAGATCCTCGTGCCAGATGCCGTGCTTGCTGGATTCGCCGCCGGTGTTGGTCTTGCGGCTGTGTCCGTGGCCGAAGCCCGGGTTGATCCGCAGCCAGACGCGATGCCCTCGATGGCGCTCGCCAAGCTGGCGGAGCATGTCGACGGAGCCGGCGTTGACCGGGATGTCGCGCTCGGTCACCAGACGGAGCGTCGCCTCGTCGACGATGTCCGCGGTGAAGACGAGATCCGCGGGCTCGCCCTGGCCGGTGTAGCCGACGCGAAGCGCTCGTTCGACCTCGCCACCGGAGACCGCATCGACGGCGACGCCCAGCTCGCGCAGCAGGCGCAGCAGGTGGGTGTTGGAGCTGGCCTTCTGCGCGTAGCGGACGAGATCGAAGCGACCGAGGGTGGCAACGCGCTCGCGCATCAGCGCCGCGTCGTAGGTGTAGACGGGGGTACCGAAGCGTTCGCCGATCATGCGAACAAGCGGTCCATCGACAGATTTCGACACGAGCGGTGCTCCGAGGTCAGGCAACTCTGAAGAACGGTTGGGCGACGAGTATAGAAGCAGCCATGGCTACGCACGCCTCGGCGGCGGCGAAATGGAGGGTGCGGAGCGACGGCACGCGCGCAGGGCTAGGCGGTGAGCAGGCCCTCGTGCTGGAGCGCGGTTCGCGCGAAGAGTTGATGCAACTCCGCCCGACGCGATTCCGACTGGCCCTGCTGTCCCATCTCGATCAGCACCGGCACGAGCCCCGGAACGAACTGGCCGACGCCAAGCGAGGAGGTGCCCCCGGTCGGCCATGAGGGATCGGAGGTCGGCCGTTGCGTCGCTCCGCCGCTGAAGCGGTTGCGGTTGCGATCGCGCATCACGAGCTGCTCGCGGTCGCTGACCTGCTCGTTCACCTCGTTGACGATCGCTTCGATTCGCTCGGACTCGGCCACATCCGCGCCGTTGGTGATGGTCTGCCCGAGGAAGGCGGTCCCGTTCTGTGTCCGCTCGTTGAAGAAGCCCCACGACTCGTGGAGATCGAGCAGCAGGCTCACCTCGAACTCCCGCGCGAGTTGGATGATCGAGTAGGCCATCCATTGCATCGGGAATCCATTCGCCGTTTCCAGCGGGACGCCGGGATAGAAGCGGTTCAGGTCGCCCAGTTCGGGGAGCGTGCGCTCGATCACCCGCGTCGCGACGATGTTCGCCCGCGGTATCACCACCGTCAGGCCGCGATCGGGCATCCAGTCGGCGATTTCGCCAGCGGCCTGCCAGCCACCAGGTTCGTTGCCATGCACCCCACCGAGGATCATCGTCCGCGGCCCCGGCTCGCCGCTGCGGTTGATGTAGACCGGGGTCTCCCACGGCGTGCCGGGTAGCGCGAGCCGGTTGAGCTGCCGCCGATCGCCGTCCGCGACGCTGAGCCGCGGCGCCGACGCCGGTGTTGGGCTGGGCACGATCGCCGGTATGGCGCGTGCGAGCGGGGCGGGCGCTGCGCTGCCCTCGGTGGCCAGCGGCCGGACGGCGGGTGGTTCGGGATCGGCGCCGCAGGCAGCCAGAAAACCGGCGGTGGCGACGGCACCGCCCATGCGGAGGAACTGACGCCGCGACGCCGTGGGGCGCAGGCGGGATCTGCTCATGCCAAACATCGTAACGAAGCAGACAGACGCGTGGTGTGGGCGGCGCGCCACGACGGCGCGTTCCGGACGACGACGTTGGAGACGCCTCGGGCGTCTCGGACGAGCGGGACCGACGCTAGTAGTAGGAGGCGTCCATCTGCGGCAGTTCGCCGGTGACGGTGTAGACGGTGCGCTCCGCGATGTTCGTCGCGCGATCGCCGATCCGTTCCAGGTTGTGGGCCA
The DNA here is from genome assembly GCA_027593235.1 of Chloroflexota bacterium. Lineage (GTDB taxonomy): Bacteria > Chloroflexota > Dehalococcoidia > UBA2979 > UBA2979 > UBA6627. The sequence goes on from JAQCIU010000027.1 coordinate 26,758, forward strand.
CCCAGAGGAGGTGCGTAGCCGCCTCGATGGTGCTCTGGTCGGTGACCATCACGCCGATCAGATCGGCGTAGACGGTGTTGTAGAGCTCATCGACCTCGTCGTCGGCACGGCCGACAGCGAACGCTGCTTCCGTGTCGCGATCGACGAACGCCTGGACGGCGTTGTTCATCATCTGTCGCGCCTTCTCGGCCATGATCGGGATGTCGACGAGCGGCTTGACCAGCGGCTCGTCCTGCATCATCACGACGATGCGGGCGATGCCCTCGGCGTGATCGCCCATGCGCTCCAGATCGGTGGCGATCGCGGTCACCGACATCACCAGGCGGAGGTCACCGGCGAGCGGGCTCTGCTGCGCGATCAGCGCAACGCACATGTCGTGAATGCCGTATCCGGTCTCGTTGACCACCTGATCTTCGTCGATCACCACGCGCGCGAGTGCGACGTCCCGGTTGATCAGCGCCTCGACGGATCGCTCGATCGCGCGGTCCACCATCGAGGTCATTTCGAGCGCGCGGTCCTGCAGCGCCGAGAGTTGGCGGTGGAATCGCTCGCGAAGTTCGCCGCGGGGTTGGGGCTCAGGGGTCACCATAATTCGCCTCATCTTACACAGCGGCAGCGCCGTCATGCGCCTGGTCGTGGCTGGTGTCAGCCGCCAATGGGTTGCTCAGTGCACCTCGGTCTCGCTCGAGGCCGCCTGCATTCCCGGTCGAATCAGCCGGTCGTACAGCGCGCCACCGACCAGGCCGCCGACCAGCGGGCCGACGATGTAGACCCAGAATCCGTTCCGCGGTCCGGGGATGGCGATGTCGCCCCATCCGGCGAGAAACGCGACGATCCGCGGGCCGAAGTCCCGTGCCGGATTCCAGCCGGCCTGGGTGATCGGGGCGAACAAGCTGATCAAGGCAGCGACCGTGAAGCCAATGAAGAACGGCGCCAGCGACGCTCCCGGTCGCCCCGAGTTCCAGCGATCGACCAGCGCGAAGATCATGAACACGAGCACGGCGGTCCCGAAGGCCTCGACAGCCACGGCGAGCAGCGGGGAGACGAGCGCGAAGGCGCGATCATCGGTCCCAAACCTCGCGGGGTTCGGGAAGTATTCGCCGAACACCATCGCCGAGGCCTGACTGCCGGCCGCTCCGCGCACGAGCCCGTTGTCCTCCTCGAACCGTTCGATGAACGGACCGAAGATCGCGAGGATCGCGACGCCGCCGAGGACGCCCCCGATGAGCTGCGCAGCCCAGTACGGCAAGAGGCGCCGCCGCGGAAAGTCGTCCGGTCGCCAGACCGCGAAGGCGAGGCTGACCGCCGGGTTGAGATGCGCTCCGGACACGCTTGCCGTCGCGTAGATCGCCAGGGTGACACCAAAGCCCCAGACCACCGCGACCTGCCACAGCCCAATCTGCGCGCCGGTGGTGACGGCAGCGGCCACCGATCCCGTGCCAAAAAGCACCAGGATGAATGTGCCTGCCGTCTCGGCGACGTAGCGGTGAAAGCGTGGGGGAATCACCGGCGGTCGCTGCCGGACTCCGCGAGCGGGGATCCAGACCCGCGGAGCACGCCCAAGTCGTCCATCAGTGTCTCGACACGCCGGCGCAAGTCGTCGCGAATCAGACGCACGTCCGCCACGGATTGCCCGGCAGGATCGTCCACCTCCCAGTCCTGGTAGCGAATCCCCGGGTAGAACGGACAGGCGTCCCCACAACCCATTGTGACCACCACGTCGGCGACGCGAACCACCTCGTCCGTCCAGTGCTTCGGGTACTCCTGCGAGATATCGATGCCGACCTCGTGCATCGCCTCGACGGCGGCGCGGTTCACCTCGTCGGCAGGCTCGGAGCCGCCGGAGTAGACCGCGACGGGATCGCCGGCGAGGTGGCGAAGCCAGCCGGCGGCCATCTGCGATCGACCGGCGTTGTGGACACAGAGGAACAGCACGCGGGGGATCGGGCGCCCTCCGCTCGGATTGGCCTCGGTATCGCCCTGCACGCGGTCCGCGGCTACTCCGTCGCCCGGACCGCTCATCCCTCTGCCGATCTGCGATTCATGACTGTCGCCTCTGCGATGCACTGACTGAGGACCATTCTCTCCGTGATGAGGCACGAGTTCGATTAACGCCGGCTTAACGGTGGGGGCGAATCCTCCGAACTGAGCAGAGAGACGAGCCGGCAGATCGTCGGTTCCTGATTCCGATGGAGGACATCACGAGTATGGAGCGATCGCTACTCACGAGGCGGATCCTGCTGCCGGGCGTGTTCGCCCTGCTAGCCGCATTGTTCGCGGTTGGATGCGGCGGCGACGGAAATGATGGGACCACGACACCGACGACAGCCGCGACCGCGAACGGCGGAGATGGCACGCCGTCAGGGATCGACTACGGATCGCTCGGTGGGGAGATCCGCATCGATGGATCCTCGACCGTGTTCCCGATCTCCGAGGCCGTCGCCGAGGAATTCAGCCAGGTCTCGAACACGCGCGTGAACGTCGGGTTCTCGGGCACGGGCGGCGGCTTCGAGAAGTTCTGTCGCGGCGAAACCCAGGTCAGCGACGCGTCGCGACCGATCAAGGACTCTGAAGTGGAGGCCTGTGCCGGAGCCGGCATCGACGACATCATCGAACTGCAGGTCGCGATCGACGCACTGACCGTGATGGTGAACCCGAGCAACGACTTCGTCACCTGTATGACCGTCGACGAGTTGCACCAGATCTTCGTCAACGGCGGCGCCGAGCGCTGGAACGAAGTCCGTGCCGAATGGCCGGACGAAAAGATCATCAAGTACTACCCGGGCACAGACTCCGGGACCTTCGACTACTTCGTCGAGGCGATCATCGAGTCCGTGGACGAGGCGGCCGGGCACACCGGTGACGGTACCGCTTCCGAGGACGACAACATCCTCGCTCAGGGCATCGAGAACGATCCGAACGCGATTGGCTACTTCGGGTTCGCTTACTTCCTCGAGGCCGGCCAGGCGCTGAAGGCGGTTGCGGTCGATGGTGGCGAGGGCTGTGTCGAGCCGTCGTTCGATTCGGCGCTCAACGGCACCTACGAGCCGCTGTCACGTCCGCTGTTCATCTACACCAGTGCGAGCTTCCTCGCAGAGCGGCCAGAGATGATCGGGTTCCTCAACTTCTACCTGGAGAACCTGGACGTGCTGGTTCCAGACGTTGGCTACGTGACGATGCCGGCGGATCGGCACGCGGAGCAGGTCGCGAAGATCGAGCCATACCTCGGGGGGTAGCCAGCGAGGTCGGGACGCTGCTTTGATGGGCGCCGCAGGGCTGACACCTCGTCAGTCAGCGGCGCCCACGGCGGCACCCGTGATTGGCGTGAGGGGGTAGCGCGAGTGGCGATCACCGATGCGACCGGATCGGGTCCAGCGCCGATCGGCAGCCGGCTGCGGAAGCGGCGGATGGCACGTCCGTTCGAGTCACTGATCATCGCCAGCCTGTGGGCGTCCGCGATGGTCTCGATCGTCACCACGGTGCTGATCATCGTCGTGCTCTCCCGCGAGACGATCACCTTCTTTCAGGACGTCTCGTTTGCTGAGTTCTTTCTCAGTACCGAATGGCAGCCACTGCTCAAGCCGGTCTCGTTCGGCGTCTGGGAACTCGTCGCGGGAACGTTGAACGTGGTGCTCTGGTCGCTGTTGATCGCGCTCCCGATCGGGTTGATGTCCGCGATCTTCCTCAGCGAGTACGCCCACCCGCGGACGCGTCAGGTTCTGAAGCCGCTCCTGGAGGCGCTCGCTGGGGTGCCCACGGTGGTGTACGCGTACTTCGCGCTGACCTTCATCACACAGGATGTCCTCCAACCGCTGCTGGGCACGAACATCCAGTTCTTCAACAGCCTGGGCGCGAGCATCGTGATGGCGGTGATGATTCTGCCAACCATCGCCTCCATCTCCGAGGACGCGATGTCGAGCGTGCCTCGGGAGCTGCGGGAGGCCGCGTACGGGCTCGGCGCGACGCGCTTCGAGGTCGCGACCCGGGTCGTCTTCCCGGCGGCGCTGTCGGGGATCATCGCCTCGATCCTGCTGGCGATCTCGCGGGTGGTCGGCGAGACGATGATCGTCGCCGTCGCGGCGGGGTCCACGCCCAACCTGACGCTCTCGCCGCTGGAGAGCATCCAGACGATGACCGGGTACATGCTTCAGGTTGGCATCGGCGACGCCGCGCGCGGGACCGTTGAGTACAAGTCCCTCTTCGCGGTTGGGGCGATGCTGGCGATGATGACACTCACCTTCAACGTGTTCGGTCAGGTGCTGGTCCGCCGCTTTCGCGAGGTCTACTCATGACGGAGGCGGTGAACGTCGCGCGCACGCTGCAACCCAGCGGGCAGGTCGCGAGACGGCAGCGGTTCTCGCGCGCGTCGACGTGGATGTTCGGAGCCGCGACGTCGATTGGCGTCATCGTGCTGGTCTTCCTTGCCATCGACACGATCCTCACCGGGGGATCGCGGTTGAGCTGGGATTTCATGACCAGCTACCCATCACGATTCGCCGAACGAGCGGGACTGCGATCGTCGATCTTCGGTTGGGCGTGGGTCCTCGGCTTGACCGTAGCGATGGTGATTCCGGTTGGCATCGCGACCGCCGTCTGGATCGAGGAGTTCGCTCCGCGCGGCCGGCTGCTGAGCGTGGTGAAGCTGAACATCGCAAACCTGGCCGGGGTGCCCAGCATCATCTACGGCGTGCTGGGCCTCGTGATCTTCTCCCGGGCGTTCGGCCTCGGATCCAGCATCCTGGCCGGCGCGTTCACGCTCGCGCTGATGATTCTCCCGATGACCGTCGTCGCGGCGCAGGAGGCCATCTCACAGGTGCCATCCAGCCTGCGCGACGGCTCGCTCGCCCTCGGCGCCAGCCGCTGGCAGACGGTGTGGCACCACGTACTGCCCACCGCGAGCCCGGGCATCGCGACCGGGGTGATCCTGGCGATCTCCCGTGCCGCCGGGGAGACGGCAGCGTTGATCATGATCGGCGCGTTCGCGTTCATCGCCTTCGACAACACGAGCCCGCTCGACGACTTCACGACGGTCCCGATCCAGATCTACAACTGGACGATCCGTCCGCAGGAGGCGTTCCGACAGAACGCATCGGCGGCGATCATCGTGCTGATGGTCGCGGTAATGACATTCAATCTCTTCGCGGCAGTCGTCCGCGAGCGTTTCCGGCACAACTGATCCGACATTCCAACGGCGGCGACGGGGCCGCGAGGGGCTACACTCATTTCTGAACCGACATCATGCAACGGAGGAACAGCAGTGGTGGAAGCCGGCCCGACCGGGCAGTTCCCCACGACGGAGGAACCGGCGACGGAGGCCTCGCCCTCCAACGCTCGCACGCGTGACCTCCGCCCCCAGGTGAAGAACCACGGCAATCACGCCGACGCGGTCACCGACGTTGCCGTCAAGATCGAGAACGTGGCCCTCTGGTACGGCGCGAAGCAGGCGATCGACGAGATTTCGATCGACATCCCGCGGAATGAGATCACGGCCCTGATCGGGCCATCCGGCTGCGGCAAGAGCACGCTGCTTCGCTGCATCAACCGGATGAACGAGCTGATCCCGGGGGTCCGAATCGAGGGCCAGATCCGCCTGGATGGGGATCCCCTCTACGGCCCACACGTCGATCCCGTCGAGGTCCGTCGGGTCGTCGGGATGGTGTTTCAGAAGCCGAACCCGTTCCCAAAGAGCATCTACGAGAACGTCGCGTTCGGTGCCCGGATCAACGGCTACAAGGGCAACATGGACGAACTGGTCCAGCGTTCGCTGGAACAGGCCGCGCTCTGGGACGAGGTCAAGGACAAGCTGAAGGAGTCCGGCCTCGCGCTGTCCGGTGGGCAGCAGCAGCGGCTCTGCATCGCGCGTGCCCTGGCCGTGCAACCCGAGGTCATCCTGATGGATGAACCCTGCTCCGCGTTGGACCCGATCGCGACGCAGCGCATCGAGGATCTGATGCAGGAACTGGCTGCCGACTACACGATTGTGATCGTCACCCACAACATGCAGCAGGCCGCCCGCGTCTCGAACCGCACCGCGTTCATGCTCGCCGAGGAAGATCTGGTTGGCCGCCTGGTCGAGTACGGCCGGACCGACCAGCTCTTCACCAGTCCGAACGATCGCCGCACCGAGGACTACATCACCGGCCGCTTCGGCTAGGACGCGCTCCCGAGGCGATCGGGAGCGCTTGCTCCGGATTCGCCCGTCTCACCCTCGGTGGTTGCCGCCACGCCCGCGGTCGCCGCGTTCGCTGGGTCCAGCGGCAAGGTGAAGCAGAGCGTCGCGCCGGGCGACCGATCGGCGACCCAGATACGTCCGCCCAACCGCGACACGATATGGCGCGCGATCGCGAGACCGAGGCCGCTGTTCCTGGCCGCGCTGCCGTTGTTCAGATCGGTACGAGACCTGTCGCCGGTGTAGAACCGCTCGAAGACCCGCGCGCGGTCGCGGGAGATGATGCCGGGGCCCTGATCGCGGACCTCGAAGCGCACCTCGTCCTCGCCCTCGAACGCACCGAGGGTGACCGTCCCGTTCGGCGGGCTGACGCGCAGCGCGTTATCCAGCAGGTTGGCGAGCACCTCGAGGACCCGCTCGCGATCGCCGATCGCGGTCGCCGAGCACTCGTCGATCAGCGTCAGCGATCGGCCCGCCTCCAGCAGCGGTTCGATGCGGCGGGCGGACGTTTGCAGCAGCTCGGCGGGGCTGAGTGCCTCAATGGTGAATTCGTCGTTCCGCGACTCGAGCCGGGAGAGATTCAGCAACCCCTCGATGATGTCGCTCAGGCGGGTGACCTCGTTAGTCAGCCGCTGATGGAAGTCGAGACGGCGCGCGTCGTCCGGGACGCCGCGCTCCAGCGTCTCCGCGAGTGCGAGCGCGGCGGTGACCGGCGTGCGAAGTTCGTGCGACGCATTCGCGACGAGGTCGGAGCGTGCGCGCTGCGCATGCCGCAGTGCCGTGAGGTCCTCGAGGGCCAGCACGTAGCGCGCCCCGGCGATCGGCTCGGCGAGCCGTGTCGCGGTGACACGCACCACCTGGCCGTCGCGGATATCGATCTCGCGCGGCACGCCAGCGGCTTCACGCGCGACCTGCGCGATGTTGTGATCGCGCACGGCGCGGATCAGCGACACGCCCTCGACCTCCGGCCGGCGGCGATGACAGAGCGTGAGTGCGGCCTGATTGACGGCGACGACGTTCGACTCTCGATCGAGGAGAAACACCCCGCAGGGGAACCCCTCGAGCCAGTGCTCCGGAAGTGCGATGGCCCTCGGTCGGCTCGCTGCCACGGTCGACGGCGGCGGGGACGCGGGCATGGGCGGTGTGGCGCGGCGGGCGCTCCAGCCGGCGACGAGCACCGCCGCGGCCGTGGTCGCGGCCGCGAGCGGGCGTGGCATCAACGCCACGGCCAGCGCCGCGATCACCGCGACCGCAACGAGCAAGGCGATGCGCTTCATGGGACGAATTTGTACCCGATACTGCGGACGGTTTGGATGTGCTTCGGGTTCGCCGGGTCAGCTTCGACCTTTTCGCGGAGCCAACGGATATGGACGTCAACGGTCCGCGTCTCGCCCACGTAGCTATAGCCCCAGACGGTTTCGAGGATCATCTCGCGCGACAGCGCCTGACCGGGGTGCCGCATCAGGTACTCAAGCAACGAGAACTCGCGAGGCCGCAGGCTCACCAGCTCACCGCGGACGGTGACCTCGTGGGAGACGACATCGAGGACGATGTCACCGCCTTCGACGCGGTCCGGCTGACCGCCCTCGGTCGTACCAACGACGCTGCGGGAGAGCTGGTCGCGGCGCAACGCGGAGGCCACGCGCGCGCGCAGTTCGCGCATCGAGAATGGTTTGGTGATGTAGTCGTCGGCGCCCAGATCGAGGCCCTGGAGCTTGTCCGCCTCCTGGTCGCGGGCGGTCAGCATCAGGATCGGCACCGGCTGTTCGGCGCGCAGGATGCGGCAGACATCCAGTCCGGACATCCGCGGCAACATCACGTCGAGCACGACCAGATCAGGGCGCTCCGCCCGTGCCAGCTCCAGCCCGGCGACGCCGTCGGCGGCGCGCAGCACCGCGTGTCCGTCGCGTTCGAGGTTGAACGCCACGGCCTCGAGGATGCTCGAGTCGTCTTCGACGACGAGAACGGTGGACATCGCGGCCCATTCCAGCCGGTTCGCGGCTCCTGCGATCCTAACGGAGACCACACGCGCGGTGCGAGGGAGCGGTGTGGGGTGGCGCCCCGATAGCGGGTTCCCCTACGGGATGTCCATCAACCGCAGCCGGCGATCCGTGAGCCAGCCAAAGATCAGCACCACCACCAGCGCCCCGATGAGCGCTGGTGCCAGATCAAGACGTGACGCATCGGTGTGTTGGAGGCGATCGCCATCGAGGCCCTGAATCGTGCCGAGCGCGTACTGGCGGATGCTGACGAAGCGGAGTCCAGAGAACAACCCGGTGATCGAGAACTCCCAGAGGAAGACGTAGCCGAGTCCGAAGGCGATCGCCTGCCGTGAAGCAAGTCCGGCCCAGCCGAAGGCGACGCAGTAGACGATCGCGCCGACCAAGACGCCGACAGCGGTGACCAGCGAGGTCACGATATCGCCCTCGCTCAGCAGCAGCGAGGAGACCGTGCCGCTGAACGCGACCGGCACACCGATCACCAGCGCCGTCGCGGCTAGCTTCGGGACGGCGATCCGCCACCGCGGAATCGGCTTGAGCGCGAGGTAGCCCAGCGTCTGATCGTCGACCTCGTCACCCAGCGTTGCGGTCGCCAGGAGCAGGGCGGCGACGGGAAGCACCGTGGAGATCAGCAGCCGGTCGGTCACCGCGTCATGCACGTCCGTGAGTTCGCCAGCGGCCAGGGTGGCGAACGCCGTCACCGCGCCGGCGATCAGCACTGGGACCAGCGCCAGCAGCAGCACGATCGCGTAGCGGCGGCGCTGCGTGAGCTGCGTCAGGGTGAGAAAGAAGATGGTGCTCACGAGGCAGCCGTCCCGGCGCCGTTCACGGCGGTCGCGGTGGTCATCGAGTTCCCGGCCCCTTCGGCGAGGTAGGAGAAGACGCTCTCCAGCGAGTCGTCGAGAGGCTCCACTCGCTGCAGCCGCACCCCGCCCGCCTGGGCTGCCACGGGGATGGCGTGCTGCAACGCGCGCACGTCCTGGCTGAGCACCCGCAGCGACGTGCCATCGATCGACACCGAGGCGACCGAGGGCTCGCCGACCAATCGCGCAGCCAGCTCGCGGGGCTGATCACAGTCGACACGCACGAGGTATGGCCGGCGGTTGAGCTGGGCGCGGATCGCACGGAAGTCGCCAGAGGCGGCGAGCTTGCCGCTGACGATCAGGATGACGCGATCCGCCATCGTCTCGACTTCCTCGAGGATGTGCGACGAGATCAGGATCGTGCGGCCTTCTTTCGCGAGGCGGTCGATCACGTCCATGAACTCAAGCCGCTGACGCGGGTCCGTGCCGCTCAGTGGCTCATCGAGGAACAGCACGGGCGGGTTGTGCACGAGCGCGTGCGCGAGCCGCATGCGTTGGCGCATCCCTCGGGAGTAGCCGCCCATCTTGCGGTTCTGGGCGGCTTCCATCCCGACGATCTCGATCGCGCGGTCGGTGGCTTCGCGCACATCGGGTACGCCGCAGAGCGTGGCGCCGAGTTCGACGAACTGGCGGCCGGTCAGGAAGCCGTAGACGTTCTCGTGCTCGGTCATCACGCCGAGCCGCTTGTAGATACCGGGGTTACCTCGGACGGGCTCGCCCAGCACGGTGACCTGACCGTCGGACGGTCGGGCGAGTCCGGAGAGCATGCGCAGCAGCGTCGTCTTGCCCGCGCCGTTGGGGCCGACGAGGCCGGTCACGCCGGGGAAGATCTCGAACGAGATGTCGTTGACCGCCACGACGCTGCCGAACCAGCGCGATACGCGTTCGACGCGCACCGTCGCTTCGCGGCCGTTCCCGACGATCGGCTGTTCCGAGGTCATTCCGTCGCTCCTCGGTAGCGCCACCACAACACCGCCCACCCGGCGGCGATCACAACCACCATCTCAGCGATGTAGACGTATCCCGAGAGCGCGCCATCGAAGACACCGAAGGCCCAGTTGTTCACCTGGAGGAACGCTCCGAGTATGTTGACCAACCTCCACCAGTCCGCGGCGGTGCCGTCGAGTACATCGACGAGCACGGCGCCGACGGCTGCGGTCAGGAAAAAGAAGCCGAGGATTGCCGCCGCCGCATAGGCGCGGCGATCGGTGAACGAGGCGATCGCAAGCGCCACAGTCGTCTGCAACATGGCGAGAATCACCGCCGACAGCGCCGCGCGCGGCATCAGGTCGAGGTGGTCGCTGAACCATGTCCACGGGTTGTCGGCGATCACGAGCTGGGTCAGGTAGACGAGCACCTGGGGCAGCATCAGAATGCCGAGCATCACCGTGAAGAAGCCGATCCAGCGTGCCGCGACGTAGTTCATCGGCGTGAGCGGACGCACGAAGTAGAGCACCAGCACGCCGCTTCGGCGGTCCGGACACAGCATCTCCGGACCGAGCATGCCGGCGAACAGCAACAACGGGATCTGCGCGAATTCGTAGTACGCGCGGTTCGTGAAGTCCTCGAGTTCGAGGTCGGCGAGGTCGCCGCCGAACGACGAGACGAAGCCGGCGATCACCATCGTGATCACGGCGGGAAAGAGCGCGAGGATGATCAATCCAAACGGCAACAGCTTCGAACTGAGGCTCCGTCCGAGGCCCAGCGCGGATCGGTAGGAGTCGCGCCAGATGGCGCGCATCGCACGCCCGAGGCCTTCGCGCTCGCCGGTGAAGCGCTGGTAGCCGAGGTCGAAGACCTGTCCTTCCGGGGCCGTCGGTTCGGTGGTCACGAAGCGCTGCCGACCATCGCGTCGCGAAACAGCTCGGTCAGCGAGTGCTGGCGCGGCGCCATTGAGTACAGCAGCGCGCCCGACGCGACGACCGCGTCGCGGATGACGTCGTAGTCGGCGTCCTCGATGCCCTCGACGATCAGCACGTCGCCCTCGACCTGCGGCTGGAGGCCGCGTCGCCGTAGCTCCTCGGCGAGCGGCTCGGCGCCCTCGGAGACGACGATCGCGAGCGTGGTGGTCTCGGAGGTGAACCCGGCGACGGAGCCCTCGCGCGAGACGAGCCCGGAGTCGAGCACGATCACGCGGTCGCAGGTGCGCTCCACGTCGCCCATCAGGTGCGACGACAGCACGACGCTGATACCGAACTCGCGGCCGGTGTGCGCGATCAACTCGAGCATCTGCTGGCGGCCCATCGGATCGAGGCCCGCCGTCGGTTCGTCGAGGAGCACGAGCGCGGGGTCGTGTACGAGCGCCTGCGCGAGTTTCACGCGCTGCTTCATGCCGGTGGAGTAGCTGCCCAGCGGGCGATAGCGCTCCTCGTCGAGCCCGACGTGTCGGAGGGTGTCGGCGGCGCGCACGCGCGCGTCGTGGCGCGGCATCCCCGATATCTGCGCCATGTAGGAGAGGAACTCGACGGCGTCGACGTTCGAGGGCAGGCAATCGTGCTCGGGCATGTAGCCGATGCGTTGGCGGACCAGCGGCGTGCTGGCGACGTCCACGCCCTCGAAGAGCGCGCGTCCCTGGGTGGGGTGGATCAAGCCGAGGAAGAGCTTGAGCGCTGTGCTCTTACCGGCGCCGTTCGCCCCGAGCAGGCCGGTCACGCCGGGTTCGACAACGAAGCTGACACCCTGGAGTGCCCGCACCGGTCCGTATTGTTTCTCGAGACGTTCGGCTTCTAGCAGTGCAGGCATCGCGTCCGAGTATAAGGGTCGCCGTCAGGGACCCGACATCATCCAAAAGGGGCATCTTGCGGGATGGCCGACGATCGAGCCTGAGCGCGGCCGATCTCCGGATCGAGTCAGTTCAGGGCGAGCCATTCGACCCAGCGGCCGTGCGGATTGCAGTTCGCGAGGTGGGCGACCGTCCGCTTGCCATCCTCGTAACGGTGGAGGAACAGCTCGGAGTGGTCGCCGCCGGTGCCCTCCATCGAGGCGAACCAGACGACGCGGCCCACCGACGCGGCGTTGAGCGCGTCGAAGATGCGACGCCGACCCTCCGCCGCGATCTGGTAGAGCGCGTGCGTGGCATAGACGCAGAGGGCGGCGTCGCGCGGCGCCGCATCGAGGGCTGCACGCAACTCGAGGGTGGCGTCGCCCTCGATGACGCGCGGCGGATCGTGCCGGGCTACCTCGATCGCCGCGGCGAGACGGTCGTGGCGCTCGAGGTGCTCCGGCCAGATCAGGGCGCGCAGCCAGCGGATGGCGTCGTCATCCGCGAGGTCGATCCGGTCGAACTCGATGCCCATCCGGGATGCGACCGGGATCGCAGACGGGAGGTCAGGGAGGTGGTGATCGCCTCGCAGCTCCGCGGGGAGGTCGACAGCCGAGGTCTGGTCACCCCAGCGCAGCACGTCCTGACCAGCGTGTGAGTAGCGGTAAGCGTAGCGATCCCAGAGCAGGTTGAGACCGAGGCTCGGGCCGATCTCGATCAGAGCGAGCGCGTCCTCCGACGCTGCGCCGGCGACGTGGGCGAACGCGGGCAGGAGCACCGTGCAGCGCTGGATCACGTTCGTCTGCACCCGGCGAGTGCGGAGGAGCGCCTCGATCTCGACCCGATGGTCGAGGACGTAGGTGCGGAACTCCGGGAAAGCGGCGGCGGGGTCCTCGGAACCACCGAGGTCGCGGTAGAAGTGACGGAGCGAGGCGTCGGGGTCTTCGAGCAGCAAGTAGTGGACGGCGCCGAACAGCATGTTCGGCGGGGGCTGGGACGCGGGGATGACGGAGCAGATCGCGAGGAGCTGTTGGTCCTCGGCGATCGCGGGGCACAGGGCAGCGTAGAGACGGGCGTCGAGCTGGGGCGCCTCATTCTCGCCAAAGTTGCGGAACACGAGGACGAGATTCGCCGGCGAGCGGTCGCCGGGGACCGGCCGCTGGAGATCCCGATCGTTCACGACTTGCGGATCTCCTCGGAAGCCGCGGCCGAGGTGACGATCACCGGCTGACGCCACGCAGCGAACGCAGCGGGATCGATCGTGACGAGCGGTACCCAGCCCGCTCCACCCTTTGGCCGCGTCCACACCTCGTGCCCCGCGGCCTCGACGAGGACGGCGCTCGCGGCGATATCCCAGACGTGCGGATCCGGGTTGCGAGCAGCGGTGAGGGCACCGGCGGCGACGAGCGCGCCCTCGAGGGCGGTCGAGCCGAGCGACCGGTAGTCCCAGTTCGCGGCGCGCCGTTGGTGCCCCATCGGGATCGCGGCCAGCGCGCGGAGCCGGCCGTTGGAGAAGTGGCCGTGCCGCGGCATCGGCTCCCCGTCAAAGTGGAGCGGGCCACCTCGATGGGCGTGATACACACCGGGCCGGCCGAGGTGCGTCGCGACGCCCCAGATGGCTCCGGCGACGGGAACGGCGCCGTCGAAGACGCCGATGGAGCTGGAGTAGAAGGGGAAGCCGTTGACGAAGTTCTGGGTGCCGTCGATCGGGTCGACCGCCCAGGTGAAGCGGGGGCCGGGCTGGTAATCGCCCTCGGTCTCCTCGCCGAAGAAGGCGTGGTCCGGGTAACGCGCGGCGATGCGGTCACGGATCAGGCGCTCGACGGCCTGGTCGATGTCGGAGACGGGGTTCGCCGGCGCGTTCGCGCCGCTCGCCGTGTCCTTGTACGAGACGAAGATCTCGCTCCCGAGGGCATCGAGGATGGCGGCGCCAGCCTCGGCAGCGATGGAATAGGCCTCGGTCGCCAGTTCGGCAGCGATCGCGGGATCGTAAGGGGGAGCGGTCACGGACTCGGAATCGGGCATCAGGGGAACCACCTCACACTGCGCGCGATCGTCTCATCGATGCGACACGCACGCGACAAGCGATGCCGGTTCGATGCAATGGCGGCTGATTGGGATGGCGCGCGAGCAGACAGCCCTTACGCCGCGCCAACCGGCACGGGAAAGACGTAGGAGTCGATCGGCGCGAGGTGTTCGTAGGTCTCGGTGATCAACGACGAGCGCTCGAGTGGGACTTCCAACGCCGCTACAGCGGCGGCGGTGAAGAGCACGTACGCGCGACTCCCAACGACATCTCCTGCGTGATTCTTGAGCAGTCGGTGGACTGCGTTCACGTCAGGACCCAACAGCTCCTGGCGCCCGGCGATCGGCTGGATGACGTAGGAGCCGGCGTGCAGGATGAACTTCAGGTCCAGTCCGCCGCCGCGCTCACAGGCGTGGCAGTCGCACGTGGTCGCCGACTCCAACGCGGATATCCGATCGGAAAACGCCGCGTAGCAGGCATCGATGCAATCGAGGACCTGTTGGCCACGCAGCTGGAAGTCTTCGGCGCCGGCGAACGCGAATACTGCGTCGCCCTCCGTCTTCGAGAGCGTGAACGGCGGGACCAAGCGGTCGACGATCCCGTCGAGCAGCGTCGCCATCAGCGGGTACGCCTCCGGGATCACCCCGCTCCGCGCCATCTCCTCGCTGTGCGCCGCGCCCACCTCCTGTAGGAACGCCGTGTAGCCGGAGATGTCCGCAAGCAGGAGCATGCCCTGCTGCGCCGCCGTGATGTTCTGGGTCGTCAACGCCGCACCTCCGGGCGTCGGGTCGACGCCGCTCGCGGATGATACATCGCCCTCGAAGCCGGCTACGCCGTCAGCGCCCCGGAAGACTCCTCGACCAGCGTGAGCAGGTTGTCCATCACCTCGACGATGTCGAAGTCGCTGGGGGTGAAGATGCGGCGCACGCCGAGCGCTTCGAGGGTGGGCATGTCTGCCTTCGGGATGATGCCGCCGAAGACGACGGCGATCTCGTCGGTGGCGCCGGCTTCCTTGAGCGCGGCCATGAGCTGCTCGGCCAGTTCGAGGTGGGAGCCGCTGAGGATCGAGATGCCGATCACGTGTGCGGACTCGTCCACGGCGGACTGCACGATGTCCTGCGGGCTGAGGCGGATGCCGGAGTAGATGACCTCGAAACCGGCGTCGCGGGCAGCGACGGCGATCACCTCGGCGCCGTTGGAGTGACCATCGAGGCCGGGCTTGCCGACGACGAGGCGCGGGCGGCGGCCGGTGCGCTTCGTGAACTCGTCCGAACGGGCGCGCAGGCGCTCGAGGTCTGCCGGGACGAGGCCGATGTGCTGGCCCTCGATGCCGGTCGGTGGGCGGTACTCGCCGAAGGTCTCGCGCAACGCGTCGGACCACTCGCCGGTGGTGACACGGGCGAGCGCGCACTCGATCGAGGGCTCCATCAGGCTCGCGCCGGACTTCGCGGCGGCGTGCAGGCCCTCAAGGGCTGCGGCGACGCGGGCGTCGTCGCGGGTACGCTTCGTCTCCTCGAGGCGGTCGAGCGTCCAGCGGGCCTCTTCGCGGTCGACGCGGAAGATGCCGCCCTCGGCGTCGGCCAGCAGCGGCGAGTCGATCGCCTCGGTCCAGCGGTTCACGCCGACGACGATGCGCTCGCCCGAGTTGATGTCGGAGATGCGCTCGGCCATCGAGCGGACAAGCTCGGACTTCATGTAACCGGACTCGATCGCGGCGCGGATGCCGCCCAGATCGAGGATGCGATCGATCTCGGCGCGCGCCTCGGTCTTGAGCGCGTTCACCTTGGACTCGACGACGGGCGAGCCGTCGAAGAGGTCGGGGTACTCGAGGAGGTCGGTCTCGTACGCGAGCACCTGCTGGAGGCGGAGCGCCCACTGCTGGTCCCACGGGCGAGGCAACGAGAGCGCCTCGTTCCAGGCGGGGAGCTGGAGCGCGCGGCAGCGCGCGTTGCGACTGAGCGTGACGCCGAGGGTTTCGAGGAGGATCCGCCAGGCGTTGTTCTCGGGCTGCTGCTCGGTCAGGCCGAGGCTGTTGACCTGCACGCCGTAGCGGAAGCGACGGAAGCGTGGATTCTCGACGCCGTAGCGTTCGAGCGTGATCTCGTCCCACAGCTCCGTGAAGGCGCGCATCTTGCACATCTCTTCAACGAAGCGAATGCCGGAGTTCACGAAGAAACTGATGCGACCCACGATCGCCTCGAAGCGATCGGCGGGCACGTTCCCGCGCTCCTTGATCTCGTCAAGGATGCCGATCGCGTTGGCGAGTGCGAACGCCAGTTCCTGAACCGGCGTCGAGCCGGCTTCCTGGAGGTGGTAGCTGCAGATGTTCGAGGGGTTCCAGCTCGGGATCTCGTCGAGGCAGTACTCGTACATCTCGGCGATCAGGCGGAGGGAGGCGTCCGGCGGGAAGATGTAGGTCCCGCGCGCCAGGTACTCCTTGACGATGTCGTTCTGCGTCGTGCCCTGCAGCTTCGACACGTCCTCGCCGCGCTCCCGCGCGAGGCCGACGTAGAGCGCGAGCAGCCACATCGCCGTCGCGTTGATCGTCATCGAGGTGTTCATCTCCTCGAGCGGGATCTCCGCGAAGAGGTTGTGCAGATCGTCGAGGGTGTTGATCGGCACGCCGGTCTTGCCGACCTCGGGCGCGGCGAGCGGGTGATCCGAGGAGTAGCCGGTCTGCGTGGGGAGGTCGAAGGCGATCGAAAGGCCCGTCTGTCCCATCGAGAGGTTGGAGCGGTACAGCTCGTTGCTGGCACGTGCACTGGTGTGGCCCGAGTAGGTGCGGAAGATCCACGGGCGCTCGGCGGTCGGGTTGCCGTCCTTGTCGTAGATCAGGTGGGCCTGCTGCGCTGGTTGGTCGCTCATCCCCGCCGCCTTCCTCGAAACCGTCGAACGGCGTCGATGATCACATAACGCCCGGTCGGATGCCATGTCGGCGGCCTCGACGTGTCGCAGCAGGGTCACGCTGGCAGACTGGGTCTAGGGTTCACCAACGAGTCGGAGCACATCGTGATCACGCTGCCATCTTCGATACGCGACTGGGAGGGACCCGCGGTCCAGGCGATGGTCTGCTCGCCTGCGGAGGGTTACGGCATTGCGTGGGCGTTCGACGAGAACCACGGGCTTTCGCGCGTGCTCCGAGCGTCGAAGATGTCGACCCAGCAGGACCTCTTCAATGAGTTCGGTGCGGCGCTGCAGTTCGGCGACTACTTCGGCGAGAACTGGAACGCATTCAACGAATGCATCAACGATCTCGATTGGATCGAAGCCGCTGCGTAACTGCTGGTGATCGTCAATGCCGAGAGCCTGCTCACGGCTGATCCCGATCGGGACGTCGCGATCTTCTTCAAGATCCTCAACGAGGCAGCTGCTGCCTGGCTCGATCCCGAGGCGTTCCCAGGGTTCGACGGGCGAACCCCGCGTCCGTTCAATGTGCTTCTCCAGGTGTCCGTCGATGGACTGAACGCCCTCGACCGACTTCGGGCGCGCGGCAACGTTCCGCTCCCGGTTATCGATGTGGGTGATTTCCTCGAGCGATTGCGCAGCTAGCTGTACTGACCACACACCTGCGAGACGGCTGACTGCGGAGGGACCTCCAGCGAGACTGGGAAGTGTGAAGCACCCAGAACTCGCAGGAG